>JBDTQH010000010.1:0-141727 GCA_039932335.1 Chloroflexota bacterium
AGATCACGGCGAACGGAGCTAACCTGCTGACCGTGCGCGCATCGGGTGCGGCGGGAGGGGGCAATGCTACGCTCACCACCGACGATGCCGCAGCTATAGCCGATGTATCTGCTGTACCAAACGCGGTAGGAGTGTCGCCTGAAACGCAGGGCATAGCGTCGGTGGTGGCAGGATCGACCAGCAAGAACACAATCGTAATCGGCGTAACCGCACCTTACCTGTCTATGCACAACAACCAGATGCTGTACGGCAACTTCATTACTGACGACCAGGCGAAATCGAATGTGGTGGTGCTTGGCTCGCAGGCAACCAAAGATCTCTTTGGCGAGGGCGTGGACCCCACGGGCCAGAGCATCCGCATCAAGGGACAGAACTTCCAGGTGATTGGCGCGTTGACGGCCAAAGGCTCCGGGGGGCTAAACTTTGACGATTCGGGCGTGCTGATACCGCTCGCCGTAGCACAGCAAAAGATCGTTGGCGGGCGCGTGCAGAGTGCGGGCAATAAGACGGCCGTGTCGAGCATTGTGGTGCAGGCCGCCAACAAGGACTCTATTCTGGCGGCCAAGAGCGAGGTGGAAGCATTGCTTCGCTCTCGCCATAATCTTCCGCTGGAAGGTACATCGGACGATTTTACGGTGAACAATCAGGAAGATCTTATCAACACGCTTACCGCGACGACCCGCACGATGACCATTTACCTTGGCGCGATTGCTGCGATCTCACTTATCGTGGGCGGTATCGGCATCATGAACATCATGCTCGTGTCGGTGCGCGAGCGAACCCGCGAAATAGGGCTGCGCAAAGCCATAGGCGCACGCGAACGCGACATCCTGACGCAGTTCCTCATCGAAGCACTGATGCTCAGCACAACAGGTGGGATTATCGGGCTGACGATCGGTATGCTCATAGCCGTGGTCGCCAACGAAACCGGACAGGCGCGCGCCTTGATCAGCCCTGAGTCGGTGGCATTGGCCGTGGGGTTCGCAATGGCAGTCGGCCTCTTCTTCGGCATCGAGCCCGCCCGCAGAGCAGCGAAACTCGACCCGATAGAGGCGCTGAGATACGAGTAGGGGACGGTATAGCGTACTGCGTACTGCGTATGACCGCCGACCGCCGACCGCCGACCGCCATAATACTGACAACTGACAACTGACAACTGACAACGCGGTCAGCGGTCGGCGGTCGGCGGTCAACAGATAACTACGCAGTACGCAATACCAAAGGGGGTTTAGCGCGTGAAATTGACACAGAGATTTTCTGCACTATTTGCAGTGGCAATTGTGGGCCTGGGGATTCTGCTTTCAGGTTGTGGGGAGCAGACAGCGGGCGGTACAAGCGGGAGCGGTAGCGCCAACCAGGATGCCGTCAAGAATCAATTCCTGGCTGATCGCTCGGGCAACGGCACGCCGGGAGTAACAGCGTCGGGTACGGCTCTGCCGGGCGGCGGTGGACGAGCATCCGGTCTGTTCGGCACAGTCGAGAAGGTGGATGGCAATAAGCTTACTATTAAGGCCCTGGTTGATGGCGCGGAAAGTGTGATACAGGTCAGCGACACCACCACAATTGGCAAGCAGGCGCAGGCTCAAGCGTCTGAAATCAAGGTGGGCGACACTGTTACCGCTATCGGCACAAAGGACAGCAGCGGCAGCACCATCAACGCGCAGAGTGTACAGATTGGTGGCGGCGGTTTCGGTGGTGGGTTCGGTGCTGGAAGAGGAGGCGGCTTTGGGCGCTTCAACGGTACGCCCGGCACACGCCCTAACGGAGGCACCGGAGCCTTCCCCAGCGGCACACCCCCGGCAGGCTTCGTAAGAGGCAACGGGCAAGGCGGCCCCAATGCCCAGGGCACGCCGGGTGTAGCTCGTGATTTCGCGTCTGGGAGCGTGGAAAAGATAGATGGGAGCGATGTTACTGTTAAGTCTGCCGATGGTTCCTCGGCGACATTCAAGATCGGCGCGGACACCAGAATCCAGAAGCAGGTCCAGATCAAAGTTGGCGATATCAAGCAGGGCGATAATGTCACCGCGGCAGGCCAGCAGAACGGCGACATATTCGAGGCAACCTCACTTGAGATAGTAGAAGCATTTGTGCGGGCAACCCCGACTCCTTAGGTGCGGATCGGGAGACAAAAGGATGGACCATAGCCCGGTGTTCTAACCGGTGTTATGGTCCATCCTTTTGCTTTAGATGCCGTTACCTATGCTCGTCGTCATTGACATCTGATCTAGAGCCACACGCGCAGGGTCTTTACCTCGAAGGGTCGTATGTCGAGGCTGACCAGACCGCCTTCTACATCCACCGGCACAGTCTTGCGTTCCAGCAAATCGACCTCTTCGGCGCGCGTTACAGGCCGCAGGAAGCGCAACACCGCGTGGCCGCGCTGGTTGTGCGCCTCGTAGAGCCGGATGATAAGCCCATCTCCATCCTCGGCCACTTTCACTGTCTCAATAACAATGTGGTCGCTGGGCGTTGACAGGAAAGACACCCGCTCTACAGCATGGGTCCGCTGAACAGGCACTGCTCTCAGTGGTGCATTCAGCTCGTAGGCTCGGCGCACAACCTGGGCTTCGCGCCAGTCGCCCGCGTGAGGCAGCAGACTGTAAGTGAACCTATGTATTCCTCGGTCGGCGTTGGGGTCGGGGAAGATCGCCCCTTTGAGCAGCGATAGACCGAGCACATTGTCGTGCAAGCTGTGGCCGTACTTGCCGTCGTTCAGCAGGGCAACCCCATAATTGCCCTCGCTCAGGTCAACCCAACGATGGGCGGGCACCTCAAAGCGCGCCATGTCCCAGCTTGTGTTGCGGTGCGTGGGCCGCTCGACCGCTCCAAACTGAATCTCGCAAGTAGCACGCGAGGCGTTGATGCCAAGGGGGAAAAGCGCACGCAGCAAAGTTTGCCGCTCCTGCCAGTCTATCTCCGTTATGAAATCGACTCTCCTACTGCTGCGCCAGAGGCAGATGCGCTGCCGGATCGTGCTGCTGCCCAGCTTGCGCGTGATCTCTACAGCGGCGCGCACAGGCCCCTCTTCAGCGATACGCCAATCGGCAATGTCCTGCACCGGATATGGCTTCTCTTCGTAGAAGATGTCAACATCCCAGGCCTCCCACGCAAGCGGCCGGTCTTCGTAAGCGACAAGCCGGTTACCGCGTTGGCCTTCGGCTATTACTTCGCGGCCACATCGCAAGTCGTACAGCGAAGCGATCTCACCATTATCGTCCAGTTCGAGCCGCAACTCGTCGTTTTGCAACGTTGTCCGTTGTGCAACCAGGGTAGGAGTACGCTTAACCGACGTATCTGCGCGTGTGGCCTCTGCGTCCGGTTGTGTTGTCTGGTTCGTGGTCAGCACGCTGTAGCCGTAAGAGGGCGTATCTATCTCCACCAGTAGTGACTGCTCGTCCGCCACCTCTTCCACGACCTGTGTGAGCCGAGCACCATCATCGCTGAGGCTTTGGGCGGTCATACCCGGCGTGAGGGGCATTCGCAATGCATCGTTGCGCTCCCACGGCAGGCTATTGAAGACTGCGAACCCGCTTTTGTCCCCACTCTCGGCGGCTGCCTCACCGCTTGCCGCGATCACGGACGCTGCTCCCATACTCACATCCTGACCGATACGCTGGACCTCGGCATACTGCTGTTGGCTTTCAACGTACACGGGGGCAATGCTGCTGCCGGGCAAGATATCATGGAACTGGTTGAGCAGTATAAGCTTCCAACCCTCGTTCAGATCGGGCTGGCGATTGGCCGCGCCAAGCGTGGATGCCCAGGCATTGAGCCATTCGGCCTCGCGGTAAAGTAACTCGGAGGCGCGGTTAGCCTGCTTGTTACGTGCCTGGCTGGTATAGGTGCCTCGGTGCAATTCCAGGTAAAGCTCACCCACCCAGGTAGGCAGGTCGGGATTATCCCACACCCGCTCGTACAGGCTCTTGAAGTAGTCATCCACCCGGCCCGGCACTATTTGGGGGAAGCCGGGCAAATCTTCAAACAGGCGGGCAGTCTCCAGCATTTCCTCGGTTGGGCCGCCCCCTCCGTCACCGTACCCGTACAGATAGAGAAGTTCGTTGTTGACATCTTTCTGGCGGTAATGCTTCCAGAGACCCGTTACCTCGGCGGCCGTCATGTGGCCGTTGTATGTGTATGATTGCGGATCGGCGGGGTGTCCAAGCGGGTCAGATGTCGCGGTGACGAAATGAGCCAGCACCTCGGTGCCGTCGATACCTCGCCAGCGGAATGTGTCCACCGGTATGCGGTTGAACTGATTCCAGCTTATCTTGGTGGTCATAAAGCAGGAGATGCCGCAGCTACGCATCAATTGAGGCAGGGCCGCACTGTAACCGAAGACATCGGGCAGCCACACGACATGGTTTATATCTCCGAACTCCTCGGCAAAGTATCGCGCTCCAAAGGATAGCTGGCGTACCAGCGACTCGCCGCTCGCGATGTTGCAGTCCACTTCGAGCCACATCATGCCAACAGGCTCGATGCGCCCTTCGGCCACGGCTTTCTTCAAGCGTGCGTATAGCTGCGGATCGTCGTGTTTCAGGAAGTCATACACCTGGGGTTGGCTCATGCTGAACCGGTACTCAGGGTAGCGCTCCATCAAGTGGAGGGCGTTGGCGACAGTGTGCGCAACCTTCTGACGGGTGCGCCAGAGCGGCCAGAGCCAGGCTACGTCAAGATGCGCGTGCCCTGTCGAAACAACTCTGGGTTGCATGACCTCCGAGGCTTCACCGGCGGCAGGTTCCGGCCTCTTCAATTCGTGGTCGGATGCGGCCTCCAGAAAATCGAGAGCCGCATAGGCCGACGCCGCGAAGCGCTCGCTTTGCCAACCTTCCCGCAGGTCGAGCATGTTGTAGGCGTTGTTGAGGGTATGGGTCAGCGCCAACCGTTCTGGGGCACTCTCAAGGTAGGTGGGTATCGCATCCAGCATAGCAGCGAAGCGCTGACCGAAGCGGAAGATACCTTCATCGCGCAGCACCAGACGCAGCCCATCAAAGGGTATCGCGTAGGGCACATAAAGTCTAAGCAGCAATTCGTGCGTGCCCGTGTGTGCCGAGGTGGGCAGTACGGCTGCTAGGTGGAAGTGGTCCACACCGGATAGCGCCTGACCATCCAGGTACGCGATGCCTTCCACCCTGGTGTGCTGGCCTTTCTCCCACAGCAGTTCCGCCAGTACCTGCTTGCCGCGCCACTGCTCCGGCACCTGCACAGTTGCCATCAGCCAGTGGTTGCCACCGCCGCTGGTGGGGATCCCCCAGCCTACTGATACTTCAGCAGCATACGGGTCGTCGCCCGGTGCACCGCCCCACTGCTGCCTGGGCCGAAGCCGAGTCCACGCAGGGTGGTCGGGCGGGGGTGCGGGTGCCATCGCGCTATCACGTGGAAGCCCGGGGGCCGGACACCACAAAACGCCTTCAACAGTGTGTACGTCGCGTACTGCTGCGGCAATAATCTCGGGCGCTCGACGTGAGAGCTTCTGGTAAGTTAGCAACATGGCTCGCAATCCTTGAAGAAGATGTATGTGTAGAGCAGAGCAGCAACAGACATAGGTCGGTTGCATGGCGTATGCGTCTCTGCATTATATCTCAGGTAGGTGCCTTAGCTATAGCTGGTTATTATCAGTGCCGTGGCAACGTTATTTTGTTGGTGTCGCCGCCTGCCCTATGCACTGTCATTCTGAACAGAGTGAAGAATCTCGTCTCACTCTTTTCTCTTGGGATTGGTGTAAGGGAACATCATACTGGTTTGCGAGATTCTTCGCTTCGCTCAGTGCGTCGCTAACAAAGAAGTGAGAGGTAAGCGCACCCCAGGAGGCAGTGTCATTCTGAGCGTAGCGAAGAATCCGTTCGGGTAGAAATTAGTATGGAGGCTGATTCTTCACTCCGTTCAGAATGACACTGCCGAGAGAGCACGCTTACCTGCCACATCCTTGTTGGCTGCATAGCCGTAATAGCAAGGCGAAGAGGATGCCGAGGCACACTCACTTTCCGGTTGGGGTTACGCTAGCCGTTCAATTCGTCTGCTTCGAGGTCTCGTTGTGTCTGCGAAACTCCCTCGTCGCCTGTTTCGCGGTATGCGCTGCCGAAACGCTCAAGGCCATCGAGGTCCATCTTGCCCAGTTCTTCGTCCCGCGCATCTTCGCCGTCCTCGCGGGCAGCGTCGGTGAGGTCGTTTGCCGCTAAGCCCCCAATCAGGCTGGCGCCAAGCATACCAACGTTGCCCGAATCCATATTGCCCTGCGTCATACTGCTCGTTACAACGGCTGCGGGTGGTATCTCCTGGCTATCCTCAACCTCCTTGTTGTTGCGGTCCCGGTCATTGTCGCTGTCCATGATGTGCCTCCTCTGTAATGCGACTGGTAACAGACGATTCTCCGTCTGTTCAGAACGGCAAGTTACGTGCCCCTATGCGTCAAGGTGTTTTGTCTGCCCGCCGCCTGCTGATCGCGTTTGTGAGGCGAGGTATAAAGGACGGCCTTCGGAGGCGAGCAGACGACACGCTGAGGCTTAACGCGGCAAGGAAAGCTGCGGCAGCCAGCGTTGTCGCCAGAGCGAAGAGCGGCAAGTATCCCCACGCCTCAAGCATCAGGCCACCAAGAGGCAGAACAAAGCTGGCCGTGCCTGCCAGAGTGTTCAGGAAGCCGAAATAAGTGGGCCGCTCGCCGTCAGGCGCGATAGAGAGAAGCGTTGTATCATTGAACATTACCGCCGCGCTGCTTGCGAGACCGCCCATCAGAAAGACCGGGGCCGCCGCGAAGGGCGCTATCTCCGCGGACAGATTGCCGGCCAGCGCGATTACAAGCACAGAGCATATCGCGTTCGCAAACTGCAGCCCGGTGGAGATGGCAATCAGTTTGTGGCGTGGTGTGCGGTTGGCGACCGGGGCCCACAGCAGACCGCCGAACAGCGACACGCCCGTAGATGCCATCATGTAGATGCCCATCGCGTCCAATGGCACGCGCATCACTTTCGTGACGAACACGAGATAGAAGGGGCCGGCGATGCCCGCGAACGTTGCGAGCAGGCGCACAATTGTAAAGAGCCGGTAATCGCGGTCGCTGCGAAGAGCACGTAACCCCAGCTTGAACACCGAGGCGGTCTCCGGTGCTTTTACGGCCACCAGGTCAGGCTCATCGACCCGCGTCCAGAGCCAGAAGACGATCACGCCGACTATAGTGGCAAAGCCGAACATGGCCGCGAAATTGTAAGGGAACTTAAGGCCAAGATGCTCGGCTATCACGATGCCTGCTACTGCCGACGCGAATATGGACATCGCACCGCTGCCGAACTGCCGATAGCCGAAGAAGGAGCCTTTGCGGTGATCCGGCACGATCTTTCCAACTACCTCGATGAAAGGGATGCCCGAAACGCCGCAGCCCACAGCATATACGAGATAGCTCACAAAGAAGATCAGCAGCACCAGGTCACGGTTCAGGAGGACGACAGCAGCAGACACTGTCATGCCCACCATTCCTGTAACCCGTATCACAGCCGCGCCCTTGTACCAGGGCATAACGCGTCTTTTGCCTCTGACCTTGCCGGCAACGATCATCTGCGGCAGCAAGATTCCCCAGCTCCACATAGCGGGCAGCAGCCCGACGAGGAATTGCGGTCCGTTGAGGGTTGTGAGGAAGAGCGTGATTACGAATACACCTGAAAGCGGGTCCATTAGCCCGCCGAGGACGCCGTTTGCCACTCCCAGCTTGAAGTTTCGCCGCGCTATCGCGACGCCCCGCACCACCTCGTCGGCGTTTATGACTTGCGTCGTTGTCGCCGCTCGATCCTGCGAGGTTTCCATATGTCTCCAGTTACTTCCTTAACTAGCGTCAGCCGTCGGCCTTTGCCGCCGTTTTACTGTTAAGACGCCAGATGTTGGCTTCGCCGCTGAAGACCTTACCAGCGCCCCATCAAGTCAGCCCTTGACTCGCCGGGCATGTCTAATGCTCGTCGTGTTATTTAGTGGTACTTTTCAAACCTTTGCCACATACTCCAACTCAGAAAATGCAGGAGCTAGTTGCTCCCTTACGAATCATAGCTCTCTTTCTTCGGCGGTTGGCTTCCTACAAATGGCCCCATCCCTCTCCAGCACATTCACCCCTTGCCAGCAGCTATATGTCTCAGGATATTCTCGGAGAACGAACGCAAGGATATGTTCTGCCAACCAGACTTCGATTGTGTCCTCCATTGGCTGCCAACCTAGTCTATAGTATCCCTCGCAAAGTACAAAGGCATAGTTCATAGTCCAATAAGCAACGGAAACCACTTCTGACGAACGCAGTCCGCTCCAGTCAGCCCAATCATCATGAGTGTAGACGTAGAAGGCTTCGGGTATTGAGACGCATAGGGCAGGGCATTCACCGGAGCCTCCACCAAGCAGCAAGTCGCCCCGTTTGCCACTCAACGAATGAGCATCGAACGCATCCTCATCTAGTCTATAGATGGGAATTGCTCTCTCTGGATGTTGCCAGCGTTTCATGGGCAAGAATGAAGAAGGGCAACTCAGCATCCCTATGCACTCGTGCCTATAACTGTCAATCTCTGACATGCCTTCTCACCTTTCACCGACCACTTCAAGCGTTAGCAACCAACCGTTTAGGCAGATAATAGACCTGTGAAGATTTCCTACATTCCCGGAGATACCGTGAAATTCATATTCTAACCCACCCAAACAATCTTAAGCCCACTCTTAGGGCAACGCTAACTGTGCCGTTTCACGTACTAACATTAAGTATACCAAACCGCTTCTCGTCGATGGGCCGTGATAAAGATTCTGCCGTGGCTAGAAATGGCAGGCCGCCAACAAGGTCTGGAGACCACGGTTGGCAGTATGTCATACAGGAATCTATGGCGAGACGTTTGCGCTTTGCCTGCTGTATTGGAGACCGATTTACTGTCCAAGCGCTGCGATTACCGCACTCGCTACGTCGCGCGTGATCGCGGTTCCGCCGAGGTCGGGTGTGAGGGTACGGCCCTCGGCAACCACCTGTTCCAGAGCGCGCATAACTAGCCTGGCTGCTTCGGTTTCGCCGAGGTGATCGAGCATCATTGCCCCGGCCCATATTGTGGCGAGGGGGTTAGAAAGCCCCCTACCCGCTATATCGGGCGCGGAACCATGCACCGGCTCGAACATCGACGGATATCGCTTCTCGGGGTTCAGGTTGGCGCTGGCCGGGATGCCAAGGCTCCCCTGTAGCGCGCCGCCCAGGTCGGTGAGGATGTCCCCAAACAGATTTGAGCCGACAATGACGTCCATCCGCTCAGGATGGAGCACCATAAGCGCCGCCAGCGCATCAACCAGCATGCTGCGATATTCTACATCAGGGTAGTCAGCAGCGACCTCGACACATACCTCGTCCCACAGCACCGATGTATATTGCTGGGCGTTCGATTTGGTAGCGCTGATCAGCGGCTTCCCCTGCTTCGGCCCTCTTGAGCGCGCAAGCTCGAAGGCATACCGTATCACCCGCTCGACGCCGGTGCGCGTGAACACCGAGGTTTGCGTGGCAACTTCCTGCGGCCGTCCTACGTGGCTGCGGCCGCCGTGCCCGCTGTACTCCCCCTCGGTGTTCTCACGCACCACCATAAAGTCGATATCTCGCGGCCCTTTGTCGCGCAGTGGGCCTGTGATTCCCTCCAGCAACCGGACGGGCCTCAGGCAGATGTATTGGTCGAAGCCCTGCCGTATGGGGAGCAACAGGCCCCACAGCGACACATGGTCGGGCACGCTCGGATACCCGACCGCACCCAGGTAGATAGCGTCGAACCCCGCTAACTGTATAAGGCCGTCGTCGTCCATCATCCGCCCATGCTGGAGATAGAATTCGCACCCCCAGGCGAAGTCGCGGGTATCAAGAGTGAAGCTGCCGGTCAAATCGCCTGCTGCCCGGAGCACACGCACCCCTTCGGGTATCACTTCTTTACCGATTCCATCTCCCGGTATAAGCGCGAGTTCGTACCTGTTGGGCATTTCTAGCGGCCTCCCATACCTGACAGCGTTACCCCTTCTATAAAGTATCGCTGGAAGATAATGAATATGATGAGCACGGGCAGCATGACCACCAGGCTCGCCGCCATCAGCCAGTTCCAGGCCGGTGCGCCGCCGGCAGCCGCATCAAATACCCTCAGGCCAAGTTGTAGCGTATATAGCTTCTCGCTCTGGAGATAGAGCAGCGGTCCCATGAAATCTTCCCATGCGCCCTGGAAAGTAAAGATCGCCACCGCAGCCATTACCGGCTTGGTGAGCGGCAGCACAACGCTCCACCAGATGCGCAACTCGGATGCGCCGTCTATCTTTGCGGCCTCCGACAGCTCCATTGGGATGCCCCGCATAAACTGCCGAGTCAGGAAGATGTAGAAGGCATTGCCCGTAAATGCGGGCACAATGAGGGGCAGGAAGGTGTTCACCCACGACTGCGACCCCTGTATTCCGAAGGACGGCAGCTTTGAAAACAGAATGAACTGCGGAATCAAAGTTACTGCTGTCGGAAGCATCATAGTTGCCAGCACAAGGCCGAACATCATATCTCGTCCCGGCCAGCGCAGCCGCGCAAAGGAATACGCCACCAGCGATGTGGATAGGAGCGTGCCCAGTACAGACAACGCCGTGATGATAATCGTGTTCATCGCCCACACGTCCCACATCCCGAAGCTGAACGCCTTGGTGTAGTTGTCCCAGGTAACTACTTTGGGTATCCAGTTAGTCCCGGCAAGGTCATCGAAGTCCTTGAGGGATGTGGAGAACATCCAGAGGAATGGCATGATGAACAGTATGGTCATTCCAATCAGCAGCGCAAACGCAAGCATCGTCCCCGGTGAAATCGGCTTGCGCTTGTGGGGCACCATCTTGCGTGCCTCGGCGGCCTCATCCGCAAGCGGGGCGGTTGGCATCTGTTGTTCCAGTGTTGTAGCCATAGCAATCCCCATTCTACTAAGCAATCATATGGTCGGTGGCTCGGGAGCCGCGGGCGCTTAGCGTCAGCTCTCTGTCATCAACTCCACGTCATCAGGTGACATGAAGTGCAGTGCTACGTTTCGTAGTACACCCAGCGCCTGCTAAGCCAGAGCTGGAAAAGCGTCACTACCAGTATGATAATGAACAGTATCCAGGCCATAGCCGATGCATAACCCATCTGGAAGCCCACGCCCGTTTTGCCGAAGGCACGGTTATACAGGTAGAGCACGTAGAAAAGTAACGATTGGCCCGGACCGCCTATTGCTCCTGTGCCTCCTGATGCTCCCGTCGCGGAAGAGGAGGTGATGATGAAGGCAGTCGTGAATATCTGGAACGCGCCGATAATGCCCGTAACCACGGTGAAGAAAATGGTGGGGGAAAGCAGCGGCAGCGTGATGTACCGAAATCTCGTCCAGCCTGTCGCACCATCTATGGATGATGCTTCGTAGAGTTGCTCGGGTATGCCCTTGAGGCCGGCAAGGAATATCAGGATGTTACCCCCGATCCACCACATACCCATCACCACAAGTCCCGGCTTGGTCCAGTTTGGATCGGCCCACCAGGAAGGCCCCTTGAGTCCGAAGATCTCAAGCGTATTGTTTACCAACCCGTCCGGCGAAAGGATCCAGAGCCACAGGAATACCGCCGCCACGCCCGAAAGTACGTTTGGCATGTAGAAGATAGTGCGGAAGAACCTTGCTCCGGGTAGGTTGATATTAAGCAGCATGGCGATCGCAAGCGACACCACGATGACAATCGGCACTTTTACCACCACGATCCAGAATGTGTTACCCAGGCTCTTGTAGAACCAATCGTCCTTGAACAGATTGGTGTAATTATCTAGCCCAATCCATTTTGGTGCGGTTGTGATGTTATATTTCGTGAAGCTGGTGTAGCCTGCGAAAAGCATCGGCCCAACCGTAAAGACCAGAAATCCCAGGATCCAGGGCAATGCAAAGAGCCAGCCCGTAATCCCTTCTCTGACAACAGGCGACATCGGCGCTCTGGCGGTAGCCGTTCCCTGTCGGGTTCTTGCCAGTTGCATATCTGTCTCCTCTCAGGAGTGGCGCGGATCAGGTGCCGGCAGCCGCAAGCGGCCATCTGGCACCTGATCCCATGCCAGACTGTTACTTCGCTATCTGATCTAGAACTGCCTGTTGGGCTTCTTTCACCGCCTGTTCGGCGGTCATTTCTCCCGTCCAGACTTTTTCGTAACGCTGATCAAGCTGCTCGCCCCAGTTTGGGTAGCCTTCGAGGAAGTTACCGCCCGTGCTGTAATCCATGGCCTTCAGGAAGAACGCCCATGCGGGATCTGCCATGAGGGTGGGATCTGTGGCTGCTGCTTTGTTGGCGGACATGGCGTAGGTGTCGCGAGACCACGACGCCGCGCCTTTCTCACCGCTGGCGCACTTCATGAATTCCCAGGCTGCATCGGGGTTCTTCGCGCCGCGAGGCATAGACAGGGAGAAACCGCCGGACCAGGAGGCTTGCTTGGTCTTGTATGGCATGTCGCTCACGCCCCAGTCAAGTCGTGCGGCCTTGCCGTCCGTGCCTGTGTACCGGGGGTTGTAGAAGTTTAGCTGCGATGCGTAGCCGTTGACGTCCACGATCATAGCGACCTTACCCGACATGAAAGCGTCGTTCGGAGGCGACTGGAAGCCGGCCCGGAAGGTCTGGATGTTCTGCCATCCGCCGTAGCGGTCCACCCACGTCTTGATCCAGTTGAGGGTTTCGGCTGCTTGCGGTGTATCGATCTGAGGCTTGCCGTCGGGAGTTACCCACTCCACGCCGTTCGTGTAACCCCATATTTCGGGACCCGCGTTGCCCTGGATGGGGAAGAAGGCGATCTGTTTGTAGGTGCCGTCATCATTCTTCTTGTCGAGCTTGTCGGCGGCTGCCATCAGCTCGTCCCAGGTCTTCGGTGGCTTCTCAGGGTCTAGGCCGGCGTCTTTGAAGGCGTTCTTGTTGTAGAACAGAACGCGCACGTCAGTCTCGAACGGAAGTCCGTAGGTGTGGTCCTTATAGAGGGTTTGCTTCCAGGTGAAAGGCCAGAATGTATCGCCCGTGATGCCATCCTTGGTCGCCCTGTCCTGCAGGTCGGTGTAGATGTTGTTCGCAGCGTCGGCGGGCAGCTTGGGACGGTCGGCAACGATCACGTCCGGCATTCCGGAGCCTGCGGCTACGGCTGCGGTGTTGGCGGTCCAGATGTCGCCAAACGGCTTGGCAACTTCGGTGACCTTGATGTTAGGCAGTTCTGCCTGGCAAATACCAATTACGCGGCGAATGGCGTTGCGCCTTACAGGCGAGCTCCAGAAATGCCACATCTCAATCTCGCCCGACACATCCTTGTTGAGCTTCACCCCGCCGGACTCCGTGCCACCGCCCGCTGTGGCCTCAGCCGTTGCAGCCATGGTCGCAGCTGCTGTAGGCTCACCTGTTCCGGTACTGGCTGTGTCTGTCGGGTTCGCTGCCGCTACCGCGGTGTTAGTTGCTACAGGCGCCGTGGTGGGCGTTGCGCTTGTTCCGCTATCGCAACCTGCAAGCACCATACTGCTGATCAGTATGAGCGCACCTGTGCGTTTCGCGCTAATAAGCCAAGACTTCTTGTCCAACTTCTTCCTCCTTTGGTCATGCTCGTCGTTGAATAGAGTGAATTCGGGTCGTAAAGTTTTGGTCCAGTTGCAGCCTGCCTTTCTCTAGCAAATCTACGTGTACGGTTGTCGGCTGTTTGTTTTTCCATCACCTCCTTTCGGCTGAGACGATTTCAGTTGTCGATAACCAACTACGAGGCACCATTGTGGGTCATGGTAGCCGGTAATGCGTAATCGGTTAATGCACTGCGCTCAGGGTTGGTACTTCCGCACTTTGCTGGTAAACCAACCCGGCAGCACCTACGACGCCGGCTTCCTGGCCGAGGGCGGCGGAACGTACCTCAACATCGCGGGAGAATGAAAGACAGGCGCGCCTCCTTAGCTCGTGCTGCAGCGGCTCGAATAGCAGCTCGCCGCTCTGTGCGACGCCTCCGCCGATTACCACCCGGTCGAGATCAAGCAGGTTGGCCGCTCCTGCGATTGCTCGCGCCAGTGCGTGGGCGGCATGTCTCATCAGCTTCAGAGCCAGTGCGTCCCCGGCGGCAGCAGCCTCTGCGACAGCACGCCCGGTTAACTCTTCTCTGGGAATATCGTTAAGCAAGCTGCTTGCCCCCGTTTTCAGGGCCGCCCGTGCGCGGGCTTGCAGGCCTGTGCCGGAAGCGTACACGGTGAGGCAGCCTATCCCGCCGCAGTAGCAGCGCGGGCCGCGCGTCGCGACGATCATATGGCCGACGTGCCCGGCGTTGCCGCTTGCCCCGTCAAATAGCCTGCCGTTGGCGACAATGCCTCCGCCCACGCCTGTTGAGACAACCATGCCGAGCATGCAGCGTGCACCTTTACCTGCCCCGAACAGCGCTTCGCCCAGCGCGAAAGCTTTGGCGTCGTTGTCCAGTACCGCGGTGAGTCCGAGCGCCTGCGCCACTCTTGCGCGGAGTGGGAAGCTCTGCCATGCCGGAATGTGTAGGGGGGAAACTATGCCTTCGGGGAAGACCATAGGGCCACCGCATCCTATTCCAACTGCTGAGGGTGGAATGTCGCTTTCGCTACGCGCCCGCTCGGCCAGTGCCACTGTGAAGTCGAGCAGATCTTCCGCGTCAAGGTGGCCCGGCGTGGGCTCACGTATATATGACAGCACGCGACCGTTCGGATCGATAGTTCCCGCCGCTATCTTTGTGCCGCCTATATCAATGCCCAGTACAGCATGGTGGGTCATGGCTTTGCCACCTCCCATATACCGATGCTTAATGGCGCAAGCCGCACGCTTCCGTCGGAGGATGCAGCCGGGGTCGCAGGCTCGAAGGGAGCGCCAATACCTACTATCGTGACCTGTCTCTCCTCAGGCGTTGGGTTAACCGCAAAAAGCACCTGTCTGCCCGCAGGTAGTTGATGTATAGCAATATCTATGCGAGCGTCATCCCGCTCGGCAGCAGGGTGCAAGCCCGCTTCCGCCAGCCTCGCGTGCAGTTGCGTGGCAAACTCTGGGTTGTCAGGCTCAGTCTCGAAGCAGGGGAAATCGGCCAGCAAGCGATAGGGGCGCATCTCTTCATCCAGGTGAGGTCGGTCGGGACCGTAAATCAGGTGGCCGCCCCCCCGGACGTACTCAAGCAGCTTCTTTTGTGTGGAGCGTGACATAAAATCGAAGGCAGGCGCAATAATTGCCCTGTATCGCTGCAACTGTTCCAGCGGCAGATCGTCGTCGCCCACGTCCGATGTGTAGCCACCGGCTACGAGAGCAGCTTCGACTGCACGGAACCACGCAAGATCATCGCGAGCGATGGGACGCGTAAAGCCGAACGTTTCATCGCTTGCCCAGCGCTCCGGCAGGTAATCGTTGTTCGATGGGTGCGGGCGTGGAGCATCCAGCTTGCTAACCGCCGCGAACCGGCCATAGTCGCGCACGGGCATGACGAGTAAATTAACCAGCTTTTGGGAGCCGGCGAGCGCGCGTTGTAGTGCGTTGTGCGGCGGGTATAGCGAGGCTTGCGGGCGTAATTCTCCTTCCGGCCCAATTGGTGTCTCGATCCAGCGGTCACGCTCTACGATCATGTAGTGGCTGAGGGCACGGGCACCATGCATCAACACAGCGCGCCAGTTGAACGCGGCTTCGAACGGATCGCGTGTAGCCCAGTCGTCGGCCCGACCCGCCCCGAACTCGGGCACGAAGGGGAAGCGGCTGGTGGCGTGAAGGTAGCGGCTCCACTTGCTGGTGTTGTGGTAGGCGGCGGGCGGCGAGTAGAGATCGACCCCCACAATCTCAACGGCGCGCTCCATAGCTTGCATATCCAGAGGGGTTGCGCCCGGCTCTACCACGCCCCGCGAAACGAGCGCAGGTAGATTCAGCGTCAAAGGCACTTCGTTGATGCCGCGCTCATGATACATCGTGGCAAGCCGCTTTAGCGAGCGCGTGAGCAGCCACTCTTTGAACCGGCACCAGTCGAGCATCAGAGGGATGTCACCCGGGTCGAAGCGGCGGGGCGGCTCGGCTGTGGGGTCGTTGCGCCAATTCTTGTAGCGAGCTATGGCGTCGGGATGGTAATCGAGCTCGAACGGGCTCGGACGGAAGAAATAATCAAGCTCGTTATCCACCTGCAGGGAGGTTACAGGCCCGCCGTTTGGCTTGAGGAACGGCACAATACGGGGCAAGGCTTCGTCCAGCCAAACGGCAGTGTGCCGGAAGAAATTTTCCGAAGCATAGCTTGGGATGGGGAAGGGCGGCACGGATATATCGAACGGGTATACCAGGTCGCCCGACGGGCCGCGCGCCTGCACAGCCGGGTCGTAGAGCACCCATCTTGGAATACCAAAGTTGGGAAGCTCTGCGTTGACATGGGGGCCGGGGCGGAGGGAAACGCTCAGCCCGTGGTCCTGGCACAGCCCTACAAAGGCGGCCAGGTCGAGGTCGGGATTCTTCTCGCCCCAGTCGGATTGATCGGGGGTGGGCATGTGGATGGCCCAGGGCACATAGGTGTCAACCGCCTCAAATCCAAGCTCAAGAATGCGGTCGAGCAGCAGCGGCCATCGATCTCGCCTGGAACGCCAGTAGTGGAAGGCGGCAGTAGAGGCCGGTATCATAGCTGCACCTCCACGCGCCCTGGCGTGTCAAGAGACACAGGAGCCTTGCCGGTGGCTTGTGCATCACCCAGCAACACATCCACAAGCGCCGCTACGCTGTCGGGCTGGTCTCCATATGTCAGCAATACCGTGCCGATTCGCGGCTCAAGCTCCGCGTCATAGGGTCCGCGCATCGCCACCTGCACGATGGGTCTGCCGCCTGCAAGATCGACAAGTTGACTCAGCAGGCCAGCCTGCTCATGGTCAAGCTGGGCATTGCGGGTAGCAACGATGATTCGGTCGCAACCGGAGGCGAACTCAGCCAGTATATCAGCGGCAAACGGCGCAAGTGATGGCAGCGCGAGGAAGCGTGCCTCCGGCAACCTTCTACCCAGGAGCAGTGCCAGCAGTGAGCCGTTCAAAGGCTCGTTGCGCGCGCCCTCCACGGCGGCAATCCTCCCTGAAGGGAATTCGATCACGCCCAATCCGTCACCGTCACCCTGTAAGGGCAGCAAGCCATCATTGTCGCGCACAAGGGTGATGCCTGCCAGGGCGATTCGTCGCGCAGCGCGCAGGTGTTCCATATCAGGCCAGGCGGCATGGCTATCCGGTGAGGCGACACGCAGGCGCAGGGCGCGCATTCGCTCGACCGATTGCGTCAACCTTGCTTCGGTAATGGCGTTGTTCTGTACTGCGTCCACCAGGGCATCATAGGTGTTGCGTTGCGTGCCGAGGCTGCCAAGCAGCATAGCGCAGTCGTTCCCGGCCTGGATAGCGGCAATGGCAGCGGGCGGGATGTTGGCGCTATCTCGCCGCGCGATGGCGTCCATCACAAGCGCATCCGATATGAGCGCGCCCTTGAAGCCAAGCTCATCACGAAGCAAGCCTGTCATCAGGGTAGGGGAGAGGGTGGCAGGCAGGCCCGAATCGTCTATACAGGGGTAGACCACGTGTGCCGTGATAATGCTGTCAACGCCAGCCTCGATAGCTGCTCGGAAGGGCGCAAGCTCAACTTCTCGCATTCGGTCCCAGCCGTGCGATACGCTTGGGAGACCTACGTGCGAATCTACACTTGTGTCGCCGTGCCCTGGGAAGTGCTTCGCCATGCTGAGCACACCCGATTTCCTCAGGCCTTCTACGGTTGCTGTGGTACAGGCGCACACGACGGCCGGGTCGTCCGAGAATGCGCGAGCGCCTATCACGGGGTTGTCGTGGTTGTTGTTCACGTCTGCGACGGGCGCGAAGGCCATGTTGATGCCAAGCCGCACCATTTCGCGCCCCAATATCTCGGCGGACTCGCGTACTGTGTCGATGCCTGCTGCGGCGCGCGCCATGGCGCTTGGCATTTCGACGCAGGGATAGCGCAGGTGCGATACCTGGCCTCCCTCCTGGTCCATGCCGATTATCAACGGGTCGTCGCCCGCCTCGGCGGCCACAGCCTGGAGATCAGCAATCAGCTTTGTCATCGCCCATGGCCCGCGCCAATTGGTGCCGAACAGCACCACGCCAGCCGGGTGGCACTCGCGGATAAACGCGGCTGTCTCTTCCGTCAATTGCTTGCCGGGAATTTCGACCATGATCAGTTGTCCAACTTTGCGCATAAGTTCGATCTGGTCCATGCTGCGTTAATTCCTCTTGGCCTTAGACTAATGTCGAATGGTTGAGTAAGACGCGGTTTGTACTGCGTACTGCGTAGTTGTCAGTTGTCAGTTGATCGCCAGGGTGACCAATTACACCTTAATTCTTTGGCGTCATGGCGCTTCAACCCCGTACTTACGTTTCACGTTTTACGCTTTCGTCCTCGCGTTTCACGCTCCTGCTCTGCAACAGCCCTGCGCGGTATGTGGCCCATGTTTCGCGCACGGTGCGGTAGTCTTCTTTGTCGAGCGGTTCGTCGGTTGGGCCCCAGCCGAGGCGCTCGGCGTGATAAAGCGAAGGAACTCCCAACTGACCGTCTGCCTGGGCACGCACGTACTCACGCCACTGTGGGCGGCTCGAGCAAGGCCAGTTATCAGCATCGAGCAGCCAGTATGGCGAGGCTGCGCGGGCGATCACGGCACGGTGGCGCATATCGGGCACCACACTGGCGAACGGATCGGCAAGACCCGCGATATCATTGAGCCTCAGCACATCTATCAGGTCGGCCAGGTAGGGGTTGGCGGCGTGTGCCATCAGCATGGCGTCCGGCTTGGCTTGCCGCGCTGCGTCAGAGAGTAGCTCGAACCACTGCCTCATCAGTTCCAGTCCCCAGAGGCCGCCCGCTGAGCGAGCGTTGCGACCGCGCGGGATGAGGTGTGTGAAATCGACCTTGAAGCCGTCAGCGTCCACCTCAGTCAGCAAGTCGGTTATCTGGCGGGTGAAACGCTCGCGAAAAGCGGGGTGTCCGGGATCGACCCTCAGCGATACGCCGTCGTCATCCAGCATGCACTCATCTTCAGGAAGGCCCTGTCCCGACCATGCGTTCAGCCAGAGGAGCACGCGGCGGCCTTTGCTGTGCTGGCCCGCGATGAAGCCCTTCAAATCAGGCCACTTATCGGTATCTATGTCGTTCGGCCCGTAAGAGCGCTGCCACTTGTCGTCGATAACAACGGTGCCGGGGTTGATGTCGTGCGCTTCAAGGGTGGCAAGCCAGCGCTCGTAGTTTTGCTGTGTGGCGAAGTCGGCAGCCATTCCTTTGCCGCCCGCGTGCAGCTCTTGCGACACCTGTTCTCCCCACGCGCAAAAGATCGGCTCGTACCACCATGCTTGCGTGGGGCCGCGCCCGTGCGTTGGAGCCAATCCATCAGCGCGCAGGGTATCGCAGTAACGCTCTATCGCGCTATATTCATCACCTGCTGTCAGGCAGAGAAGGCGAGGGCTGCGCCATGTGCCGTTAACCTGCACATGGCCGTTGTATACCAGCGCGAAGCCAAAGCCACCGCCCGGATACTCAAGCTCGCTGAACATCCATTCGCCCGGCTGAGCTGCAATGCCCATGGCGAGCCAGTTGCCCGCACCCTCCACGGCGTAGCAGAATGGCGACGGCGTGAAAAGCCAGTTGCCGTCGTGGAAATACCTGTCCCGGCCCACGCTAATAGTCACAAAATCATCTGGACCTTCGTAGGTGTACGTTTCTGTGCGTAGTTCAGGGAAGCACATGATGCAGTTCTTGGTGGGACTGCAGCGGTCGCCGGTGTATCTAACACAACCGCTGTTCGGTTCGGGGTTGAACAGGCGCACATTGTGGATTTCGGAAGCAACCGAGCGGGTGCGCAGCATATATGCGCGGTCCAGTGAAGCCTCGCCCTCAAGCGTATAGCCGAAGCCGAAGCCGTCGCTCCAGGCTTGCAACTCTACAGTCTTGCCGCGCCAGAGGTCGCTATGCCCACGCCATGTGAGGGTCACGCCGCCCGGGTCATGGCTCAATTCCAGCTCTCCCAGCGTGGTATGCTCGTCCGGCCCGCCCTCAATCGTGTCAGCGCCCGATGCCAACAATAGTTGTGAGATGTGGCGGCCGTTCAGGTAGAGATGCGCGATAGGCCGCTGTCGCTGCACATTGAGGATGTAGCCACTGCCCGTGATTACAACCGCATCGGCGGTCTCCTCGACAGTTGGGCCGCTTCGTTCTTCAGTTGGCTCGTCCACACAGGTTGGCGATAATCTATCTGTCATAGGGCGTTCAGCCGGTTCTCGATAAGCTCGGATAGGGCGTGGATAAGGGTGATGTGGCACTCCTGTATGCGGGTGGTGTCGCGCACAGGCACCACGAGCGCAAGATTGACTTCGGCGGCTACTGCGCCACCGTCGCCGCCGAGCAGAGCCAGCGTGTAGGCTCCACGCAGCCGGGCGGCCTGAAGAGCGCGCAGCACGTTGGGCGAATTACCGCTGGTGCTGATACCGAGCACAATGTCGCCCGGCTGCGCGAGCGCCTCGACCTGGCGGCTGAACACGTCCTCGTAAGCGAAGTCGTTGGCTATACAGGTGAGCACCGTGCTGTCGGTGGTCAGCGCGATCACGGGCAGGGGGGCGCGAACCGGTATCTTGAAGCGGCCTATCATCTCACCCGCAAAGTGCTGTGCGTCGGCTGCCGACCCACCGTTGCCGAAGACAAGCATCTTGTGGCCGTTCATCAGCGCGGTTGAGATTAGCTCAGCGGCGCGTGCAGCCGGGCCGGATAGCTCGTCAGCGACCATGCGCTTCACATCAGCACTCTCCAGAAAGTGCTGTCTTACTACTGCTGCATATTGCAATTCGAGGTCGGAGTATTCGATCACGGTTGTACCTCTTGGTGTTCGGTGATGGGTATCAGGTATCGGTTGTTCGTTTCTGACACCTGACACCTGACACCCCGTCCAGCTAATCCGGCTCTATTGAGAATGTGACAATCTCATGCGCTCTAACCGGGAAACGGTAGTCGCCTGTATGGTCTGCCTGCATGCCGCCTAGCTCGCGTTCGGCTAGATTTACCATTTTTACAGCATATGAAGTGCCAAGCCGCAGTACGCCTTCTACAGGATAGGGCGCTGTGTTGTAGACCCGCAAAATAAGTGAATTTCCGTCTTCACTTCGCTTGCACGCGCTAAAGAGTAGCTCGCCAGGGCCCAGAGTGTAGAAGCTCATTTTCCGGGGAAGGGTGTTGGACCCTTCTGTTGTGCCCTCGTTCTCACCTGTTAGCGGCGCGCTATAGATAGGGCTTGTGTAGGCTTCGGCCTCTGCCGCGACGCCGCCCTGCAGCCAGTCTCCCGCGTGGGGCATGACGGCATACTCGAAGTGGTGATGGCCCAGGCACTGGGCTTCCGGCGTTTCGAGGGCAGGGCCTGCGTGCTTGTAACGGGTAGAAAGGTCGTCTCTGCTGAGCCAGCCGACACACCTCAACAGCGTGATGCCCAGGCGAACACCATCATCCGAAGTCTCAGCTTCATACTCCGGCAGGCCGCGGTTGAGCACCGCAAAGCCCACTGCCTGCTCTGCCCCGTCGGCGTCAGACACGTCCACAAAGGCACGCTGGGGGTGATAGCTGACCTCTTGCTCCTCGTCAAACTCCGGCACGCGGGCGCGCTCTTCGGGTTCCAGTTCGACGGGACGCCGCATAACTTGGAACTGTCCCTGCGCGTCGGCCACGGCTGTGCGGACGCCCGTTGTGAACAAGGCACGGAGCCTGTGATCGCGGGCCGTGTTGTCCACTTCGGTGCTAATCTCTACGCGGCGGCTGGTGGGACCGAGCGATACCCGCGTGCGAATCTTGAGCGGCACTGTCTCATCAGTCCTGCGATTGCGGTCGGGGGTTAGCTGCTCGGGCACCTGCATGACAAGGCTGATTTCCAGGGTTGCGCGAAGTGGCCCATCCTCGATCAAGCTCACTTCGGCCTGCCCGTTGATGCTCGAAACGGGAGTGTCACCGGCCGCAGGACAGAAGCTGTATTCGTCGCCTCTATCGGCTTCGCTGCGGAATACGTTCAGCGGACCATACTGCGTTCCCGTTTGCCTGTCAAGCAGACTGAACGAGCCGTCACTTGCTGCTTCGACGCGCAAATATGCATTTTCAAGCCAATCGGGGCCGGACGTTAGCTCTGCGGTTCCGCTATCATCAGACGCGGCGTTGGCTGCATTTACATGCACCACGGTGTAGCCACCGGCGGGAAGATCGGCTGGTAGGAGCACTTCAACCTCTTCGCCCAGCCAGCGCCGCCAGCGTCCGCCTGTGTCCCAAAGCTCGTGGGGCGATACCACGAAGGCAGGGAACGCCCTTGCCTCCGTGTAGAAATGTTGGCGCTGAGGGTCCCACTCTATCTTCATGGGACGTCGTGCTACTTCCTGGTAGGGCAGCGGGCGGCCCTGGCTGTCGGCTAGAGTGAAAGCCGTGCCCGGCTCAAGGAAATGCAGGCGCTGGCGCACTACCTCACTGCGCGGCCTCGCGAGCGTGTTGAATAGAGCGAAGCCAGTCCCGGCTTGCGGCGTGCTTATTCGCTTCGCGATGCTGTTAGCGGCCCGTTCCACGAGGTCGCCGCCGATCTGTTCGGTCCACCGGAAGCGGGTCTCGCAGTCTTTGTGTACCTCGTCTGTGCTGCATCCACAGATAGAGTCGTGGGGGTGATTTTGCAGCAGATAGCGCCATGCCGTGCCGAGGAGACCTGTGTCGTGATGGCCGCCCATGAGCCATGCCAGCCCCTGCAATGGCTCGGCTCCGCGCTCCAGCAGTGTGGCGGCGCGGAAGTCGGCCTGCTTAATGTACATACGGGCTGACATCACGCCGGGGGTGATCCTGGCGGGGCGGTTGTAGCGCCATTCCCCTCTCTTCACTTCAAGGCTGGGGTTAGCCTGCTTTACTAGATCAACGTATTCGCTGAGTGTGCCCTGGCGAAGGTGCACACGGTTTTGCAGGCGGTTGGCCTCATCTATGGCAGGCTGGGTGGCGGGTTGCGGTTGAAAATGGTCGCAGCCGTTCATCAGGAGCACCACACCGGCGGTAGCGTGTTTCGCCAGCTGGTCGAGCGCTATGCCTAATTTCTCGGCAAGCCAATACTTAGGAGCGCGGGCCAACTCCATCGCGTTATAGTAGCCCCCCGGCAAGTAGATGGTGAGGAGGCGTGTGCCGTCGGGCGCTTCCCATATGAACTCGCTCGTGCTCGATTGCACGCCTCTGAAAATGACCCCGCTCTGCATGTCGAAGCCTGCGAGGATTTGGGGGAGTTGGGCGGGATGGCCGAAGGTGTCGGGGAGATAGCCGACCTGTGTGGACGCTCCAAGCTCGGCCATCTGCTTGCGCCCCAGCAGCAGGTTGCGAATCAGGCTTTCACCGGACGGTATGAACTCGTCGGGAAGGACATACCATGGGCCCATCACGATGCGGGAGTCGCGTATGAATTCTTCCAGCTCGGGGCGTCGTTCGGGTCGCACTTCGAGGTAATCCTCTGCTACAGCCGTCTGGCCGTCCAGCATGAAGCCGGTGAACGAGGGATCTTTCCGAAGCGTATCGAGGAGCAGGTCCACAGCGTCCACCAGCAGCACTCGGTAGCGTTGGAACGGCATGTACCATTCGCGGTCCCAATGGGTGTGGTTCACCACAATGCCAATCATCGGGCCTGGCGGGTTGCTCGCGCTGTCTGTTGTGTTGTTTGGAGCGGGCGAAGCTATCATCGTCGATACCTCTGTTGCTAGGGCGTCGGTTGCAAGTTGCTATTGACCGCGGACGGCCGACCGCCGACGGCGGAGTACCGAGTACCGAGTACTCACTAAACCTCAATAACCTCAGCGCACTCTGCGCCTCTGCGTGAACCCCTAATATACTGACAACTGACAACTGACAACTGACAACTGATAACGCGGTCGGCCGTCTGCCGTCTGCCGTCGGTGACTACATATGCTGCTTGTCGGCGAAATTGTAGAAGTCCGTTTCTAGCTGGCTGTAGATCCGCGCCAGACGGTGGGGCACATCGGCCAGCAGGCCCGTTTGCGAACCGGGCGGCAGGTGATTGGTCACCATGAAGTCTATCTTCCTGGTCATAAGGCTGCGCACTGAGCGCTTCCAATCGGATACGCTCGACTTGATCTTTTTGCCGAACGAACCCTGTACGGAGTCGCCTGGGACAAGGATAGTCTGGCCGGTGCCTGCATAAGTCAGCATAACCCCAATGCAACCTGGAGCGTGCCCCGGCAAGTGTAGAATCTCCAGGTCGTACTCCCCGATCTGGAACCGCTCTCCGCCGTCCAGGTGAATGTCAACCGGGAAGGGGTGGAATATCTCGTTGTAGAGGAAGCCTGCACAGGTCAGATCGGGATCGCCCGTGCGGACGGCCCGCGCATCTAGCGTGTGGATAGCGAAGAGCGCGTCGGTATCCTGCCTCAGGTGGCCGAAGGCTTCCACATGGTCCCAGTGGCAGTGTGTGCCAATCACGAGCGATAGCTTATTGAGGTCGGCCACCTGAGAGGCATTGGCCTTGAGAGCGTCCAGTCCGGCGTGACTACCGCAATCAACCAGCAGGCACTCGCCGCTCACTTCGTCCACCAGCAAATAGCTGGCAGCATCCCGCCAGTGGCTCAAATAGCCGCCGCCTACACCGTAGAACCCTGGCAGCAACCGCACCGGATGCGGTTTGCCCACTATATCGGGCAGCGATTTATGCTTACCGACGTGTCCTCGTGCTTTTGGCCTCGCGGACTGACTGTGGGCAGCCTTTCGCACGCGCCATGCTTCTCTAATGCGGGCTTCGTCGGTTAGCTGGTGGTGACCATCGCCGGGCGGTCCTTGCAACGCCATACCTCTATCAGCCCACTCTTCGGCGGCAAGCACCAGCAGACCAAGGCACCAGGCATGCGAGACGGGTGCTACCTCGCCTGCCCGACCTTCAAGCGACCAATCGACGGTGTACCACTGCTCGCTCATCATGCCGCGCCGCTCAGCCCCGCCGAACTGACCGTTGCGCAGCGCCACTTCGCCAACGAAGCAAGCAAAATGGTTGATAGCCTGGGCAGAATACCAGGGGTCTTCCAGCAGCCTGCTCAACTCAAACAATTCGTGCTGGCAAATCAGGCCGTACATATGCAGGTGGTTGTTGGAAGGCGACGCGATATCCGCGCCTCGCGTGCGATAGCCCCGCCTCGCCAGGGTGGATCCTGCCGGGAAGCGCACATCATACGACCAGCGGTAGGTGAGCAGCCAATCTGCCGACTGCTGCGCAAGCTCCAGCCACTGACGGTCGCTTGTGCAATTCAGGAGAGACATCGTGGCGATCAGGGCATTGTAGGTATCTTCCGATGACGGGCAGAGGCCGATATCTTCGGGTGCGCCGAGCAGATCGCCTTTGCGAATGGCTTCTGCGTAGTGGGCGCCGATGCGCTGTGCCGCCTCAATATAGTGCGGCGCACCGAGCACGCCAGCGGCCTCGGCAAGAGCGGCGGCCCAGAGAAGCCCTGCTGTGCCGCGCCGGTCCAGCACTTCGCCTGTTTCGGCGTCATAGTAGGAGCCGGGATTGCCGTTCTCGTCGAGCGAGCGCACGCAGAAATCAAGGTTGCTGCGAGCGGCGTCTGCCCACTCAGGATGTTCCGGCTCGATCGAAAGTGCACGCACCATAAAGAGTGTGGCTTCCGACAGCGTCCTCGCATGGAGCTTGCGAGGCCCGCCGTTCCAACCCGCCCGCCAGCCGCGAGGGGTCCAGATGCCCCAGAAGGCGCCGCAAGGAGCCAACCCGCTTGCCACTGTGTCGAGCACTGATCGCCCTGCATCCACCGCTTTCTGGTCGTCGCGGGTGAGACCGTGCCGTAGCAGGGCGTATGCGGTAGGTGCGCCGGATACCCAGGCGACGTGCATTTCATCGCGAACTTCGCTGTTGTCGAACAGCCGCGTTTCCATGAGCAC
The DNA here is from genome assembly GCA_039932335.1 of Chloroflexota bacterium. Classification (GTDB taxonomy): domain Bacteria; phylum Chloroflexota; class Chloroflexia; order QHBQ01; family JADMIH01; genus JADMIH01. Next base: position 25,924 of record JBDTQH010000010.1, read on the forward strand.
ACCGCTTTGCTGCTCGACCCTGTAGTGCCAGCGCAATAGCCCTTCCACTGCGGCATCAGCGGCGGCAAGGGCCAGCGCGATATCTACGTGCCGCTCGCCCGCCTCGTCCCAGGCTCGTTGTAGGGCGCGCTGCACAGTGGCGAATGACGCCGGTTCGCCCGGTACGTTATCTCCACACCATACTCTTAGCTCGATTGACTCGCCGGGCTTTATTGTCGTCAGCGGCTCGAATGGCGCTTCATTGGTGCGGTCGTGGCGGAATGGGCGCTCAACTCCGGGGCGGTGCAGGCTCACGTAGGGGTCGCCTTCCAGCATACTGAAGCCGATGCCGGTGCCGTTTGGTTCTGCCGCCACCCACGAGAGCTTGTCATCGGTCCAGGCGAAGACGGCAGGAAGAGGAGTGCGCTCGGACGCGAAATCCCAGGCCGGAGAGGTGAACGCCTCGCTGCTGAGCGGCCCGAGGCGAGGGTAGCGTGTGGAAGGGCTGCCCGATCCGTTGTCTCCGTAGAAGAGGCCGGGCACCACTATCCGTTCGGGCGGGTTTGCCAGCTTGCGCTTTACTACAAGGCCGGCTTGCACAGGCTTGTCGCCATGCCAAGTGGCTCTAATACGAAGCTGATTGCCCGGCCCTGTCCACGGTTCTTCCCGCTGCGTAAACTCCCAGCCGAATGCGTTTTCCTCGTCTGTCTCACCGTCAGTGGTGCGGACAAAGAGACGTAGCGGAAGAAGTGAAGTGGGCGCTGTTGCGGGGAACATCCGGGATTCCTCTCGGGATATTGTTCAAGAACGTGTTAGGACGACTTCACCGAGGACATGCTGAGTGCCAGGTGGTACATAGAACCAATGTAGCACAAACTATAAGCGGTGGTTGCACGCTTGTCAAGTGCCTAAGGGCCGCTTATTTCATTAGGGTAGGGGTCTGTGGTCAGGGATCTGCAGTTTTACGTATTCACCGCAGAGGTGCAGAGAGCACCGAGTTACGCTGAGCTTTTTAAGGTTTGCATGGTACTGTGCAAAGAGAGTAAGCGGCACAGCGTAGTGGCGAAGAATCGACAATGGACAACGAAGTCCTGACCCCTGATGCCTTACTCAGCACGCAATACGCAATACGCAACTCCTCACGTGGCAAACAGTGACGACTCCGGCAGAGTTGCGGTCAGACGGTGGAGGAGCGGTTCGTCTACTGTTACGCCTGCTTGTTCAAGAGCGATAAGCAGCGCCCCCACGGCTGGCTCGAAGCGGCTGTATACCGGAATCACGCCGGGGGATACGCTTTGCACATGGGCGATCAACGTCTCCGGCAGCACCTGGGAGGAGTGCTTGAGAACGCCACCCGATAGCACAAGCTCGAATGGCTCCTTCTCGATGCCGACCCGACGAGCCGCAGCCAGTGCGTAGTCGCCCAGCGATATGCCGTGCTCATATGCAATCTCGTGTGCGGTAGCATCACCGGCAACTGCGGCGTCCAGCAAATGCCGCGTTAGACCGCTCACTTTAGCTCTGTAGGCGGGTTCGGCTTCGCGGCGGGTCAGGAGATAGAGCACCTGCTCAACGCTCTCTTGCTCGAAGTGGCGCAACACACCTTCCGTTAGAGCGGTTGGAGGGTCGATGCCCAGGGCGGCGCGATAGACAGCACGCAGCGTTTTGGTACCGAGGTGGTTTCCTCCCTGCGGCTCCTGCCACCAGCTACTGTGCCAGACCTCTCCGGCCGCTGATCGCGCCGCGATTGCTGCACCCGTCCCGCACACTACTACAACGGCCGGCCCGCCAACAGACCCGGCACGCAGGGCTCCGACAGCGTCGTTCACAACGGTTATGCGCTTGCCAAGTCCGCGAGACTGCATGGCAGATTGGAGCAAGACCATGTCTTCGGGCCAATCCGCCCCGGCCAGGCTGAACGCGCCGGAGACGATGCTTTCGCGTTGAGCACCTGCCATGCTGAGCGCTGCGGTAACAGCCCTGTCAACTTCCAGCAGCGGCACATCGACCGACGGCGAAGTGTATATATCAGAGCATCCGCCGCGGCCCACCCCGGCTATAGTTCCATCCATCCTGGCTATCAGTGCGATGGTCTTCGTATTGCCACCATCGACGCCCAACACATAATCCGCTTGTTGCAAAGTCAACATGTCTCCTTCTACTGCGTACTGCGTACTCCGTATGACCGCAGACCGCAGACCAAGTTGTCAGTTGTCGGTTGTCAGTTACGACCGCCAACGCGTCTAACTAGAACCATAGGAACCATGGCGTCTTGGCGTCTTGGCGTTCTAAACCCATAATCACGTTTCACGCCTCACGTTCTCCGTTTCGCCCCCAGGCCAGGCGGCTCGGTCGGCGAGCAGTGTGAAGTTGGGCGACAGGCGGAGGTATGATGCCGGTACATCCGGGGTCATGGGGCCCGTGAGTGCGCGCTGCAGGATGTCGCGTTTGTGCTCGCCTGAGGCTAGTAGCACAATGTGACGCGCAGCCAGTAGTGAACCCATACCAGCCGTGACAGCCCTGCGTGGAACTGTGTCCCGCCCTCCCCAGTAGGTGGCACTGCTTGTGATGCTCTCTTCTGTTAGGTCTACGGCCCGCGTGGGAGATTCCGGGCTGCTGGGCGGCTCGTTGAAGCCGACATGTCCGTTGGGGCCAAGACCAAGCAGCGCAAGATCGAACCCGCCCGCGGCCTCGAGTGCGCGGTCATACGCCGCACAGCCCGCTGCAACTTCGCTCTCTTGCCAGGGAAGGCTCACTACATTCTCACCGGGGATGCCGAGCGGCTCTATGAAGGACCGCAGCATCCAACCGTAAAGCGAGCGGCCATCGCCCGGTGGAACGCCGAGGTATTCATCAAGCTGGAAAACGCGCACCCGCGACGCGTCAAGTGTACCTCGCTCATGTTCGGTTCCCAGCAGCCTGTACAGGCCCATCGGCGTATTGCCCGTGGCGGGCACGATCACGGCGTCCGGCTTCGCGGCTATCAAGTCCGACACGATGCCGGCACCTATCCGGCTCAATTCCTCATAGTTTTCCGCCAAAACCAAATTCACTATTCTTCCTCCCGTTGGAAATACGGCGTATGACCGCCTACGGCTGATGGCTGACCGTGTTGCCAGTTGTCAGTTGTCAGTTGTCAGTTACCGGCTTCCTAACTGTTGTTGATTGCTATACAAGCAGGCGCTCGGGCAGGTACTTCCTGTGGGCGGCGGCCATCTCATTGTAGATGGTCTCGGCTTTGCGGAGTGAAAAGCAGAGCGGGTTGCTGGCGAGCGCCCGAATTGCGTCCCGGCGGGTGCCGCTCCAGGCTGCTTCTGCTGTAAGCGCCTGGTACTCGCCAAGCATCTTTACAAGCCCCGACACCTGCCGCGGCACTGGCCCCTGGGCCAGCGGCACTACGCCGCTGCGGTCCACATATCCCTGAAGCTCAACCACCATATCATCCGGGAAATCAGCGATGGCTCCATGGTTGGGCACGTTTACGGGCCAAACCTCTTTGCGGTCGTTGAAGATAGCATCCATCACGTCAATCGCCAGCTCAAGCTCGTTAATGCCGCCTCGTGACCTGCGCGCATCCAGTGTGGGCACGTCTGCTGCGGCCTGTTCGCGGTAGTGCTTCCAGTAGTCGGGCACCTGTGCCATGATATCTTGCGCGCGGGTGGTAGGCTTCGCCTGTAGCTCGGCCAGCACTTCCTCCCTGAAATAATAGTAGAGGAAGTAGCTTGCCGGCATTGTGCCCATTGTGACGGCAAGCTCAAGCCAGCGCACGTTATGAGCGCTTGCTGTCGGGTCGTCCTTCAGTCGCCCGTAAGCGTCCTCGAGCATGGGCATAATATCGCTGCCGTCGTAGAGGTGGCGCACGGTCCACGACCCATGGTTCAGCCCGATCATAACCGCATCCACCCGGTCGGGGTCAAGGCCGGCGAACCTTGCCAGCCCACGTGGGAATATTATTGGACCTTCGCATAGCGATATGGTGGGGATAGCGGTGTGGTGGGTCACGGCTTCCGACACTATGTTGACAGGGTTGGTGTAGTTGAAGAGGATCGCGTTGGGGCAGGCGCGTTCCATATCGGCGACAATTTCTTTCATGATATTGATCGAGCGCAAGGCCATGAAGAAGCCGCCCGGCCCCTGCGTTTCCTGCCCGATGACGCCGTGCTTGAGCGGTATGCTCTCGTCGAGGTAGCGCGCCTCGAAGCCGCCAGGCCGGAAGCTGGTCAGTACAGCGTCACAGTCTTGCAGCCCGGCGAGGCGGTCGGTGGTGGTCGTAACTGTCAGGTCAACCCCTTTTGCCCGCGCCATCTTCTCGGCAATAGTCCCAACGAGGTCTAGCCGCTCCTGGTCGAGATCAATCAGCACTACCTCTGAACCGTTGAAGTTCTCGCCCTGACTGACGAACGATGCCATCGTGCCGGGTGCCCTGGTGCTTCCCCCGCCTATATATGCAAGCTTGATACGAGCCATACCGATTTACCTCCGCCCTTAACACGTAGACGTACTGCGAACACTGTAAAAATTATACAACAGCGGCGTGAAACGTGGGGTATTGCGTAAAACGTAGGGCCATAGCGTCTTGGCGTCTTGGCGTCTTGGCGTCCCAAAACCGTACTTACGTTTCACGTTTTACGCTTCCCGTCTCCCGCCCCACATTTGCCCGCTCTTGCGGAAAGGTTGTAAACTAATGGGCATCGATCAGTGTTGACGGTGTTGGCCGTAAAGGCCCGGAGTAGAGGCTGTGCAATCTTATTCCCATCCCGCTTCTATGCGTCTCGTAGACGAGGCCCGAACTCGTGCCGAAGAGATACTATTGCAGAACGGCTCTGAGCTAGGATTGCTCGGCGGCGGGGGCGGCGCGTACAGGCAGGTTTGGGCGCGTGACAGCATGATTTGCGGGCTTGCCCTCATGCTGCTTGACAAAGGGCATGAGATTCACCGCAACTCGCTTGCCACCCTGGAGCGCTTCCAGAGTCCGCTCGGCAACGTCCCTCACAATGTCGGTTTCCCCAACCTGCAAGATGCCGCGCTCGTAGCTTATGGCGGCACTCATGGTACGGCCGACCCTGACACTGCTGCCGCTGCAGCACCCGTGGTTGACACGGCTCACTCAGGCTGTATCGACAACAGCCTCTGGTTTATCCTGGGGCACAACGCGCACTGGCAGGCTACAGGCGACCTCGATTTGTTACGGGCGTCGTGGCCTGCTTTGCAGCGGGCCCTCCTCTGGCTGCGCTACCAGGACTCCAATGAATGCGGCCTGCTGGAAGTGCACGAGGCGATGGACTGGGCCGATTTATTCCCCAACCGCTACAATTCGCTCTATCCCAACGCGCTTTATGCGGGCGCATGGCGTGCTATGGGCAAGATGGCCGCCGCGCTGGGAGAGGATGGCGCGCACTACATAGAGACGGCAGAGCAGACTGCCTGGAAGGTAAACCAGCTTCTCTGGGTGGGGCCCGAAGTGCCAAACGATTGGGCGTGGGTGGAGCGGAACCGCCGCGAGTGGCTCTATCCAATGCGCCTGACGGAGACGATGCTCGTATCGCGCGCTTACTACCTGCCGTACATGGGCTTCCGCAGCTACGGCGACCGTTGCGACACCCTCGGCAACTGCCTGGCCGTGCTGCTGGGCGTGGCATCAGGCACGCAGGCAGGCCGCATACTTGATTACCTGCACGGGGCCGGGCTGGACAGTCCTTATCCCATCAGATCGCTTGATCATCCCATTCAGCATGGCGAGTCGGATTGGCGCGACTATTTGCTGCTGCGCGACCTGAACAAGCCCGACCATTATCACAATGGCGGCATCTGGCCTTTTATCGGCGGCTTTTATGTGGCCGCACTTGTATCCGCAGGCCGCCACGAACAGGCCGCCGAGCAGCTTACGCGACTTGCTGAATTGAACAAGCAGGGCGTAAGAGGCGAATGGGGGTTCAACGAGTGGGCACACGGCAAAAGTGGCCGCCCTATGGGATTCCCCAGGCAAAGTTGGTCGGCCGCCATGTATATCTACGCCTATGAGAGTGTGCGGCGTGGTGAGACGCCTTTTCTTGGGGCGTAAAACGTAAGTACGGTTTTGGGACGCCAAGACGCCAAGACGCCATGGTTATTATGATCTTACGCGATTACCCGGGCGATCAACTGACAACGGACAACTGACAACGCGGTTAGGGTTCCCTTTAGGGACGGCGGTCTGCCGTCGGCGGTCATACGCAATACAAGGAGGATAACCGGACATGGTGCAAACGCAGCAGAGGGCAGCAGAGAGGCCTGTCGAAGTGGAAACAGCGCGGGGAATCGTGGTGGGGCATACGCACTGGGACCGGGAATGGTACCTGCCGTTTGAGGGATTTCGCGCACGCCTTGTGGATATGATGGATGGCTTGCTCGATATATTGGAGCGGGATCCTGATTTCAGGTGCTTTGTGCTTGATGGGCAGACCATCATGATTGATGACTACCTGGAGGTGCGCCCGGAGGCGGCAGAGCGCGTTCGGCGCATGGTAAGCGCGAGGCGTATCAGGATTGGCCCATGGTACACGGCTGTCGATACATTTCTGCCCGACCCCGAGTCGCTGGTGCGCAATCTCCAACTGGGGAGGTGGGAGGCGCACCGCTACGGCAGCGAGCCGATGGCGGTGGGACATCTGCCCGACACCTTCGGGTTCATCGCCCAGCTTCCCCAGATCCTGCAGAACTTCGGCATAGAGAGCGCCTTCGCCTGGCGCGGCTTCCACCCCGATAATGATGCCGCTGCCTTCTGGTGGCAGTCGCCAGACGGCAGCCGTGTGCTCACGTTGCGCCCGCTTGAAGGCTACTGCGAGGGGGCCGTGGGCGTGGTGGATCCTGAACGCTTCATGACCGAGGTGCTGCCCGATATTGTGGCCCGGCAAAACCGCGAACCCTACCCCCACCGTCTCTTCGTGGTGGGCTGCGACCACTTTATCGCCAGTCCGCGCCTGCCATGGCTCGCGGATCAAATAGCCCAAAGTGTTGGGCACCCCGTCGAGATCGGCTCGTTGGACGAAATGGTCGAATTGGTGCGGCCATATGGCGATGGTCTGATCACATTGCGAGGCGAGCAGCGCGACCCGTGCCTCACCGTTTGCCCCGCCTCTGTGTGCGGAACGCGTGTGCCGCTCAAGCAGGCGAACCAGCAGGTGGAAGCGTTGATGCTTGGCCTTGCCGAGCCGTTGCAGGCCTTTGCCGAGCTTACGGGCGGTGGATCAGACCGCGCTCACCTGCGTTGGGGCTGGCAGCTTCTCGCACAGAACCACCCTCACGACTCCATACCGGGCTGCAGCACAGACGAAGTGCACCGAGAGATGGTCACACGTTTCGCCCGCGCCAGGATGGTGGCCGTGGATGCCGCCCAGCGAGGCGCGAAACGCTTGGCACGTTCGCTCGCCCCATCAGTGCGCGGGGAGTTGGGGGCGATAGGCGTGGTGGGCTTGACGGGCGGTGTTGGGCGGCTGCGGTTGCGCCTGCACGGCAGCGATGCGGGCAAGATGCCCCCTTTCCGCCTCGTCAAGCCTGATGGGGCTGAGGTGCCTTTCGTGGTCCTGCGCCGGGGGAAAGATTATATCTACTACCACCGGCTGGAAGATGCGTTCACAACTGCCGCCAAAGCAGGCTACGCGCATATCGCCGCCACGCAGGAGTGGATTGACGCGCACAGGTTGCGGCCCGACGCCTACCAGGTGCCGTTCGCTGATATCGAGATGGAGTTGGAAGCGCCGCGTGCAGGCTATACCATCCTGAGGATCGAGCGTGCGCGAGATGGTTGGGCAGGGGGGGCAAGCAGCGTAGACAGGGCAGCATCTCAGCGTGCCGAAATCGAGAACGAACAACTGCGCGTGTGGGCCGAGGAGAGCGGCCTCTTCATCGAGCAGAAAGAATCGGGCCGCAGGTTTGGGCCTGTCTACTTTTCGCACGCGGGCGAGGCCGGCGACGAATACACCGCCTTCCCGGTGCCGGGGCGGCCCGTGCTCTTCGCGCCCGACCCCTCCCGTGCTCATGTGACGCAGGATGGGTTGGGTGAGCGATTGGAATTGCCGGTGCGCGTGAACGTGCCCGCACGGCTCAAAGTTGACCGCCGCACCCGCACAGGTCACGTAAGGCTGGACGGCACGATGGCGGTACGCCTGGTTGGTGGGCGCGCCGAGATAGACCTCGTGCTGGTGAACAGGGCGCGAGACTACGATCTGCGCCTGATAGCTCATGTGCCAGGTGCTGAGACAGCTCGCTCGGGCGCGTCCTTCGGTGTCGAGGATCGAGCCTTCGAGGTGACCCATTCTTCGCCAACTGCGCCTCAACAGTGGCTGCCCGACTTCCCGATACGCGGCTTTGTGTCGGCCCAGGACGCCAGCGGCGCGGGGCTGGCCGTGCTCGCGAGGGGGCTGTATGAAGCAGCGGTGCGCCGGGTCGAAGGGGGTGTGGACCTTGCGCCAACCCTTCTGCGCGGGGTTGGCAGGCTGTCACGCGAAGACCTCGATACGCGGCCCGGTCACGCTGGCCCGGAGATTGCAACCCCGGATGCTCAATGCCTGGGCGAGCAAAGCTGGCAGCTTGCGCTCTTGCCGTTCGGCCCCGGCGAACTGGATAGAGTGCCCGCGCTCACTGAGCAATTCCTGCGCCCGCCCATCGATTTTCCGGTGCAGTGGTCGAAGGGCAGCGGACCTGCGGAGATGAGCCTGTTTAGTGGAGATCCCCTGCTTGTGGTGAGCACGCTCAAGCCGTCACAGGATGGCGAGGGCGCTAGCTTGCACGCGCACAACCCCACGAGCGGGGAGCGCATGGGATACGTGGATGGGCAGCGCACGCGGCTGGACGAGATGCCTTCGCAGGCGAGCGGCGCCCTTCGACCGTTTGAGGTAGCCGCGTGGCGTATTGAACCGTGGGAGGCAAAGGAGAGGAGCTAGAGACTTGCCACAGGCATCCAGGGCCGCAGGCGCGCCACCGGCACCACGTAAAGAGCCGTTGACCGGCTGGCGTATGCGCGACGACAACCCAAATGAGTGGATCTGGACGCCCAGGGTGCAGAGGCGGCACGACCTCTCCACGTGGCTGACTGTCGATCTGCCGGAGTCGGTGCAGGAGGCGCTGTGGTGCGCAGGGCAGATACAGCACCCATACCGCGACCTCAACAGCCGCGACGCCGAATGGGTCGAGCATCGCGACTGGGTGTTTGGTCTCGATTTCGATGCGTCGCCTCCTCCCGCTAGCAGACGTATCTTCATCGAGTTCGAGTCGGTTGCGGGCGAGTGCATGCTCTATCTGAACGGCGCGCCTATAGGTAAGCACGAGGGCAACGGCGCGTCCTTCTATTTCGAGATCGGACGGCACCTACAGGCGGAAGGCAACCAGCTCTTTCTGGTGGTACGCGCCCCTTATCAAGAGGATCCTCAGACCGGCTGGACCGACCGGACTCGCAGCCTGAGGGGGCGCATGGGCTTCGGTTGGGACTTCGCGCCGCGCCTGGTCGCGCTGGGTGTGCTTGGTGATGTCACGCTGCGTCACACTGGCAGACATAAGCTGCGCGACCTCTGGGCACGGCCGACTCTTTCACACGACCTGAGCGCGGCGTCGGTCGATCTGTCGGTGCGGTTAGATGGTGAAGCGGGTGCCGAGGTGCGCTTTACGGTGACGCAGGACGGCAGCGAGATAGCCTCCGTAACAGCTAGTGCAGGCGAGGATGGGGTAGCTCATGCTCAAGTCGAGTTACCGCACCCGCAAATCTGGTGGCCGAACGGCATGGGCGCTCAGCCTCTCTACGCTGTGCGCGCCGACTGCACGGACTGGTCAGACAGTGTAAGCAGCACTTTCGGCCTGCGAAATATCGGCTGGGAGGTCAGGCCGGGTGAGGCGCTCGGTGAATGGCCGCTCACGCTGGTGGTGAACGGCAAGCGCGTCTTTCAGCGCGGCTGGAATTGGGTTCCCGCTGACTGCATGGGAGGCCCGCGCTCGCTGCCGCGCATGCAGCGGCTCATCTCAATGGCGCGGGCCGCGCATACCAACGTGCTGCGATGCTGGGGCGGGGCCGACCCGGAAACAGAAGCGTTTTACAATGAGTGCGACCGCCATGGCATCCTGGTGTGGCAGGAGTTCCCGCTTTCATCGTCAGGCATCAGCAACCTGCCGCCCGACGACCCTGATTACCTCAACAGGATGGCGGCCTACGCACGCAAGGTTGTGGCCGAGCGACGCAACCACCCCAGCCTTGCTCTCTGGGGCGGCGGCAACGAGCTATCGGGGGTTGACGGCAAGCCGCTGACGTTGGATCACCCTTACGCGCGGCAGCTTCACGAGGTGCTACAGGAGTGCGACCCCGACCGTACCTTTCGTCCAGGCTCGCCGCTCGGGCCGACCGCCGACGCCGACCCTGAACAGCCGGTGCAGTGGGACGTACACGGGCCATGGGAGTACAGCCAGCGTTGGCCCGGCCCGCAGTACTGGAGGGTGAACGCCATCGAGCCCGCTCTACACTCCGAAACGGGCGCGCCAGGCATGGCAAGCGTCGACACACAGCGTTTCTATCTGTCGCCCCCGCACCGCAGGCGTGACCCCTCGAACCCTGCGTGGGGGCACCACGGCGGTGCGTGGTGGGACCACCGGTCTACAGTAGAGCATCTCTTCGGCGTGATAGAAGACGATGAGCTGGCGGTACTGGCGAGTCAGTGGTTGCAGGCGGAAACCCTGCGCTATTTCATCGAGGAAACGCGGCGGCGATGGCCTCGCTCGGCGGGTATTTATCCCTGGCAGTTAAACGAGCCGTGGCCCAATGTGGTGTGCACCTCGGCCGTGGAGTACTCGGGCAGACCCAAGCTTGGCTACTTCGCTGTGCGTAATGCTTATCGTCCGGTGATACCCACAGCACACTACGATGGACTGACCATCGAGCCGGACGATCCTTTACGCGCTGAGGTCTGGGCGCTCAACGAGGGGGATGCCGTTGAGCAGGAACTGGTGGTGACCCTGACTGATCTCACAGGCCTGGAGCTTGTTGAAAGAAGTGCGCATAGGGTTTTATTACCGGAGAATGAGAGCATCAAGGTGGTTGACCTTCAGATCGCTTTGCCGTCCGGTTTCGCGGGCGTGGTTATGCTGAAGCTTGCATTTCCGGGGGCCGCTAACCACTATCTTTTTTCGAACGCCGCGCGGCCTCCGTTGCAGGCTGCGCTCGGCTTTCCGCAACTACTCAGAAGTATGTTCCCCACCGTAAGAACGGTTACCCGACGGCAGCCAACAGGAGGAATAGAATGAGCACACGCACCAGGCCACACAACCTTGTCACTCTTAACGAGCTGCTGCCTCTCGCTGAGCGCGGCGGATATGCGATAGGCTCGTTCGCGCCGCGCTACACCACGATGATAGGCACGGTGCTGCGCGCCGCCCAACGGCTGCGGTCGCCCCTTATCGTGCAGATCTCCAACAACGAGTTCCGCTGGTACGAAAGCAGCCCCGCGCAATTCGCTGAAGAGTTCTACCGGGCGCTGCGGGACGAGCAGATCACCGTGCCTGTGGTGCTGCACCTGGACCACACCAAAGTGATGGACGTAATCGAGACCGCGATTGGGGCGGGGTTCACTTCGGTTATGATGGACGCCTCGGAGAAGCCGCTGGACGAGAATATTGCCCTCAGCAAGGAAGCAGTCAGCTACGCTCACGCGCACGGTGCGTCGGCTGAAGCAGAGTTGGGCATGATCGGCACTACCGATATGATCGAAACCGACCGTGACGAGGAGCTTTTCACCGATCCTGAAGAGGCGGAGCGTTTCGTCCGCGAAACGGGTGTGGATGCGCTCGCTGTGTCGGTGGGCACCGCGCACGGCGTGTATATGGTGCGGCAGCCCAGAGTGGACTACGACAGGCTGGCGGCGATCAAGGCGCGCACAGGCGCACACATGGTGTTGCACGGCGGCTCAGGGGTGCCCGCCGATATGATGGCGCGTGCCATAAAGCTGCCGGGCGGCGGCGTGAGCAAGATAAACATCGCGACCGACCTTGAGCAGGCGTTTCTGCAAGCGATAGGGCGTGCCAAGCGCATGACCGATGCTGAGTGCCGTGCCCTCCCGCCTGAACAGCTTGCGGCGGGTAGCACAGCCGTCGAGCGTACTGTCAGCGATAAGATCTCCAACTTTGTGCTCAGTGAGGGACGTGCAGGGGATTTTCGGCTGTGATAGCGGCAGCGGCTGCGAGTGCGGAAGGGCGAATTGGGAATGCGGAGGGTGAAATGCGTGAGCCGTTCATAAAGTCCTCATTGATGAGGTTGCTCCTGCCGGTGCTGGTGCTGTTCATCATAAGCGGGTGCGGCCAGAACGCCACGCCGAGCCCGACCGCCGCGCCTCCAACGGCCATCCCGCCTACTGCTACTCTGCCTGCCTCTACACCTACGGCTGCAGCTACGGCAACCCCCGCTGCAACTGCTACAGTCGCGATACCGGAAGGCAGCTTCGCCAACCCTGTGCTGCGGAGCGATTTCCCCGATCCCGGTCTGCTCTTCATTGATGGCGTTTATTACGCTTATGCGACCAACTCAGAGGGCAAGAACGTGCAGATGGCTAAATCGATTGACCTGGTGGATTGGACCATGCTGCCAGATGCCTTGCCTGCCTTGCCCTCCTGGGCGAATACAGACTTCGGTTTCGTCTGGGCTCCTGAGGTGATAAAGATCAGCGACCGCTATGTGCTCTACTACGTGGCGCGGGTCAAAGATACAAGCACGCAATGCATCGGGGTTGCCACGAGCGACAAACCTGAAGGCCCTTTCACCGACGCGAACGATAAGCCTTCCATCTGCCAGATGGGTTCCGGCGGCTCGATCGACCCCAGCCCGTTCCTGGATGGGGACAAGCTTTATCTCTACTGGAAGAACGACGGCAACTGCTGCGGCAGCATCACATACATTTACGAACAGGAGCTGGCCCCTGACGGCCTTGGTTTGATGGGCGAGCCTGTGAAACTGGTAAGCAACGACAAACGGTGGGAGGGCCTTGTCGTAGAGGCTCCTACCATGTGGAAGCAGGGCGATGCATATTACCTCTTCTTCTCGGCGAATAACTATGCCAGCGTAGATTACGCCATTGGATATGCGACCTGTGAGTCTGCGGCAGGGCCGTGTAAGGATGCAGCAGAGAACCCCATCCTCAAGACGAAGATCGGTCAACCTCCCGCCATTGGTCCGGGTCACCAGACGATCGTGCTCGACAAGGACGGCGAAACGTGGATGGTGTACCATGTGTGGGCGGTACCAACCAACGGACAGCTTGAACGGCGCTTTATGTGGCTGGATCGCCTGACATGGGAGGACGGCAAGCCCCATGTGCACGGCCCTACAACCGCTCCGCAACCCGATCCATGATATGTGTGAATTGGTTTATTGCGCGATTGGCTAAGTTTTAGGCAAGAGGAACTACGATTATGAGCGAGAATAGCGTTCAGACAGTGCGTGAGAGGGCTAAACAGTACCTTGATCGGGCAGGAATCGTCTTGACCGCGCAGGAAGCGGCCAATATCGAGGTAGCCGACATGGGGCTGGGCGAGCTAGAGACCACGGGCTTGCAACTCGTGGTATACGTCAATACCGAGCGTGTGTGCGCCAAGGAACTTGTGTTGTTGCCGCGCCAGACCTGCCCCGAACACCGTCATCCGCCAATAGACGGCGAGCCGGGCAAGGAAGAGACGTTCCGCTGCCGCTGGGGCACCGTTTACCTCTACGTGGCCGGCGAGCCGGTAACTGCCCCTATTGCTAAACCACCCGCGGGACGAGAGAAGCACTACACGGTCTGGCACGAGGTGGTATTGCGTCCCGGTGAGCAGTGGACTATCCCGCCGGACACGCTCCACTGGTTCCAGGCAGGCGACGAGGGCGCGGTTGTTTCAGAGTTCTCCACACGAAGCCGGGACGAATACGACATTTTCACCGACCCGGAGATCAGACGGCTGCCGGTGGATGGGGATGCGTGAAAGGTGAAACGTGAAACGTATGGACGGGATTCGAACGCCAAGACGCCAAGGTTATTAGGTCCTACGTTTTACGCTGCACATTTCACGCTGCCGCCCTGGAGGGCACATGTCAGCAGGTTGAGGGCCGACACTTTCCGGTCCTCCCCGCTCAGCAGCAGACTGTTGCGCCTGCTGAGATCGAAGCAGGCAACATTCGTGCTACCTAGCTCAAGCCCCGTGTCGCGCCAGGCAGCGACGGAGGGCTGGGCCAGGTCAGGAGCAGTGCCGGAAGAGAGAACATCATGAGCAACAGACTCATGACGGGGATTATCCGGGACAGACTTTTTGAACCGATCGTACCCCGCCTTGACAGCTTATTCTGGGTCTGGTATGCTCATAATATCATGAATGCGCATTCATGGCGTCTATGTGACTTATTAAGGTAGTTGAAGCTTGTATGCCTGTTTCGAAGATGCGGCCAAAATCAGCTGTGACCGCTGTGGATGTGGCCCGCCGCGCCGGGGTTTCCATAGCAACAGTCAGTCGAGTTATGCACCGCACGGTAAACGTCAGCGAAGATGTGTCTGCTCGCGTTCTGGAAGCTGTAGCCGAACTGGGTTACGTTCCCCATTCAGCGGCGCGGAGCCTCGCTCAGGGTAAGACAACCACGATTGGGCTTTTGCTGCCGGAGATTGGGGTCGATTTCTTCTTGCCGATGTTCAGGGGCATCGAATCGGCGGCGCGTGAGGCAGGTTACGACTTGCTCATTGCCACCCAGTCGCCGGTCGAGCCGCGCAAACCGTCGCGGTGTCCTCTTGGACAGCACAACACCGATGGATTGCTCATTTTCACTGACAACGTGGACGCCGCAGAGTTGAGCCGTCTACACGGGCAGGGCTTCCCGGTGGTACTTCTGTACAACTCCTCGCCGGGCGGCCTCGATATCCCCTATGTGACCATAGAGAACCGGGCAGGTGCTCGTCAGGTGATCGATCATTTGATAGAGGTGCATGGGCGGCGACATATCGCTTTGCTTACCGGGCCGTCGGGCAACGAGGACTCGCATCGGCGCGAGCTTGGATACAAGGAATCGTTGGCGGCGCACGGCATCCCATTCGACCCCGCGTTGGTGGCGAGCGGCGAGTTTCGAGAGCAGCCCGCCCGTGCTGCCGTCGAGCGATGGCTGTCACAGGGGCTTGACTTTGATGCAATCTTCGCTTGCGACGATGACTCGGCGGGAGGCGCTCTGCTCGCTCTGACCGGGGCCGGGAAGAATGTGCCTGGAGAAGTATCGCTCGTGGGCTTCGACGACACTCTCGTATCGCGTTACTTCAATCCGCCGCTTACAACGGTCCATGCTCCAACCGAGCGCGTGGGCCAGGAAGCGGTGCGGCAGCTTGTGAGCCTGATGACAGCAGGAAAGGCCGAGCCTGCCGTATTACTTCCAACGGAACTTGTCATTCGGCAGTCATGCGGCTGCGCGTAGACTTTTGTTTGGCTTATACAGGAGAGACATACCAATGAAAATCACTGTTATCGGTGGCGGGTCAACGTATACACCCGAACTTGTACTCGGCTTACTTGCGCGTGCCGACACTTTGCCGCTTCTTGAGTTGTGGCTCATGGACGTTGACATGGAGCGGTTAGCTATAGTCGGGGGGTTCGCCCAACGAATAGCGGCGGCCAACGAAGCATCGTTCAAGGTTATCCTGACCGACGACCGGCGCGAGGCTGTTCGCGGCGCGTCTTACGTCATCACCCAGTTGCGGGTGGGGCAGATGCCTGCGCGTCGTGCCGACGAATACCTGGGCTTGCGTCACGGTCTGATCGGACAAGAGACCACAGGAGTGGGAGGCATGGCGAAGGCGCTTCGCACCATCCCGGTGGCGCTTGGCATTGCCGCGGATATGCGCGAGCTTGCGCCGGGCGCCTTGCTGGTAAACTTCACGAACCCTGCCGGATTGGTCACGGAAGCACTCACCCGGCACGCGCCCGATGTGCCTGCGGTGGGGGTCTGCAATATCCCCATAACCGCGAAGATGATGCTGATAAAGCTACTTCAGGAGGTCACAGGCGAAACTATCGCCCCGAAGCGGGTTGAGTTGAAAACGCTCGGGCTGAACCACCTCACGTGGCATTACGGCCTGACGCTGGATGGCGAGGATGTCTGGCCGCGCTTGCTCGGCACGTATATCGAGCGTCTACGCGCCAACGATAAGCCCGAGTGGAACCCCGACCTGATCGAAACACTCGGCATGATTCCCGGCTACTACCTGCACTACTTCTACGAGACCCAGCATATGCTCTCGACCCAGGAAGCATGGCCGCCATCGCGCGCCGAAACTGTGATGGAGATCGAAGCCGGGCTGCTGCGCCAGTACGCTGAGCCCGACCGGAGTGTGCCGCCCGAGGGGTTGATGTTGCGCGGTGGCGCTTACTACTCGACTATGGCGACGCAGCTGCTAAACGCGCACTACAACAACATGGGCGAGACGCATGTCGTGAACATTCGCCACAATGGAGCGGTCGCGGGCTGGCCCACCGACTGGGTGCTGGAGATGCCTTGCCGCGTCGATTCTTCCGGTATTTATCCGATCCCCGCACAGCCCCTGCCCGATGTCTGCTTCGGTCTATTGGCGCATGTAAAATCGTATGAGCTGCTGACGGTCGAAGCGGCGGTACATGGCGACAGGCGAGCGGCTTATCAGGCGCTGCTGGCCCACCCGCTCGGCCCGTCCTCCGGCCAGGTGAAAACTGTACTTGACGATCTGCTGGAGACTAACCGGGCATTCCTGCCACAGTTCTTCTCTTGATGCGCCTGTGTTTCAGGCAGGAGATTTTGCCCTGAGCTCCAGTTTCCTTATCTCGCCTGTTTGCAGAGGCGGTAATAGCCGGTGACTTCCTGAGTCAACCTGCTCAAACGCAGTCTGGAGGATCTGGAGCACGTCACCGTGGGATACTAGTAGGATTATCCTACCTGCATACTCTTTTTCGAGGTCGGCGATAAGAGACGTCGTTCGTGCCAGCACTTCCCGCGTGCTCTCGACCCCATTATGCTTGTGTGCTCCATTAAGTGCATCATCGGACCAGACGCGGTCGTAATTGCTGTGGTGCTGCTTCTCCCACGTGCCGAAGTATCGCTCCCGCAGCTTTGGCGTAAGTACGATATCGTCTGTGCCGAGCAATTCGCGGGCGATCTCAGCCGACTCGCGGGCCCTCGAAAAATCAGAAGTCACGATTAGCGTCCTTTGATCGAGTCTGTCATGCCGTATAGCCTCGCTTATCGCACTCGCAACTTGCCTTCGCCCCTCCTTGGTCAAACCATACTGCGGTACTCCATCAGCAGGATGGCTCACAATCAGTTCTTCATCGTTTGCCAGGCTCTTACCGTGACGCAGAACATAATATGTATTGTTCAGGTCGTGAAGATGCTCCAGGTAATTCATATCTCCTGCTTCAGCCAGCCTACACGGGAGTCTGTTTCACTTATGTTAGCTGTTACCGTGCTAATTAACATCTGTCAGTGTCGCCGCCTCCCCTAGCCATTGTCATTCTGAACAGAGTGAAGAATCTCGCAAAACAAGAGGATGCTTGGTCTTTGCCCAATCCCAGCAGAAAAGAAGTGGACGAGATTCTTCACGCCGTTCAGCATAACAATAGGAAAGGATGGCGCCTACACCCCAGCAGTCTGCCTGGGTGTAGATTTGGAGCGAAGAATGACACCGCCATATGTGCTCTTATCTCACGCATCTGTGTAAGCTCGGCACTACCCTAAAATCTCTGTACATCATGGACTCGCATTACGGGAAGCTGCGGAAAAGATCGCCCAGATTATCGGCGTTGGCTGCGTCCTTTAGCAGAGGCGTTACGCCGAATATCTCCTGCAGGGTGCGCAGAAACGAGCTGTGCGTGTAGTGAATCGTGTTGCTGTAACCGCCTGCTTTGGCAAGCGGCGAAAGCAGGATCATGCCTATTGGCCCGTCGCTCTTCTTCTCCCCTTCGTCCCACGTAATAAAGAGCGCACCGCCGTTCTTGTAAGCGTTCGATGCCAGTATCGCCGGAACCTGCTCAGCAAGCCAATTATCGCCATTCTTCATGCTGTCCGATGTCTCGCACCCGCTGGAGTTGTGCATGTCATGGCACAGGTCGGGCGATATGAAGTTGTAGCGCGCGACTTTGTTGTTCTGCAGGTCTGCTGACAACTCGCTGTAGGGTCGCTCGTGCGCGATGCAATAGGGTGAGTTCGGGTTGTTTGTATCAGTCACATCGTCGAAGTAGACCATCGGGTTGTGCTTGGGAACGTATTTCCCTTTGCTCACGAGCGGGCAATCTTTCCCGCTGATGCCCTCCTGGTAGGCCTTCCACGAGATGCCCTTGTTATTGAGCAGGGTAACCAGGTGGTTGGTGGTGCTCTGGTGATTAGCTGAAGGCTCGTTGTCGTTGGTGATACCCAGTTTGCTGCCCGCTTCCATCCAGATGTAATTCGGCTCGCTGGGGTGGATGCCCGGCGGGTTGTAGTATTGCTCGGCGTGCGCCCCCATCGGCAGGAGGGTATTACTGATATAGGGTGCCGACGCGCTGCCTTTGATGTCGGCCCAGTTATGGTTCTCCATAACAATCACAAACACCGTTTGCACACCACCTGTCTGCTGTGCAGCAGATGGCGTGGCCTGCGCTGCGGCATGTTTTCGTTGGTACTGGAAAGTGCCCAGTTGTGACAACAGCACGTCATAGGGCGGCTGGTTCTCAGGGTGCAACTCGAACACTGCTCGCTCGAAGTATTGGACGGTGTAGGTCTTGCCATTGAGATCGGATTTCTCCTGGAACTCATCGGAAATCGGGTAGCCCTGCTGAGCCAGCCCACCATGATCGGTCCAATAGTTGAGGAACTTGCCGCCTACATGGTGCCCGGTTTGCTCGAAAAGCTGAGAGCCTGCGCCGCTGGATGGAGTCTGCCCCGGAGCGCCTGTGGGGTACTTTTGTTTGTACAGGAAATTGCCCAGCAACGAGAGCAGCACATCGTAAGGCGGCTGGTTCTCAGGGTGCAGCTCGAACACCGCCCGCTCGAAATATTGGACGGTGTAGGTCTTGCCATCGGTGTCCGATTTCTCCTGCATTTCATTGGAGATAGGATAACCTTGCTGCGCGAGGCTGCCGTGCTCCTGCCAGTACTGAAGGAACTTACCACATGCGTTGCGGCCTGTCTCCTGAAAATCCTGGCATCCCGGTTGCTGGGCGACCGCCGGTCGGTATGCCACAGGCAGGAACGCAGCCGCCAGCATTAGAATGCCTGTAGCTGTCGCGATAAGGTTTGGTGGTAGTTTCTTGTGCATTATATTCGTCCGTTTCTGGGTGTTAGTTGTCAGTTGTCAGTTCTTCGCCACCACATTGTGCCGCATTTTCTCTTCCCTCAGAAAAGTGCAAACCTTAAGAACCTCTGCGTAACTTTGCGCCTCTACGCCTCTGTGGTGAATACGTGAATCCCTGACCCCTGGCATCTACCGCGCTGCGAGCGGTGCCTCTTTGACCCGGCGTTCCTGCCAGCCTCGATAAGCCCAGATGACAATCAGCAGCAGGCCGAAGCCGAGAGTGTAGCCGCCGAGTGCGTCGCTGGCCCAGTGCTGGCCCATCCAGACACGGGATGGCCCCACCAGCACTATCATCGCTCCGCAAAATACCAATATGAATGTGCGAATTATGCCATGTTTCAACAGGGTGAAGGCTAGATAGAAAGTGAAGCCGAAGACCAGTGTATACTCGGTAACGTGCCCGCTTGGGAAACTATAGCTGGGCAGGTTCTGTACAACATGTACTAGGGTGCCGCTGGGTCTTGCCCGGTGCACAAGCTCCTTTACAAGGTTGTCCGCTCCTGAGGCTAGCGTTGCGAGAGCCAGAAACCCTGCTTCAACGAAGCGGCGGCAGAGCGCCACTACCGCGATAATCGCCAGTGGGAATATGAAGCTCCAGGGCGCGAAGCCTGGCGCGCTGACGGCGATCATTAACGCGCCGAAGAGATCGTTGTCGAGACTCTGGAGAGCGCGGGTTATCGGCACATCCAGTATATTGGGGCTGACTATGATTGCGAGGGCGGTAATCAGCCCGAAGATAACCAGCAAAGAGATTCCGAGTGCAACCAACGTCCGACCTCGTATAAGAGATCGACGATGTACTTGCGGAGAGGTTGCATCCGGCGCTTTGCCCTGATCATTCCCGCCGTTAGCAGCGATTTGTCTAGTTCCCAACTCTGCCGTTACCCCCATGTGAAGTGACTGCTATGTTGTGCCTTCACGCACAGTACAGGGCAGGTACTCACGTCATGGCCGGATGATCAAGCAGTGTCTCTGTGCCTATTAGCATTATATAGACCACCGCAAATATGAAGACCAAACGCACTAATTACGTGTGCTGCTTTCGCAGCTAGGCACACTGCGATACGGGGAGAAGTACAGGAGCAAATAGGTACGAAGCAGGGCACCTCTGGCGCAGGAGCACGCCATTTGAGATATAATTTAGTATGGATATTGAACTTACCCAGCGCCACCGGCAGGTGTTAGGGCTGGAGAGATTGAGGCGTGAACGCTCTTACAAAGAAGGTTGGCTGTACCATCTCTGCCGTCAGAAGGGGCTGCTGGCTGAGCTACAGGATTTGCAGCTAGCGGGGCTAATTGGCGATGCTCCTGACTTGTCGGGCGTCGGCATGACACAGCGCGCCACCCATGAATATGAGATAGGCGAAGATGGCGAAGTGCTCATGCCCCGCACGCGGCTGACGGTGGAGCTTGTGCCTAGCTCCTGCTGGTTCTCCAACTTGCGCTCGGAACTCAGCAAAGAAGATTGGGATCGCCTCAGGCACTCTGTCTACGAGCGTGCGGGCAACCGCTGTGATATATGCGGGCAGCGGGGCACGCAACACCCTGTCGAATGCCATGAAGTGTGGGAGTACGACGATAAGCAGCATGTGCAGCACCTGGCCGGGCTAATCGCCTTGTGCCCCGCCTGCCACGAAGCCAAGCATATGGGCCACGCCTCCAGTGTGGGCAGGGCGGGACAGGCACGCGCCCACCTCGCGCGGGTCAACGGCTGGAGCATGGATAGCGTTGAGCTATACCTGGAGGCCCAGTTCGAGCAGTGGTCGCGCCGCTCGCAGTACGAATGGTCACTCGATCTTTCCTGGCTGCAACAATTCGGACTGGATATCACCCCCACGCGCGGGGATAGGCGCAGACGCTAAAACTTGAACCTCCACAAGATTCCCCGACCAAAATAGAGGCTTGCGTTAGAACATACTTTCTGCTATACTATGTGCAACCATTTAGTTTCACATAGGAGGCACCTATACATGGAAAAGTTAGCAGTCGAACGTAGCATATGGATAGATGCACCACGCGGGCGGGTCTGGCTGGCCGTTACTGATCCCGAACAAATCGCTCAGTGGTTCGCGCCAGGCACATCCTTCACGCAAATCGACAACAGGATCTCTGTGCGCTTCGGTGATGTCGACATGGAGGTTGCCATCATTGATATTGTCGATCCGCCGCGCCAGCTCACCACACGCAACCTGCCCGATATGACGCTGACAACGACCTATTTGCTCGAAGAGGAGAATGGCGGCACGCGCTTTACGGTTATTGAAAGCGGGTATGAGTCGTTGCCCGAAGATGCCCGCCAGACGCGGCACGACCAGGACGGTGTGGGTTGGGAGGCGGCCCTGCAGAATCTGCAAGCTTTTATCGACGGCAAGAGCCTGCCAACACCACAGGGTTTTTAGACACTATCCCGGCAATATGCGCCGCTTAGTTGTTGGCGCATATTGCCGGGATAGCGATGGTTATCCAGAAGTGGAACGCTCACTTGTTGAGCAGGAGTGTACCGCAATGATAGACGCACCTATTTTCGCCGCGCTGGCCGACCCCACGCGCCGGAGCCTGCTCGTGAACCTTGCGGAAGACAGCCCCAGGACGGCGACCCAGCTTGCCGAAGAATACCCCATCACCCGGCAAGGAGTCCTCAAGCATCTCAACATCCTCGAAGACGCGGGCCTGGTGGCTGTGTATCAAAGGGGGCGCGAAAAGCGCTACACCTTGACCCCCGAACCGCTCACCGAGCTTGACAAATGGATCAAGGAGATTAGCACTAAGTGGGATGAGCGTCTCCTGAGGCTCAAGGCCTTTGTCGAGAGTGCACAGGAAGACGAGTAGAGCCACACGGCTCGGTCATACGAAAGCAAAAAGAAAGGCGGCCCGATAAGCCGCCTTTCTTTTTGCTGCTATTTGCCCGTAAGGGCGCTAGTTGATAATCAAGGTGACAGTCTGCGTGTGTGACAGGCTGCCGTTTACTCCTCGTACAGTCAGGGTGTATGTTCCTGGCGCGACATTTCTCTTCACGTTCACCGTGAATGTAGATGTGCCGGTACCACCGGAGGTAAGCGTGACCGGATTGGGACTAAAGGTGCCGGTGGCGCGACTCGGTAGGCCGGTGACACTCAGTGTCACGCTGCCCGCGAAGCCGTTGAGCGACGTCAGGCTAACCGCATAGGTAGTGCTGCTGTTTCGAGGTACTGTCCGGCTGGTCGGTGCCACAGTGAGGCTAAAGTCGCCCGCAGTGGGGGTAGGGGTAGCAGTTGCAGGTACACGTGTTGGGGTAGCAGTTGCAGGTACACGTGTTGGGGTAGCAGTTGCAGGTACACGTGTTGGGGTAGCAGTTGCAGGTGCAGGCGTGGCAGTAGCTGATGCGGGCGTTGCGGTTGGAGCTGGACCACTTACGCAGCCGGGGAATTGGAATGAGCCAATGCGTGTACGCCAGTTGTACTGTGTAGCTCCTGCCGGGTAGTATTCGTTGGTGTACCAGAAGGTGCAATCGTCAATGGGGTCAACAGTCAGATCGCTATAGTCGCCCCAGCGGCTGCCTGTGCCCGACTGCGAGCCGAGGCCCGCGAACAGGGTAGTCTCTCCCTGGCCCAGGATGCCCTTCGGATCGCTGGGAATTTGGCCCGCGTAGCGCAGCGATGGGAAGACGCTTGTACTGGACGCGCTGTAGCCGATAGCGATATCGCCTACTTTATCCATGGCGGCGCTGCCCAGCCAGCGATGGGTTGCATCGGGAGCATAGCTGCCCTGCTGGTAGATGCTGGGGCTGGAGTTTACGATACGGATTTCATACCAGCGTATGCCTGCCTGCCCGCCGCCTACGTTTACCGTGTGGTTGGTTACCATAGACTCGTGGTCACCGAAGTTGCGGTATGCAAGGCGGAACATAGGACGATCGGCAATAGCATCCAGCTTGGCTGTTGTGCTGGGCTGCGGGATGCAGGATCGTGTGGTGGTGCAAAGCTGAGTGAAGCCCGCGACCGTCAGGTTAGCGAAGTTGGCAAACGTGGTATTTGCCGGGGTGGTCCAGTCAACATGGAACCTGTAAAGAGGCATCGGGCTGCCAAAGCCGACAAAGTAGTCGGGAGCACCGGCAGGAGGAGCGGTAGAACCGTCGAGGTCGGCAGGCAAAATAGGTTCTACAGAGCCGCCGAGGGGCGCGCTGGTTGTCTGGAATGTAGCGGACTGCCCGGCGAGCATCTTGGCGCGGTCAAACACAAACGGCTGCGGGCCGAGGTAAGTTGTGCCCGCAGCATTGAAGACGTTATCGCTCATATAATAGCCGTCAGGCCAGACGCTCAGGTGGGGATAGTCGTAGAAGTTGCTGCCGAGGTGGAAGCCATACCGGTTATAAGAGCCTGTAGCATCACTGGTGGTGGAGATGGCTATACACTCATCGGTAATGGCGCTGCCACCGGCGAACTGCGAAATCAGCCAGCGGTTGGCAATCTGGTCGTACAGCACGACAGGGTCGCCCGCCCCTGAGTTACACGGTGCGCTAAAGCCGGACCAGATGGTGTTGATGGAAACAGGCCCGAATACGGACGTTCCGGTTGTCTTATCGAACACCTGGTATCCTTCATTGACCATCTGTACATACTGGGTCGCGCCAACTTCGCCGTTGGTATCAGGCGGTGCACAGTTACAGGCGACACCAGGGAACCCGATGCCGTTAAAGCTCAAACCTGGAGTCGGAGCCGCGACTACAGCAGAGTCGATCGGTGCGAAGCTGCGCTGCACCACAGGGTCGGGTGCGTCCACAAAGCCTGGTATGCGGATGGGTGGGTTTTCGTTCTCAGCCTTGCGCTCCCTTAGGGTGTAGGGCACAGCAGGCATGTCCCTGAGAGCGGGAGAAACATCATTGTGATAAGAAGTACCCACAACGATGGCCGCATTGCCCGCTACGGCTGCCGGGGCAGAGGCGGTAGAGCTATCGGAAACACCCGCTGCACCCATGATGACGCCTGTGTTACCCAGCGGACCGGACCCGCCGGTTGCGGTAGACTGGCTCCGAACCAACCAGCCCGATGCTGTTACTAACGCTAGCGATAATAGCACAAGAAGACCGCCAAGCAGATAGTTACGAGATTGATCACCTTTCTTGAACATGGTTCTAAGCTCCTTCTCGAATTATGGCGCGCCCCAACTGGATAATATTGTATTGGCGATTTCGTTAGGTTGGCGGACTGCTCTGACCTCTGGAGCCGGCAGATGGCTGGTGTAGCCCGCGAGGTGGGTAGTAGCTTTGGCCTCTGCCAAAACTGGTGTCGAAAGTATATCAATCTGCCTGAGAAATAGCAATAGAATATTCTATGCAGTTTCTTGAGTGTGCCATTTGGAAGGAAACATGGGGCAACAGAAAACCGGCAGGCGGGAAAAGCCTGCCGGTTTTCTGTTTGACCGATTCTACTTCGCGTTGTAGCGGGTGAGTGCGAAGTCGCTGTTGAGACCATTTTCCTCGTCTACAGTGCCCGTTCCTGCTGCCACAATTTTGCCATCCGGCTGAAGTGCGACAGCATAAGCAACGTCCATGCTGAGGCCAAAGGGAGTGCGCACCATGCCATCAGTGCCGAAGCTGCTATCTAATGTGCCGTCAGCATTAGTACGCACAACAGCGAAATCATCATAATCGTAGTGGCCCGCAAGCACCACTTTGCCGTCAGGCTGCAAAACGAGAGCGGAAGCACCGGACGTTGCCTCGAACTCGTACAGTCCCTCGCCGCCTTCGCCAAAGCTCTCGTCCACAACACCGTCCGCGTTGTACTGAACCACCGCGAAGCCGAACTTGTCACAGCCTCTTGTTAAGCCGTTCTCATCCCTGCAGATAACGACACCGACGTAATTCACACCACCCACAACTATCCTGCCGTCGCGCCGGACCGCCACCGCCGTAGCCCAGTCCTCTCCACCACCGAAGTCGGCAGACACTTTGCCTTCGTTTCCAAAGGCTTCGTCAAGCGAGCCGTCGGGCAGATAGCGCAGCATGGCCCAATCGTCATCGTTGTTTACTCCTCGCCCCGCAACGACGATTTTGCCGTCCTCTTGAATGGCCACCGCTGATGCCTGGTCGGTTCCGCCCAGGTCGGTAATAACTGTGCCCCCGTCGCCAAATGATGTATCGAGAGTGCCATCCGGCAGGTAGCGAGCAGCGGCGAAGTCGGTCGGGAAGCCGCCTGTCACGCCCGCCAGCACGATCGTGCCGTCACCAGCGAGCGCTATCGCATGTGCCTCATCGTTGCCTGCATCCTCTGAAGTATCAATGGCCGTAAGCGTGCGCCCGCCGCTTCCGAAGTCCTCGTCCAGTGTTCCATCGGCATAGAACCGGGCAACCGCAAAGACGTTGCGGCCATCATCGTTGCTGTATGACGTGCCCGCCACCAGCAGCTTACCATCCGGCTGGAGTGCGAGCGCGTGCGGCACCGAATAATCCCATTCATCGTCTGTCATACCGGTGATAATAAATCCGCTATCTCCGAAAGACTTGTCAAGAGTACCGTCGGCGTTGTAGCGAGCGAGGGCTACTCGCGGGCGATCCTGCGGGAAGACCCACGACGTGCCCGCCGCGACGATCTTGCCGTCGGGCTGAACAACCACCGCCTGTACCTCATCCGACTTACCGTTCAGGTCAGTAATCACGCGGCCACCGTCTCCAAACGTGCTGTCGAGAGTGCCCGTTGATGTGCCTGGCGCGTCGGGCGGTCCCGATTCTCTGGTCGGCACGACTGATGTGCCCTGTGACGCCGCCAGGGTAGCGGTGGGCGAAACATCGGGTGCGCCTCCGCCGCAACCTGCCGCGCTCAGTATAAGGACGAATGTGAGCAGTGTCGTGCCGAGGCGTGCCGGGCGTTTGGAATTGCGTAGATTGATGTTTCTTCTCATTTCAGCCTTTCTTGTGCTGTATTGCAATGTCTATGCTGGAACAGGTAATGTTACCTACTCATTAAAGCAGCAAAGGAAGCAGAAGAGATGCGCCAGATGGCCTATTGGGGCTGGTCAGAAGGACTCAGACAAGGGAAATGAGTAGTAAAACATAAAGCGTAAGTACGGTATTGAAACCCCAAGACGCCATGGCATTACGGGAGTAACCGGTTGCCACAGTGGTAGACAGATACGAACCCTTCCAAGAATCTCCGGATGTGGATAACTATCCTGACCGCCCATTGACACTCTCCTAACAGGCACCTATAATAAAGCTACTTCAACATTGCGGGTTCGCCCAAAGAGTTGGAGGAACAAAAGCCCAGACGGTCCTCACGGATTGTTTGGGTTTTTTGTTTGCCCAGTTCGTTACCGCTAAAACGTAAGGCGCAATTACGGGTTTGAAACTCTAGGACGCCACAGTTATTATAGGATTGGCTAACTACCCCGGAGGCTAGGATCCTTTCAAGCACAGCGGTCGGCGGTCAGCCGTCATACGCACTAAGCTGCAGCACACAGCAGGAGGAAAACAATGGAACCCAAGAAAGTCCGCTGGGGAGTGCTGGGTACGGCGCGCATTGCCGACGCTGTGGTGCGCGGCATCAGGTTGTCGAGCAACAGCGATCTTGCAGCTATCGCTAGCCGCGACGCGAGTCTGGCCCAGGAATGGGCAACCAGGCGCGATGTGCCGCACGTATTCGGCAGTTATGACGAAATGCTCGCCTCGGATGTAATCGACGCGGTGTATGTGCCGCTCCCCAACGGCCTTCACAAAGAGTGGTCCATCAAAGCCATGCAGCAGGGTAAGCATGTTCTGTGCGAGAAGCCGCTCGCAGCCAGCGCAGACGATGTGCGCGAGATGATGGCAGCCGCTGATGCCAACAACGTCAAGCTGATGGAGGCGTTCATGTACCGCTTCCATCCACAGACGGAGCGCGTGCTGAAGTTGCTCGCCGAGGGGATTATCGGTGACCTCAAAGTGATCAGGGCTACCTTTGGCTTTGTACTTGATAACCTTGATGACGTGCGCTGGCGGCCTGATCTGGCCGGAGGCTCGCTCATGGACGTGGGCTGCTACTGCGTGAACGTCTCGCGGCTCGTGGCGGGCGGCAACCCCGTAGTTGTGACTGCCAGGCAGCATGTCGCACAGTCCGGTGTGGACGACCTCTTTGGTGGTGTGCTTGAGTTCTCGGGCGGCCTGCTGGGGTTGGTGGATTGCGACTTCCAGAGCGGGGCAGGAATGCAGCAATCGCTGTCTATCTCCGGCACGCGAGGCCGCATAAACGTGGCCCAGCCATTCCGCCGCGACGAGAATCCTGTGTCCATAGTAATAGACAGGTCCGAAGATGGCGACCGAGGCGGCCCGTTCGAGTCAATCGAGGTATCGGGAGCAAACCAGTACCATCTCATGGTCGAGAGCTTTGCTGATGCGGTGCTGAATCATCACCCTACGGCTTACACCCTGGAAGACAGCCTCGGCAACATGCAGGTCATCGACGCGCTAAAAGAATCGGCACGGACGGGACGCGCTATACAATTGTGAGCCGGAGGGGTACGTTGCGGGCCGTGGCATAGGTAGTGCGAAGCCTGATTGCCTATGAGCAAACCAGCGACTCTCTTCAAAGCAGTCATGAAGCGTCGACACCCGCATGAAGCCACGCGCATTCGTCTCAAGGGTAGGTGGACGATCGTGCATGGCAGGCGTATGTTTGCGCGCGTATCTGTCAGGGACACGGTAGATGACGACACTTCCCACGCGGCATGCCGAGATATAGTCATGGTGCACGGCCTGGGCATATCCAGCCGCTACATGGTGCCCTCGGGCGAGCGGCTGGCCCTTTACTTCAACGTGTATGCACCCGATCTGCCCGGCTTCGGCAAGAGCGCTCCTCCGCCACAGGTGCTCAACGTCGCGGAGATGGCCGAGGCGCTCGAATCCTGGATGAGAGCTAATGGGCTAGACCGTGCTTGCTTTATCGGCAACTCAATCGGCTGCCAGGTGCTGGCACATCTCGCCGTGAAGCACCCCCACTATGTGGACCGCATGGTATTTGTTGGCCCGACGTTCGACCGCACATCTCGGTGGGTAGTACCGCTGCTCCTTCGCGCTCTTTACGATAGCTTTTGGGAGCCGTCGTCTCTTTCGAGGCTGGTAGTACGCGACTACCTGGGCGCTGGGCCGTGGCGTCTGATCAAGACCCTGTACGATGCTTTGCGCGATCCTATCGAGCCTCTCCTCCCGCATATCGAAGCGCCCGTCTTGGTGGTGCGCGGCGAACACGACGCCGTTGTGCCGCAAAGATGGGCGGATAAGGTAATACACCTGCTTCCACATGCCCGCCTCAAAGTGATCAAGGGTGCATCTCACGCTGTACACTTCACGGCACCCGACCGCTTCTTGCGTGTGGCTCTACCGTTCTTGTTGAAACAGTAAAACGTTCCCTATCCCTAGTCGCCCACCTCCTCGCTCGCCAGAAAACGGAGCACTATCTCGTTGAACTCGCGCGGTTTGTCGAACATCGGCACATGCCGTGCGTCCTGAATTACCACAAGGCGAGAGTGCGCGATCTCTTCGCGCAGAATAACGCCGGCTGACGGTGGCATAAGCACGTCCTTTTCACCCCAGACAATCAGAGTGGGCGACACGAGGTGCTGCAATTGTGTGCGGACATCTTCCTGCAACAGATCTCGCGCCGTTCGCCAGAGAATGCGCGGACCTGAGCGCAGCGCGTCGAAAACGAGCACAGGCAGGAATGAATGATTTGACAGAATAACATCATGGGCCAGCGGCACAACGTGACCCATCATGCTGCGGCCAGTGGGCAGACCCGCGAGATCGACCAGTACCAGCCGGTCTACGGCCTCAGGGTGAAGGGCTGCCAGCATGAGGCAGACATACCCGCCCATAGAATGCCCGACCATGTGCGCCCGCTCGATCCCAATCGTCCTCATCCAGTTGAGAAGCCAATCTGCGGCCTCCCTAAGCACAAACACTTTACCGAGACGCCTCATCGACCCGAACCCGGGCAAATCTATCGTATACACGCGGTAGCTGCGCTCAAGGTCGGGTACTGTGTTCCTCCACCAGCGCGTGGACCCGGATAGACCATGCACAAGGATAACCGGCTCGCCCTTACCCGCTACCTCATAGCGCACCGTCTGGCCGCCAACGCGCACCTCACACCTGCGAATACCTGTCACTCTGCAATATCCATTTCAGCGGGCTTGCCTCCCTTTTAAGGAAATGAGAAATGAGAAATGAGAAGTAAAACGTAAAACGTAAGCGCGAAATTGAAACGCCAGGTTGAGAAGATATTCTTGGGTTTACTTGGTTATCCAGCGGTCGGCGGTCATACGCAGTACGCAGTAGCTCCCTTCTCATTTCCGCTTCCTTATTCAGTTATAGCACAGGCCCACTCTCCTGCATAAGAAGAAATGAGAAATGAGAACTAACGCATAATCCGTAAAACGTAACTACAGGACCGGCGGTCATACGCAATACGGAGTACGCAGTACGCAATAGCTCATTTCTCATTTCCGACTACGAAGCGTTTTCCAACTTTTCTGCGTATATATTATTACAGGTCCAGTGTTGGACGTGTCTCCTGGAGTTTTGGCGTCAGGCTGGCGCGCGGTTTCGGCTGTGCTGCAGGCAGGTCTGTACCCCTCGCTACGCGAGACGGCGGTACGGTCATTGCACAGAACAGCCGAACGATCTAATTGTGAAGTCAAAGTGACATTGTGGAGTTTACGCCCTATGGAAGCATTACTAACCGCCGATAATCTGGTAGCGCTCCTGACACTGACGGTGCTGGAGATTGTCCTCGGTATAGACAACATCATCTTTATTTCTATCCTGGCAGGAAAGCTACCTCCTGACCAGCAGGCAAGAGCACGAACGGTTGGCCTCGGACTTGCGATGTTCATGCGTGTCGCCCTGCTTCTTTCGCTGGCCTGGATCGTTCGCCTCACCGCGCCGCTATTCACGGTGCTGGAGCAGGACATATCGGGGCGTGACCTCATACTGATCGGCGGCGGTCTCTTCCTTCTGGCGAAAAGCACCTGGGAGATTCACCACCGACTCGAAGGCGAGCCAGAACATGCAGCAGCGCCCGCCACGGTAGGCACGGCGGGCGGTCAAGCCGTAGAAGGTGCCGATCGTGCAAACATCGCGAGAAAACGTCCGAGCGCGGCGTTTACAGCCACGATCGTGCAGATCTTGTTGCT
Source organism: Chloroflexota bacterium (assembly GCA_039932335.1). GTDB lineage: Bacteria > Chloroflexota > Chloroflexia > QHBQ01 > JADMIH01 > JADMIH01. The sequence goes on from JBDTQH010000010.1 coordinate 56,358, forward strand.
CGATATAGTCTTTTCACTCGATTCCGTTATTACCGCCGTCGGCATGGCGAATGAGCTGTGGGTGATGGTCACTGCGGTGATCATCGCGGTAGCCGTCATGATGATATCAGCAGGGGCGGTCAGCGGCTTCATCGAAAAGCACCCGACCGTGAAAATGCTGGCTCTTAGCTTCCTGCTGCTGATCGGCGCATCATTGGTTGCCGAGGGATTGGACCAGCACATTCCGAAGGGCTACATCTACTTCGCTATGGCCTTCTCGGTACTTGTTGAGTTCTTGAATATCAGATCGCGCCGGCGCTCAACCGAGCCGGTCCACCTGCGCCAGCCGTACATAGAGGAGAGCTAGTAGCTCACTCGGCGGCTTCATATGGCGTCCGCCTCGTCCGGAGTCACGAAGGCGGGTGCCGTGCGGCTATCTGGCGCGATCCTCGATCTCCCATACATGGTCGAGGATGTGCCAGGCCGACCGGCGCACAAAGTAACGAGGTGTCCAACGCATACCGCCGCGCGGCCCATACTGAGGAAACTCGCCATGGGCTGCGCCGGCCAATGCGTCAAGGATTAACTGCCGCCTTTGGTCCAGTGCCGAGCCTGTTATGGCTTCGTGCTCATCCTCGCTTGCCTGCTTTGAGAGCTTGCCCCCCAGGCTTGTTACATAGCTCTTTTCAGCGCCCAGCACATGGCCGACAACATCCTGTAAATCACGCCCTCCGCCGCGCGGCCCCTTACGCAGGTCCTTCCCATAAGCTGCCTCCTGAGCAGCGTCGAGTGCTGCCCAGCACGCTTTCATGAAGTCCCGTAGATGCCGCAGTTCGGTTTCATCAACCGGGGCGCTATCGCTGGATGGCTCGACAGCAGGCGCACCAAAATCTGTAGTCGTGTTGCCCTCGACCCTCTCAACGATAGTCAATTTCGACACATCTGCCGGCGCATGGAAGTCGATCCCGGCAGTTTGCATGATGCGCTCATAGCGAGGTCCGTAGTCGATAAGCGCCTGCAACGCCGCTTCTTCATCGCGTCCACCACGGCACCATCCGGGCCAGTCGATGGCCCCCGCCAGGGTGCGTTTCTTTCCAACCTCAAGGTAAACGGCTACCGGGTCAGACGATTCTGCCACTGATTTCTCCTATTCAACTATATCAGCAGGAATTACTTAATGGGCTGGACTAACTGCGTGTGCCAGGTTGAGGGGTCGAATGTAGCCGTTTCGAAGCTCCGGCTGGGGTCGATCCAGTGATAGACCTCCCAGGCATCGCCATTTGGCTCGTGTCCTTGACTCTTTATGAACGCGCTTATGCGGGCGTAGGCTTCACCCAGTTTGTGGTGGGGTCCGGTGTGCCAGGTGGTGACGGCAGGGCCGCCCGGTAACTCGCCGGCGGCAATCCGTCCATGGCCCACGATAGGCTCCAGTACCGGAATGCCTGTCTCAACGTCCGTCTCTGTGTCGCCGAACGTGTGATAGCGCACGTAGGGCGGTCCGGCAGGCCGTGCGCCGCTTTGCTGCAAGTAGTCCACCAGCGCAGGGATCCTGTCGTCCATCGCTGGGCCAAGATCAGCAATCCGGATCGTCGCCCTGATGCTCAAAACCGGTTGAGGTTCGAGTTGTTGAACCTCAGCATCACCGGCATTACCATTCTCTTGTACAGCCACTTGAACCCCTTTCACCGCATTTGCGGATGATAAAGCTTGCAATATCGGGCAGTGTAGTCTAACGAGTCCTGGTTATTCACCTGCCATGCACTTTGCCGGCCTCCTAATAGAGCATCTGCCTTTGTACCCGATTGCAAGCGTACGGATCACATACAGAGAACCGCTCCAAAAGCCTGTTTTAGTAGGACGCTGCATGCTTACCGCTATGCACATCATAGCACATCTGTTCGCTTACCACAATATTGTACGGTCGTGTATATGTTCACATTTTTGGGGTGGAACAACCTGGCATCTCGGTATGGGGAGACCCTCCCCCAGCCCCTCCCACGTGTGGGAGGGGAGTCTAAGAAGGGGAGAATGGGGAACACCCCCATACCCCGGCAGGGGCGAAGCCCCTGCACCCCCTTTGCATCTCAACTCTGAACACTTACACGGTCGTGGATGGGGTACATTCCAATTGCATGTCGGTATTGCTATGCCACGTCACCAGAGGCTCTTTTCGTGCATAATAAAGCGGCACCTTGTGAGGTGAGCACTCCTGGGAGGTAACGAGATGACACCAATATGCGAATTGATCGGACCGGACCGCAGCCAGGTGCTCCCCCTGCTGGAAGGCGCACCACCTAATTACCTTGATGTGGTGGCAAGAGCGGTGATCGCCGGGAATAGTCCTGGGCATGTCTGGGTAGACGACCCGACCGCGCCTACTTCTGCCTTTATCATAGACAAAGGAAGCTGTTATTATCTCGCCGGTGCTGCGAACAACGGCACGTTCAACGCCGCTCTAACCAGGATGATAAAGGAAGAACTCGCTCCGCAAGCCAGGGCGGCCGCCAGCCACGGCTTCAAGCTGTACTATTCGTCACCCCTCTGGGAAGATAAGATAACGCAGATATTCTCCTCTGCCGAGCTTCGTCGCCGCGAGCGCAGCATGTTTGAGATCTATCCGGCGCGGGTAGAAGCAGCCGCCATGGACCAGCGGTTGCCAAGTGGTGCGGGTGTGCGGCGGATAGATGCCTCACTGCTGAGCCGCGCTGATCTTGCCAATATGGACAGGTTACTGGACGAGATACATACTACCTGGGCGTCGTCTGCGGATTTCGTTGCCAAAGGTTTTGGCTACTGCGTTTTGCTCGAAAGCAGCGTTGCCTGCTGGTGTACAGGAGAGTACCCCGTCGATGGACGGATAGGTATAGGTATTGAGACGGTTGAGGAGTACCGGCAGCGCGGGTATGCCAGGGCTGCCGCCACCGCGTTCGTACTCCACAGTGCGGCCAACGGCGCAACCGCCATCTGGGACGCGTGGAGCAGCAATATTCCTTCAATAGTGCTGGCCGAACGGCTCGGTTTCCAAAGGGTGGCCGACTACAATGCTTTCGTTGGCCTCTTCTTATGAACACCCGGCAAAATGGTTGCGCCCGGTATGTCTATGTAGCATACTTGTCGAAATTGGATAACCGCCGTGTTCACCTTTTGGCCCTGTAACGCCCGGTGTGAGGATAGGGTGGACGGACAGGAACCTCCGGCAAGAGTGCTGGTGGTAGACGATGAGCTGTTATGCTCCCCAGGCGCAAGACAGTGTTGGCTCCGAAGAAGCATGAGCATCCACACTTTGCAGGGCGGATATTGTCCCTATCTATGCGCAAGGGAGACTTGTGAATGGCTAGAGCGGAAGACATCAACAAAGATGGACCTAAGGCCCACGCCAATGGGGTCGCGCACACTGCCGCGCAAGTCCTGGTGATAGGTGCAGGGGCAGCGGGGCTTTCTGCTGCCGGGGCGCTCAAGAAGATCGGGCTTCACTCAACCGTGCTTGAACAGGATCCAGCCATAGGTGGAACCTGGGCCCGCCGGTATGATCGCTTGCACCTGCATACGATTCGCCAGTTATCGGGTTTGCCTTATATGCCCATATCGCGGCGTTATCCGCGCTACCTGGCCCGCGATCAGTACGTGCGCTATATGCAGCACTACGCGAAGCGTCTTGGTCTCCGCGTCGTCACCGGCTGCACGGTAACATCGGTCAAGCCTGGCAGCGGCACGGCTAATCCAACATGGCTGGTGGAGACCGATCACGGCACATGGCAAAGCGACGTGGTTGTGCTTGCGACAGGCCAGTACAGAGTACCTCGCGTGCCGGATTGGCCTGGCCGGGAGACGTTCGGCGGACAATTGGTGCATTCGTCAGACTACCGCAACGGCCGGTCGTGGGTGGGCAAGCGCGCACTGGTGGTTGGTGTGGGCAATAGCGGGGCCGAGATCGCCACAGACCTTGCCGATGCAGGGGCATCTTTCGTGGGCATGAGCATCCGCACACCACCCTTTCTTACGCGGCGCGACACATTAGGGATGCCGGTACAGCTTATGAGCTTCGCGCTGGGTTATCTGCCGCGTGGTGTGGCGGATAAGTTGGCGCGGGCCGTCATGCGCCTGGCTTTCGGTGATATGAGTGGGTACGGTATTAATGCGCCCGGCTACTCACCATACAGTGACCAACGCGTACCCGTCATAGATGTTGGCTTTGCGAAGGCGGTCAAACAGGGTAGAGTAACCATATTCCCAGACCTGGCAGGCTTAACCCCCACAGGAGTGAGGTTCAAGGATGGCCGGGAAGAGCCGTTCGACCTGGTGGTCGCGGCTACCGGCTTCAGCAGCGGGCTTGAGGGGCTGTTGCCGTTGCCGGGCTTGCTCACCGACGAGGGCTACCCGCTCTATCCCTCCGGCGAGCCTACATCGCTGCCGGGGCTATACTTCGCCGGTTTCACTCACAGTCTCCGGGGGCATCTCTTTGAGGCCAACCGTACCTCGCGGAGATTGGCGGCCCATATAGCGTCATACCTGAAGTCGGTGACAGACTGAGTCTTGTTCGTGCGTAAGTGTTCAGAGTCAGAGTAGGTGTGCAGGGGCGAAGCCCATGACGGGGTATGGGGGTGTCCCCCACTCTTCCTTTCTACTTAATTACTCCCCTTCCACGTGTGGGAGGGGTTGGGGGGAGGGTCTTTCCTTACCTGGATGCCGGGTTGTTCCACCCTAAATCTGAACATATACGTCCGTGCAGTAAGTTGAACTCGTGTTTTATGCATGGTACTATATAAGCGGCCGATGCCTTCCGCAGTAAGAGCCTGGCCGGGAAGTGGGGTAAGATGGTTCGCACAACTCGTAGCGATAAGTTCGTGGCGATCGGCCAACGCTTGCGCAGAGCAAGACAACAGCGCGGCCTTACACAGGAAGAACTGGCAGCCCCTGACTTTACCAGGGGCTATGTTAGCGCACTCGAACGTGGTGCTGTGCGCCCCTCCACCAGGGCGCTCGATTTCTTCGCTGGCCGCCTGGAAATACCCCTCACCGATCTGCTTGGAAGCAAGCAGGAGCGAGACACGAAACCTGCTGCTGCCGCTCTTGACTTCACTGCCTTCGAGGAAGATCTCCACTACCAGTTCAATTACGGCCGGATGCTCATACGCACCGATCAGATAGACGAGGCGTTCCAACTTCTTGCCGAGGCCGAGCGCGATATGCAGCCATATCAGGCTGAGCTCCTCCCTGGCGTGAGATATCGCCTGCCATTCCTTAGGGGCGTTGCGTATATGCAGATGTCACAGCCCGACCTCGCACGCCCCGAGCTTGAGACTGCCCTCGACCTTGCCAAAGGCGATGAGAAGGCAACCGTGACTGTCCATAACATGCTCGGCGCGGCCTTCTATCTGCAAGAGCAGCCTCAACTTGCACTCGAGCATCACCTGCTCTGCTTGCGAGCTATCCATACCGGCGTGGTGAAGGATCTTAGCCTGCGTTCAACTATCTATCGCAACCTGGCGAACGACTACTGGGCCCTAAATGACATGCCGCAGGCCATAGGCATATATAAAGAGGCACTGGCGCTTCTCGACGATCTGAACGATCTCGACCGGCAAGCAGGTATCTTCTGGGGGATGGCTATGGCTTATAGGGCAGTCGACGATTGGTCCCAGGCCAAGCTCTATGCAACCCGAGCACTCCACATATATGAGGCAGCCGACAACCGCAGTGATGCCGCGGCTGTTGGCATGAACCTCGCGGAAATATTCATCAGGGAGGAACGCTACGCCGATGCTGAGGAACTGCTCGGGCGAGCTCGCGGTTTCCTGTCCGGCACGGGCGACACCGTCCTACTGAGTAATCTCTACCAGGACTATGCAGATCTCGCCCGTAGGCAGGGCCGCCTGGACGATGCTGCTGACCATATAGCCGTAAGCATACGTTTAGGCATAGCGATAGCAGGGCAATCGGACACGGTTGACAACGCCCAGCCTCAACAACCAACTCCGGCAGAGCAAACGGTCCAGGCAGCCCAATCTCGCCTGAGCGCTTCCCGTGCTAATTCTATGCGCACACTGGCCGAAGCCCACCATATCGCAGCGCTCATAGAGGAGGAGCGTGGCCACATGGCGGCTGCGGACAGGTTATTCCTGGAGGGCCTCGACTGGATAGGGCAGACGGGCTTTGAAGAGACCCTGTATGTTATAAACTTCAGCTACGCAGAGGTGCTGCAGGCGCGTGGGGCGTTCGAGCAAGCGATGGAGTATTACCGGGCCGCCGCTCGATCTCAGCAGCGCACAACTCGCCTTGGCAACTAGTCCGCAGCGTATGGGAAAGGCGAGTGGTATCTTCACCTGTAATATCCTGTTGGCCTTTCCCGCCCTCCACAGAAAGCATCCACTCAAGAGCACTCGATTGCCCATGTGGTGAGCGTGACAGAGGCCGCAACCGTTCGATGCACAGGCAGGCCTGGCGGAAAGGCGCATCTTTGAGCAACGCAGTCCCCCGGCGTTGGCAAACCTCCACCCATCTCTTTGACACGAATCCGGTCGTAAATGGTACTGTTTCTCTATTCAACGGGTGAGTAAGATGGGATATAATGGCGACACGCCTACGACAGCAGCATAATGGAATGGCTAAGGCCGCTCCGCTGCTATCCGCAGGCCGGTTGTTTATGTCTCATAATAGTTGACCAGGGACCCACAGGGGTGAGAATGAATCAGAAAGCCCAGCCAATCAACGCGCAGTTCGGGGCATGGTTCAAACAGCAGCGAAAGTCCCAACAACAAACCCAGGAAGACCTGGCAGAACGCCTTGCCTGTTCCGCAGTGCTCGTACAAAAGATCGAGTCAGGGGAGCGCACCCCATCGGCACAGCTTGTCTCTCTCATTGCAGGCTGGCTCAGGATCCCCGCTGATGACCTTGCTTCATTCACGCGCTTCGCCAGAGGACAGTTGGATGTCGCGGAAGCGGAAGCCAGGTTTGGCTGCATATCCCCTAAGGCCAGCCGGTCATCCGGTTCCGGCTACCTTCCAACTTCCCTCACTCCACTCATTGGCCGTGCTGAAGCTGTCAAGGAGGTGAAGGATCTGCTGCTGGGTAAGCAAGTACGCCTGCTGACCCTGATCGGCGCTCCGGGTATAGGTAAGACCCGCCTGGCATTACAGGTCGCTCGCGATGTTAAGGACGAGTTCAGGGACGGTGTATACTACGTAGGTCTTTCCACCACCAGCAATCCCGATCTCGTGATCAATTCCGTTGCTCAGACGCTTGGTGTGCAACAGAAAGCCACCGAGCCACTCCTGCCCACTGTTACGAAGGCGCTCGGTGACAGGCAAGTCTTGTTGGTACTCGACAACTTCGAGCAGATACTTGATGCATCGCCCGCTCTGCTTGAATTGCTCAGTACATGCCCTGACCTCAAGATCCTGATAACCAGCCGTGAGGCCCTTTATGTTCAAGGCGAACAGCAATACCAGGTACCTGTTCTGGATACGCCGGATCCACTGCACCTACCGCCTCTTGAGATCATGAAAGGCATACCGGCGGTAGCTCTCTTCATAGCCCGTGCTCAAGAGGTCAAATCGGGCTCTATGCTCAATGAGCAGAATGCCGGAGCCATAGCCGCCATCTGCACGAGGTTGGATGGGCTGCCTCTCGCCATAGAGCTTGCGGCTGCGCGTATCCGGCTCCTCTCTCCGCAGGAGATGCAGATTCGTTTGGTCAGCCGGTTGGACCTGCTGACCGGCGGGCCACGCAATCTGCCTGCACGCCAGCAGACCCTCCGTGCTGCCATAGATTGGAGCTATAATCTCTTGACGGATGGCGAACAGCGCCTGTTTGCTTATCTCGGTGTGTTTGTTGGCGGCTGCACACTTGAGGCGGCAGCGGCCGTATGCACTCGTGTCGACGCTGCCGAGCCTTACTCCGAGGACGCTCTTTCGAGAAGGCGTGGGCAGGCGTCGCCGCACGCCGTACAGGAGTTGGTGGGGTCGCTGTTGGACAAAAACCTGCTCAAGCGCGAACAAGAGACAGAGGGAGAGTCGCGCTTTATCATGTTGGAGTTAGTGCGTGAGTATTCTTTGGAGCGGCTAAGTGCGAGTGGGGCAGAAGCGGAAATACGAGAACGGCATGCCGAATACTACACTTCACTAACCGAGTTGCGTAAGCAGGAATTGAGAGGACCAAAACAAAAGCTCTGGATGCACAGGTTTGGACAAGATTATGACAACATCCGGGGTGCCTTACGCTGGTTGCTCAACAATGGCAAGCCCACTACCGCCTTGCGGCTAGCCGGAGCCTCCGGATCTTTCTGGCAGGTGCGCGGCCAACAGATAGAGGGACGCCAATGGTTGGAAGAAGCTCTAGCTGCAGCCGGTGACGCGCCACCGCTTGTGCGTGCCAGAGCACTTGATGCCCTGGGAGTTCTTGTCCAACTGAACGACGATCATAGTCCTGCGGCCGCATGGCTTGAAGAAAGTCTTGCTCTATACAGGGAATCAGGTGATCTCGCCGGCGTCGGGGGCGTACTGGCCTCGCTAGCCTTTGTAGCTTTGCGGCAGGGCGACATGGCGCGTGCAATCGTACTGGGCGAAGAGGGCCTAAGTATTGGTCTCGGGCCTGAACATGAGCACCAAACGACCAAGCTCCTGTTCAGCATGGCTGCTGCTGCGTGGTATCAGGGCGATTTTGGTCGAGCGGAGGAGTTCGCGACCAGAGGAGCAGCGTTAACCAGGGAGCGAGGCGACCGGGACGCCCTGGCTGCTTTACTCACTCTTCTTGGCTTGATACATCATTATCAAGGCGATTACGGCCCTGCGGAAGCCTTCTACCGTGAGTGCATATCTGTAGCCGAGCAGATAGGCGCTCGCCTGCGGATAGCACACGCAACTATGAATATGGCTATGCTCGCGTTGATGCAAGGAGATCAGTTAAGCGCAGAGCCAATGATAATCACCAGCTTGAGGATGTTCGTAGCTATGGACATAAGAGATGGTATGGTGGAGGGCCTGGAGGGCATAGGATGGCTTGCAGCGATAACGTGGGAACCGGATCGAGCGGCGCACTTGCTTGGCGCAGCAAAGGCGTTTCGCGCGGCCATACCCCTGCAACTTCCTGCTTTCATGGCCTCCATCCACGAAGGTATTGCGTCTCTTGTGCGCTCCCAAATGGGCGAGCAGGCATTTACGCGGGCATGGACTGAAGGCCAGGGCATGAGTATGGAACAGGCCGTGGATTGCGCTCTTGGGGGAGTTGGCATGGATCACAGTTAGCTTCGGTTGCTGAACTCCTCTCCCTGGGTGAATAGTTGGCGGAACACGTAATGCAGTTGGGGAATGTCGGCTAAGCCACAAGCAACACAAACAAAAGACCGGTCTATTGGACGGCACAAGCAGCGGCTCGCCAGTGACATAGCAAAGGTAGGTACAGCAGGCGCTGTTTAGCTTCTACTGGTGTCGGCCATGGCCCCGCTCTGTTTTCGCAACAGTAGCTCCTACCGGCATTTGTGTGCCTGTTCGAGGGCCTGCGTACCGGCGTGTCACTATCCTGTAAACAGCAAGGAAGAGCAAGCTGCTGCCGCTGAGCCAGTACAGAGCCACCGCCCATGTACTGCTGCTGTCGGTGCCGCTCGCCAGACCATGCACCATCACAAGCACGAAAACAAGGAAGCTAAGGACATGTACGATGCGCCACCAACGCGCTGTGATCTGCTTACGGGCATAGAAGCTCAACCCTACAACGGCCAGCAGGTAGATGGCGATCTGCCCTAGTCCCACCGAGATCTGCCGGTAGTCGGTACCGGCAAACGGCACCAGAACTTGCGTCAGCGTGTAGTTGATGTATCGGTCGCCCATGAGAAGGAGCGCATGCAGGCCGGCAAATCCTAGCCCCAGCAAGCCCGTATACTGGTGCAGGTCGTAGGTTGTCGGCGCGCCCGGCCACATGTGTGCAAGCCTGTTGGTGATGCCCAGCCCGAATGCCATCGACGCCCAGATAAGCAGATAAGCAGCCATCGCGCTTGCTCGTGAGAGATACCAGAACACTTTTGGCTCAGGGCCGAGCAGCGACGTACCCAGGCCCGGCAACCACCACGTGAGCACAGCCACCGCCGCGAGCAGGCCCACTCCTACCGCCAATAGCAGGGGCAATAACACGGATCGTGGGTCCTCCGTTATCTTGTTTCTAACAGACGTTTGTAATACCTGTGGTGCCAACTTCAACTCCTCTTATGGTGTCCTGAGCTTCCATAGAATGCGGTTATTCTTCCAACCGATCTTGTATGCCGAGCCTAGCGAGACGAGCGCGTGACTGCCCTCGGTGCAGGCTTCCGGCTAACAGCAGGCGGCTTGACCTGGCGCAGCGATTGTGCCGGTGCCAGCGTCTTGGGCTCAGACGCGACAGTTGGAACCTGGGCGGGAATCTGTATCTGCGCCGAAAATCCGCTTCCTGCCAGACCTGAAGGGGGAGGGACAACCGTCGGCAATGGATCAAGAGCAGGCAGAGCCGAAACATTCAAGGCCGGTACTTGCGGTTGAGCTGACAATTCTTGCGCCTGCTGAGCGAGAAAATCTTGACTATAGCTGTTCTGGTTGGCGAACAACGCCCAGCCTCCCAGTGTTGCCGCAATTGAGGCTGTGGTAACCAGCGCCTTTATGCCGGGTACAGGCGGTTTTGCAACACGTCGTCGTGAAATCTGCTTGGTCACTTAGAATATCTCCTGACTAAATGTATACGGGCATGTGCAGTGAGAAAGGTCGGACGCCCGACGCATATCAATCGTCCCCACCGCTATGGTCTTCAGCATCATGACCTTCGTGCTCACCGTTATCGTCGCCCGAAAAAGTAGCGGGCTGCGCTGAGGTGGCCATGCTGACGGTTCCGTCGTATAAGATCCCGCCGCTGTTGGCATCGATGTAGACAACGCCGCTGTCAAGCTGCACCTCGTATGCAGCCGCCCCCTGGAAACTTACCAGATCAGGCTGACGTGTTAGAGTGGTCCCCGGAGCAATTCCAAATGCAATCGCTGCCGCCTGCTCAGGCGATACGGCGTAGACCACGGGTGCGGCCTCTTGTATTGCGGGCTCTGCGGGCGCGATAGAAGCAGGGGCAGGTGTGGACGACGCTGCTGTAAGTGCCTGCAACTTGTCATAAGCCTCTTGCAACTGGGCGTTGGCCTGCTTTAGCTGCCGTTTAGCCTGGTCCAACTGCTGGCGATACATGGCCTCTCTACCATCAGTCAGCGACTGAGCTTGTAGGTCTAAGCCGGTCGCCTGGGCGGCCTGCGTTTCCAATGGTGGTGCGCCGCCAGCGGCACTGGCCGCGGTGTCGTACTGCCCCATGTATATGGTTACGGCCGCCACAATTGCGAGCACGAATGCTGTTATACCTGCTGAAAAAGCGACCACGCTTCTGTGTGACATGATTGTTCCTCCTGGCTAGTGTGCCATTTATACCTCCATGTTAACCTTTCACCATTAACATAGGATTGGAGTGCATAGCCGGTTTTCTAATCTATTTCAAATGTTGGTCGCTTATAATTACTGTGAGGGTCTCCGGCAAGGAGCAGGCGCCTGCCCCGCACTCGATGATAAACTCCGTCGGTGCTTTTTGTATTGCGAATACGGAGTTGTCAGTTGTCAGTATTACGGCCGTCGGCAGTTATGGTTCCCTTTAGGGACGGCCGTCTGCGGTCGGCGGTCACAGACAACTGACAACTGACAACTCGGGTCCACGAAAGGGCAGTGATTACGATGCGTGTTCTTATTATTGAAGATGACGAGCGGCTAGCGCGTCTCATGGCGAGAGTGCTTGAGGAAGAGCACTTCTCAGTTGACCTTGCCCACGATGGCGATACGGGGCTAGAAATGGCCATGGATGGCGTCCAAACGGTAGCCATCATAGATTGGATGCTGCCGGGCCGCGACGGCCCTTCGATTTGCCGGGCTATCCGTTCGGCGCGTCTCCCAATTGCCCTCTTGATGCTAACCGCTCGCGGACAGGTAGAGGACCGCGTACTTGGCCTCGATAGCGGCGCCGATGATTACCTTGGAAAGCCCTTCGCCTTCGAGGAGCTTTTGGCACGTGTGCGCGCACTAAGCAGACGATTCACCCTTGCCGACGGCAATGGCTCGGAGATGCGCTCCGGCGATCTGGTGCTCGATTTGCGTGCTCACACCGCTCGGTACGCTGATCAGCCCCTCGACCTCACGCCCACTGAGTGGAATATGCTGGAGTGCTTCATGCGGCACCCCGGCCAGACGCTTACGCGCCAGCAGATCCTCGACTGCGTGTGGCCTTATGAGGGCGATGTGCAGCCCACAATCGTAGATGTCTACATCTCATACTTGCGGCGTAAACTTGGCGTGGGTGCCCGACCCGATCCCCTCGAAACAGTGCGCGGCGTCGGTTACCGGCTCGAAGGTAAACATGTTTAGAGGCTTGCGGCTCAGGTTGACCCTGCTTTACATGCTGGCATCCTTGCTGCTGATCGTCCTTATCGGTGCTGCTACTTACCAGCTAACCGACCGCTACTTCCAGTCCGCCACCGACGGGGCGCTACAGCACAAGCTCGCTACAGAGGTACGTCTGCTAGGCGTGCCGTTGTCCGAGGAGCTTCTTGCTGCCGACCACAACTGGTACTCTACCCACAGCGTGCAGAGCGGCCCCGCGCCGACAGGTACGCCCCGCGTTCGAGCGTCTGACGACAAAGAGGAAGATAATGGGCACAAGAGCGACGCCGAAGAGCACGAGGGCCCCGACGAACGAGAACTTGAAGAGACCTTCGACGGAGACCTTGCAGCCATTTTTGTGCTGCCCTTGAATGCGGACGGGCAGCAACTTGCCGTGCAGGGCACCGGAGCCGCTGCCGCGCCAATGGGCGTGGACGTAGCGGCCCTGAATACGGCTCTGGATCAGGGCGTGGACTGGCGGACAGTGCAATTAAGTGGTGGCACAAGGGTGCGCCTCCTTACTTATAAACTGCCTGTGAACAGCGCAACGGGTGGAGCGGCCGCTCTGCAGCTTGGACGTACACTTGCCGATCGAGACCGGGTGCTGAACCAGATGTTGCTAGGCCTGTTCGGGCTAAGTGCGTTTAGCATGTTGCTTCTGGGTGCTGCCAGCTGGTGGCTTGCGGGGCGGTCGTTGCGTCCCGCTCAGCAGGCGTGGGAGCGTCAGCAAGCCTTCGTCGCCAACGCCAGCCATGAGCTTCGCGCTCCTCTTACCCTGATGCGCGCCAGCACCGAAGTGGCGATGCGCACCCTGCCTGCCTCCGACCGCGATAACCGCGAGCTTCTTGACGATGTGCTCCAGGAGTGCGACCATATGAGCCGCCTGGTGGAGGATCTGTTGCTTCTCTCCCGGCTCGATGCCGGCCGCCTCAAGATTGAGCAAACCGCTGTGTCTGTCGAGGAAATGTTCGGGGATGTAAGTCGCCAGGTGGGCAGGGTCGCACAGCAGCAAGGAATTGGATTGACGACCGAGCCGGTTCGAGATTCGATACTCGCCGACCCAGCGCGGCTGCGGCAGGTGTTGCTCATCCTCCTTGATAACGCGCTCCAGTACACGCCTGCCGGCGGTTCAATACAACTTGCGGCTCACCGCTATGGCTCGCAGATGCAGCTTAGTGTCATAGACACAGGTCCCGGTATTGCCCATGAGCATCTTGCTCATCTCTTCGAGAGGTTCTACCGCGTATCAGACAAGCGGAGCGCACAAGCCGAAGGAAGCGGGTTGGGTCTATCTATCGCAAAGGGGCTTGTTGAAGCTCAGCACGGCCACATCTGGATAGAGAGCAAGCAGGGCGAGGGCACCAGGGCGATAGTATCTCTGCCCGCCCAGAGATAGTCTAAAGTGGCTGTCAAAACCATCTTCGTCTAAGCATTCCTTCGATGCCGCTTAGTAGTGAGAACAGGGGCCAAAAACGGCATGTTCATTCGCCTGAGTACCAGACTAACAAAGAAGTGTCATATACGAGCGCCCCATCAGGCAGTGTCATTCTGAGCGTAGCGAAGAATCCGTTCGGGTAGAAATTAGTATGGAGGTTGATTCTTCACTTCGTTCAGAATGACAAGGTAAAGACCCACGCTTACCTGACACCTCTTTGTTAGCGACGCACCGAGTGGCACTTAGGCGAAATAAGGGCAGCAGAACAACATGAAGAAGTCGAGAGGCAGCTATTGAAGTAAGCATTCAGACGCGGGGTAGGGGAGTTTAGACGATAAAATATGAGGCATGGGCCTTATAGCTACGCGCGGAGCTTGCCAAGCACGGACCGCTTCGGAGTCTGCACATGCTATAATGCGCCCATGTACACTCGCTCGACCTCGTATTACGATCACATCTACGCTCGCTATGATCACGCCGCGTTTGCCGCTATCGTACACGGGACCATCCAGCAGCGCGCCAAACGCCCAGCGATCACCTTGCTGGACGTAGCCTGCGGCACCGGCCTTGACCTCTCGCATTTGAGGGAGCACTACAGGGTCGAAGGTGTCGATCTCGACCCGCGGATGCTTGAGATCGCGAGCAAGCGGCTGCCGGGCGTGCCTTTGCACGTGGGCGAAATGACCGATTTCGACCTGGGTGGCACGTTCGACGTTGTCACGTGCCTCGGCAGCGCGATTGGCGCCGTGCGCACGCCGGAACGCCTGAATTCGGCTGTCGTTTGCATGGCTCGACACGTCAACTCAGGCGGTATGCTGATCGTCGAACCCTGGTTCACGCCCGACGCTTATGTACCGGGGATGCTCAGTTCAGTGTGCGTGGAAGAGCCTGACCTGCGAATAGCGCGCATGAACGTAGGCCGCGTAGAAGGCGGCGTCTCTATCCTTGACTTCCATTACCTGGTCGGCACGCCCGACGGGATCGAGTATTTCTCCGAGCAGCTTGAGCTTGGCCTCTTCACCCACGAACAGTACATGGACGCGTTCCTGAACGCCGGACTCCAGCCTGAGCGCGATCCCCACAGTCTGACGGGCAGAGGTCTTTATATAGGCATCAAACTGACATAGCGGCAGATCCACATGTCTGCCCTCCCCCAGGCGCGGGGATCTCTGTCTAACAAGGGCAGCTATCGACGCATACCAGTCGCCACCAGTCGCCCATCAACAGTCGAATACCGACCAGCATATGTCGTTTCGCAACCGCTGATCGTCCAGGACAAGATCGCGTATCGCATCCGGCAGTTGGTCGCGCTGCCAGCGGCACTCGAGCCGACCGGTATTCTCGCCCTCGCCTCCACTAGCAGCCGCCCGCACGGCCTTGATCGCGTAGGCTGCGGCACCGAGCTCATGTGCGGCGACGTGCGCGACCACCGCCGCCTGACCACAAGCATACGCGGCATAGTGCGCCGCGCCTCTTAGATTCCTGGCCGCCGCCATCGCATGGCCGCCTGCCGCGCGGGCATCCATCATCGTGATCTCGCCGCGCACCCATGCCCGAGCTTGCCTAATTGCGTGACGCGGCCGCGAGTCCAGAGGATTGGCGTGCTCGAAGAGGTGCAGGACGTGTTCCGCACACGCGGCCGCCCACAAGGCGAGAAGGTGATGGTCCGAATCGGTGAGCGTCCCACCGCGACGGATGGTGATGAAGCGAGGGTCACGATCTTTGGGCAGGATCATGGGATCGTCCGGCACCTTTCATTTCAAGAACACAGATTTTGACACTATTTACCTTCATCTATATTGTAGCCATTCATTGTAAATTTGCACGGGAATTTTGCATCTCGAAACGCCAAAACTTGGTTTACCCAGGATTTTCGCTGCGATCCCAGTGTGCCTCAGTGCCTCATCAGGGGTACTTAGCGTTTCCGGCGGTATTCGTTGCTACCATATTTGGGGTTGAACCCGACCGAACGATATAGCGCGGCCGATGCCGGATTGTAAGCCGGAGCTTCGTGGAGGACAATCGCCGTCGTCATGCCATGCGCGGCCATACACCGCAACCCCTCATACATTAGCGCCCTGGTCAACCCCCGCCGCTGATAATCAGGGTGGCAGCCGACCGGCTCAAACAGGCCGCTTTTGCTGATCGGATCGATCCAGTAAACGAGGAACGCGGCAAAGCGACCATCAGGAGCAACAACGACCAATTCGCGCTCAATGTAAAAGCTGGACGAACGCATCACCTGAAGATATTCGCCGGGTTGCCATGCTCGCCCGAACGCGCCAACGTGGACGGCTTGAACCGCTTCGGCTTCGTGTTCGCCCGTAACAGCCCGCATGCTGAAGCCCTCGGGCAGAACCGACACGGGAATTTCGCCCTGGAGCGAGCGCGTTGCTAAAGAGTAATCGGGCTCGGCTTCGGCAACATATCCCCGTGATGCTAACACGTCACGTCGCAGGGTATCACAATCCAGTGCCTCGCTGGTTATCCACTCTTTGGCACTGCCGCTCACGGTCAGAAGGTGTCGAAGGTGCTGTTCGGCCCACGCAACCAATGCAGCTTCTAATATCGCGTTGCGCCGGTGCGGGTGAACAAGCAGCGCCCATGAACTGGAACGAACCGCATAAAACATGATAAGAGCCTCAAGGTCACCATCCGACTCGTATACGAAGCAATACTGGGCTGGATCGTGCCCAGCCACTTGATTGCTCAGAAAGTGGCCGATATCGCCGGGATGCAGGCTGCAACACAAATCTGTTAATATGTTACATTCGCCCGCAAATTGCATAATCCGTGGCAAATCGCTTGACCCGTTATAGGATCGGAGATTGGCAGGATCGAAAATGGACATGTTCAAGTTCTTCTTTCTCTTAGATCCTCTTTCGCCTGGACCACTTTGAATGCGGAATTTTGAGGCGAACGTAGCTCTGCTTGTTGCCGAAGGTTGCGGGCAGTGGTGCGACTGTGCACCAGCAAGTCACGAACCGTGTTGTGCCTGAACCCGTCGGGATATGCCGCCAGGTTGCTACAGGTGTCAAAACGGCGTGTTGATCAGGTGTTCGATGTATGGCTGTCGTGTAATCATACCCTCATCATATCAGACCAACGCCTGTAGTGTTTCAAGTCCTCGTTGACTAAGGTCCACCCATGGTTCAGTTATTGGCTCAAGCTACTCACGGACTAATGCTCGCTTGTGTATGTAATGAGCACTGTTACAGGTCAGAACCGGATCATCTCCAGCAAGCTTCAGGTCGAACGGCGCACCGAGGCGGTAGCACGTGCGCGAGCTCGGTTTGCTGTAGCCGATGGAGCATGGCGCAAATCAAGCACAAATGTGATAGGATTAAGATCTGCATCAAGCGGTTCATCAAGTCGAAGGCAACTTGCCAGGGTTTCTGCACGGCTTTTCAACACGATCACGCGTTCTTGGAACCGTATTCAACCTGAGCGGTACAGTGGCACGCTTCAGGATTGTGGTTTGCATCTTCTCTATACTGTGTCGCAGTCAGTCTGGCCGCTCACACGGCTTGGTAGGATACTTCAAGTTAGGTACATGCTCTATACTTAGACTATGTCTATCCCAGTTCTAGCCACGAAGCTCTATATCCCATCACCCCGACCCAAAGTGGTACTTCGCTCGCGCCTGATCGAGCGACTGAACCAGGGTTTACACCGTAAACTGACCCTCATCTCGGCCCCAGCCGGCTCCGGCAAAACCACGTTGGTCAGCGCATGGGTTGCCGGTTGCGACCGAGCGGTGGCGTGGCTATCGCTGGACGAAGAGGATAGTGACCCTGCACGCTTTCTCACGAGTCTCGTGGCTGCGTTACGAAGGATTGTGCCGAACATTGGAGAAGAGGTGTTGGGTGTGCTCCAATCCTCTCAGCCGCCTCCAATCGAGGCAGCTCTTACCGTCCTGCTCAATGAAATTACAGGGATGCCGGATGACTTCGTCCTTGTCCTTGACGATTATCATGTTGTTGATGCCAAAGCCGGCGTTCCTGGCGTCAGTCAGGCAGTCGATGATGCCCTCACCTCGCTGCTAGAGCACCTGCCCCCACAGATGCACCTGGTCATCACCACTCGTGAGGATCCACAGCTACCCCTTGCCCGATTGCGCGCCCGCGATCAATTGACCGAGCTGCGCGCCAAAGACTTACGTTTTACCAACTCGGAAGCGGCAGGATTTCTCAACCAGACAATGGGGCTGGACCTCAGCGCGGACGACATCGACGCGCTGGAAACCCGCACGGAAGGCTGGATTGCCGGGCTGCAATTGGCCGCGATCTCGATACAGGGGCATGAAGATGTTCCTGCCTTTATACGCGCTTTCGCGGGGGATCACCGGTACATCGTGGACTACCTGGTGGAAGAGGTCCTACAGCGTCAGTCCGAAAGTGTCCGTAGCTTCTTACTCCAGACCTCCATTCTAGAGCGGTTGAATGGCCCACTATGCGATGCCGTCACCGGTCAAAAGGGGAGCAAAGCGCGGTTGGAAGCACTTGAGCGAGGCAATTTCTTTCTAGTTCCACTGGATGACAAGCGGCACTGGTATCGCTATCACCACCTCTTTGCTGAGGTTCTCTATGCCTACTTAATAGCAGAGATGGTAGACCGGCCTGGCCAGCTATCTGCTCTGCACATGCGCGCAAGCGAGTGGTACGAGCATTACGGTTCGCCAGCCCAAGCGATCCGCCATGCGCTGGCCGCCGAGGATTTCGAGCGAGCGGCGGACCTGATCGAGATGGCAGTGCCAGCCATGCTCCGGAGTAGACAGGAGGCCGCGTTGTTGGGCTGGTTCAGGGCGCTCCCCGACGGATTGGTCCGTTTCAGACCCGTGCTCAGTGCCGGATATGCCTCGGCGTTACTGAGTAGCGGCGAGCTTGAAGGTGTTGAGGCCCGGCTGCGCGACGCCGAACGGTGGTTGGGCACTTCGGACCCGACTGTAGACAGGCATGCGCGACCGGACGCCCCTGTGTCGGCAATGATCGTCGTTGACGAAGAGGAATTTCGCCTGCTTCCCGGCTCCATCGCCATTTCCCGTGCCGGACAAGCGCTGGTGCTGGGCGATGTGGCAGGCACCGTGAAATATGCCCGGCGAGCACTCGACCTGATACCTGAGGACGACTATCTCCGACGTGGAGGGGCCGCTGTGCTCCTGGGCCTCGCAGCCTGGACGCGTGGGGATCTGGAGGCCGCTCACAGGGCATATGCCGAAGGCATGGCATGGTTGCAGCGGGCCGGGAACATCTCTGATGCCATAGGTTGTGCAATCGCCGTGGCTGATATACGTATTGCGCAAGGCTGTCTCCACGAGGCAATGCGTACATACGAGCGGGGATTGCAGTTGGCGACGGTGCAGACTGCGCACGGCGAGCCGGTGCTGCGCGGCACGTCAGACATGCACGTGGGAATGAGCGCGATCCACCGCGAGTGGAATGATCTGGATGCCGCAACTCAGCATCTGCTTAAGAGCAAGGAACTGGGCGAGCATATTGGACTACCGCAAAACCGGTATCGCTGGCGCGTCGCCATGTCTCGAATACGGGAGGCCGAGGGAGATCTGGACGGCGCACTCGACCTGCTTGAACAGGCAGACCGCCTGTATGTGAGTGACTTCTCCCCAAATGTGCATCCTGTACCGGCGTTACAGATACGAATGTGGGTCGCGCAGGGGAGATTGAGTGAAGCAATGGCTTGGGCACGGGAGCGCGGTCTGTCCACGGACGATGACCTCAGCTACCTGCGCGAGTTCGAGCACATCACGCTGGCCAGGGTGCTCCTGGCTCTATACAAGAGTGACCCTGCAGATCACTCCATTCTTGCGGGAGTGGGGCCAACGGGGCCAACGGGGCTGACGGGGCTGCTGGAGCGCCTGCTGCAAGCAGCGGAAGAAGGCGGGAGGACAGCAAGCGTGATCGAAATCCTGGGTCTACAGGCCCTTGTCAAGCAGACCCGGAACGACATTCCTGCCGCCCTCGTTTCGCTTGAACGGGCTTTGGCGCTGGCTGAGCCGGAGGGCTACATCCGCATATTCGTGGACGAAGGCCCAGCTATGGCTCAACTGCTTGTCAAAGCTGCCTCGCGAGGACTCAAGCCCGAATATACAGGCCGGCTGCTCGCGGCATTTGAAAAGGAACAGGAGGCGAGCGCGGGCAGTTCTCCTCTGCCCATCTCCCCTCTCCGCACACCCGCAACCCCAACCTCCCTAGCATCGCACCCCTCTACAGAGCCGCTAAGTCAGCGTGAGCTTGAAGTCCTCCGATTGTTTAGAACCGACCTTTCCGGACCGGAGATCGCTCGTGAACTCGTGATCAGCTTGAGCACTGTGCGTACGCACACCAAGGGGATTTATAGTAAACTAAACGTGAACAGTCGCAGGGCTGCCGTCAAACGGGCAGCAGAGCTGAATATGTTCTAGCCGCGCCTGGCATGATAACCACACAAAAGAGTTGCATGGCACACAGCCGCGCGAATGATTAATGCTATCATCCGTGTGCGCTTATGGCGCAGCATTCATACAATGCTGCCAGGAAGGGGTCGTAATGTCTAAAACGACCGGAGGGCGATTGTCAGCCATGCTGCTTATCGGCTCACTCCTATTGAGCGCCTGCGGCGGGAACGAAACAACGCCCACGGGCGCGGGGGCCGCGCCCACCGCTACGGCGGCAGGGGTGCCCCGAGCACTGGCCGCAAACCCCACCCCTAACACACGCGGCGAGAGTCCTGGCGCCTTCAAGTTTGATCCTACCTCCTATAAGAAGAACGCGGTTGAACCCGGTGCCCGGTTGAGCGTCTCCAGCTGGGGCGACGCCTCGGAGCAGCAGGTGGTCCGCGACGCACTGGCCCGCTTCAACCAGATCTATCCCGACATCAAAATCACCTACGAACCGGTGCCATCCGACTATGGTACCAAGCTGCTAACACAGGTCAGTAGCGGCACGCAACCAGACGTCTTCTACCTCGACGTGGATCTGCCCTATCAACTCATTCCCAATAACGCGCTGTTGGACCTCGCTCCGGCCCTGGCGGAGGTCGGGCGCAGCAAGGACGACTACTTCCCTGCTCTCACCGAGGTTTTCCTGGGCAAGGACGCTAACGCGGGTAAGGTCTACGGCCTGCCCAAGGACTTCAACAGCCTTGCCATCTTCTACAACACCGACATGGTCAAGACCCCACCCAAGCCTGGTTGGACACAGGACGACTTCACGGCCTGGGTCAAAGAGAACAGCCATGCGGAAGGCCAGGCGCGGGTCTTCGGGTTCGCGAGCGATCCCGTGTTCTTTCCATACTGGGGCAACTTCGCGATCGCGAACGGCGCCACTGTCCTCGACGACAACAACAAGTGCGCCATCAACAGTCCAGAGGGAGTATCTACCCTCGACTGGTTGTCCGGCTTGTACAGGGATAAGTACCTTGCGCTCCCATCAGACGTGGGAGCCGGTTGGGAAGGAGAAGCCTTTGCTAAGAAGCGAGCGGTCAGCATCGTCGTGGGCGGCTGGGTCAACCCTTTCCTGAACGACCCCAAAGCGGGCTTCGGCATACACTATGATGCGGTCCCGCTACCGGTAGGTAAAACCGGGAAAAGGGCCACAATTTTGGGTTTCGCCGGTTGGGGAGCCTCTGCGAAGAGCGAGTTCCCCAGGGCCGCCGCCGCGCTCGTGCTCTTTCTCACCGGCCGCGAGAACGAGGAAGCGATCCTGCAGACCGGCTTTGCCTTGCCGTCGCTTAAGGGCATGGAAAACGATCCATTCTTCCAGGGTTCCGGCACACTGAGCAGGATCTCCAAACTGCTCTATGAGGGGGTGAGTTATGGCACTCCCGGTGCCTGGGGCGGCGAGGCAAACCCGATGATCAAACAGGCCCTCAACGATGCCACCGAGCGCGTTTTCGCCGGGGTGCAGACCAGCAGGGAGGCACTCGATCAGGCCTGCCAGGAGATTGATGCGGCGCTTTCCGGGCACTAGCCTCATATAGTGCCGGGCATGCGAATACCGTCTCGGTACACGGGAGGATTGTCACCGCGACCATGCATCAGACGACGCATGCCGCCAGGGAGGAGCACTATGGCTAAACAGGCCGAAGGTCGCCCCGATGTGCCGAGGTCGTCCGGGTTGAACCGCAATATGCAGGAGGCGCTGACCGGCTATCTCTATGTCGGCCCCTGGATCGTCATCTCCCTCGTCTTCACCTTTGGAGCGATGCTCTACGTCTTCTACCTGAGCTTCACCGACATGCAAATACTCAACGAGCCGAAGCTAATCGGAATTGACAACTACGTCAAGGTGCTGACCGATAGGCTGTTTCACATGGCGCTGTTCAACACAATACTCTACGCCGCCGTGGTGACCTTCTTGCAGACGTTGCTGGCATTGCTCCTGGCAGTGACGCTCAACGCTAAGATCCGCGGCAAGACTTTCTTCCGCAGCGCCTGGTACCTACCAAGCGTTACCTCCTGGGTGGTGATTTCGCTCATCTTTGTGTGGGTCTTTCAGAAAGAGGGCATCCTGAACTATGTCCTCGTCACGCTGTTCGGCTGGACCGGCTTCGAGCCCGTAGCCTGGCTGACAGACGTGGGCGCTCACACGGCGCTGCCGGCCCTGATGGCCGTGAGCATTGGGTGTACTGCGCCGATCTTCATGCTCTACTTCCTCGCAGCTCTGCAAGACATACCGGAGGAGGTTTACGAGGCAGCGAGCCTGGACGGTTCTGTCGGTCCACACCGATTCTTCCATATCACCGTGCCGATGCTGCGCCCCATCATCTTCCTGGTGGTAGTGCTCGGCACAATCGGTTCGCTGCAGGTCTTCGACCAGGTGTATCTCATGACCAACGGCGGCCCGCTTAATCAGACTACGACGATCAATCTGCTGATTTACCGCTCAGCCTTCACCGATCACAGATTTGCCTACGCCTCAGCGATGTCGTTCATCCTGTTCGTGATAATCCTCTCGCTATTCCTGGTGCAGAACCGTCTCATCGGTGGGAGCAATACGGTGGAGCGCTGATCCGCAAACTGCATAGAGGTTGACATGCCGCCAACTACAACTACTCAGCGCTCGGAGACCGTTATTTCTGCCCGGAAGACCAGCATCGAGCGAAAGGGACCGCGATACTATACCGTCCTGGTGCTGCGGTACGTCTCCCTGTTGCTGGTGACAGTCATTCTGATCGGTCCGTTTGTCATGGCGTTTTTGAGCTCGTTCAAGACCACACAGGAAGTGCTGGCCTGGCCGCCCACTCTTCTGCCTCAAGTGTGGCGCTTGCAGAACTACGCGGAGGTATGGAACGCCCTGGCCGACGCGAACGGCAACTCGTATTTCCCGCGCTGGGTGCTCAACAGCCTTATCCTGAGTGGCGGAGTCACGCTGGCTCATCTTTTCTTCTGCTCGATTGCGGCCTACGCTTTCACCCGCCTGAGATTCCCCGGCAAGAGGTTCATCTTCGCCGCAATGCTCTCGACCTTGATGATCCCCAGTATGGTGATGATGATCCCCCAGTACCAGATCCTCAATTCTCTACATCTGGTCGACACGTTTGGGGCTATACTGATCCCGAACCTCGTCAGCGCAAGTATGATCTTCCTGCTGACCCAGTTCTTCCGAACAATACCCAGGGAGTTGGACGAGGCAGCCTACATCGATGGAGCGAGTATCTTCACGACCTTCTGGAGAGTGATCCTACCGCTGGCCAGGCCCGCGCTCGCTACGATGGCTCTGCTCAGTTTCCAGGGTATGTGGAACAACTATCTTGGTCCGCTGGTGTTGCTCAACACGCCGGAGATGTTCCCTCTCACCGTTGGCCTCGGCTTCTTGAAGGGGCAATACAGTACCTTCTACAACGTGGTGCTGGCGGGATCGATGTTCAACACCATACCGATGGTGCTGCTCTTCGTCTTCTTCTCTCGCTTCTACGTACAGGGAGTGACCTACAGTGGCATCAAATGAAAGGGCTGGACGGCCTGTGCGCCATCCCGGCCACTTGCGCCTTGCATTCACACGAGCAGTTCACGACTGGTATTACGGACTTATCCCGTTTGCAGTCATGAACTTCCTTTGGCTCATTTCGGTGCTGACGATAATCGGCGGGCCACCGGCTACGGCCGCCATGCTGGCTATAGCTCGCGATGCTATCGTGCTGGAAGGTGGCGAGCCGCGCCGCTTCTTCCACTACATGAGTCAGTATTTCCGGCGTTCCTGGAGCCTGGGACTGGTCAGTTTCCTCGGTACTGCTATATTAGTGACTGATATCAACTTCTACCCAAGCGTGATACGAGACCCCCTGCTGGCGAATGTGGGTCTGCTCTTTCTCATTTATCTGTTGGTCGTCTGGCTGGAGTTCCTGCTGATAGCCTGGCCTGTGCTCGTAAATCACCCCGATATGCCGCTCCGCGACGTCATGCGTAATGCTGTGATCTTCGCATTGCGGCATCCGTGGGCGAACCTCGGCCTGGCGCTGCTGGTTATTTTCCTCTATGTCTGCTCGGTGTTCCTCTCCGTGCTAATTGCCCTTGCTCTTGCGGCCTTTGTGTCGCTGCTGGTGCAGCATTACCTCTACTTGTGGGCCCCCACGCTCGCCAACTTCCGACCTTTTCCCGGTGCGGGCGCGAGCGCGATTGAGACAGGGGAACAGCCTCTACCGGCCCCGTTGTAGGAGAACGAGCGCCTCCGCTATCCAGGTTTCCAGTAACGAACCGCACTTCCACAAGGATACCGTTCAGCGCCGCATCTGTCGCCGCATCTGTAAGGTGGCTTATAATGAGATCAAGTGCGAGCGTCGGAAGCTCGCCAGCGATAATCCAAGCAAGAGCGCGTCCAGTAGGGCAAGAACCGCCGTGACAATAAGGAGAAATTGGGGATAGCTCAACGACGAGAAGAGGCCGGCAGGTAACACGCTTATCACCAGGATGGCTCCAAATATAAGCACGATCGTGCCGATGATCAAGATTTGCTGCGCCTGCCGCACAGTTGCCACTCGTAGCGAAATCAACACTCCCGCGCTCGCTGCAAAGAGGCTGATGAGAAAGGCCAACGCGACCGCTTCCAAAAAGAGGTCCAAAGAACGATAGAACGCCCAGCTGCCGGTCGTCAGGCTCACTATGGCCGGGCTAAGCAGCAGGATGGCGAGAGCCGTTCCCCATGCATATACGACTGTGACGATTATCTTCCCAAGCAGAATTGCTCGATCCGGCATGCGGCTTGCGAGCAGAGTTTCCAGCGTGTGCCGCTCACGCTCTCCAGCTACGGCGTCGCCGATGAAACTGATGATGTAGATGTAGGGAACCCAGAGCAGCGCAAGCATCTCGAATATCGACAGATCCAGCCATGCAGTCCCGGCTCGCCACGGGAAGGCCACGCCCACAATGCCGATCACTAGTAGAGCGCGTACCAATTGTGCCCACCCCGACTGGAAGATTAGCTCCTTCGATTCTTTCCATATCATGGTCCAGATGTCGCTCATTCGATTTCTTCCTCCGACATCAACGTCAGAAAAACGTCCTCAAGACTGGCCTTGCCCCTGCGTACTTCCTCAATCTCTCCGCCCGATTGCACAATCAAGGTGACAAGTGGGGCTACCCTGTCTTCTCCACGCAGCTCAATGGTCAGGTGAGTGTCACCCCCGTGCAGTTCTGCCCTGGACACTTCAGGTCGCGCACGCAGCCCTGACAGCATACTTTCGGTGAAGCCTTTTCCCACGATCTCGGCCCGAGGACCACCCTCGCGTGCACGAAGTTCATCGGGGCTGCCGACAATAAGTAGCTTTCCCTGGCGGATCACTCCTACCTGGGCGCAGAGCCTTTCGGCCTCTGTAAGGTTATGCGTGTTGAGGAAGACGGTTGTCCCTTCACGGGCCACGATGCCGGCCAGGTCATCGCGTAATGCCGCAGCCGCCAGGGGGTCAAACCCGGCAGTTGGCTCATCCAGGAAGATTAATGGTGGGTGGTGAAAGAGCGCCCGCGCAACCGCCAGTTTCTGTTTCATCCCCCGGCTCCACTTGCCCACCGGATCTTTGCGGCGCTCCCATAAATAGAGGTGGCTGAGCAGCTCCTTTATGCGCGCCCGGCGATCAGGGGCGGACATATGATAGATGCGGCCATACAAGTCGAGGTTGTCTTCGGCGCTCATGCGCTCGTACAGTCCGGCAAATTCCAGCAGCGCTCCACTGCGGGCGCGAATATGATCAGAGTGCGTGCGAGTATCAAAACCGAGTACGCTGGCCTGACCCTTCGTTGGTTCCAGGAGGCCAAGCAAGAGATGGATTGTTGTCGTCTTGCCGGCACCATTTGGCCCCAGGAAGCCAAAGACGATGCCTGCAGGCACATCCAATGTGAGATCATCAACCGCTTTGACTGTGCCATAAAAGCGAGAAAGGTGTTCTGTGTGAATGATAGGCTCCGGCATAAGGATGCAACTCCTGTTATTCGGCGCTGAATTCTCAACGATGCTTGCTATCGCGTACCCTCGGTTTCAGTACGCGCCGAACTCCGGTTTCCCCGGTTCCCTTTAAGTATCTCCGCATATCCCCATTATAAATCCCCACAAGTGGTGAAGACACCTCCCCACATTGGTTCCTATATTGAGGTCAGACAAAAGAACTAACAGAGCGAAAGCACGAGGCGCAGAATGAGTGAAACAGACCCATCAACAGTAGATAACGAGGACCATGAGGAACACGGGGACCATGCGGATCTCCATGAGCCGGGCCTTTATGAGATTCGCATCCGGGGACACCTGGGCGGCAGGTGGGCCACATGGTTTGAGGGTATGACCTTCAAGATGGAAAACAACGGCGATACGGTCCTGACCGGCGAGGTGGTAGATCAAGCGGCGCTACATGGACTGCTGAGAAAAGTACGTGATCTAGGAATGCCACTACTCTCAGTAACCAGCATCAGACCCCACCAGGCAGATCCGTAAGACGCCAATCACCGTGTCATACGAACAGCTTAGAAAGGAGATCTGCCTTTGATGACGTTATAGCTGATTGCAGGCTCCAAGGCCCAGGAACAGGATCGACCACACTACTTCTATCCAGGCTCAATTGCATGAAACTCGTCAATACCTGAATTAGTCAAAAAGGAGAAAAACGGTGACTATCAACCAAACTTCTACCAACGAAAGAATGAATTCTGTCGCGAACACTACACCAATCGAAGGAGACAAAGAGATGAATACAGAGCGCCGTATTGAGGTCAAGGGAACCAGGACGAAGATAACAGCCTCGAAGCTCACCGGTTGGGCAGGGTTATCAGCCGTGCTGTCAGGGATTTGTTACGTGCTCGTTGGGCTATTCCATCCACCTAATATAGCGTCGTCAGTCACCACACCCGAATGGGCAATCGTCCACGTCCTGGCCATGGGTATGTGCTTCTTCGGTCTGCTCGGCCTAACGGGCATCTACGCCAGGCAAGCTAAAGAGTCCGGGTGGCTTGGTCTGGTCGGCTATCTGCTGCTTAGCCTGTGGATGGTGCTGATTGCGGGCTTTACCTTCGTCGAAGTTTTTATTTTGCCGGGGTTGGCGACCACAGCGCCGTCGTTCGTGGAGGGCTGGATGGCAATGCTCAACGGGACTACCAGCACGATGGACCTTGGCGGCCTGTCGACCGTATGGCTGCTAACGGCGCCCTTGTATATGCTTGGCGGCCTGCTGTTTGGCATCGCGACGCTCCGGGCCGGCATCCTGCCGCGCTGGGCAGCAGGGCTCCTTACCGTCGGGACCGTATTGGCCCCTGTGGCTGCACTGCTTCCGCTCGAACTCCAGCCGAAAATGGCTGTGCCGGTGGGGCTCAGTCTGGCCTGGCTGGGCTATGCACTCTGGTCGGAACGGCGAGCGCAAGCTGCGGAATCTGTACCCGGCAGGGTAAACCCTCGGCTCCGCCCAACCGCAGCCGAGTAAGCTCGCTGTATGGGCCGCATGTCCACTCCATGCGGCCCATGCGGCAATCAAACGCAGCTTTTTAACACGGAAAACAGTCAACAGGAGAAAGACGATGGCTACCAACCAGAGAACGGAGCGGTGGTTGCGGGCCTGTTCTTCCTGCTCACCGAGATCACCGCGATCGGCGCGGTTTTCCTCTACGGCGCAGTTGTGAGCGACCCCAACCACATCGTCAGATGGCGCGACTCGCGAGTTGCAGCACCGCATGGGCATATCATCGCCCCAGGATGATGGCACCCCGAATGCAATGATCGCGCTTCACACTCTTCACATGGAAAACCCAGGAACTTAGTGCGCAAGAGTTTGAAATGTAAGCGTTCAGAAAATGGGGTGCAGGGGCGAAGCCCATGACGGGGGTATGGGGGTGTCCCCCATTCTTCCCTTCTTCTTTAGACTCCCCTCCCACGTGTGGGAGGGGTTGGGGGTGGGTCTTGGCTTACCTGGATGTAAGATTGCTCCACCCTAAGTCTGAACATTTACTTTGAAATCTGCTATTGACAGGCGGCAGTTTTGGTGCTAAACTAACTTCATTCAGTAAAGAAAGTAAGTCTGAGGTGACGAGTGCGCACCGGAAACCGTGACCTTATCAAACAGATCAACCGCTCGATAATCCTGAACCTGATAAGAAGCCAGGGCCCTTTGTCGCGCACCGATATAGCTCGCGTTTCGGGGCTAAGTCTGGCCACGGTGTCAGGTATCACCGGCGAGTTGGTGGGCCAGGATTATGTGCATGAAACAGGAGAAGGCGAGTCCACTGGAGGCCGCCCGCCTGTGCTGCTTACGCTCAACGGGCGCGCCGGGTTCGTAGTCGGCCTCAAACTGACGGAGACTTCTATCATCAGCGTTCTCACTGACCTCGACGCTAACGTGCTACACAGCCGCATGACGCCTATTACTGAGCCCCACGATGTACAGGCGACCCTGGCCACAATTATCGCAGCAATCGAGGAGACATTGGCCGAACGGGACGCAGACAGGCACAAGGTAATGGGCGTTGGCATCGGTATGGCGGGTCTGGTAGACAGCGCCGCCGGTGTCTGCGTCTACTCACCCTATTTCGACTGGCGAGACGTGCCGCTGGCCTACCCGATCGAAAAGCATTTCCAGTTGCCGGTATACATCGAGAACGACGTAAACACCCTCACAATCGCCGAGCAATGGTTCGGGGCTGCACATGGCATAGATCATTTTCTGGTGGTGACAGTAGGACGTGGCATCGGCCTCGGTATAGTCACTAACGGCCGCTTTTACAGGGGTGCTACGGGTGGAGCGGGCGAGTTCGGGCACCTGACCCTTGACGAGAACGGACCACTCTGCGATTGCGGCAAGCGCGGTTGCCTGGAGGCAATCGCTTCCGACCCGGCTGTAGTGCGTATGGTGGCCGAGGCCAGTGGGCGAACCGACGGTGCCGAACCTCTCACGTTCGAGGCTGTGACAGAGGCCGGCGAAAAGGGTGATCCCACCGCGCTTGCTGCACTACACCGCTCGGGCCATGCCCTTGGAATTGGCATGGCGCACCTGGTTAATCTCTTCGACCCTCAGTTGATTGTGCTCGCGGGCGAGGGTCTACGAGCAGGTGATGCAAGGCTAGCTCCAATGAGGGAAGCCATGCAGCGCAACGTCTTTACCGGACTGGCCAGGGATCTCAAGCTGGTTATCGAGCCATCGGGCGACGAAACATGGGCACGGGGGGCCGCGTGCGTGGTGCTGGGCGAGCTATTCAAGCATCCAATACATCGCGATGAGCGCGCCCGTGAACTTTATACAGTAGGTTAGCTATTTTTTTGAGCAGGTTTTTTCGCTGAATGAAATAAGTTGAGGCTCTTGCGCCGGTTTCAGGCACGTTACAACGCGGGCCATTCTTACAGATAGGAGCATTATCATGGCAGGACAGAAGGGATGGAAGCGATCTATGTGGATAGCTTTCTTCCTGTTGCCCAGCTTTGTGGGGTTGCTCATATTCACCTTTATTCCGATCTTCTCCTCACTTGGCCTGACGCTGTACCAGTGGGATTTGCTTACCCCTCCGCAGTTCGTCGGCCTGGACAACTTCACGAAGCTGTTTGGCGATCCTACTTTCTGGGAGTCGCTCACCCACACGCTTTTCTTCATAGCAGGATACATCCCTCTTGTCATGGTGCTTGCACTTGGTGTGGCCCTGCTGCTCAATCGCAAGTTGCCCGGCATAGCCATCTTCCGCACTGCTTTCTTCATACCAGTGGTGTCGGCCTGGGTCGCTGTGGCCCTTATCTGGCAATGGCTTCTCAATCCCCAGTACGGTTTATTCAACTATATGCTCTCCTTTATAGGAATAAAGGGACCTGCGTGGCTGTTCGACCCGCAATGGGCCATGCCGGCAATTATTCTGACCAGTGTCTGGAAGGACATAGGTTTCGTGATGGTGATGTACCTTGCCGGTCTGCAGGGCATACCACAGGAGTATGGCGATGCAGCATCCATCGACGGTGCCTCAAGCTGGCAGCGCTTTCGCTACATTACCCTGCCACTCCTTTCGCCGACCACTTTTTTCGCGCTCACCATCTCACTTATCAATTCGTTCCAGGTTTTCGACCAGGTGTGGATCATGACCGGAGGCGGCCCGGCGGGCGCTACTACCGTACTTGTCGAACAGATAGTAAAGAACGCCTTCAGCTATAGCAACATGGGCTATGCCGCGGCTATCTCGTGGGTGCTGTTCATTATCGTATTCAGCGTGACGCTCTTCCAGACGCGCTTCCAGAAGAGATGGGTGACCTATGATTAGGGAAGCCCCAGACGTGTCGAGATCGAGCACCTCCACAGGTGAGAACCTTGCCGGGGGTAAGGTGCGGAGCATTACATGGTCCGGAGTGCTGCGCACTGTGCTGCTCTATGGGGTGCTCACAGCTTGTGCGCTCTTTATGATCGTGCCGTTCCTCTGGATGATTTCTACATCGCTGAAGCCGCAAGCATTCGTGCTGGTTAGCCCGCCTCAGTTCGTGCCCAACCCGGCCACCCTTGACAGCTACAGGCAACTGGCCGAACTCTTCCCGGTAGGCAGGCTTTTCATCAACAGCCTTTTTGTGGCGCTTGTCACAACGGCAGGGCAGTTGATTGTCTCCTCAATGGCGGCATACGCTTTTGCTCGCATGGAGTTCCGGGGTCGCAACGCTCTCTTCGTGGTCTACCTGGCTACCCTGATGATCCCGTTTCAGGTGACAATCACGCCGCTCTTTATCGTTATGCGCTTACTCAACTGGATAGATACATACCAGGGGCTTATCCTCCCCGGTGTATTTACCACCTTTGGCACCTTCCTGATGCGCCAGTTCTTCCTGACCTTGCCGAAGGAGCTTGAGGAAGCAGCCTACCTGGACGGAGCCTCGCCTTTTACTATCTTCTCACGCATCATATTGCCGCTCTCTAAGCCTGCACTCGCTACGCTTGCTGTTTTTTCGTTCATGGGCTCATGGAACGCCTTCCTCTGGCCCCTTTTCACCTCGCACAATATCGACGTGATGACGCTGCCTGTGGGACTGGCCACTCTCCACGGGCGGTACCTCACCCAGTGGAACCTGGTAATGGCGGGTGCAGTGATCACGATTGTTCCAATGGCGATTTTCTTCCTGCTGGTCCAAAAGTATTTCGTCCAGGGTATAGCCACCAGCGGTCTAAAAGGATGACGCCAAACCGGTGAGTTAAAGGAGGTGACTGTAAGATAGAAAACGCCCGGGCTATTGAACTAAGGCACACCATACCGTACAAGTGGAGAGCTGTTCATACCACGCATCGCACTATTGCCGCTCTACCCTTTAGAAACTCTTGCTCAGGGTATCTCATACCGGTGGGCTAAAGACTTACAAGTTCCAAAGGAGGACACTTCAGTGAAGAACCATACGAGATTTCTACTTGCTATGTTACTGACGCTCATGATGGGTGTATTAGCGTCGGCCTGTGGCGGCACCGACCCGACAGCCACTATAGTGCAGCCCACAGCCACCACCGCAGCGCCGGCCACAGACACAGTTGCCGCGCCCACGGACACGGTAGCCCCTGAGGCTACAGCCACAACGGCCACCATGGTAGACGCCACGGCCACTACCGGAAGCTCAACAGGAACCGCGGCCACCCCCGATGCAAGCGTTTCGGGCGAAATTACCTACTTCACCTTCTCAGCGGCCCCGGACCACCTGAAGGACCTGGACGCCATGATTGCTGCCTTCAATAAGCAGTACCCGAACGTGAAGATAAAGGTCGAAACCGCGCCATACGACAACTACTTCACCACGCTCCAGACGCGCATCGCCGGTGGGCAGGCCCCTGATGTATTTGAGCTAAACTTTGAGAACTTTGTGAGTTACGCCAGCAAAGGCACACTCATGGACCTCTCGCCGATGATAAGCGCCGATAAGAGCTTCGACCCAACTGTCTTCTATCCTCGCGCTTACGAGGCTTTCCAGCTTAACGGCAAGCAGTACGGCCTGAGCGAGAGCTTCTCCGACGTGGTGCTCTTCTACAATAAGGATCTGTTCGACAAGGCCGGGCTAGCATACCCAACCGCCTCATGGACCTGGGACGATGCCGTGCAGGCCGCGCAGAAGCTTACCGACACTTCCGCGGGGCAGTGGGGCCTATTCAAGCCGATACAGTTCTTCGAGTTCTACAAGACCGCCTACCAGTTCGGCTGCGATTTCTTCAATGCCGACAAGTCGGCCACCAACATCAACGACCCCAAGTGCGTGCAAGCGCTACAGTTCATGATTGACCTCACGAATAAGCAGCACGTTATGCCTACCGATGCCGAGCTTGGCGGCGTGAAGGATGACGCCCTGTTCAAGGAAGGCAAGCTTGCCATGTGGGTAAACGGCATCTGGCAGTTCACAGCCATGAAGGACGCCCCGTTCAATTGGGACATCACCGTAGAGCCGGGTCAGGTACGCAAAGGCACCCACTTCTTCTCCAACGCCGTGGTCGCCTCGAAGGATACAAAGAACGCAGCCGCCGCGTATGCGTGGACCAAGTTCTTCACCTCCAGCCCTGAAGCAGCGAGCATCCGCGTGGCCGCTTCGTGGGAACTGCCCGCACTCAACGATACAGCGCTGTTCGAGAGCTACCTATCCCAGACTCCTCCCGCCAATCGCAAGGCCGTGTTTGACGCGCTCAACGATATCGTGACCACCCCGGTTATCGAGAAGCAGGCTGAGATGACTGATGCCATCGGCAAGCAGTTGGACAAGGCCCGGCTCGGCCAGTTGTCGGCTCAGGAAGCCCTCGACCAGGCTAAGAAGGACGTTGACCCGCTGCTCAAATAGGCCTATGGCCCAGCAGCAACGAGAATCTCCGTACTTTGCATAATCAGAAATAGACCTGGAGCAATAGCTTCAAGATAGCTATTGCTCCAGGTCTGGAAAGCAGCCATAAGCATGATCAAGAAGCACTACAATGGGTGATCTCTACGCTTACAGCATCGATACTATGCTTCGCAACCAATCGGCATCGGGGGCATATATCGCATCGCCCGCCTTTTCCCAGTATGGCTACTGCTGGCTGCGTGACGGCAGCTTTACTGCCTATGCCATGGACAGGGCAGGGCGTTACGATAGCACCAAAGCTTTCCTGCGCTGGGTAAACAGGACCATACAGCAGCATGCCTACAAAGTGGACGCTGTACTTAAGAAAGATCTGTCGGAGTTGGGCGAGAACGATTACCTGCATTGTCGCTACACTGTAGACGGGGCCGAAGTCGAAGAGTTATGGACCAACTTCCAACTGGATGGATACGGCACGTGGCTGTGGGCTGTGGCCGAACATACAAAAATGGTCGGCGACGATGCCTTGCTGCGTGAACTGCTGCCCGGCATTGCCCTCACGCTACGCTATCTCGTCCACCTGTGGCAGCGCCCTAACTACGATCTCTGGGAGGAGCATCTCGACAAAGTACACACGTCCACTCTAGCCGCTCTTTATGGCGGCATGCGCGCACTGCTAGACCTGCCTGCGCCCGAATTGGACCCCTTCAGACCTCTCATGGCCGCGCTGGCACGTGAGATAAAGAATTTTGTGCTGGAGAACTGCGTAAGCGACGGCCATCTGGTGAAATATATCGGCACCGATGCGGTTGACGCCAGCCTGGTGTCGGTTTGCACACCATACCGGCTGCTGGACCCAAGCGACCCTGTGATGGTCGCCACTATAGAGAAGATAGAGCGCGACCTCGTCCACGATGGCGGCACGCATCGCTACATGCTCGATACATACTACGGTGGAGGCGAGTGGACCTTGCTGTCGGCCTGGCTCGGCTGGTATTTTGCCGAAGTTGGAAACAGCGAGCGGGCACGAGAATACTTACAGTGGGTGGCCCGGCAAGCAGATGAGAAGGACGACCTGCCGGAGCAAGCGACCGGCCACCTGCTCTTCCCCGAGAGATACGCCGAGTGGGAAAAGCTATGGGGACAGGTAGCGAAACCGCTTGTCTGGTCACACGCGATGTATCTTCTCCTGGGCATAGTCCTTGGCGAAACCGGCAGTCAAGTAGAGACAGAAACATTACATGACAAAGAGAGGAAGTAAGCAATGTCGCAAGGCACGCTTTCACAGCAAACAGAGAAAACCGGCGTACCGCTCGCAGGCGTAGAGCACAGGCCCGCCGGTACGGGCGACCCCTATAACGCCGGTCCCACTGCGCGCAATCCCTTCGCTCCGGAAGCAGGCATGCCGTGCGAAATAGGCGCGATTACATGGCCCGCAGGCGCCGCCCGGCGTGTCTGGGTCGAATGGCAAGCGACTGATGCATCGGGCGAGGTTGCCGCCGAGCATGTTGAGGACCTCGACGGGCACAGTCACTGGCGGGCCACGCTACCTCCATTCAGCGAGAATAGCCTCGTGGAGTACAGCCTGCACGCATCCTCTAGCACAGGCGTACAAACCCAAGGGCCTTTTACTTTCTCGGTCGCCGGTTGGCACGCCCTCGACAGGATAGCGCAAGTGTCTACTGTGAATAGCGGCCTGGTGCTCGGCATTGCGGTTAGCCACGGTGTGCCCCCGGTCTCTTTGCGACTGTGCTTTACAGGCGAGGGCACGCTCAAGTTGAGCCTCGAATCCGGCTATGAAGAGATGGTAGGTGCAGACGAGTATTCGCAGGAGCCACTTATACTTAGTGAAGAAGGAGCCGCGCTGCATGTGAGTACCGCGCCTTTTGGGCTGCGAGTAACCAACTCGAAGGGCATTGAGGTGCTATCACTTGCGCCCGGAGGGTTGCGGGTGCTGGTAGCGGAAGGGAAAGTAAGCAAGCTGTCGGCCACTTTCTCCAGCCCTGATGATGAAGCTTTCATGGGCTTCGGCGAACGCTTTAATGCGCTGAACCAGCGGGGCAATACTCTTGATGTAATGGTATACGAGCAGTACAAGAAGCAGGGGAAGCGCACTTACATACCTGTACCATTCTTCGTATCGTCGCGGGGCTATGGTCTTTATCTTGACACCAGCCGCTACGTGACATATGACCTCGCTTTGTCGGACCCTGCAGTGTGGTCTTTCAGCAGCGGCGTAGGTGCAGGGCAGCCTTATCTCGACTTCTACCTGTTCGTGGGCGAGCCGAAGCAGGTAATTTCGGCATTTACCGGGCTGACTGTGCGGCCTGCACTGCCGCCCGAATGGGCATTTGGCCTCTGGATGAGCAGCAACGAGTGGAACAGCCAGGCTGTCGTTACCGAGCAGGTGCGCCGGACCCTGGAGCATGATATACCGGCCTCTGTGCTGGTGATCGAGGCGTGGAGCGACGAATCTACTTTCTATATCTGGAACGATGCCCGGTACGAAGCAAAGCCTTCGGACCAGCCGATGCGCTATGGCGACTTCACATTCCCGGCCGAAGGGAAGTGGCCCGACCCTAAAGCAATGGTGGACTACCTGCACGAGCAGGGCATTCGCCTTCTCCTGTGGCAGGTGCCTGTGCTGAAAACGCTTGAGGAGCCGCATCCGCAGCAGGACATCGACGAGGCTTACATGCTGGAGCAGGGTTACGCGGTGCGCGAGGCATCGGGCGAACCTTACCGGATAGAGCCATTCTGGTTCAGGGGCGGATTGGTGCCCGACTTCACCAGCGACGAGGCGGCCGAGTGGTGGCTCTCCCGCCGTGCTTACTTGCTCGAAGAGGTGGGCATAGACGGCTTCAAAACGGATGGCGGTGAGCACCTCTGGGGGCAAAACCTGGTCTTCTCCGACGGCAAGACAGGCGATGAGGCTATCAACCTCTTCCCCTCGTTGTACAGCGGTTCTTACTACAGGTTCGCCAACGAGAAGCGAGGCGAGGCAGTAATCTTCAGCCGGGCAGGCTTTACAGGCTCGCAGGCGTTCCCCTGCCATTGGGCAGGCGACGAGGACTCCACATGGGAGGCGTTTCGGGCGTCTATCTTTGCAGGATTGACCGCGGGCGTTTCGGGCATACCGTTCTGGGGGTGGGACATCGCGGGGTTCAGCGGGGACATCCCTTCTGCCGAGCTATACTTGCGGGCCACTGCCATGTCGTGCTTCTGCCCCATCATGCAGTATCACTCGGAGTTCAACGACCATAAAGAGCCGAACCGCGACCGCACGC
Organism: Chloroflexota bacterium; assembly: GCA_039932335.1. Lineage (GTDB taxonomy): Bacteria > Chloroflexota > Chloroflexia > QHBQ01 > JADMIH01 > JADMIH01. Next base: position 92,704 of record JBDTQH010000010.1, read on the forward strand.
CCTGGAACATCCAGGCGCGCACAGGCGACACGGACGTTATACCCATCTTCCGCAAGTATGCCCGGCTACGCATGACGCTGCTGCCCTACATCTACGCGGAAGCTCGCAAGAGCAGCCAGACGGGGGTGCCTCTGATGCGAGCCCTCTCAATCGAATACCCCGACGACGCAGCCGTCTACGACTATCCGTATCAATACCATTTAGGGGATAGCTTGCTGGTTGCACCGGTTACGACCGAAGGGGCAACCCACCAGACTGTGTATCTGCCTGCCGGAGAATGGCTCGATTTCTGGACCAAGCAAAGCTATTCAGGGCCGGCTGTTGTAAACTATGCTGTGCCCAAAGATGTGATACCGGTCTTTGCCAGGCCTGACGGCCCCACGATGGACTATAGACCATAGGCCATCCACTGCGCGGTACATTGGAGGATAAGCGTTTTGGATGACGAAACCCACTGGAAAGAGCAGTTGCATGCGCAGTGGACCACACCCGATGAGGTTGTCGATCAACTTGTCCGACGAGCGTCAGGCTCGACCATCGGCTTGAGGTCGCGCATTGTTGGCGGCGAAGGAAACGAGGTCTGGTCGATTACAACAGAGTCGGGAGAAGACCTCATCCTGAGAGTGTCCCGCTCAAGTAGCTTTGCCGCCGAACAGTGGGCCACAGAACAGGCGCGCAGGATGGGCGTTCCGGTGCCCGAGATCCTGCTGGTCGATAATGCTGTACCCATAAACGGCGACAGTGAAAGAGGCGACATAGCGGTCGCCGCCTGGATTCACCGAACCATTCACGGCGAACTGCTGTGGGCAATGCAGGATGAGCAAACAGCGCGACGTCTGACCGCCGAGGCGGGTGAGTTTCTTGCTCGTATTCACGCCGTCCCCATGAGCGGGAACGGGTGGATTGATGCGCTTGGGCAGGGCCTTCTCGACAGCTTTTATGAGTATTTGTTGTGGGACGATAGCGCTGCCGATGCGGCCCTTGCCAACGGCATAAGCCGGACCGATTTAGATAGAGCGGCCCGGCTTCTCGAAACTTACAGCGACGTGTGGGCGATACCACCCCGTCTGCTCCATGGCGACTGGCTACCGGAACACGTCCTCGTTCGCAATGGAGTTGTGGTGGGTATAATCGACTTCGGCAACACGCGGAGCGGAGACCCTGCTTACGACATTGCATACTGGCAGTTCTTCTGGGATAGTGATCTCTATCCGACCTCAGCCCTTGTTGACGGGTACCGTAGAGACCCCAGCGCAGGCGACCTCGACCACCTCCTCGATCTACGTGTGCATCTGTGTCGTCTGAGCCTCAGTATGCGTGCCATCTCCTATTACACTGGAGGGGGTCGATCCTTTCCCGCACAGCATGCGGCTCAGCGCTTTGCTGAAGCACTATCCGGCCTGCGCCTTGCCCACTAGCACACTAGCACACATCCAGTAAGGTATCTATAATAACAACCTAAACATACGATCGATCTACCCGTCGGCGCCTACATTCCTTTCCATATGATGGGGCATCGTCCCCGATTCCGAAGGCGTAATTACGGGCGGGCACACCAACGAAACCGGACGAACAGCGGCCGTTCACCAGGGTGAGCAACTCAACGCACACGCTTGCACTTATACCTTCAAGCAGATCGCTACCAACAGTCTCGCAGGCGGCCGGCGGAAGTTGAACACGGCAGATGCCAATGGTAAACCAACTGGAGAGTTTATGAACGAACATTCACAGGGAGAAGTACCAGGACCGAACCCGGCCCTTGAACCCTTCCATGTATTGATTGGAAACTGGAATACAACTGGAACACACGGTCTTATGCCAGATACTATCCTACACGGTCGTACCTCGTTCGAATGGCTGGAGAACGGGGCATTCTTGCTGATGCGCTCGGAGATTGATGATCCGCGATTTCCCAGCGCAGTCGCAATTATTGGCAGCGACGATGCAGAAGCGAGTTACTACATGCTCATCTTCGACGAGCGCGGTGTTTCAAGGAAGTATGATGTAACTCTGCAAGGCAACATCTGGAAATGGTGGAGAAACGCGCCAGGCTTCCTCCAGCGCTATGAAGGCACTATTGGAGATGGAGGCAATACTATAATCGGAAAGGGAGAGTTGTCGAAAGACGGTTTATCCTGGGAGAAAGATCTCGACCTGACCTATACACGGGTCGAGTAAACAGCAATAAAGGGTGCGTCAGAACTTAGCGCACGAATCGAGAAGGACCCGGCCTCACCACCAGGTCCTTCTCGATTCCGGAGGGTAGTTTGGTGCAGGTTAGTCGGTGTTGCCGCGTTGTTGGAGAGCGTCCGCCACGCGCATTATGCCGAGCATGTATGCACCCGTGCGCAGATCTACCTGGTGCTTCGCGCTGAAGTTCCACACGTCGTCGAAGCTGCGCACCATCGTTTCCTCAAGGCGCTCGCGCACCGTTTCGAGATCCCAGTAATAGTCTTGAAGCGTCTGCACCCACTCGAAGTACGACACGACAACCCCACCCGCATTGGCCAATATATCAGGCACGATTAACACACCTCTGTCGCTGAGCGCCTGGTCGGCGCCCGCTGTGATCGGGCCGTTCGCACCTTCAACTATGGCTTTAGCTTTGATGCGTTCCACGTTGGCAGTGGTGATCTGGTCCTCCATCGCTGCCGGTATAAGCACATCCACGTCCAGGAAGAGCAAATCCTCGTTGCTGATTGCACTTGCCCTGCCGGAGTATCCTTCAAGCAGGTGATGGGGAGATGTCGCCACATACTTAACCAGCTCATCCACATCCAGCCCGGTAGGATTGTATAGCCCGCCCGACACGTCGCTGACCGCCACCACTTTGCAGCCCATCTGCGCGAGAATCTGCGCTGTGTACGACCCGACCTTGCCAAATCCCTGGATGGCGACGGTGGTCGACTCGACTTGCTTCCATGCCTTATTGAGCATACGGGCTGTCGTTAGTGCAACCCCGCGGCCTGTGGCCTCAGCGCGCCCCTGTGATCCGCCCATCGCGATTGGCTTACCTGTGACCAGGCCGACCATGTCGCGGCCCTCTATCTTGGTAGCCGCTTCCACCATCCAGGCCATAGTCTGTTCGTTGGTGTTCACGTCGGGCGCGGGCACATCCTTATGCGGGCCAATTATGGGCATGATCGCCCGGGTGTACCCCATGGTCAGTTGGCGCAGCTCGTTCTCCGACATAGTGCTAGGGTCGCAGATAATACCGCCCTTTGCGCCGCCAAAGGGAAGATTGACAACAGCACACTTCCACGTCATTAGCGCCGCCAGGCCCTCTACTTCTTCGAGCGTGACTTGCGGGTGATAGCGAACGCCGCCCTTGCCCGGGCCGCGCACAGTCGAGTGCTGTACGCGGCAACCTGCGAAGACCTCTACGACGCCATTATCTCGTTCCACAGGTATAGCGACAATCATCTCGCGCTCGGGCTTTGCCACTACGGCACGCACCGATGGGTCGAGGTTCAGCAGATCCGCCGCCCGGTTGAAGTAGACGGTCGCGCTGCTCAAGAGTCCCGACTCATCCATGTTATTCTGCAAGGCGGCGTACGATCCACTGACCATAGGATCAATTCCCTTGTTTTGTATTGGTGCGCGTCGGCTTAGTTCGCGAGCTTCGGATACGTTGAGTGCCATTGTGTTATTTCCTCCTGATGATGGGAGCGGGGCTGTTCTCTGCTGCGTTACCGCTTCCGTCCATGCGCGTTGGGGCCGAGACTCTTGCCGCTATCCAGGATTCCCTGGCAACTTACACATAGTGTCGAGTAGGGGCGGACAACTAACCGCTCGGGGCTTATCGGCTGGAGGCAGTTGCCGCAGATGCCGTACTTGCCGTCCTCAAGACGCGAAAGTGCCTCGCTCACCTGCTCAAGGTGAAGCCTCGTGTTCTGTTCCAGAGCACGATCCAGGAACGCATCGTGGCGGTCGCGCTGCTCTTGAACATAGTTTGCTTCGTGTCGCGCTCCCTCACCGTGGCCATTCGTGCCCATATGCTTATCATCGACATAGCCGTTCTGATTTTGCAGCTCCGTCTGGAGTTGCTCCTTCAGCGCCAGCAGCACTTCCTTTACGTGGCTGACCTTGGGCGCACCGACAGGACCAGCAGAGCCCACATTGTTAACATTATGGGTACGTTCTTGCATCATCACCATTTCTCCTCTCAGATTTGTCCTTTCCTGGATACGCGGCAACAACAGCCGCAATAGCCTTAGTGCACATATGCAAAACCGACCGCAAATGGGACATTCTCTGTCACGTTCACGGCCAGGCTCTGCATTTGTGCTACATGTTCAAGTATAGCTAAGGAGATTAAGGAACCTGCAAAGAAAGTGCTAAGATTTCATTAAGATCGGAGACGTGGTGCGTAGTGCGTACTGCGTATGACCGCAGGGCGCCTATGATGGAGCAGGAGCAGCAAGTGCAGCTTTTGGTTGCCGAATTTAATCGCGCCTGTCTGGTAGGCAGTGCAGTAAGCAGAAGTCCCAGGCTAAATAAGTCTGTGCTGGACCGATATGGTAACGAATTAGCCACATGATTAGCCATTTTCGCAAAGAGCCATGATAGCAAGCAACACTATGCAACCATTTCGCCTCCAGCCATCTGAGGATCGGATTTATCGGGCCGCCAACAGGCCCTGTAGCGGATCAAGAAAAGTCCGGCCGACCCCCACCATGCACTCCACACTCACGCGCTGTATACTACTACTGTAAGGAGGGATTGTATCCCATGGACAAAAAGAGCGATCAGAGAGGCGACATAATTGGCCGTTTCGACGGCTTATACCGGCGCGAGCAGCACGCCTGGGGCGTTGAGCCTTCGATAGGCGTGGCGGCCTCACGCCCTTTTCTGGTTCCCGGCAGGGTGCTGGATCTTGGATCGGGTGACGGGCGCAACGTGCTTTATCTTGCGCATGAAGGCTTTAGCGTGACGGGTGTAGATATAGCGCCTGCTGCTATCGCCAGCCTGAAGCAGTACGCCGTCAGGGCCAACCTCGGCGATAAGGCGACAGGCATAATCGCCGACATTGAAGGCTTCCAGATTGAGGGGCAATTCGAGAATATCATAAGCACCTTCACCCTCCATTTCCTCCCGTCTGATGCCTTCCTTCCTGTCGTCACAAGGATCATGGAGGCCACAACCCCGGGCGGGGTCAATGTCATCGAGGACTTTACTCGCGACGGGCCTCTTTACAAACCCGACGTCACCGGCCACTTTCTGGAGAGCGGTGAACTGGAGCAGCTTTACGCCGCCCAGGGTTGGCAGGTGCTCTACTACCATGAGAAAATCGTCAAGACCAAAGCAAGAGACGAGAACGGCAATCCCCTCCAACAGACTTCCGCGGCAATTGTCGCGAAAAAGCCTGCTCTCTAGAACCTGTTAAGATCTTTGGTGACTGACCAGGAACATAAGTGTTTGGACTTGAGATCTGAGTGCAGGCGTGGTCAGTTTTGCAAGAGATGGTGATACTGTGAAGAGAGTCCTGCTGACAGGTATGTCGGGCACCGGCAAGTCAACGCTGACCAGTGCACTTGCCGCACGTGGATACAAAGCTGTTGATGCAGACACCAATGAGTGGTCCAAATGGGTAACAGCTCCCAGCGGCTTGGAATTAGGCGACTCACCCGTAAGGGCCAATGAGGATTGGGTATGGCGTGAGGACCGCATTAGTGACCTCTTAGCCACAGAGGACGCTGACATACTATTTCTGAGTGGGTGCGCGGAGAACATGGGGCAGTTCTTGCCACAGTTTGACCACATTGTTCTGCTAAGTGTGCCAGGCGACACAATAGTTGAGCGGTTGAAGATCAGAACAAACAACGCTTACGGCAAGCACCCCCACGAAGTTGATCGTGTGTTGGCTCTGCAAAGGACGGTTGAGCCCCTGCTGAGAAAGGCTGCGACGCATGAGATCGATACCAGAGCCCCGCTGGATCATGTTTTAGAAACCGTCCTAAGGCTCGTTTCGTGAGCCGTGGTGAGCATCACCGCACAAGCTCCGTCGTCATGTCATTATCGTGTTTAGCCGGGTGCTAGCCTGGGTGTGCACAGGCTCATAACCCACTCTAGAGGGGACGTGCCGGACCATGCCCTGGATAGATCGTTTTCACACCCAGGGCACGGATCTTCGCCCAACTTTTGTATGCGAGATCCTCCGGATCGTCCGGTACAGCCATTGGCGGCGTCAGGTCGCCGGTAAATGCCGCACCTTCATCCAGCACAAGTGTAACGCTGTCGTCCGAGTGACCGGGCGTGCTGATTATCTCGCCCAGAATGCCTATCCCCGCCAGAAAATCTCGGCTATCGTCTACAGCGAGCACGATACTCCCCGCAAGCTCGATGTCGGTGAAGTTGTCGCGAGGCTTCACATGGTTGCGCAGGAGGGGCACCGCGGCAAGCTGAGTATCCATAACTATGAGCTGAATGCCCAGACGCTTGAGCTCCTCAACAAGGCCCGCGTGGTCGGGATGGTAATGCGTTGCCATCTGGTAGCGGATGTTCGCCAGGCGTATGCCCATGCGGTTGCTTGCATGCTGCATCTCCTGCAATGACCCCGGCCATCCCGCGTCTACAAGCAGAATAGGGGCACTATCCGCGATCACATAATAGTTGGTTGCGTGATACCCGATATTGATAATGTTCATTCCGTCTCTCTTCGTTCCTGCCCGAGTAGACCCCGCCACAATTCTACATCATCTATTAGGGTGCAACCATGCCTGTGCTCCAGAGCAAGCCTCGCAGCCTGTGTGCGTCGTTGATGGCGTGGCAGTCAGGATCGTTGTTGAAGTACACATATACATCCCGCCCGCCTGCTGCCTCACCCGCAAACCGTTCCGCCCAGAAGTGCAGCTCGCCGTCACTGAGGCCCACCCCGTATAAGCCTCCGTGTACACGCACATAGCTGAAGGAGCCTGTATCGGGCACCTCTAGCGGCGTGTAGTAGCCGCCGACCGCCCGCACCAGCGCGCATCCTGCGTCGTTCAGTATGCGGATAATATCCTCTCTGTACCAGGAGTGGTCGCGGAACTCGAACGCCGCCCTACAACCATATGGCAGACGCGAAATAAAGTAAGACAACCGCACAGGATCTACACCGAACCCCGGCGGCAACTGGAACAGCACAGGCCCGAGCCGCAAGCCAAGTCCGTCCGCAGCGCTGAACAGCCTGTGAATGGCATCTTCCGGTGCGTACAGCTTCTTGAAATGGGTGAGGTAGCGGCTTGCTTTCACAGCGAACAGGAACTGCTCGTTGTGGCCCGCTTTCCATGCCCAATCGTGAAAATTCCTGCGTGTGGGCAGCCGGTAAAAGCTCCTGTTAATTTCCACTGTAGGAAATCGCCCGGCATAGTAGGCCAGCCATGCGCTCTGCGGCAGGTCGAGCGGGTAGAAGCACCCTATCCAGTGATTGTAGACCCACCCTGATGTTCCAATCCAGATCATGTCGTCTCATTGTTGCAAGAATAGCACCATCCACCATGCCAGGATCCGGCGAAAGGTTCATAACTCGCAGCACGAACCGTTGACAAACGGGTGTAATGCCCCTATAATGCTGAGAGACAGAACGAATGTTCTGTTATCGCGCTGCAACCTGTTGTACTCATTAGTTAAGACCGTTATCTAGTGTATTAGAGTTGAGTTTAGAGTTAGTAAGGAGGCCATCATAAGCCATGGATAACACCCCCACCACCCGCGACCAGTCCGTGCGCGCCAATGCGACCGCACAAGCCGCGAGTAAGCCCAGTCCATTGAACCGCAGGCCAGCCGCTCGCCGCCTGGTGACCATTTTCCGCGGCCCAAGCAACAGCGGCAAGACGCACCTCGCCCTCTCTATGGCGGAGGCAGGTATCGGCAGAATTTGTGTGTTCGACACTGAAGATAAAACGCGCAACGTCATAGGCGTGAACGAGCGCTTCGATGCCATCACGTCCGACCCCGACACCCTCCTGGACGACATCCAATGGGCCATAGAGGAGACCGACGCTGCAGGCCGCCCTGTCTACAGCGGGTTGGTGCTCGATTCGTGGAACGGCTACTTCGACACTCTCTACGGCCGGGCCATCGAGCTAGCCGAACAGCAGCGTGGCGAGGGCGCCAAACTAACCACCAATGAAGTAGACGTGCTGCAAACCAAGGCCAAGAAGGTGCTCGACTTACTCTGCCGCGTCAGCAGGCGTTGGGTCGCGATAACAGAGCACGCCATACCGCAAGGCCAGGAGCACGACGACAATGAGGCGGGACAGTTGATCATCATGACCATCGGCGGCACCGACTATTACTCTGACGTTACTTTCAACCTGTCTCTCGTTCTGGGCGACGATTTTCGCGCCAGGCGCATCGCGACTGTGAGCAAGACGAACGTCGGGCATCTCTACCAGCTTGGACGCAAGATCGACAACCTTGACTTCACGCAACTGGTCAGAGAGGTCAACTCGCAAGCGCCCATCAAGCAGTTCGATGCACCCGAAGTAGCTGTTCGCGAAACTGTGGTCGAGCCGGAAGAGCCAACCCTCACATTGCACGATTTGCTCAGCAAAGCCGAGGAATACGGCATCGCTGAAATCCACATGAGCAAGGCAGCAGCCCGCTATTGTAAGGGCAAGCGCCTGAGCCAGTTGGATACCGACGAGATTGAGTTCCTCTACAACCGCCTTGTAGCATCCCGCGAGACAAGCCCCGGTGAGGACACGGAAGACGACGACCCCGACGAAGCGGCCGCCACAACAGCACCGACGTCCACTCGTAGCACCTCAACCCGCCCCGACCGCACTGCCACCTCCCGCGCCGCCCTACGCGATGTCATCGTCGATGACACCGAGCTTCTACCCGTCCAGACCGCCCCTCGCTCAAGCAACGGCCGCTCCGCCGGGTAAACCCCTCACGCCTCACCCGCCCAACGAGCCAGCGTTGGTATCTACCTCTTCCTCATCGCCCAATCAAGCAGGGGGTATGAGCGAAGAGGGGGCGGAGAGTCTCCCCATACCAAGATGCCGGGTTGTTCCACCCTAAATCTGAACATTTACCCAGGATACCCGGCTTGCTACCCCGTATAAACGGTGCTATCATATATTGTTTGTATACCCAGATAACCTCTGTTGTCAGGCAACATATTTATCCCTATAGTTACACTTACCCTGGCATGGCCTGTGCATGAGAAAGAGCGCATATGAGCACACAATGGCTTGTTGGTTTTCTATCCAGTTTTCTGGCTAGCGGCGTTGAAGTCGTGGAGGCGGTCACTATCGTGCTCGCCGCCGGGGTCACGCGAGGCTGGCGCAGCACATGGTATGGTGTCATAGCGGCGGCGGTCGTCCTGGCTGCGCTCGTGGCTCTCCTTGGCGCTACCCTCGAAACGTTGATACCGCTTGAAGCCCTTCGCATAGTGATCGGCACGCTCCTCCTCATCTTCGGCTTGCAATGGCTTCGCAAAGCAATCATGCGGTACACAGGTCTCAAAGAACTGCATGACGAGGAGAAAATATACGAGCGAGAAGTGGCCGAGCTTCGCAGCGGGCCAGGCGTCGTGGCAACCACAGCCGGTGCCGCCGTAATGGACTGGACTGCCTTCACAGTCTCCTTCAAAGGCGTACTGCTTGAAGGTCTGGAGGTCGTGTTCATCGTGATAACCTTCGGGCTTAGCGCGAGAGACATCAGCCCTGCACTTTTTGGCGCGATTGCCGCCGCAGTGCTTGTAACTCTTGTCGCACTGCTGGTCCACAAGCCGCTGACCCGTGTGCCCGAAAACACTCTAAAGTTCGTTGTTGGCATCATGCTCACCGCGTTCGGCACCTTCTGGGCAGGCGAGGGCGTCGGCCTCCAATGGCCGGGTGAAGATCTCTCGATCCTCGGCTTGTTGGTCTTCTATGCCGCATCAGCCGGGGCGATAATCGCGCTACTGCGGTCCCGCTCGACGGCCGGTGGCAAAGGCGGCGAAGTTGATACAGCAGAGAAGATGGTGAGCCGAGTATGAAGTACATAAAGGGTTTTTTCGCCTTCTGGTACGATTTCATCGTGGGTGACGCATGGGAGGTCGCTGCGGGCGTGCTGCTGACCCTTATTTTGCTATACACGCTTACGCACACGCTCGAAAGCAGTGCAGAGACCGGTACCCCCGGTGTGGCGAGCTACGGCGCAATCCTGCTTCCCATAATCATCGTCGCCCTCCTAGGTTACAGCCTCTGGCGCGTGCGGCGAACAGGCTAATGGCGTCAATCTCGCCGCCCATTTCATTGTAACAGCGCAAAGCGTGCTGCGGCAGTTGTCCGTGACCGCCGACCGCCGACCGCCGACCGCTGACGGTAGAACAAGGTGCACACTATCCTCCAAGCAAAGATGATAGGCTAGCCCTCTCAGACGCAGCACTACTATGCCCACGATGTGGGCGTAAGAGATACCGGACCGATTTGCACTACAGTTTGCTAAATGTCTGCGCACTCTGCCCAGCGGTCGGCGGTCACTAACAACTGACAACTGCGCCGCAGCCCACGCCTGAGAATTTGCCATTTCTTGACATAAATGCCCAATAGTGTTACTCTGAGAGGGCAGATAATGCATAAGTGCCCATTTCCATATGCGTTTTGAGCCTGATTATCTTCAGGCTCGTTTTGTTTGTGGCTAGCCGCCACTAGAGAACCCGCCTTACTTAACACGCACTTCGGCTCCCATTCCGCCTCAGCCGGCATAAGCAGACCGGACCCGCATTTTTGCTGGCAGCATTGGGATTATTTACAAGTAACGAATTGCACAGGTAGAGAGAGGAACAGAGTATGCCCAGGCGCATATCCATTGGCTGGCTCAAACAGAGAAGCGGTAATTATGCACTTAAGGGCATTACCATACGCGAAAACGAAGTAGCCTACGACTCCACAAACAACTTCCGCGATGAAGATGCCCGGTGGATCACAAAGACTCTCGGTGCTGAAGCGAGCGTAGAATCGTCCGAGCACAGAGGTAGCGAGCGCATACCTGCCGACTACCCTGAATGGGCGCTCAGGTCCGAAACCGAGGACGATGGGGTTCTTCCCATTGACCGCGAGAGAGCTGGCGCGACCCTGTTCCGCCACTATTTGGCTACTATCGCGGAAGCTTGCAATGCCGGCTCCGGCATTGATTTCAAGAAGCTGGAGAGCGAGTTGCGCGAGGCCCTTGCGGCAACCGACGCCGGCTCCTACTACACCCTGAGCGAAGCACGCGCCATAATTGGCAGGCGCTCACCGAAAGCCGTCAAGACGCCCTACAGGCAGACCCCCGCGTCGGGCACTTCAGGTGGCAAGTCGGCAGGCTCCGGCAGGTAGCCGTAGCTGCGCCCCTGCGTGGTTAGCGGCTAAGGAAACAACTTAACAAATCATAGCTCCGGCTGTGTATACCTCAGAGGCCTGCATACTCGCGTATGTCCTGCCGCTGACGCAATGTATGGAAGCGATCATAGTGGTAATTATGGAGGAGCGTTCCAATGCAAGATACATCCCAACCCGTGTTAGTCAAATGCCTTACCCCCGGCTGCCCGAACAGATCATACGGCCCGATCTGCCCAAGCTGCCTCGCCGGTTCTCAGGCAAGCGAAGTCACCCGGCAGACGACAGGGGTGGATCAGGCAACCTGCCCCCATACGCACTCCGTGACAGGCGACTTCCCAATGGTCAAGCGTCTGCTTCCCGATTACAGGGGTGGGCAGCCGGAAACGGGATACATGCTCGATATTTGCAAGACCTGCCTTAAGGCATTGCCCGAGCGGCCTTATAACCCTATTCGCGCTATGGGGCGTCACTCGGCCCGAGTACACTAGTACCGGCTCAGTATGGGAATCTTCACTGCATTCTGAACGAATATAGGGCAGTGAGGCAGCGACACGACGTTATTTTGTTCCTGTAGTGCTTAGCCCGAATGCCATCAAGGCCTACGACTAGAGATCCGCAGAGACCACGCGGTGTCGTGCTGCTTCTCGCACACTCTCTAGCGGATCGTCCGCCATAGCCTGTAAGCGCTGCCGCGCACCGGGCACATCAAGGGACACACTCTCACACCCTAACTGCCTGGTTTCCTCCGCGCAATCCCAGAGGCATTCGTAGGCGTAGGTTTCAGCGAACAATTGAGGCGCGTTCGCCTGCATAGCTCCGGCAGCGCGATAGCGTGCAAGAGTATAGCCGCTCTCGATAAACACACGCTCTACATAAGGAACCGGGCCGATGTCACGAAACCGAGATAGAATATCGAGCAGCGAGCAGGTGTAGTAGGTATCTATGTCTTCGGCGGCTTCAATGTGCTTCGTCCAGACCCGCAGCACCATCGGATAATCCTCGGCTGTGGCATGCTGTTCTAGCAGGTCTTCGGCCACCGACTCTTTGTGCCGATTCTCCTGGTTGAACCATGCCCGTGCAATAGGAAGTGTCATGGCAGGCGGTAGAAGCACGAGAGTGTGCGTAATTGGCCTCACTTCTCTGATGTGCGGGCCATTCGCTTGTGGCAGGCTATCAAGGCGCGCAACTGACTGCTCAAGAATCTGCGGGTACAGAACTTCAGCCCTGCCAAGAGCCTCAAGCCCACGGAGGGCCGCATACCAGGCGAACGGGTTAGCTTTAGAGAAGGCTGCCACCAGGGTATGTTCGTCGTTGGCCGTAGCTTTCGCCTCCACCAGCTCGGCGGCCGTCACCCATCCCCACTGCTGTCGTCCTACCGTGGCAAGCAGTTCCTCAACAGACATCTCCTCGTACGCAGGTCGCTTTTGGCGTGGGTAAGTTTGCGCTCGTGTGGCTTCGATCTGCTCAACTTCCGCGAGAAGACGCGCGATGCAGGGGTTGTCTGCCGACCACTTCTTCCAGAGTGCCTGCTCGGCGGGTGTCGAATAGAGGTCATAAGCTGTGGAATTCTCAAGCAGTGTCCCGGTTTCAAACCGAGCACAAATTACTTCCGGCAACCCTACTGTCGCGCCCGGTTCCGTAAGCTCTGCAAGTTGTTGGAGCGCATAGTCCCACTTTGCACCATAGGATACGTAATCTCGCAGCAGAGGAACAGCAGCACTATTACCGAGTTGGGCCAGGCGTCCAAGTGTCTGGATTGTCAGGGCAGCTTCCCAGTCCAACCGGTCGTGCGGGACGGTGCGCAGGTAATGTTCCAGTGGAGCGAGGCCCAACCCTGTTAGCAGCACGAGGCGGGCATAGTAATCAGCGCGCTCTTCAATCTGACTGTCGAAGCGTGGGTCGCTGGTTATACAGTCATAGAGCAAAGCGTGGACGGTGGCACGGCCTTCCTGCATCGCCCGCAGGAAACCGATACCTCGACCCCTCTGCAATTGGCCCAGCAGAGTATCGTGCGGAGCAAGAGGCTTTTCTTCTTCTATTGCGTCAACATTCTCTATGGATAGTTCCTTTCGTCTTGCTGCACTTCCTAATATCGCGCCCTCAGCCCCTCCACCGACTCATCAGGCATCAAACAGCAGCCGGTCCAGGCCCCGCACCAGGCCGGTGGTCTCCATCACGCGTTGAGCGGCCAGCAATGTGCCCGCGACATACGGCTCGGCCCCGGCTCCCGCGTCGTGGCGGATGGTGAGGCGCTCGTCGGGCAGGCCGAAGATCGTCTCAAAGGCGATGACATAGCCGTGCAGCCGCACCGAGTGCACCTGCGCGCCCGCGATAGACGCACCGCGTGTTTCTTTGTCTCCGTGCGTCTGCTCTACGGGCACTTCTATCCGGTTCGGCGCGACCTCCGCCAGTTCTTCGGCCAGCTCTCGGACGGTGCCGCTGGGCGCGTCTATCTTGTCGGCGTGTGCGTAATCAATGATCTCCCAGGATGGCAGGTACTTGGCGGCCAGCAGCGCGAAGTGTTTTGCCAGCGCCGCTGTGATCGAGAAGTTTCCGGCGGCAATCACGCCTAACCCCTGTTGACGGGCGTGTGCGTCAATCTCTCGGTAATCCTCGGCAGTCAGCCCGGACGTACCGATCACCACCCGAACGCCGTGGTCCAGCGCAAAGAGAGTGCGCGCCTTGACCGAATCAGGGTTGGTGTAGTCAATCAGCACATCGGGCTTCGCCTGGAGTACATCTGCCAACGAAGCCGCGATCTTGATGCCCGTAGCCGGTACACCCAGCACCGCTCCAACCTCCCGACCCACTCCCCGCCGCGCAATCACGCCGACAAGTTGGAAGTCGGCAGCTTGCAGAATGTGAAGCGTCACCGCGCTGCCCGCCCAGCCGGTCGCCCCGGCCACGCAAATCTTGATCGGCATAGTTCCCCTCCTTGATGCGGCCAGTGTATCGCCATCAGCCCTGGCGTGTCAACACAATTTTGCTCGCTCCTGATAGCACGCTGACAATAGCCGCATTCCCTTCTGCCGTCCGTAGCGCTCCCCTCTTGCACCGCTTCAGAGATAGGCAACTCTGTTGAGCAAGCCCATCGTGGCTCTCCCAGTAGTTGAGGAACGCCACTAGCACCGTCCATCCTGTCTCCACGAACGTGCCCGATTCCCCTGCGCCGCTCCTGCGCCCACTGTTGCCGGCACCGCCGCGACCAGTATCACGTCCACTGTCGTTCTCTCCCACTTCACCCGTAATCCCTCACTGTCTTTGTCCTCCCCGCCGCACATCACATCCTCAATCTACCGCTCGTGCAACATATTACCCCTTGCAGCACAGTAGTTCCTGCTGACTCAACCCCTGCGCTCTCCGTACCAGTTTGCTCGTCTGTGGTAAGATTAGGGTCCAAATAAGGAGGGGACACCAATGATTCCTGACAGCATCAGAGATCGCCTGGACGAGCGCGAGATCGAATTCCTTGAGACCGCGCTTGAGCTTTATGGTGAGCAGTCGAGCCATACAGACCCGCTTCTGGCAGGCGGAATAGCCCGCACTCTCAAGTGGAGAATCACTGGAGCAGAGCTAAATAAGTTCGTCCGGCGGCTCCACAGCCGAGGCTTTGTGCTTAGCCCCAAAACTGTAGCCGGCGGGCCGGCATTCTATCTCGACCCTACAATAACCGACCCCGAATAAAGGCAGGCTGTCATCTGTAGTACTATCTGGCCTATTAGGGTCCTAGTCAAACTACCGGCCTTGACTTTCTAGCGGCTATTCGGATATTCTCTGCTTCACCGGGCACTTTATAGTGGCCGTCTACTGTGCGCTGTAGTTTAGACTTGGCGCATACGTACTGCCTGTAAAGGCAGTAGTTTTGCATTGCCCTTTACGAGGTGGTGTACTGCGCGCGTTACCGTACGTGTGCGGAGAGGTTTTCAAGAGGAACATACGGCTAAGGAGGTTGATTCTTCACTGCGTTCAGAATGACAAAGTTCAGATGGTGGTTGGGTCACTGGCATTTGCCACTTTGCATCAGCCCTGGCACTGCACACGATAAGTGTTCAGAATAGGGGTGCAGGGGCGAAGCCCATGACGGGGTTGGGGGTGTCCCCACTCTTCCCTTCTTAGACTCCCCTCCCACGCGTGGGAGGGGCATGAGCGAAGCGGGGGGCGGTGGGTCTTCCCTTACCTGAATGTAAACTCGCTCCACCCTAAATCTGAACATTTTCTACGCACGATCCATTGGCGTTCAGCACGCTGATTAGTGTATACTTAAACGTCTTCCTTTTATCAGGAAGCCCAGGTAACCCTGTCGTAATGTATTGTATCGTGATGCCTTGCCTGCGAGTTATCGCCGGCTATGTATGGAGTAACAGAGAATGACTGTTTGTACGGATTGATATTCCGCCTGTTTCACTGCCGCTCCGGCCGCGAAACAGATACCCGTGCATTTGACGTTTTCTTTGAAACTACAGAAAGAGGTACAACTCGTGATACAAACTGCCCCTAACAGGGAATCCCTGGAACAACTTGGTCGGGAAGTCAAGCGCCGTAGAACCTTTGCCATTATTTCTCACCCTGACGCAGGCAAAACCACCCTCACCGAAAAACTGCTTCTGTATGCCGGTGCTGTAGACCAGGCCGGTTCCGTGCGTGCCCGCAAGAACCAGCGCAGCTCCACATCAGACTGGATGGCCATGGAGCAGCAGCGCGGCATCTCCATCACCTCCACCGCTCTCCAGTTCGAGTATGAAGGCCACATCTTCAATCTGCTCGACACCCCAGGCCACCAGGATTTCAGTGAGGACACCTACCGCACGCTGATGGCTGTTGACAGTGCAGTCATGGTGCTCGACAGCGCCAAAGGTATAGAGCCGCAGACCAAGAAACTGTTCGAGGTCTGCCGTCAGCGCAACCTGCCCATCCTTACCTTTATCAACAAACTGGACCACACAGGCCGCAACCCTCTTGAACTGCTGGACGAAATCGAGCAGGTTATGAAGATTCGTGTCTCGCCCGTCAACTGGCCCATTGGTAGCGGCACGGACTTCCAGGGAGTGTATGATCTGGAGAAGAGGAACGTGTCGCTTTTCCAGCGCTCCACCAGCGGCAAGTACCGCGCTCCCGTGCAGGTTACCGACCTCTCCGACCCCATCTTGAGCCACACTCTCGGCGAGTCTGCCTACCAGCAACTTCGAGACGACGCCGAGCTACTTGAGGGGGCCGGTGCCGCGTTCGATCAAGACGACTTCCTCTCCGGACTGGTGACCCCCGTCTTCTTCGGCAGCGCACTGAACAATTTTGGCGTGGAAGCTTTCTTGAAGGCCATTATTACCCTTGCTCCCCCTCCCGGCCCACGCGACAGCACAGGCGGTCCAATCGCCCCGACAAACGAGATATTCAGCGGCATCGTCTTTAAGATCCAGGCCAACATGGACCCGCAGCATCGCGACCGCATGGCCTTCCTGCGGGTCTGCTCCGGCCGCTTTGAGAAAGACATCATGGTCGATCACCCTCGCGTTGGCCGCAAAGTGCGCATGACCCGCCCTCACCGCCTCTTTGCCCGTGACCGCGAGACGGTCGAGGAAGCCTACCCGGGCGACATTATCGGCCTCAGTAATCCTGGCGTCTTCACCATAGGTGACACGGTTTGCGCTGGCGGCAACTTCCAGTATGCGCCCATCCCATCATTCCAACCCGAGTGTTTCGCCGCGCTGCGCAACGTCTCGACGGACAAGTACAAGCAATTCAACAAGGGTCTGGAGCAACTGCGAGAAGAAGGCGTAGTGCAGGTGCTGACCGATGTTTACCAGGTGCGCCGCGAGCCGATCCTCGCAGCCGTGGGCGAATTGCAGTTCGACGTGGTGATAGCTCGCCTCGCAGCAGAGTATAATGTAGATGCTGCAATCGACCACCTGAGCTATGATTGTGCAAGGTGGCTCGTGGGTGACCCGGCAGCCATAAAGAATGTCACAACCTCATCCCGGAGCCTCAGAGTCCTCGACCGCTACGACCACGACGTGATGCTCTTCTCCTCCGAGTGGGACATGAAGTATTGCACCGACAGGAACCCGGACGTTCGTTTCTGCACCATAAGCGAAGCCGAAAGCATCTACAGGCAACAGTAAGAAGCTTCGTATTGCGTACTGCGTACTCCGTAAGACCGCCGACGGCAGACCGCCGACCGCCTATGAAATATGCAATACGGAGTACGCAGTACGAAGCTCGCCCCCGGAGGATCAACCATTGAGCACGCCACATCCTGTCACATTGGAAGGTCTCTTGCTCGAACCTCAGTATCGGGAGCGAGTCTGGGGCGGCACGCATTTGGGCCAACCATCTCCTGAAACGGGCACTCCTATCGGGGAAGCCTGGATTGTTTACGAAGAGAGCAAGATAACGAGCGGCCCGCACAAAGACCGCACGCTGGGCGAAGTGGCGGCTGAGTATGGCGCCGACCTACTGGGCAGCCGTGCAGTAAGCCGCACCGGAACCCGTTTCCCTCTACTGATCAAGCTCCTCGATTGTGCTGATTGGCTGTCGCTACAGGTCCATCCTGACGATGCCATGGCCGTGGAACTTGAAGGCCAAGGCCACTTCGGCAAGACCGAGGCATGGTACTTCATCAAGACCGAGGATGGTGCCGGGGTCATATCCGGCGTGAAGCCCGGCACGACCCGTGAAGAGTTGGCGCGAGCCATCAGCGACGGCAAAGTCATCGAACTGGCTCACTACCAGCCTGTTAGCGATGGCGATGCCCTTCTCATGATGGCAGGCACCATTCACGCCCTCGGCCCCGGCCTCCTCGTATACGAGGTGCAGCAGACCTCAGACATCACCTACCGCATCTTCGACTGGGACCGTCCCCAGACAGCAGGTCGCGCCCTCCATATCGAGCAATCTATAGCCGTATCCAGCCCAACATCAACGGGCAAGTACGTGGAAGGCATGCCACTTCCCGAAGATGGCGGCCGTCACCTGCTTGACTGCCTCTATTTCTCACTAGACGTTGTTCAGGCCGAACACGAAACCCTCGAACTCGACACCCATCATGAGACGTTCCACGCCCTGACCGTCATCGAAGGCGAAGTAGAAATAGCGGGCCCCAGCTGGAGCCACAAGCTAACCCAGTACCAGTCAATAGTAATTCCAGCCTCCACAGGCTCCTACAAACTCCACCCAAAGGGCCATGCTCGCGCCATACTGTCTGCTGTCCCGTAGGCAGTGCGTAAGGGGTCACGGGGCAGTACCACGTTGTCAGTTGCCAGTTGTCAGTTGACGGTATGTGCCCCATACTCGCTTCCCTCAGCACAATGCGAACCTCTGCGCACTCTGCGCCTCTGCGGTGAATCCGTGATATCCTGGTCCTGGACCCCTGACACCTGATTCCTCAACCTTTGGCCCACGCCCATCGTCCGTGGTATAGTTAACCGCGCTAGGTTGAAAGGAACTGTCATGGAGGACAAGTATCATCAGGGTCTTGATGCGACCGCGCGTGAAGACGTGGGCAGTAGTACGGAAGAAGCATCACACGAACAACCCGACCTCACCCGCCGCGAGTTCGTGCGACGCGCCGGCCTGACATTGGGCGGCGTTGTAGCTGCACCGGGCCTCCTGGCTTCCCTTGTCAAAGCCCCTTCTTCTGCCGACCTCCGTTCGCAGCCGCAAACCTCCCAGCCCCTGCCTACGCCCACCTCAGTTGGCGGTGTCCTGCCGCCAATGGACCTCACGAAGAACCCCTATAGCACGCAGCGTCATGCCGTTGTCGCCCCAAACGGTATGGTTGCTACCAGCACGCCTCTCGCTGTGCAGGCAGGGTTGCAGATGCTCCAGAAAGGCGGCAACGCTGTAGACGCGGCGCTCGCGACGGCCATCGCTTCTGCCGTAGTCGAGCCGACCTCAAACGGCATTGGCTCCGACGCTTTCGCCCTCGTCTGGGACCCCAAATCCAGGAAGCTGTTTGGCCTCAACGGATCGGGCCGCGCACCTGCCGCGCTCAATATCAAGCTGGTAACAGGCAAAGGCTACAGAGCTATGCCCGAAAAAGGCTGGCTGCCCGTAACTGTACCCGGTGCCCCTGCCGTCTGGCGCGATTTGCATGCTCGCTTCGGCAAGTTACCCTTCGAAACCCTGTTCGAGCCTGCCATCAGCTATGCCGAAAACGGCTTCCGCGTATCGCCCATTGTTGCCTATTTCTGGAACCGCGCCGTACCCATCTACTCCGCGAACAAAGGCCCACAGTTCAAAGGCTGGCTGGAAGCCTACGCCCCCGGCGGTCGTGCCCCACGCTCCGGCGGCCTCTGGTCGAGCAAGGCACTCGGCGCAACACTGCGCAGCATCGCCAACTCAGGCTCCGACGATTTCTATAAGGGCGACCTCGCAAGAAAGATCACGCAGTTTGCCGCTCAAACAGGCGGGTACATCACCGAGCAAGACCTCGCGGCCCACACCAGCACATGGGTAAACCCCATCTCCACCACCTACCGCGGCTATGAGACCTGGGAGATGCCGCCGAACGGCCAGGGTATTGCCGCCCTTATCGGTCTCAACATCCTCGAAGGCTTTGATCTCGGCAGCATTCCGCGAGACAGCATCCGCTCGTTCCACCTTCAGATCGAAGCTATGAAACTGGCCTTTGCCGACGCATTCCGCTATGTGGCAGACCCGGCTTTCGTATCCGTGCCCGTCGCACAGTTGCTCGACAAGAGCTACGCGGCTCGGCGGCGCAAGCTCATCAGTAACAACGCGCTCCAGCCTGCCCCCGGTAACCCGAACTCAGGGGGCACTGTCTATCTCTGTGCCGCCGACTCCTCGGGCATGATGGTCAGCTTCATCCAATCGAGCTACCTCGGCTTCGGCTCGGGCATCGTTGTGCCCGGCACAGGTATAGCCCTGCACGACCGTGGCGCGAACTTCAACCTCGATCCCAGCCACCCCAACCACCTTGAGCCGGGCAAACGACCTTATCACACCATCATCCCGGGCTTCATTACGCACAATGGCGATGCGGTTGGCCCATACGGAGTGATGGGCGGATTCATGCAACCCCAGGGTCACATCCAGATGGTTGCCAACACAATAGACTACCATATGAACCCCCAGGCCAGCCTCGACGCCCCAAGGTGGCAGTGGATCAGCGGTAAGACAGTCGAGATAGAATCGGACGCCAACCCGGCCATCGTGCGCGGCCTGCGAGCGGCAGGCCATCGTGTGACCGTATTCCAACCGGGAGGCGACTTCGGCCGGGGCCAGATCATCTGGCGCTTGCCCCAGGGCGGCTACGCAGCCGGCAGCGACAAACGCGCCGATGGCTATGCAGGCGGTCTATAGCTGCAAGGCTTTTGCCCACTTTCCCTTCAGGTCCTTACGTTTCACGTTTCACGCTTCACGTTTCACACGCCAGGAGGTTACACCATGACTACCGGTGAGCAGAAGGAAAAAGCAATACAGTTTCGACGGCTTCACAGTGGGTCGCCCATGCTTGTCTTGCCCAACGCATGGGACGCCGCTAGCGCCCGCGTACTTGCGCAGGCGGGCTTCTCCGCTATCGCCACCACAAGTTCCGGTGTGGCCGCCGCGCTCGGCTACGGCGATGGCCAACAAATCAGCCGCGACATGTTGATCGATGCCACCGCTCGTATCACCCGCGTGATTGAGTGCCCCCTCACAGCCGACATCGAAGCAGGCTACGGGTCAACCCTCGAAGAGGTCGTGCAAACAGCAAGAATGATTATTGAGACAGGTGCTGTTGGCTTCAACATCGAAGATTCGACCATAGGGGGTCACAGTGCGTTGGTAGACATATCGCATCAGGTCGACCTGATAAGGGCGTTGCGCGATCTCGCGGGAGAAATGGACATTCCGTTCGTCATAAACGCGCGCGTTGACGCCTTCTTATTGCCGGAAGGCGAGCCTGAGTGGCGTTTACAACAGGCAGTTCAGCGCGGCAACGCCTACCTGCAAGCCGGCGCAGACTGCGTCTATCCGATAGCCTATCTCAAAAGCGACGTAATCGCGAGCCTAGCAAGCGGAATCAATGGACCCATCAATATCCTCGGCGGCCCACCTGCGCCTCGACTGCTCGAGCTTTCACAACTCGGCGTCGCCAGAGTCAGCCTCGCAGGTGGACTGATGCGCTCCTCGCTGGGCCATTTACGCGCGGTTGCTCGCGAATTGCTGGAGCAAGGCAGCTATGCAGGAATGGCTTCGGACGCTCTAACCGGCTCAGAGTTCCAATCACTTTTCTCTCGGTAGGGACGTAGATAGAGCGGCGTGATAGCCGGTCGTACTCCACACCAATTGCTGCAACTCATCGGTGAGCTGCTGTGTAAGTACCGGCCTTCCGTGGAACTGGGCAGGGGTCGTCTGGAAGAGCACAATGCGCCACTTGCTGTCCCACCTCTGCGCTACCATGGATTGTATCGCGTTCACAGCAGGGTTGATCTTCGATTGCCCTGGCGGCACCATACCAACCACAGCGCGGAGCACGGCAACGTCGGGCGTGATGAAACGTACCTCTCGAACTATGCCTATATAAGAGGCTGTTACGTGGTCTGCAAAGATCTGGCCAAATATCGACTCGATCTCTGCTCGCCCGTTAATCTGGCTTCCATCGAACCCGACGACATTAGCATGCTCTTCATATAGAGATGCGATGCTGCCGGCGTCCTTATTGTTCCAGCCCTCCAGCATTTGCCTGTAAAGCGACTGGACAGCAACCTCGTCAGCATCGTGCGCATCCTGGCGTTGCATTGTGCGCGGTCCTCCACTAAGCTATTAGCGCCCGATTCCCGTTATCTATTCGACACAGACTGGTTCGGAGGCAAGCTGCCCCACAGTAGTCGGGTGAGCCTCTTCAACAGCGAGCGCAGAACTGTGCCAGATGTGGCTGGGCCTATCCCGGGCGAGTACGGCGATCTCGACATGTGTGCAACCTTCGCGGTTCAGCGGCTCGGTCACTGTGTCGAAGGCGAGCGCGGGCGTGTTGTTGGCTGCGGAGAGATGGGCCAGCCAGATAGTGCGCGGAACGCTGCGGTGTTTACTATCGCGAGCCAGCTCGGAAACAAGTATGGCCGTGTCGGCGTTCGCCAGGTGGCCGTGCGGCCCGGCAACACGTCTCTTTAGCGCGGGGTGGTATCGCCCACGCCAGAGCTTGTCTACGTCGTAATTTGCCTCCAGCACCAGCAAGTCGGCCGCCTGCAGAGCATCGCGTATGGAATCGGTCGCGCAGCCCAGGTCGGTGCACAGCACAATGTTGTGCCCTGCCGCCTCGATCCAGAAGCCCGCAGGCTCTGCCGCATCGTGAGAAACGGTGAACGTTCGCACCGTAATCTTACCCGTGCCGTCGGCAGCATTGACGTTTACCTCGCTGCCCGGCTTCTGCACGACAATATCAGGTAGCACGCCGAACTGCGCGGCCCCTGCCCTGAATGTGCCCTCGCTGGCTACAACAGGCAGCCTGTGGCGCCGCGCCAGTATGCCCGCCCCGCGCAGATGGTCGATATGCTCGTGGCTGACGAAAATAGCGGCCAACTCTGAAGGCGAAGTGCCTCGCTGCCTCAGGTAATATTCGAGTGTAGCCGCGTTCAGCCCTGCATCGAACAACAGCTTGATTCCCGCTGCTTCAACAAGGAAGGCATTGCCTGAACTGCCGCTAGCAAGTGCGCTGACCCTTGCCCCTGGCCCGGTCGCCGTGTGCATTTCCATGAGCTAACAATAGTACAAACGTTCGCCTGTGTCAAGCGCAAATAGGCTCCAATATTACACGAGTGCCTTCAGTGAGGAAGAGAGAACGAACAGCCTATACAGGCGGCTTTTGCCCAGCCCAAATACCCTAGCCAGGCGCGAATCCGACCGGCTAGAGGTGGTAATCACCGACATTTACGGCGAGCGACTCGAAGTATTCCTGGTCTATATAGCACCAGCCCCAATCCTCGCCCGGCTCGAACGACTTTATTATCGGGTGGTGGCTGGCGTGGTAGTGCTTGGTGGCGTGTTTGTTCTGCGAGCTGTCGCAGCAGCCGACGTGTCCGCACGTCTCGCACAGCCGAAGGTGCACCCACCTGTCTCCCATCTTCATGCACTCTTCACAGCCGTTCCCGCTCGGTGTGACCTCCTGGATATCGCGCAGGTGGACGCACTCTTCATTCATATCGTCTATGTTACCCATGGTTTCTCCTCTGCTGTTCCAAACTAGCTCTGCTAGGCTCGCTGCCGCTCCAGAGAAGGCCGGTCCCACCCTGCCAGGTCGGCGCTTGCGGCATAAGTCGTTTGTAAGAAGTCGAGCAAAGCCGCTCTTGGGTCTGCCGCATTGCGTACATCGTCGTACAGCAGGATGAACTCGCCCATCTTCTTGTCGAAATGCGCATCATCAGGGCCAACTTGCGCTTTGCTGATACCTTCTGGCGCAGGGGATGCGTAGGCGTAATATGCAGGCGCAAGCAGACTCCCGCTGCCCGGCCAGAAACCTGCGCTGATGCACTCGTGCGAGTAGGCTTCGCGTTGAATATGGTCGGCTTTCGGCTTCTCTGGAGCGCGGCGGCCCGAGAAGCGTGTGACGGCAAGATCGAAGCTGCCCCAGAAGAAGTGCACCGGGCTGCACTTCCCAATAAAATCACCTCTGAATTCCTTGAAGACGTTATCCGACAGAACCAGGATGCTCCAGAACCTGTTGGCGTACTCTTCATCGTAGGAGGCGTGCTGTGTATCTACGTCGCACGCGATAGGGTTTGGCACCTCTTGCGGAGTCGTGTTGATCTTCACCTTTATACCAAGCGAATGCAATATTGACATCAGTTCCCGGTAGAAATCGGCTACAGTGCGCGGGTGCAGGCTCATATACCTGGTAGCGCCTTCACTCGTGTGCACCGCGAGGCTATGGTCGATAAAATCAAACTCTATCTCGAAGGTCTTGACGCCATGATTTGCTGCGTAGGGAATAGTTGAAGTGGTCAGCCC
Source organism: Chloroflexota bacterium (assembly GCA_039932335.1). Taxonomy (GTDB): domain Bacteria; phylum Chloroflexota; class Chloroflexia; order QHBQ01; family JADMIH01; genus JADMIH01. The sequence goes on from JBDTQH010000010.1 coordinate 116,946, forward strand.
TCGTGGGGTTACATAGAGTGTCACGTTCCACCAGTGATTGATCATGGGGCTAAGGGTAAGCCGAATCTTGCCTACAATCTGTGTCCACATATGAAGCGTTTCATATGTCTCTTTCCATTCCTCATAAGGCAGCCTGGGCCAGGCTTCACCGGCGTTTCCTACCCCATGCTCAGGTGACGGCTCTGCCTCAGCCCGTTCTGTGGGATCGCGCATTACATTCTCCTGACTACGCCCTAATAATTAGAAAGGATATCCTTGCAGGCCCTGCAAACCCTTGAGGCACGATATCTCACCGGCGATGTTATCGACATGCGCCACGATGGACCTGCTCAGGACGTGGCCGAGGGTGACCACGCTCCCGCCCACCCCAGCAAGGTCAATTGACTGGTCGAGATCACCCGGGGTTAGGGACGCGAAATATTCATCAGTTGAAGCGTACACCGCCCTGGCGTATTCGCGCACAGTGGGCATATCAACCTTCACACGCCGGGTCCAGGGCACGTAATCCTGCCATTCTTCCCCTCGTTTGGGCATCAATTCGCTAATGCCGGTTTTGCCGGCCCATGTTGTTTCGTACAGGGGGCGCTGGTGCCTGAGCACGCCGTTGATGGTCATATCTTCGAACACCACAACGTGGGTATACGTGGCACCAACAGGGTTCGCCTTGCCGGGCGGCATCCAATGGGCCGCTTCCGGTGTTACATCCTGCATGATGGCTTCCAGCAGGGCGTGGGCCTCTTTCAGTTGTTCCCGTAGAAGTGTAACAGCATCCATCTAATCCCTCCCTTTCAAATAGTCGCTTGGCCGTCGACGACCCTTCACAAGACCCACTGGTCTGCACGATCATGTATTGTATGGAGCATAAGCAAAGCCGGTGGTCGCCCGCAACTCTTGCTCTATTCAGCCTGCGTTAGCATCAACTATGCCCCTGATCGTGCTGCACTGCTCCACGATCATCAGCGATCTGCGGGCGTTTGGGCATTCGTAGAAGATTATGCGGTTCCACCGTCTTGAAGTGCTGCCCGGTAGACCTCCCACAGGGCCACACCATGGGCTTGCGCTGCCTGCAAACACGATTCGTATTCGGGCGCGATGCGCTCCTTCCCTCCAGGCAGCGTTGCCACCTTCACCTGGATTGGCCCGAAGCGAGTCTGAACGGTTCCGACCGTTCTCGGGAGGGAAAGACGCTGTGCGTTGTACTGCCGAACGCCGAGAGTACTCGACTCGCCGAGCACAAGCAGACTGAGCCTGTTAGCATCGTCGGGCTTGCAGATGACAGTGAGCAGCGTTCCTGGCCGGTTCTTCTTCATCTGCACAGGCGTAAAATATACATCCAGCGCGCCCGCGTCGAGCAATGTCGGCATGAGGTAGCCATACCACTCAGCGGGCATATCATCAATTTGTGTTTCAAGCACCGTCACGTATTCGGTGTAGATGCCCTCAACAGGCTCCATATCCCCTATAGTACGACTATCCTGTACGTTGGCGCTCTCACCGATCATCACTCTCAGCACATTCGCAAACGGGAGCTCCCTTGTGCCCGCGCCGTAACCTGACGCTGTGATTCTCATCGTTGAGTGCATACCGTAGCCTTGCGCCAGGGTGGTGAGTATTGCCGCGCCGGTAGGGGTGACAAGCTCGGCCTCTATATCGAGCCTGCGCAAAGGAGCACCACGCAGCAGTTCCATAACAGCGGGGCCCGGCAGCGGTAAAAGGCCGTGCTGCGTCGTGATCGTACCACTGCCGGTGGGAAGGGGCGACACATATACGGCATCGACTCCCAGGCTCTCCAGGCCAACAACTGCACCCACTATGTCTATGATCGTGTCGAGGTCGCCCATCTCGTGAAGGTGTACTTTGTCCGGCGTCGAGCCGTGAACCCGTGCTTCCGCCTCAAACAGCCTGTCAAATATGCTCATGCTGACTGTTTTGACGCGCTCGCTTAGGCCGCTGTCGCGGATAATCTCTTCTACATCGGAGCGGTGCGCCAGCCTGACCGCAGTGTTCGTGCGCACGTTGACCTTGCTCGCCCGAAGGCCGGACCTCATCACCTGCTCTACATCGAGATCCCAGCCGTTAAGTGGTAGCAAGCCTAGCTGCTCTTTCAGCACATTTATGTCCAGGCCCGCGTCCAGCAGCGCGCCGAGTATCATGTCGCCGCTGGCACCCGCGAAGCAGTCAAAGTACGCGGTGCGCATACTATTCTCTCTCGTGGGGCCGCTGATTGACGCGCAAGAGTACCAGGTGAGCAAAGGCTGCCGCGCCGAAACCGTTGTCGATGTTCACCACCGCAACGCCCGGAGCGCAGCTATTGAGCATAGAAAGGAGCGGGGCCAGACCATCGAAGTTCGCTCCGTAGCCGACGCTGGTAGGCACCGCCACTAATGGGCAAGCCACCAGGCCGCTCACGACGCTGGCGAGCGCCCCTTCCATACCGGCCACGACAATCACAACGGCAGCAGCACTCAGTGCCTGCCTCTGCGCGAGAAGGCGGTGGATGCCTGCTACTCCCACGTCGAAGAGCCGCTCTACTCGATGGCCCAGTAGCTCCAGAGTGACACATGCTTCTTCCGCGACCGGAAGATCAGCAGTGCCGCCCGTAGCCACGGCCACATAACCGTCCCCGGACGCTGCCATACTACCCAGCGCGATAATGCGCGCCCTCTCGTAGTATATTGCTTCAGGCTGCACAGCCCTGACCGCTTCGTATGCTTGCCGGTCGGCCCGCGTCGCCATCACAACCGGCCCTCTCGCCGCCAGAGCCGAGAACGCATCCACCACCTGCTGCGCTGTTTTGCCCTGGGCGAATATGACTTCCGGCATCCCCGTGCGCAGGGTGCGGTGGTGGTCGATCTTAGCGTCGCCTATGTCCTCGAATGGCAAATCTCGCAGCCGGTCCAGTGCCGTGCCAACATCAAGTCTGCCTTCGCGTACATCGGTGAGCAGTGTGCGAAGGCTCTCAGCGTCCACTCCGCACCTTTTCACCCTTCAGCGCGCTGTTCATGCTGCCTGTCCGGTAGCCTTCCAGGTCGAGCGACACAAACACATAGCCGAGCGACTTCAGTCCGGCCACGATCTCATCTCGGCGCTCGATAACGGTGATGAAATCGTCCGGCTCGACTTCTATGCGGGCGGTATCGCGGTGATGCCGCACTCGTGACTGCCCCAGTCCAAGCCCTCGCAGCAGGCTTTCCGCATCTTCTACCTGCTTCAGTGACGCAATGCTGATGGGCGTACCGAACGGTATCCGCGACGACAGGCAGGCCATCGAAGGCTTGTCCGCCGTTGGTAATCCTAGCACGCGGGAAGCATCTCTGATCTCAGCTTTGGTAAACCCTGCGTCTACCAGTGGACTGAGCACTCCCTGTTCCCTGGCTGCCTTGCGCCCCGGCCGTGGATCGCGCAGGTCGTCCACGTTTGTGCCGTCTATCACGGCGGCATACCCCTGCTCGTGTGCATATGAGACGAGCAGGCTGTAAACTTCGTTCTTGCAGAAATAGCAGCGGTCGGCTCCATTAGCAAGGTAGCGAGGGTCTGACACCTCATCGCTGTCTATCAGAACGTGCCGCACGCCCATCTGGACGGCAAGCTCTTTGGCTTCGTCCAACTCCGAAGCGGCAAGGCTTGGCGAAACGGCGGTGACGGCAAGCGCTTTGTCACCGAGCGCCTCCAACGCTTCTCGGGCCAGGAATGTGCTGTCCACCCCGCCTGAGTAGGCGATAACGACACTTCCCAGGTTGGTAAGGATATTCTTCAGGTTTTGGGTCTTGTAGGCGTGATCTTGCACGTTAGGCATGGCGAATCTCGTTTCTGCTTTGTGTTTATTTTGGGATATCTGCGCCTGATAAGGAGGCAAGGGTACTATCAATTATATCACAGGCGTAGATGGGCGCTGTCCGGTGAATACCCACAGTAGCCCCAGCAGGTTGACTTGATGAAAGTAGCGCACGCTTATGCCTGATTTCCGGCCAGGGCTGGTGCAAAGTCGGAAATCCTGGTTATCCTTCTACCACTTACACTTTGTCATTCTGAACAAAGTGAAGAATCAACCTCCATAGCAATCTGCCAGGGACAGTGATTGTTCCATTCGTTCAGTACCGTACTAACTAAGAAATGACAGGTAAGCTCACCCCACCATGCGGTGTCATTCTGAGCGAAGCGAAGAATCTCGCAAAGCAGGATGATGTTCCCTTACACCAATCCCAGCATAAAAGAGGGGACGAGATTCTTCACTTCGTTCAGAATGACACCGCCGAGAGGACACGCTCGAAACCGACTTTGCATCAGCCTTGAATCCCTGGCATAGATGACTACCGCGTTTCACAGGGATAATGTAACATTGTGCAGAGGCGATTTGACAAAGCCGACTCTGCGCATGGCAATATCGGGCAGCGCCTCGAAGCCTGAAGCGTTGCCTGTGTGTGAACCTCCGGTACGCTGATTACAGGACAATTCACCCGACCCGGTGGGAGGGGCGAGAGGCAGAAGGCCGCGTGCTTGTGCTCCACGCCGGTGAAATGTTATATCGGAGCGACGCGCTCAACGATGAAGTGGGCATGGAGGCAGCGACGCCATATGGTCACCGGCACAACAACCATCAGTACAACTGACGCTGAGCCGCCCCTCATCCTGGCGATTGACCTTGGATCATCGTCGGCGCGGGCCGTGCTCTACGACCGGTTGGCCCGCGTGGTCGATGGAACCCTCATCCAGGAGAAGTTCCAGCTTCGCACCACCGGCGACGGCGCTTCCGAAGACGACCCCGACATCGCACTTGAGCGCACTGCCCACTGTGTGGACGCCGCTTTGAGCGCGGCAGGGCCGCTGGCAACACAGATCGGCGCGGTCGCAATCGACACGCTGGTCTCCAATATCCTTGCGATAGACAGCGCAGGAATGCCGCTAACGCCCATAATCACTTACGCCGACACGCGCAATGCTCTCGACGCCGATGCCCTGCGCGACAGCCTGGATGAGCGCACTGTCCACGACCGCACCGGCTGCATGTTGCGTACAAGCTACTGGCCGGCGCGCCTCAACTGGTTCCGCCGCGTCAAGCCTGATATCTGGCGCAACACGGCTCGCTGGCTCACGCTCGGTGAATACATCGAGCTGCGGTTGTTTGGTCGTTGTCGAGTCAGCTATTCGGTCGCCTCGTGGAGTGGATTACTTGATCGCCATACGCTAACCTGGGATGAGCCTCTGCTCAACTTCCTGGGCGTTGAACCCGACCACCTCTCCCCTCTGGTTGACATCGATGCGCCGCTACAGGGCCTGCGCGAACCATATGCTGCCCGCTGGCCTGCGCTGCGTGATATTCCATGGTATCCCGCTGTCGGTGATGGGGCGGCGGCGAATGTCGGAAGCGGTTGCACCAATCACGACCGTATCGCGCTCACCATTGGAACTTCGGGGGCTATGCGAGTTGTACAGGACGATGTGCCGCAGGTGCCGCCCGGCCTGTGGTGTTACCGCGTGGACAGGCAGCGCGCTCTGTTGGGCGGCGCGACCAGCGAGGGCGGCAACGTTTACGGCTGGCTCCGCCGCACGCTGCAATTGAGCAGCCCCACCGCGATCGAAGCGGCACTCGCATCGTCCACACCGGACAGCCACGGACTGACCGTATTGCCCTTTCTCGCGGGCGAGCGCAGCCCTGACTGGGCGGGCGATGTGCAGGCGACCATTCACGGTGTCACGCTCGCCACCACCCCACACGAGATTCTACAGGCAAGCCTTGAAGCCGTGGCATATCGTTTCGCTCTGATAGAGAAGCGCATTTGCGCCAGGCCCGGCTGCGGGCACAAGCTGATCGCCAGTGGGGGTGCACTGCTTGGCTCGCCCGCCTGGATGCAGATGTTCGCTGATGTTATCGGGCGCACTGTAGTGGCCTCGGCCGAGCCGGAAGCTACGAGTCGAGGCACTGCCCTCTTAGCCCTGCGTTCGTTGGGCGCGATCCCCTCTATTGAGGCTGTGCCGGCAGCGGACGGAGAGGAATATGAGCCGGACAGCTCTCGGCACACCATATATCAGGCGGCGATAGAGCGCCAGGGCCGGCTCTACAACCGCCTTATCTCGCAGAGGTAGCAGGCAGGTCATCAATCAGGCCTTCACCGGCCAACCGGAAGCATTCGCAGCAAAGGAAGTGCAGACATGGCAATCAGCCCTCTTGCCGGTAAGCCGGCCCCACCGGAACTGATCATTGACGTCCCAAAGCTTCAGGATCAGTATTACAGCATTCACCCGGACGTTTCCGACCCGGCCCAGCGAGTGCAATTCGGCACGTCCGGCCATCGTGGCTCGGCTGCCGATGGATCCTTCAACGAAGACCATATCCTGGCGGTAACGCAAGCGATAGTCGAATACCGCAACGGCAAGGGAATAACGGGGCCACTCTTTATCGGTATGGATACCCACGCCCTCTCGGTTCCGGCCCAGATGACGGCTCTTGAAGTATTGGCTGCTCACGGCGTCGAAGTCATGGTTGCCGCAGACGATAGCGCGCGCAAAGGGAGCGCCTTTACCCCAACGCCCGTCATATCCCATGCCATCCTGAGCTACAATCAAGGCCGCACGGCAGGGCTTGCCGACGGCATTGTGGTAACGCCCTCGCACAACCCGCCCGCTGACGGAGGTTTCAAGTACAATCCGCCAAACGGTGGCCCGGCAGACGTGGATGTAACCGGCTGGGTGCAGGATCGGGCAAACCTGCTGCTGAAGGAAAAACTGCAGGGCGTAAAGAGAGTCCCCTACGAGCAAGCATTGAACGCGCCAACCACTCACAGGCACGACTACATCAATTCCTTTGTTGGCGACCTCAGGGAGGTTGTTGACATGGACGCCATACGCTCGACTGGCTTGCAGATAGGCGTAGACCCGCTGGGAGGGGCCAGTTTTGCCTACTGGGGACCCATCGGCGATCTCTACGGGCTGAACCTGACCATCGTCAACAAGACCATCGACCCCACATTCCGCTTCATGCCTGTGGATCACGACGGCAAGATTCGTATGGACTGCTCTTCACCCTATGCGATGGCCAACCTTGTCAAGCTCAAGGACGAGTTTGATATTGCATTCGGCAACGATCCTGACGCGGACCGGCATGGCATCGTCACACGCAGCGCGGGACTGATGAACCCCAACCACTACCTTTCGGTCGCCATCTGGTATCTCTTCCAGAACAGGCCGGGGTGGTCCCCCACGAGCGCGATCGGCAAGACGCTGGTCAGCAGCAGCATGATCGACCGGGTGGGCCGCGAGATAGGCCGCAACGTGCTTGAAGTGCCGGTCGGGTTCAAGTGGTTCGTGGAAGGTTTACTGGACGGCAGCCTCGGCTTCGGCGGTGAAGAAAGCGCCGGCGCTTCTTTTCTGCGCAGGGACGGCAGTGCCTGGTCAACAGACAAAGATGGCATCATAATGAACCTGCTGGCTGCCGAAATAACGGCGCGCACAGGCAAGGACCCCGGCGTGCACTATCAGGAGATGACCGCCCGCCTGGGCAACGCCTATTACACCCGAATAGACGCACCGGCCACCCAGGAGCAGAAATCCCGCCTGAAGAAGTTGTCGCCCGACGACGTCAAAGCCTCGCTGCTGGGTGGTGAGCCAATCCTCGCAAAGCTGACCAGGGCACCGGGCAACGGGGCCGAGATCGGCGGCCTAAAGGTGGTGGCCGAAAATGGCTGGTTCGCAGCCCGGCCTTCAGGTACAGAGGATGTCAACAAGATCTATGCTGAGAGCTTCAAGAGTCAGGAACATCTAAACGCAATCGTAGCGGAAGCTCAGGAGATTGTAGCCGACAGCCTGTAGCGCAGAGCGCTTGCTACTTCGAGCAGTGGACCACTGGTACCGCGTTACTTCCCGGCCGGACAGTCACACAACATCAGAGAGGTATACCATGAGGGCTCACATATCAAGACAACACATCGGCCCATCACTAAGGCTGCGCATCGTAGCTGCGGTCGTGCTCGTCATGCTTCTCGCCTTCGGCTACCAGGGCGTTTATGCTTCGCCTGCATCAGAATCGGGCAGCTACAATGCAACCGCAGGGCAGGTAAAATCGAGCCTTCGCTATGTCTTTCCTGTCCAGCCCGCGAAGAACGCCACGTTCGGGCGTTATCACCACGATTATCCCGCGACTGACATTTTCTGCCCCATCGGCAGCCTCTTTGTGGCACCCACAAGCGGCGTGGTAGACTATGTCACTATTGTTGACAAATGGAACCCGAAGACTGATGATCCTGCTGTTCGCGGCGGTCTATCCGTGGCGATAATCGGTGATGATAGCGTGCGCTACTACGGCTCACACTTATCGGCGGTTACGCCCAGGATCGTGCCGGGAGTGCGCGTAATCGGGGGTCAGACGCTCGGCAAGACCGGGCGCAGTGGTGATGCTCGCTATGTATCGCCCCACCTTCACTTCGGCATCAGTCACCCCACGACGCCCGACGACTGGAAGACCCGCCGCGGCGAGGTCTCCCCTTACAAATACCTGCGTGTGTGGCGTGCAGGCACGCAATTGGGCCCCGTGCTGCCGTGAGAAGCGGGCAACTGCTGCATCACCAGGCGGCGCGCCCGTTTGTTCCTACATGCCCGACGGCCGGAGTAGCGTCTTGATCGACCTGCGCTGGTCCATGGCTTCGTAAGCGTCCGCCGCTTGCTCGAGCGGTAGTTCCAGGTCGAATACGCGGCCGGGGTCGATTGTGCCGTTGAGCACATCAATAAGCAGTTCAGGCAGGTAGACGCGAACAGGCGCGACACCCCCGCCCACGTTTATGTTATTCCTGAACATCTGCTGAATCGGCAACACGGGACCGCCGCCGGGCACACCTACATAGCCGATACGGCCGCCCGGCCGCGCAGAGTCGAATGCCTGTTGCATCGACTCTTTTGTGCCCACGCACTCCAACACAGCATCGGCTCCGATTCCACCAAGCAGCTCTTTTACCTTCGCGGAACCTTCTTCGCCACGCTCGGCAACTATGCCGGTAGCACCGAATGCGCGGGCAAGCGCCTGCCGGTCTGGGTGGTGCGACATAGCAATGATCTGCTCTGCTCCAAGGCGCTTGCTGGCAAGCACCGCGCACAACCCTACAGCACCGTCACCCACGACTACCACAACGCTGCCCGGCCCAACCCCTGCAGAGATAGCGGCATGATGGCCTGTGCCCATCACATCCGACAGCGTGAGCAGGCTCGGAATGAGAGCGGCAGCGGGGAGTTCCGGCGTTGCCACCAGCGTGCCGTCAGCGAAGGGCACGCGCACAGCCTCGCCTTGCCCGGCATCGACCGGCAGGCCGAATGGGTCGTTGCCTCCCCAGCCTGTGTTTTGAATGCAGGATGTTGGTATGCCGTTCCTGCAATTTTCGCATGTCCCATCGCTGATCGCGAATGGAGCGATCACGAAGTCGCCGGGGCGCACAGTGGCTACATCACTGCCAATGTCCTCGACAATCCCCACGAACTCGTGACCTATGCGCCTTGGCTGTGGTACGTCAAACACACCACGGTAGGGCCACAGGTCTGAGCCGCAAACGCATGATGCGACCACACGAACGAGGGCATCTGTAGGCCGCATAACAGTGGGGTCCGGCACGCTCTCCACCCGGATGTCGTGTGCGCCATAAATAAGAGTTGCTTTCATATGTTTGTCCAGTGTAATTATTGTGGCCGCCTCTTATTCGAGTATGTCGCAAAAGCAAGCAAGGCAGGCACAACCTCGGAAGCATACAGCGTGCCAATCACATGTACCGGCATTGTTATGCTCCCCTCTGAATCTACTCAGCTGGTGAAGGTGGCGTGCCTGAACGCACCATCTCCACCGGCTAACCGAATATGGGCCGCGATTTACTCGTACTGCAACGCCTGGACGATCTTGACCCTCGCCGCTTGCCTCGCGGGCAACACGCTGGCCAGGAGCGCCATCACGATAGCTAATACTATGGCGAACAAGATCCCGACGAATGGGAAGCTGAATTGTATGCTAGAGGTCATGGTCGTGCTCACAAGAGCTACGAGAGAGTAGCCCAGGGCGATCCCGGCAACGAGCCCCAATGCAGTGCCGACCAATCCCAGCAGCAGCGCCTCCGCCACTACGAGGCGGCGAATCTGTGCGCGGGTGGCCCCGACCGCTCGTAAGACCCCGATTTCGCGTGTCCGCTCCATAACGTTGATTGCCAGTGTGTTAATCAGGCCGAGCGCGGAGGGGATTATCAGCGCGATCAGCACTATATACAGGGCCGAGAATATCGAGTTGAGATACGCGATCTGTTGCTCGCGCCAGTCCGCACCCCAGTAGAGGGTCAACTGCGGATAGTTCTGCAGCAGATTCTGGATCTCCGCACGAGTGGTGGCGGCATCGGCTCCGGGCTTCAAGTTGGCCATGACCATAATGTCTTCTGCCCGGTGAAAGTCCGCGGTCATGTTTTGCTTCGAAATATAGAGCGTGGCGAGCTTTACGCCCAGGTAATCGGTGCCTATGCCCACGATGCGGTAGTTGAGCACACCATCTGGCGTCTGCACAGGTACGCTGTCGCCAACCTTATAACCCATCGAGGAGGCGAAGATTCCGCTGACAACCGTCGTGCGTCCGCTCGATAGCTCAGCATAGGTACTATCGTTTCCCTGGTCGAAAGCCAGCGAGGATACCTTCGGATAGTTAGCGGGGTCGAAGCCCAGGACCTGCACGCCGGTCCCCTTTACCTGGGCCGGTGCGTAGCTCAGGCCGGCCCACGAGCCTACACCCGGTATTTTGGCAAGTTGCTGCTCGAATTGGTCGTTCACTCCCACATCGCCTACCCATACCGCGACGCTCGGTGGGATGAGAAGGATGTCGGCGCTGAATTGTTCAGATAATCTCGAGTTGTACGCCTGCACTACCGAGGTAAGAACGCTGTAGAGAGCCACGATCACGGCCAGGGCGATCATCAGCGCAGATACAGTAATGGCGGCACGCCCCGGATTGCGCTGCACGTTGCCCTCGGCCATCAGCCCTTCGCGGGCGAACAGCCACCGGGTTAGAGGCTCAATAAAGCGAGTGATTGGCCTGAGGAGCACCGGAACCAGCAACACAAGGCCGATCAGAATGAGCACGGCCCCGAGGGTGGCGATGGCGCTGTTGCCTACGAAGAGCCCCGCAATACCGATGACCAGCAAGCCGGCGCCCACCAGTGCGCTTTTTCCGGCGCGCTGCTGCACTACTTCTGCCTGTTCCAGGCGTAAGGCTGCCAGCACCGGCACGCGCCCGGCACTCAGTGCGGGCAGCAGACCCGCCAGCAGCGTCGCGCCGATACCAAGCACTATAGAGATTATCAACCCATCAATAGGCACTCCGGTGTTGCCGACCCGGATGCGTATAAACTGGTTGAGCGCACCTGACAGTGCGTTTACAAGCAGCGTACCGAGCAGGTAGCCAAGGACCAGTCCAATAAGTGTGCCGATGATCCCCTGCATGGCTGACTCGACCAGGATCAGCCGTGTGATTGTCCCTCGCGTAGCGCCCACTGCTCTCAACATGCCGATATCGTGCCTCCGCTCGATGACCACTGTGCGGAATGTATTGAAGATCAGGAAGGCTCCCATAAACAGGGTTAGCAGGCCGAATACGTTGAAGATAATGGCCCCGAGCAGAATACTTTGCGCGAATGCATTACTGGAAGCTGTACTGCCGACATTGAACGCCGTTCCAAGCTTCTGCTGAATAGCCTGCTTCACGCCGTCCCTGTCGGCCCCTGCGGTGACAGCCACATCAATAGCCGTAATCTTGTCGGGCGCGTTGAAGAGGGTCTGGGCTGTTTTGAGTGGTACCAGCACACGGTCATCACTCTGGGCATCGTAAACGCCTACAATGGGCAAGCTGCTTATACCCTGTGGAGTGGGCAACTTGAATGTATCGCCCACGGTCAACCCGGCTAACTGGGCGAGATGTTGTGATATGACGGCGCTCATGCTGTCATCGCCGTTGATGAAGCGGCCCGCGGTAACGTTAAAGGCGTTTACGCTCTCTGCAGCGCCAATATCGATGCCCACAAAGTCGAACTCGGTTATTTGTGATGGTGGGGCAAGAGTTATCAGCATCCCGAAGGCAGGCGCTACAGCAGCCACCCCGTTAGTCTGTGATACCTGAGCTATTAGATTCGATTGGAACGGCTCACCCGTAGCACTCTTGACCGTCATGTCAACTGCACCGGTGACGCCCATCTCGCTCGCGTTAAGGGCGCTTGTGACGGCGGGCAGTACCATGTTCATTGAGAATACAACCGCTACTCCAAACACCACGGCCAGCGTGGTGAGGAACGTGCGCAGCTTGCGGCCCGCCAGGTAGCGGGAAGGAATTGATAAGTATGCGTTCATGTCTTGAACCTCTTAGCGGACGGCCGACGACTGGCGACCGGCAACTTTGGTGTCGGAGGCAGAGGCGCTCGTGTTGTTGCCGTTGGTTGTCGGGATGCTTGACGGATCCAGTAGCGTTTCCATTTTGTCCATAACGTATTCGGCGGATGTGTCTGCTGTGAGCCGTGTGTCGTCAACTATAGTGCCGTCTTTCATGAAGATGATGCGGTCGGCGTAGGCGGCCATGCGAGGGTCGTGGGTGACCATCACGACTGTACGGCCCCAGTCGTCAACGGTACGGCGAAGCCAGCGGAGCATCTCTTCAGCCCCGCGAGAGTCGAGGTTGCCGGTCGGCTCGTCGGCCAGGATGACCGCAGGCTCAGTCACCAGGGCGCGCGCCAGTGCTACACGCTGCTGCTGGCCGCCGGACATCTCGCCGGGGCGGTGCTTCATTCGGTCGGATAGCTCAACTCGCTGCAGCCATGTGCGGGCGCGCTCAGTGGCTTCACTCTGCGTGCCGTTGAGCACCAGTGGTAGGGCCACGTTTTCCAGCGCGTTGAGAACCGGAATCAGATTGAAGAACTGGAACACAAAGCCGATCTTCGTGCGGCGCAGGATGGTGAGGGCTTTGTCGTCCAGCTTGGAGAGGTCTATGCCGTCGACCAGCACTTTGCCCTCGGTTGGGGTGTCCAGGCCGCCTAACAGATGCATCAGAGTCGATTTGCCGGAGCCGCTGGGCCCCATGATAGCCACGAACTCGCGCGGCTCGATACTTAGATTCACATTGTCGAGCGCCTTCACGGCCGTGGTGCCGCTTCCATAAACCTGTGTCAGGTTGATTGCTTCAAGGATCGCCATTTTCTTCTCCTATATTGTCCTTTGTTACTATTTACGCATCGTGTCTTGTCGGTCGTCAGTGCCCCGCTGTCAACCGCGTTACCGAGCCTTCCTGGGGCGTCCTCGCGGGCGGGAAGGTGGTACCGGCGGAGGTTGGCCGCGTATATCGTCGAGACGGATCTCTACCATCTCGAGCCAGCGCAATTCGGCCTCTGTGTGCATGAGTGCGCTGTCCAGAAGGAGGATGTGGGCTAACTTTTGCTTGGGGTCGAGCTGGTTGCGGCGCGCAGTCAGGTCGTGAAGCTCACTGTAAAGCTCACGCCGCTGGACCATCAGGATACTTCTGGCTCTGGTGGGCTGCGTCAGGAGAACGAGCATCAACTTAAGATAGAACTCGTCGCGAAGACGGTAGTCACGCGGTACAGGGGAGTTGAACCAGCCTTCTGACTCCTGTTCGCCCTGCTTGGTTACGGCCCAGAGACGTTTATCGGGTCCACCACCCTTCTCAATACTTTCTTCAACTACCAGCCCATCACGAGCAAGCCGCTCGAGGCTACTGTAGATCTGGCCGCTGTTAAGCTCCCAGTGACCACCGAGGGCAGCCTCGAACAGATCACGCAGCTCGTAGCCGTGACGCGGACGTTGCGCAAGGAGCGCCAGAATCGCGTTCTGTACGGAACCACGCTCGTTTCTTACCCTGATTGTCGTTTCAATCATAACTATATACTCAGTATCTGCTTTTCGAGAAAATTATATACCAGGTGCATAGTTTTGTCAATAGGCAATTTTGCTCCGTTCTGGCGCGTTACAGGGGAATTAAATGGCGCTAATTTTGGCTGATCACACGCCGACCCTGATATAACATCGGTAAAGCTGAGGCGCGCTCACGTGTGGACTAAGTATTGTGGTAACGAGGATGCCACAAGGGAAATGCAGCCCACCATGCGTCCTTTTCCCAATTACTACACTGACAGGGTTATGTAGGATACGAGTGCCACACTCCAGGGTGTCATTCTGAACGGAGCGAAGAATCTCGCAAATCAGGACTATGTTCTCTTACACCAATTCCAATAGAAGAGAGTGGGACGAGATTCTTCACTTCGTTCAGAATGACAAAGGGGAGAGGGTGCGTGGGCACTGACTTTCTCTGATGGCACCAGACTATACTGCCCATTTTAATCAGCAACGGAGCCAGTGAGCCACATAGCCAATCAGGAATGGTCGACGTTGAGCATTGCAGCCACCGGATTATGGTCGCTGAGAGCACACCATTCGTCGTCTTCGAGCACTTCACACGACTCGAGGCCGGAAGCCCATGCCTCTGGGATAAAGAGACCGTCACAGTGATACGGAGGTGAGTCGATGCGGTGCATCCAGCGGAGAGTGCGCGCCAATTCCGCTCCCGGGTGGGCTGTCTGCCAGCAAGGCACGAGGCCCATCTCATCGCGCAGCCTCATAATCAAGGCACGCTCCCCTCGTGATATAGACAGAGCATGACCCGCTTCTCGCAGCCCCATAACCACATTGAAATCCCCGGCCAGCACCAATGGGCGCCCATCTGCTAGGTCAGTGGCAAGGTCAAGAATGCGCCCCATCTCTTTGATATAGGAGCTGCCCTTGCGCGTGGGCGCGTGAATGCTGAGCGCCACCACGGGCGTAATGCCGATGTCTGGCCAGGTGCGTCCTTCTATCACCGCCGCGACCACCCGGCCCGCGAAGTCTTCGGGCACAGCCAGCGGCGTCAGGCTACCTTCACGTACCCATAATCCGCTGCCCCAGCGTCCTCCGGGCACAACCGCCCACAGCCACTGCTCCGGACGGGTATCAGGCAGTGCTGCGAGCCACGCCTGAGTAGGATCGCGCTACTCTTGCACAAATAACAGATCAGGCTCAAGGCGAGAAAGTATGCGCTCCCACACAGCACGATCGCGCGACCCACCTTGCCGCAGATTATAGGCGACCATACGCGCGTTATGCGTCACACACTAACCACCGGAAACAGCCTGGACGATCTCGAGACGGTCTCCCGGTTGGAGCGGCACGTCAAGATGCTCAAGCCAGCCGGTGCTCTCGCCGTTATAGAAGATCAGCACGTGGGTACGCAGTTGCTCCGTCTCGTCATACAGGTGAACGCGCAGCAGGGGGTACGTCTCGCGGAGACGTTGGAGCGCCTCCGCGAGTGTTGCCGCTTCTATCGTGACCGGGTTGCGTCCGCCCGTACAGTCGCGTAGTATTGTTGGAACGTTGACTTCGATACCGACCATATTACTCCTCCCGCACCCACGTTTTGATCGAGGTAATGCGTGGGAACTGGCCGGGAAGGCGGTCCCAACTCTCGCCACCGTCCGGCGAGCAAAACACCTCGCCCATGCTCGTGCCAAAATAGATGCCGGCGGGTTCAAGGCTGTCCACGGCCAGCGCGTCGCGGAGCACGCCAACATAGTGAGGCTGGTCCGGCAATCCCCTGGTTGTAGGCTCCCAGCTCTCCCCGCGATTACGCGAGCGGTATACCCTTAGTTGACCGTCCTTCACGTGGCGCTGCATATCGCTCTCCAGCGGAATAACGAAGAGATCGCCGTTTGACGTTATGCCCATCGGGAAGCCAAAGTTGCTCGGCAAGCCGCTCTCGATAGGATGCCACGTATCGGCGGCATCGGTCGACTTGAATACGCCGCCGTGGAACTGGCAGTAGAGTGTGTTCGGCTCATTCGGATCGAGCACCAGCTTATGCACGCAGCGACCAACCTCCTCGTTGCGGACGCCCGTGGGAACCTGCTGGAGGCCGTCATTGCATACTTTCCAGGTCTGGCCGCCGTCGTCTGTGCGAAAGGCACCCACGGCTGAGATGCCGATCCACATGCGCTGGGCATTATTCGGGTCAACGAGAATGGTGTGCAAGCAGAGGCCGCCATTGCCCGGTCCCCATTCAGGGCGGGTGTGGTGATTGGTGAGGCCCATCACCTCAGCCCATGTCGCTCCACCGTCCCGACTGGCAAACAGAGCGGCCTCATCTACGCCTGCATAGAGCGTGGACGGCTCGCTTGCGTGGCCCGGCACGATCTGCCAGATGCGGTTTAGCTTGGCTCCGCTCTCCTGACTGTAGCCCGGCCCGGCCTCAACCTGTGTCCAGGTAGCGCCCATATCGTCGCTGACCCTGATTGTAGGACCGTACACGAAATGTGAGGTTCCCGCGAACACACGGTCGCCATCGCGGCTGTCCCCGCACAAACTGTAAATCTCCCAGCCGTCCAGGTGCGGCCCTGTCATTTCCCAGTTACGCCTATCGCCGTCGGAATGAAAGAAAAATGCACCCTTTGTCGTGCCAACCAGCACAGTTACCTTATCTGTCTTGCCTGCCATCCTCGTTGCCTCCTTATCTAAGTGAAGTGCCATCGCGTGATGCAGCGACTATAGCACGAATGTTCTATCGAGTCAAGAGGATGTGCAAGACTTCTTTATATCGGCTGCGAACCCCGAATCCGGCCCTTAGCATATAAGTTATGGGCATGACCGAAGCAGGAGTGTCCCATCGGCGTTAAGGGGTTGACAGGGCACTCCCTGTCCGGGGTCTTAGGGGTGTCCCCCATTCTTCTCTTCTCAGACTACACTCCCACACGTGGGAGGGGTTGGGGGGAGGGCCTTGCCTTAGCGACATGTTCGATTGCTCCACTCATAATGTGAACATTTACCTCAGTATAAGTATTCGCAACCCGCCAAATAATGTAATACACCGGCGAATGCATGCGTGATCAGGCAACCTCCACACGATAGTGATATACTAGTATCGCTAACAAACGCAGTAACGTAAGCTCTCGCCCTGACCACCAGTGGTATACCGCACGTTTTGTTAGCCATTCTAAATTATGAGGGTTACACAATGGTAACGATGAGTAAAGGAAAGTTCGACGCAATCAATGCCTGCGCGAACGACAACGGCATCATAGCAGCTGCCGCCATGGATCAGCGCGGTTCGCTCAAGAAAGCCATCGCCAAGGCCCGGGGCGCAGAGGGCACTGCAACCGGGGAAGACCTCGAAGCATTCAAGGGCTCGGTCACGAATATCCTCACCAGGCACGCCACAGCTATCCTCCTCGACCCCGAATACGGGCTGGAAGCATTGAAAGAGCGCGCTCCCGGTACGGGCGTGTTGCTTGCCTATGAAAAGACCGGCTACGATGCGACCGTAAAAGGCCGCCTGCCCGATCTGCTGCCTGAATGGAGCGTGCGCCGCCTGACTGAAGCCGGGGCAGATGTAATAAAGATCCTGCTTTATTACAACCCCTTTGACGACGCTGCTATCAACAGAGTTAAGCACGCCTTCATCGAGCGGGTGGGCGCGGAGTGCGAAGCGATGGACCGCGCATTCTTCCTTGAGCCGCTCGTCTACGATGACAACGTAGGCGAAGAGAAGAGCTTTGAATTCGCCAAAGTCAAGCCTAAGTACGTAGCGACAACTATGGAAGAGTTCTCCAAGCCGCGCTACGGTGTCGATATCCTCAAGGTTGAAGTGCCTGTCAATATGACCTTTGTAGAGGGTACACACGCTTACGGTGGGCGCACAGTCTATACCAGGCAGGAAGCGCTTCAACTTTTCCGGGACGCGGCGAAATCGGCCGGCAAACCGTTCATCTACTTGAGCGCAGGCGTCAGTGACGAGGTGTTCCGCGAGACGCTGGAACTGGCAGCCGAATCCGGCACACCTTTCTCCGGTGTACTTTGCGGCCGCGCCACCTGGCAGGACGGCATCCCCATCTTTGCGACAGAAGGCGTCAAAGGACTCGAGGCCTGGCTGCTGGATCGCGGCGTGCAGAACATCGAAGCCCTCAACAAGGTGCTCGCTAAGGGCGCGCACCCGTGGTGGGACTTCTACGGGGGCAAGGACAAAATCGAAGTAACTTTTTAGCTGCTCTAAGGTAGGAGGTGCCAGCGTAACGAGAGAACCATCGCGATTGCCACAACGACCGTGCTGAGGGCCGCGAACAGGACGCTCAACTCCATCACCTCGTGCTTGGTGATCAAGTAGGTGGGCAGATCCTGAAAGACCTTCGTTAGCTCGTTCGCGCTCGAAGCGGCGTAATACTTTCCTTCTGTCATATCGGCGATCTTCTGCAGGGTTTCTTCATCGATTCCCCTGCGGAAGCCCCCGCCCCCGAACTGTCCCTGCCCGCCACCGCCAAATTGCTGGCCTCCACCGAACGGATCGCCGCGACCCCCAAACGGATCACCTCCTCCACCGAACGGGTCTCCACCTCCGAACCCCGGTGATCCGTTCGCGGTGCCGAATCCGATCGTATAAATCTTGATCCCCCGGTCAACCGCTTGCTGCGCCGCATCCAACGGGGGCGGTCCGGTGGTGGTCACACCATCCGTCAGCACAACAATAATGTGCGGTACGAATGCACCCTTGGGCACAGGCGTCGCCAGGCTCTGGGGCGATTCGTCGGTCACGGGCGGCGCGACGCTTGGATCAATGTCGGCAATCGCGCCAATCGCTTCGATGATGCCGCTGCCAATCGCCGTGCCGCGCGCCGTGGTCAGGCTCCTTATCGCCGTTTCCAGGGTATCGCGATCAGTCGTGGGAGGCTGAATTAGCTCCGCGTAGCCCGCGAACGCGACAATACCAATCTGCGTGCTTGATTTCTGGCTTTCAATGAACGACAGCGCGGCTGACTTGGCTGCTGCTATCCGGCTGGGCGTTATGTCGGACTGGCGCATACTCTGCGAGACGTCTATCGTGAGAATAATCGTGGCTTGCCCCGTGGGCACGCTGACGATCTGCACCGGACGCCCAAGCGCAACAATCAGGCTTGCGAGTCCTAGCAGAAAGAGGGCAAAAGGCAGGTGGCGACGGATGAACGAATACTGCGGAATCGCCGCTCGCACCAGGGAAAGGCTGGAGTAACGCAAGGCCACCCGCTTCCGCCGCTGTGCCCAGATATATATCCCTATGATCAGGGGCACCAGTACTAGCAGAAAGAGGAACCCGGGCCAAAGTAAGCTCATCTACTTCCTCCAGTCCACCCGGCATATCGGCTCAGGCTGGTCATGGCACACGTCCTAACCAGAAGAGCGACAACATGCCGCCAATTAACAATACGAGCATACCCGCGCCCGCGAAGAGAGACGTCACTTCGGTGGCCTGTGGTTTCAGCACCAGCTGCGGATTGAGATTATCGTAAATTGCGTGCAGATCTGCCTCGGTCTCGGCATTGTAATACGTTCCGCCTGTGACATCAGCGATGTGCTGTAGCGTTGCTTCGTCTAGCCGAGAACGAATTGTGAAGCCGTCTATATGCAATGTGGCGCCGTCAGTGCTTCCAACCCCCACCGTGTAGATGCGGATGCCTCTATCGATAGCGTTCTGAACAGCAGTGAACGGGTCAGGCGATTGAGTGTTCTCACCGTCCGTGATCAGCACAATAACGTCAGACGTATAGCTGCCCTTGGGGACAGGTGTCGGTGTAGGTTCCCCGCCCTGCACGCTATTGTCAGAGAGCGTGAGCGGTTTGTCGTTAGCTGCGGCGATGACGTTGACAGCGGCATCGACGCCGCGCGCCAGTGATGTGCCGCGCTGCACAGTGAGTCGGTTGATGGCAGCCAGCACGGCCGTCTGCTCGCTCGTGGGTGGCTGTGTTGCAAAGCCTGCATCACTGAACGTTACAACGCCGATCTGCACGCTCGATGGCTGGCGCAGCACGAAATCGCGGGCGGCGGCTTTGGCGGCATCCAACCTTGTCGGCTTAATATCGTCCGCTGCCATACTGCCGGAAACGTCGAAAGCCAGTATAACTGTGCCCTCCAGCCTGGGCAGGCTGACCATGGCCTGCGGCCTTGCCAGCGCGACGATAAGTATCGTAAGGGCAAGCAGAAAGAGCCCGGGAGGAATATGCCGCCGCACACCGAGCCGCCGGCTTGACGCTCCCTGTAGCAACCCGAAGTTGCCGTACCGGGCGACCATGTCTCGACGCCGCTGTTGCATCCATAGATATGCCGCGATAAATATTGGAACCAGCAAAAGCCCGGCAAACATCACGGGCCAGAGGAATGTCATCGGTCAATCCATTTCAGTTGGCACAAAGAGTGTTCGAGCAAACATGCCGCCATCGCGCTGTGTGCGGCTGTCATCTCCGTCTCCCCTGCCGCAGCGCCGCGAAACGCACAATTGCGCCCACAAGATCCTCTTCGGTCGAGAGCGAGAGCGCGTCTACCCCGGCGTGCTTGAACGCTTCGCTGAGTGCTGCCTCGCGCTGTCTCGCCGCCTCCTGGAAGCGCTTGCGGAACTTGCGGTCGTGCGTGTCTACATAGAGATGCTCACCCGTCTCCGCGTCCTCCATAATGATCGGGCCAACGTCCGGTATATCCATTTCGCGTGGATCCCACAGGCGTATCGCGAGCACTTCATGCCGCCGGTTGAGCAGGCTCAGGGAACGCTCCCAGCCTGGAGCACTAATAAAGTCCGAGATTACGAAGACCAGAGAACGCCGCTTGATTCCGTGCAGTCCAGCCTCAAAGAGCGGGCTAAGGTTAGTGAAAGGCGACTTCGGCAACTGAGGCTGCTTGAGCAGATCGTTGATCAGGTGCAAGACCTGTGTTCGCCCGCTGCGAGCCGGAATCGTGCGTTCCACCTTGCTGCCGTAGAATATCGCCCCCACGCGGTTGCCGTGGCGCGTTAGCACTCGTGCCAGTGTGGCGACGAAATCTATCAACACTGAGCGTTTCAGACTCTGCAAGCTGCCGAAGTCCATTGAGGGACTCAGGTCAAGTAGAAACCAGGCGGTGACTTCGCGGTCTTCGACGTACTGGCGCACGTATGGCGTATTCATGCGTGCCGTGACGTTCCAATCGATGTACCGGACATCGTCTTCGGGCTGGTATTCGCGCAAGTCGGCAAAATCTACACCATAGCCGTAGAACAGGCTGCGGTAATCGCCCTGGAGCAGGCCATCCAGCCTACGGATGACCTGCCAGTCAAGGCGTTGTAGTATGCGCTCAGGCGTTGACGCGGTTGTTGCTATAATCATGGAGGGAGACCACTGGAACCGGAATACGGCTAAGAATGTTGTGGAGCAAACTGTCGCTGTTTATGTTATCGGATAGCGCCTCGTAGGAGAGCACGATACGGTGGCGCAGCACATCGAGCACCATGTCAATCACATCCTGCGGCAACGCGTATGCGCGTCCGCGAATAAAGGCAAGAGCACGAGCCGCCAGAATCAGGTTGATG
Source organism: Chloroflexota bacterium (assembly GCA_039932335.1). Taxonomy (GTDB): domain Bacteria; phylum Chloroflexota; class Chloroflexia; order QHBQ01; family JADMIH01; genus JADMIH01. The sequence continues at coordinate 138,334 of JBDTQH010000010.1, forward strand.
GAAGCGCGTGGGCTTGCGCCAAAGGTGATGTAGTGCTGCAATTCTTTCAGGCCGACCGATTGCGGCGACCGGGTTGCGCTAACTATATGGATTGCGTACTGGATCAGGGCCGGGTCAACGTACACCTGATCGGCTGCCTTCTGCATACCAACCAACTGCTCCGTCGTGAGTACCTTTTGTACGGCCTGAAGCGCGCCGGTCATCCGCTCAACTATTACGAACTCTTCAGTAGGACTTGGATAACCCACCAGCACCTTGAACATAAAACGATCCACCTGTGCTTCGGGCAGCGCGTATGTGCCTTCCGTTTCGATGGGGTTCTGGGTGGCGAGCACGAGGAAAGGATTGGGCACCCGGAACGTTTCAACCCCGATGGTCACCTGCCGCTCCTGCATAACTTCCAGCAAACCGCTTTGCACTTTAGCGGGCGCTCTGTTGATTTCGTCGGCCAGCAGCAGATTGGTGAACACGGGCCCCAGGGACGTGTTAAACTCGCCTGTTTTCTGGTTGTAAATGCGCGTACCGATTAAATCGGCGGGAACAAGGTCGGGCGTAAACTGGATGCGCTTGAATTCGCCGCCAATCGACTCGGCGAGGGTCTTGATCGCCATCGTCTTAGCCAACCCCGGCACGCCCTCCACGAGCATGTGCCCGCGTGCCAGCAGCGCGACCACCAACCGCTCCAGCAGATGGTCCTGCCCAACAATCACCTTCTTTACTTCGTAAAGCACCCGCTCCATCGGCAAGCCGACTTCAGGTTTCCTATTCTGATCCATATCACTCCCTTCAAGAAACACGCAGTCAAGTCAAATGTGTTGCAAAATTACATTTCACATTTCACGTTTCACGCCTCACGCGTCTAATAATCCGGCGCTCCAACAGCAGTGCCGGCCAAAGAAATCGGCACAGCGAAACCCACCCCCACAAAGAAGTTCTGTTCGGTTGGGTTCACAAGCCCGGTCACAATGCCTATGACCTCGCCTTGCCGGTTGAGCAGCGGCCCGCCCGAGTTACCCGGGTTCACGGCGGCGTCAATCTGAATCATGTCGTCCAGCCTGTAATTACTGTTTGTTGGCTGGAACGAACGCCCGAAGCCTGAGATTATGCCTGCGCTCATCGAGCTATACAACCCGAACGGGTTGCCAACCACAAACGCCTCCGACCCCACGCGCTCAGCCTGGGGATTGCCCAGCGTTGCCGGTATTATTTGCGCGGGCGGTTGGTCTGCCTTCAACACAGCGATGTCGTGCTCCGGCTGGGCGGTTGTGATCTCCGCCGCTGACTTTGTGCCGTCAGCGAACGTCAATTCAATGCTCACCGACTGGGTCACAACATGCAAACTGGTAAGGATGTCGCCCTGGTCGTTGATAATAACGCCGCTTCCAACTGAGTGCTCGACTTTGCCGTCCGCGCCCTGGGTCTCCGCTTGTATCAGGATCAACGAGGGCTGTATCGTCTGGTAGACGCCCTCAGAGAAAGGCGGCATGGGTGTAACGGACGCCAGTGCGTGCGCGATAGAATCGTTCACCTCGCCGGAGGTGAGCCTGTGCGGCTCCGGGAAGAGCACCTGATAAATAAGGATGGCCACAAGCGCGACAGCCACGCCCGCAACAAAGAGGGAAGCACGCTGTAAAGGCACGCGCAGGCGCCGCAGTCGTGCCCGCCACTGCTCCGATTGTGCAGGAGGTGGTTGGCTCATAGCTGGGTCCGATCCCGGAGGAGATTGATACAACATAGGAAAAACAGTTGCCTTTGTGGATGAATCAGGCTAGATAGAATGCTTGACGGTTTGCGCGCTCAAGGTGCAGCGGGGCGGAAGGCGGATAGTTCAGGTGCGTTGTGCCGGGGGAGGATTCGGCAGGCGGCGCGGCCTTCAGATTCAGTTATAGTGGATAATTCGTTATTGTACAACTCTTTTCCGTAAAATCCACCCTTGATATAACAAGTACACCGCCGGGCTCAGCGTGGATACGCCGATCCCACGGCCACGCAATGAGCAATAGCCGGCCGGTGGTGGAGAAATGTCTTTCTCTACCATCATAAAGTGTAGGGATTAATGTAAAGGGGCGAAAAGTTAAGTTTAGATTAAGCCACTGCCGGAGAAGCGGGTATCCTGTCTGAAGCTAACTAACCGTCGCGGAGTTACTCTGGTGAAGAAGTTGTGGTGCCCTCGTGTTCGTCAATGCGACGGCTCAACCACCTGGCAACATCTCCGAGGCTCTGCGGGGTGATCTGGTGCCTCATCGCATACTCATGATACTCTAGCTTGACGGGCAGCGATTCGAGCAGCGCACGGCTGGCCCGCCCATGTTGGACCGGCAAAACATTGTCACTTTCGCCGTGAACCAGCAGAATCGGCAGCCCTTCCAGGCGTTCCGGCGCTGCCATCAGCGGGCGAATCTCAGGTAGGATGCGGCCGCTCATCAGCACAGCCCCAGACACCAGCTCAGGCTCTGTGAGTGCCACGCCGGCGCTCATGATCGCGCCCTGGCTGAACCCCATTAGGTACACTTGAGCCGGGTCAGCGCCGTATGCAGCCACTGCCTCAGCGATAAAGCCAATCAGGACTTGCCGGCTCGCTTCGGCCTGCGACGGGTTGATCACCGGCCCGTTCGACCCGAACGTCACCTCGAACCAGGCATAGCTTCCGGGCGCAAGCACGTTGGGAGCGCGAGCGCTCACGATCATCAGCCGCTCATCAAGTTCCGGCGCGAGGCTGAACAAGTCGCGCTCGTTGCTGCCAACCCCATGCAAAAGGATAAGCAGCGGAGGCCGTTGGCCGGGCGGCATCAGCCGCGTTGGCCGGCGAACAAGATGCACCAGCGATAGATCACGGTTGTCCATTGTCTTCTACCTCATGCCTTCGGGATTACAGGGTACGTCAAGCGTTTTGCAGTGCCGACTTCCTGTGATTCGCCTAGAAAGTATACACTAAGTACCGTGCTATCAAAGTAATGTCAGTGCCGCCTCTGTACCTTCCTCTTTGTCATCTGAATGCGTCGCTAACAAAGAGGTGTCAGGCAAGCGTGCCCTCATGGCGGTGTCATTCTGAACAGAGTGAAGAATCAACCTCCATACTAGTTGCTACCCAGACGGATTCTTCGCTACGCTCAGAATGACACTGCCTGGTGGGGTGATCTTATCTGCCACTTCTTCGTTAGTAAGGTACTGAACGCAGTGAAGAATCAACCTCCATAGCAATGTGCCCGGCGAACTGGTTCTTCACTGCGTTCAGAATGACACCGCCATGAGGCTTGGCTTACCTGAGATCACTTTGTTAGCATGGCAATAAGAATCGTGGTGGTGCGAACGGTGGCTGTATTCCAGCAATCCCGCAAACGTAAGTGTTCAGACTTATGGGGCAGAGGGGGTGCAGGGGCGAAGCCCATGACGG
>JBDTQH010000011.1:0-138389 GCA_039932335.1 Chloroflexota bacterium
ACCTGCCGCCATCCCGCGCCGGTAGGGCGGCACCGAAGACATTATCGCGTTGGTGTTGGGCGATCCAAACAACCCCGAACCGGCACCCATCAGTACCATATAGAAAGCAAGGAGCGGATAAGGGGTCGTCGGGGTGATAGTGCTGAGCGCGAGCAGAGCCAGTGCAGAGAGAAGCAAACCAGCGGTGGCAAGAACCCTCGACCCGTAGCGATCTGAGAAGAAGCCGGAAACCGGTCCGACCAGCATGAATGCCGCGCCAAACGGCGCCATCATTATGCCTGCCATCAAAGGATCCTGACCATAAGGGCCTTGCAGGAAGAAGATCAGCACGAACAGTACAGCGCCTCGAGCGACACCACTGAGCGCCGCTGTCAGGGACGCGAAGCCGAACATGCGGTCTCGAAAGAGGCGTAGATCCAGCATAGGTTGGGCCCTGCGCAATTCAACGACGAAGAAGGTTATAAGCGCCACAACCGCGACAGCAAACAGACCGTAGACAGCAAGAGTTGGTAGCGCGGGAAATGCCAGCATCGACAGGCCGGCAAGCAGGGCGCCCAGGCCAACAGTAAAGGTAATGCTGCCCCACCAGTCAAAGCTCTGCCTGCCTGGAAGGTGGACCGGCTCCCTCAGCCGCCACATGCCCCACAGAGTGCCGAAGACACCGAGCGGTACGTTCACCAGGAAGATCCAGCGCCAGGAGTAGGATGTGAGAAACCCACCAACCACCGGACCGAGCAGAAACCCTGCAGCAGCGGCGATCTGATTCACGCCAAGCCCAAGGCCCACCCGCCCATGACGGAATGCATCCGTAACAATAGCCGCACTGTTGGTAATAAGGAGCGCGCCGCCAATACCCTGAATAGCCCGGCACACCACCAGATCCCAGCCGTGAAAGGCGGGCTGGGCGAACCCACCGAGAAGTGAGCCAAGTGTGAAGACGGCGAAGCCCGCGTTATAAAGGTTCTTGCGGCCGAAAATGTCAGCCAGGCGGCCAACTACCGGCACGAGGGCAGTCGTAATCAGCAGATAAGCAATGAGGACCCACATGATGGTCAGGAATCCGGCGTCGAGTCCTGCGAGGATGTTGGGTAATGCGATTGTTAGGGCTGATCCCTGGATCGAAGCCAGCAGCGCGCCGACAGTGGTGACCGAAAGAGCCACCCATTCGTAACCGTGCCAACTCTCCGTATCGAGGGCGGCAATCTGCCTGGAATCTGCGGCCTGTTCCAATTGCTGCGAACTATGTGACATTATCTATTTCCCCGAGCCGATCCTCAATGCTGAGGAGACGGTGGCTCGTACCCCTTTCGTAAAATATGATAAGATGTGAAGAAGGTTGTATGGTACAACCTTATGTATGCTGGATATTATATCGCCGGACGTTGTATTATGCAAGCGTCTACGGAACGTCAGTCTATGCAAAGTCGAAGAAGAGGGTGCAGGGCCTTGCCCCTGCCGGGGTGTCCCCACCTTTCCCATTCCCTTCCGCCCCTCTCCCCACGCGTGGGGTTCAGCGCAGCGGGAACGGGCAGGAGTGAGGGGCCTAGCCCAGCCCATCACCTGGGCGCAGGCCAAACCTGACTTTGAATTGACCCTGACGGAAACATTTATGCGGCCAGGGGCTGGGCTTGAAGCTGCTGGATGGTTCGGTTGGGTTAACTAGAAAGAGGAAATACGAGACAGATGGAAAAAGACAGTATCGAAGTGGTGGGACACGAAGTTGCCCTGCTTTTGCGGCGAGTTGAGGCCGCGCGCAAAGAATCGTCCCAAATCGACCGAGCCTCCTACCTCGCGTTGGACGCTCTGGAAACCGGCGGCCCTATGAGCATCAGCGCACTGGCCCAGCTATTTCAGCTGGACATCTCAACCCTCAGCAGGCAAACTGCCGCTCTGGAAGCAAGTGGCTGGGTAGAGCGCCTCCCCGATCCGGAGGACGGACGTGTGAAAGTGCTCCGTCTTACTAGCTGCGGCCTGGCCCAGTTGCAAGCGAGCCGGGCTGTGAGAAATAGGATTTACGGGCAGTTGCTGGAGGGATGGACGGAGGAAGATCTCCGCGCCTTTGGGGCTTACCTTGTCCGCTTCAATCAGGCAGTTGCCGAGCGGCGTCCCCTGTTAGCCTCTGCAGAGGAAGAGGACGTAAACGCAATGAATGCGGAGACGGGCTGATAGAATTAGCATCTATTACCCGCATAGGGCTAACACATCATAGTGTATAATGGTCTTGTCATATCTGCTTGCTGCCCTGTATATAGCGCTGTAGCCTGCTGCCACAGATAATTGGTAGATCATGGGCGCGTACAACAATGTCACTCGATGCCGGTCTTGCTATGCCGGTTTCCTGTAGAGAGGTCGCCAGGCCTAACGCAGGGCAGGAATGCTGACGTATGAACGCGAACATGCAAGCCATAAAAGCCGACCTGGCCAGGTGCACACGGCGTGGGATCAATAACCTGCTTACCTGGCTGCTTCTCTGGACAGGGTTCGCCCTGCTGGCTCTTACCGGGGCCTCTGTCGCTCAGCGGGCACTCGTGTATATACTTGGTGCCCTGCTCTTCTGGCCGCTGGCCCTCGCTATTGGCCGTCTACTCGGTGTCAACCTTTTCGCACGCGGCAATCCACTCTTTCTTCTCTATCTATTATTGTCCGGGCTGCAAATCCTCCTGCTACCATTGCTGGTCGGAACTTCCTTTGTCGGGCCGGAGATGGTCACCTGGTATCTTGGAATCACGATGGGCGTGCAATTGTTGTTGTTCGCATGGCTATATGATAGCTCTGCATACCTCTTCAGTGCGCTCGGCACAATGGAGGTAGCGGCCCTGATTGGCTGGCTGACCCCAGGCATCGCATACGTGGCTATGCCGATTGCAGTGCTGCCTGTGCTGGCTATATCTACTTCCTTCCTGTTGCGTGAGAACGCGACTGCGACGAAGGCAAGTACTACGCCTTCCGTCAGATCTTGACCAGTGGAAGTTTACTTAGCAGCTTTGAGCTCAGTAATCCTGCGAAAAGACCCAAGTTCAAGCCAAAGTACTACTACTTTAGAATTAGGTATTGACTTCTCTCATGGTTTACCATATTATGTGAACGTAACGATATTGCCTATACGGGCGCGGTGATGGTGTGTCGTTATTATATCTGACAGTTCATGCCACTTTGGCTGCCTTGTAGTGACGGATGCTTTTTCTTTACTGCTACCATGCATGAACGTGGCCTATTACTATGCTACAGGAGAAAATCAATGCGCGCTAAGATCGATCAATTGAAAAAGAAAGGCCAGGGCCTGGTAGAGTACGCTCTTATCCTCGTCCTTATCGCCATCGTCGTTATCGTTATCCTCACCTTCCTGGGCGGCCAGGTTAACAGCACCTTCTCCAAGATCGGCTCCGGCCTTAAGTAACCCGGCAACCCTAATGGTCTGGGACTGTTATCCATCTACTCACTGTTTGCAAATGCGGTGACAATCGTGGTCAGGGAGGGAAGGTTGAATCGACTAATCATGCTCGGGCGCAAGCGCGGGCAAGGCCTGGTAGAATACGCTCTTATCCTCGTGCTGATTGCGGTGCTGGTTATAGTTATTCTCTCCTTTGTTGGAGGGCAAGTAAACAGCACCTTCTCTACAATCGGCTCCACAATGGGCCCTTAGGCCATTTGCCGAAATGAAGAAAACGGGGCGCGCTTTCTATGCGCGCCCCGTTTTTATTTAATCATATTGCCTGAGAATTACGGGCCACCGTTCCCAAAGACATCCAGTACCTGCGCAATAGCAGGACCCAGCAAAACCACCAGAATTCCCGGAAAGATGAAGAATACAAGCGGCAAGAGCATCTTGACAGGTGCTACTCTGGCTGCTTCTTCGGCGCGCTGGCGTCGTCTGATACGCATGTGCTCCGCCTGCACGCGCAGGAGGTGACCTATGCTCGAACCTACCTGCTCGTTTTGCAGCATAGCTGTTACGAACGAAGTCAGGTCGGGCACCTGTGTGCGTTGTACAAGGTCTCGCCACGCCTCTTTGCGCGGTTTGCCGATCTGGAAATCTATCAGCAGCAGGGCAAATTCATCGGTGAGTGGATTGTGCCAGCGGCGCACGACCTCTGCCATCGCCGAGTCGAAACCCATACCTGCTTCCACGTTGATAGCCATGAAGTCAAGCGCACCCGGCAATGCGCGCAGTAGAGCCTTCTTACGGTTGGTTACGGAGCGCACAAGCCAGAAATACGGGATATACGAACCAATAGCCAGTGCGAGCGCAGAAGTGAGCAACCACTGGGCAGGCGTAGTGGGATATGTCCGCAAGGCCCACCAGAGCATCGGTATCAGTAGAACAATGCTCAGCGCGAATTGTATGCCGAGGAATCCGCTTAAGCGAAGGCGATACGGTGGGCCCGTCAGCCGCAACAGCTGCTCGACCCGCTCCGTATAGCTCTTAGGACTGAACCTTGTGATACGCTTGCCCAGGCCCTCAAGGGCTGGCGCGAGCACCCTGTTCACGAAACCGGGAGGCTTTGTACTGTCGATTCCGGCTTGCCCATGTAGCGGCCCGGTATAGCTGGCCAGACGTAGTGCCGCCTCCGATGGCGACGTCTTCACAACATAAGCAGCCACCAGCGAGATCACAGCCATGCCCACCAGCAATGCACCTAGCACACTCATTGTGGAAACAGTGGTAGACCCCACGTTCACAGTAGGAATGTCAAGGATAGGCGCAGGCTTACCGACACCTGGCGGGAGAGGTACCGTGAACGGAGTTGCCACGATTGCTGCCACAGGTGTAGGCTCGACGAGGGCTGCGCGCGGCGGGCGGTACCGGATAGTCTGCACTATCGGCGTGCCGTCTGGCGCCGTGTACTTCACCTGCACCGATACAAGATCATATGTGCGCGATACGTGCGTCACCGAGTTATAACCGAGGAGGATCTGCGAACTAAGCTCCAGCGAGATGGCATTATATATGCCCGTCAGATCATTTCCGGAGGGCGCTTTGTAGTATTTACCTCCTGGCTGTACCAGACTCGTCAGCACCGCATCATTAGCGTCAGGTCCAAGACCGATAGTATATACAAGAGCGCCGGCCTGCCTTGCCACGTCAGCGGCGACCCTTGAGCTATACTTGCTGGACGTGTCCTCTCCATCCGTGAGCAATATGACAGCACGCCGCGCGCCTGCGGGAGCCGCAGTCACAATTTCCGCCGACCTGTAAAGCGCATCAAAAGCGGCGGTATTCCCACTTGGCTGCAGGGCGTTTATTCCTTGCTCCAGCGCCGCGTGGTCGCTCGTTGAAGGCACCACCTCCAGCACCCTCGCGTTGAAAGCTAGCAACGTAGCTCGATCAGCGGGACCCAATGAGGCAAGGAACGCGATCGCCGCTGCCTTAGCCTGGGCCAGTTTGTCGCCCGCCATGCTGCCGCTTACGTCAATAGCAAGCACAATTGACAGCGGTATTGTCCTTGCCTGGCCCAGAGCCATTCCGGTGATCGCCTGCGGCTGGCCTTCCTCGCTTATCTCAAAGCGGGACGCATCGACATCCGGCACGGCCTTGCCGTCCGGTCCTGTCAGAGTGATATTGAGGCCAATACTGGGCCACCCACGCCCGTCTATCTGGTTAATGACGAGCTTATATCCTGTCTGCGCGCTCGCGGCAACGGCGAACAATAGCTGCGACACAATGAGCAAGAAGGCGAGAGTCCAGCTTGCGCGGACTCGCTTGTTCTGGAGTAGCCTAGACATCTATTGATGATATCCTTCGCATTATTATCATCCCGATAACTGAAAGAACAATAGCCCCCACCGGCATACAGAGCACCCAACTCCAGACGAACATACGGCTGATGTAGGCCGGGCTGATCAGATAGAGTAGTCCGGCTAGCAGGAAAGGCATGGCCCCAAGCAGGATGGCCGAAAAACGCTGCTGCGCCGTCAGACCCCTGATCTCACGCTCGACCCTGTGCCGCTCTCTCACCGTGGTAGCCACAATATCGAGCACATGCGCCAGGTTGCCGCCGGTCTGGTGCTGCAAACCGATAGCAGTTACCAGAATGTCTACATCTTCGGTCGGTATGCGCTTCGCAAGCCCGGCCAGCGCGTCGTCCATCTCGGCGCCCAATGACACCTGCTGCATTACTCGCAGGAACTCGGATTTGGACGGCTCGCTTGCTTCCTTGGCTATCAATTGAAGCGCCTGGAAAAGACTGAACCCACCACGCACAGAGCTTGCAAGTATAGAGAGTGTGTCGGGCAACTGATCTTCAAACTTGGATATTCTACGCTTACCAAGACTGCGTAGATACGAGCGCGCCAGGAGGAGAGCTGCGAGAAAACCGATAGGAGCCAGCAGAAATGCAAACACCTGGCTGGGTGCTACCAGCCAGAGTATCAGTGCAAGTCCAATGCTCACGCTCACCTGGATTAGCAAGAACTCCGTTACAGTGAGGTGTAGATCGGCTTTGCTGATTTCATTGCTGAGCCTCTGGAAGGAGGCTTTGAGGAACGACCTCTCAGATATGCGGCTGTCCATCTGGCTGAAAAGGCTATCTCTGAGCTGTCTGCTCTCCTGGGCCTCCGTTACGGCGTCCTCGCCCTCCTGGACCACGAACCTCTTGACGCGGGCACGTACACGAGCGTCACTGCTCCTGAAGAGCCAGATCAAGCCGTAGAGCAGGCTCCAGCAGGCGATAGCCACCAGCACGCCGACCAGCACGAACAGCATCCAGTTATTACCTTGCACGGCTCATTGCTCCCTTGCTTTGCTGTGAAGATACGCCGGTATCCCTGTCCGACGCCTCAAAGAAGTCGGCGGGCATATAGTTCCTGGAACGCTCAAGCTTGCGCATCACCAACGGGCGAATGCCGGTTGTCTTGAGCATATAGCCTTCGGTGCCGTCGTGGTCGTCCTGGTCGAGCCGGAATATTTCCTGCATCAGGATGGTCTCTTCCTGGTAGCCAACTATCTCGCTGATACTTGTCACCTTACGCGAGCCGTCATCGAGCCTGTCAACATACACAACAAGGTCAAAGGCCGCTGCTATCTGCTCGCGTATGGCCCGCGACGGCAGGTCGGTCCCGGCCATCAGCACCATCGTTTCGATACGCGACAGGGTATCGCGCGGTCCGTTGGAGTGTATGGTGGTCATGGAGCCGTCGTGGCCTGTGTTCATGGCCTGGAGCATATCGAGCGCTTCCTTACCACGGCACTCGCCGACGATAATGCGATCGGGGCGCATACGCAAAGCGTTGATCACAAGCTCGCGTATGGCGATTTCGCCTGCTCCCTCCACGTTAGCTGGGCGAGACTCCAGCGGAATTACATGTACCTGCTGCAACTGCAGTTCGGCGGCATCCTCGATAGTAATGATGCGCTCGTCGTCGGGCACAAACGAAGAGAGCACATTGAGGAAGGTAGTCTTGCCTGTGCTGGTGCCGCCCGCAACGATCATGTTCAGGCGCGACTTTACTGCGGCTTCCAGGAAGAGCATGGCCTTCTGCGTCACGCTGCCCAGCCTGACCAGGTCGCCCGAAGCGAGAGGTACTCGGCTGAACTTACGGATGCTGATGGTCGGTCCGATCAGCGACAGCGGTGGGATAATCACGTTCACGCGAGAGCCATCGGGTAGGCGGGCGTCCACCATGGGCGATGCCTCATCAACGTGCCTGCCCAGCGGGGCTACGATACGATTGATGATTCGCAGCACATGGTCGTCGTCTTTGAAATGTATATCTGTGAGGGAGAGACGTCCTTCCTGCTCTATCCATATTTGATTAGGGCCGTTTACCATGATTTCCGAAACGGTGTCGTTGTTGAGCAATTCCTGGATCGGGCCATAGCCGAGGATTTCGGCCGTAACCTGGTCCAGTAGCTTACTGCGCTCCGACCTGTTGAGGATCACGTCCTCATCTGCCATAAAGCGGCTGAACAACCGCTCGATCTCGTTGCGCACCGATATTACATCGGAAACATCAATAGAGTCGCGTATCTCGGCAATAATCTTGGCGTGCAAGCGCTGCTTCAGCGCCTGCATAATCTGCTTGCTGTAATTCTGCTGCGCCAGTGTGCCGCGCAGCGGGCCTGTGGTCAGGAAAGTTGTCCTGGTGAGTGTTTCCGTCGGATTTGCGGGATCGGCAACTCTCGGCGGGTTGAGCGGTCCTGTTGTTTTGCGTCGTACTACTGGCATCGGTAGCCTGTTCCTTTCGTGCCGGGCATGGTCGCCTTATATAACTTATCAGCTGCGCTTTAGAGCGCGGTTCACAACCACGTTGCTGGGCTGCTTCTCGTCTTTACCTGAGCGTTCCTGCCTGATGCGGCGCGGCTGGGCGATGGCCTCAGCAAGCTGCTTCAGGCTGGTGGAGGCCGCGCTGTTGCCCGACAGGAAGCCCACGCCCTCGTTGATGGAAGATGTAACCAGGCGGCCGTCGCTGGGGATCGTGCCATCGGCCTTTATACCGAGGCTGCGCTCTATCTCTTTGATATCAACAGCGTTTTTGCTGGGGTAGCGATTTACCACCAGCTTTATCTTGGAGCGCTGATCGGGGCGTTCGCGTATGAAGTCAAGGAAGCGCCTGGTGCTTCTGAGCGCGGGCACTTCCGGCGTGGTCACCACCAGCAGCACTGTAGACATGTCCATCATGGCAAGCGTGGTCTCTTCTATGGCGTGCCACATATCAACGACCACAAAATCGTTGAGCTTGCGCAGCGCCTTGACCACAGCCGTCATGCCTTCGGTCTCGACATCCTCCACCTGGTCGAGCGTGGCGGGCGGCAGGAGCACTTTCACGCCGGATGCATGCTTGACCATCACGTCGTCCAGGATAGCGCCATCGAGGTCGTCAATGCTGCGCATAAGCTCGTGCACGCCGTGGGTGGAGTGCAGGTTGAGATGCACGGCCACATCACCGAACTGCAGGTCAAAATCGACCAGGCTCACTTTGGTGTTGGGCATACCGGCAAAAGCCAGCGCGAGGTGAGTGCTTATCACTGTGCAGCCAACCCCACCCTTGGGACTGAAGACCGTTATTACCTCGCCTGCGCGGCCCTGTGTAACCCGCGCCTTGGTCTGCTCGTCTATGCGCTGCAGGCGGCGTACCTCAGACTGGAATACTTCGTGAATCACGTTGAGCAGATCATCAGGCGCGAGGGGCTTGCGCAGCAGGCCGCGCGCACCGATCTGCATTGCTTTTACGAAGTCGAGGGTCGTATCGGCAGTTGCGGTGAGGATCACCTGGCAGCGGGGCGAGATGTCGAGGATCTGCGTGATTGTAGCCAGCATCTGCGTGGTATCGTTGCCCACATCGACGAGGACTATATCAGGTTCCGCGCCCATTACATGCGGTATTTCGTCCAGGCGCTTGGCGATACCTACGACCTGGGCCTTGCCGGAGGTGACCAGCAGCTGCATGGTCCTCATCAGGTCGGGCTCGTCGGTATCGACAATGGCGACCATCGGTATAAATGGTTGGTTAGGGTTGGGCATACTTGCTCCGAAAATCTAAGGATGTTGTGTGTTGTCGGTTGTCTGGATGCTGTATTGCCTCAGGGCTTTGGAGCAGGTGCAGCCAATCCAATAAAGCCGTAGAGGTCTACAAGGTAATCGAGCGTGACAGGGTCGGTTTGGACGTTCTGGTTGTCGGCTGCCGACCGCACAGCCAGGTCGATAGTTCCGCCGCTGTCTTTGACATATTTCAGGATAAGGGCTTCCTGGTGGTCAACTATAAAGGTTATGATCTTGAGCGCCTGCTGGGCGTTGGCGTTGGCATCTGTGTTCGTGTTGTTCTGTTGGCCGGGCGGGGTCCACACGCCGGAGGTGTATACTTCGATGTTCTGCAGCGTGACCTGGGCGACGAGCGCACGCTCTCCGGGCTGGAGTTGGTCTTCCTGGGTAGCGGATCCCTGATCGAGGCGAGTTGTGCCGCTTATCGGCAGGCTGATCATGATATCGACATGATCGCCCGGCTGCACCGCGCCCGTGGCGTTGAGCATATCGGTCGACGGGAAGGCGATCAGCACCTTGCCCGGTGGGATATTTATGGAAGCACCTGTGTGTCCGGCTGAATCGACAAACTGGCGCTGCAGCAGGATCTGGCCGCTGAACACGGCGCTCTTCGCGGTGGAGTTTACCACCCGGTCGGTAGACGTGATAGCATCGGCGGGCACGAGGTCCACCGGATAACTGGCCGTGGTTACCTGGGTGTCAGTTATGACCGAGTTGGCCGGAATATCGGTGGCCGCGATGACAACCTGCCGCTGCGGCAACGGCGTCGGGGCCGTTGTTTCAGATTGCGGGACCGGTCGTTCTACATTGGTAATGAGGTAATAGACGACGAGGCTCGCCACAACAGCGGCAGCGAGACCGGTTATCACCAGGATTAGAGCGCGTCTATTCAACTAATGTTCTCCTTGTGTTCTGTAGTCAGCTTAGATGTATATTGGACACTTATTATTGAATGAGAAAACCAGCATCGCCCCAGGCCTATGGGCCGTTTGGATCTATCTGCAGTTTGTATACACCACCACCTGGGATCCACTCGGTGGAACAACTACCACCGGGAGAGGGCGGGGGCACAACTATGCTCGGTAAGATGCCCCACGCCGAACTACCACTATTGGGTAGCGAGGTGTTGCAGCCAGGGGCTGTGACTGCACCTAAGTTACCTTGTAGATTTGAAAAGAACAGAAACGTATAGAACTTGGTAAATCGAACGCGCCCCACATCGGCAGTCGTTGTGTAAGATGGGTATGTCCCGCTCACTCTAACATCCAGCCATGCCGGGTGGTTTACCGTACAGCCTGGAGATGGCGGTGAGCACGGAGTAGTGTATGACCCGAAAATCTGGCTACTCATGCTCGATGGTAGTTGACTTTCCGGCTCACCCCACACATAAACTGTACGTGTGATGACATTGCCCCAGTTCAGCCCACCCTGCGCCACAGGACGCCCAACCGAGGTCATTACACCCCACGTGTTGGCGAGATGGTATACCGCTCGTTGAATGTTGTCGCCAAGGTTACCGGTGTAATCTATCTCGGCCCAGTCTCCTGGCCGTACTGTAAGGCTCCCGGTTTGGCCGCCCTGGTTGGCCGTTGTTGATGGATATCTTGTATTAGTCTCTATGCCCCACGTGTTTGTAATTGATATGCGACCTCGCCACTGCCAGAAGATCCAGTTCTGGAAATCCTGTGTGGCTAGGTTTCCCCCGTTAGCGCCGCTACCTCTTAGATCAGCGCAATTGCTAGACGCACAGTGTTGGAGCGTTTGAGGAATGTTGTTCTTGTCATAATCGTTCAAGCCACTATTAGGCCATGGATTCATTGGGTCTTCAGGACCATTACGTGGGTCTTTGGCTATAAGAAGTTGCTCTCCGGCCGGAGCACCCGTATACGGATGAAATGTGCCTGCATTGAAAGAAATAACGTCTTTCCAACCACTAAGGCCAGCATCATTACCGGGTTTCCAAAATTCAAAGGGGTGGCAAAGACTGTTGCCACCGCTTGCAGACGTCATCTCGTGTTCCAATGCAGCGCGAAATCGTGTGAAAGGCATTGGCGAGTCCTGAGGGTTTGGCTCAGGAGCACAGGTCGGATAGAGACGAACCGCAGCAACTGCACTAACTTTTAGATCAGCAAGCGGGTTCGGTATAGCACGAGCAAAGACCGTAGGGTTGTTGATTCCCGCCGTCACACGCAGACCATCGACAAACTCTGGGACAAAGTATGTAGGATTTGGAGGGGCGGGGCAATAACCTAGATCGTGCCCCGGATTTGGACAGTTTGTGCTTGGAACGTGCCCGGTCATATAATGATATTCCAGAATTGTGGTGTAGTCACTAGTTGCCGCCCCGACAGTGCCGCCCCGATTGGCACTTACTAGGGCATCCACCTGAGTACGAAGCTCCTGATTTGTGACCAAGTACGTTGGGTGGCAAGGAGCAGGGTTACAGGAGGCTGCAAGGTTTCTACTGAGGAAGTCCCCGCCTGCAAGCACGCCTGCGTCTGCGCCGTTCTGCATGGTACGGCGTTGGAGCAGAGCACTCCCCCCGTCAAACGCAATGGCAACAAGCCCAATCAATACACCAGTAGCTAATATGATGCCTATTATGGCCAGCGACTGGCCTTTGGCACGAGCTCTCAGATGAATCTTACACCTCAGAGACATGGCTTTTCTTCTCATAAATATACCTCTAATTACCGGTCTCTATTAGCCGGGTTGCAGTTGAGTGCAACGTTAACGGTCCGAGCTTTAGAATGGGCACAAGGCTGGTCCATTGATATGTAATATCCACCGTCACCCGGCAGAATGTACAGCGGCCACCGTCAGGATAAGTTGGGCCCGGAGCGGAAACAGCGCTATGATCTGCCAGGGATAGCTTCGAGTTTATAACGGCGATGAGACCAGCGTTATCCGCTCCGGGTACTATCGCCGCGTACCTAGCTCCTTCTCTCGCTGCATTGTCAATCTCTGCGTTAATGAAGATGAGCCTGCTAACTTCTATGATGCCAAAAAGCAGCGCCATCAAAACAACTATGACAAGCGCAAACTCGACCGTAGCCTGACCCTTGTCTGGTTTGTTGGAACCATTGTGTTGAATACGTGTAGGGTTACTATTCATGGCTTTAGCTTTAACGTCGGCTAGGGGCACGTAAGCGGCGTATCTTTCTGGGTGGTAAACGACCGAGGTGGAACTGGACACGGTGGTCCAGCAACTGCAACTGTGTAGTCAACATTGTTGCCAGAATAGGTAGTACTTCCGGAACTGAAGCAGACGAAACCTGAACCGTTAGTTGTTCCTACCAGCGTTTGTGCGGCATTTATCACCACAGTTACTGAGGCGTTATTAACGGGATTATTAAGGGCATCACGTACCGTTATCCTGATAATGGCGGAGTTCTGACCTGCCTTCTTATAGCCATCGACAGTAAGGGTGTACGGGCACACAGTCGGAGTGCTAGTGGGGGTAACGGTGCTTGTGGAAGTGCTGGTTGGAGTGCTGGTTGGAGTTAGAGTATTGGTGGGCGTGGGACTTGGCACTAGCAGCGTATTAGTAGCAGTAGGTGCTACTACTGTACTTGTCGGTGTTGGAGGTATTGTCGTTGATGTCGATGTCAGAGTGGGTACAGATTGTGTGTTTGTCGGTGTCGCCGGTGCTGGCGTATTGGTGGAGGTAGGCGGAAGTGTGGAGGTCGGGATAACTATGGATGTCGCCGTTGCTGTTGGAGGCGGAACAGGCGTGGCTGAGCACGTACCTGGTCCGGACGCTACTGTACCGGGCATCGTTGCTGCACCGGTAAAGTTGTTCGGCACGCCTTGGATGATACCAAAGAGGAAATCATGCCGATAGATAACGGTCACTTTTATGGTGCTTGGATCGGTTCCAAGGCTGGTTGTAGCGACACTCAGAATGTTCGCAGGCGGTAATATGCCAGTCAAGTCGGCCTCAACCACTGCCCTACTATCCGGATAATGGCTGCAATCTTTGCTGTTCGGGTCAAGTGTGTTCCAACGTGCAGCAACGCCTGCCGCGTGAACCACTGAAAGGTGCTCCGAATATATACGCGCGACATCGGCCACGCCCACCAGCAGAAGGACGAGGAACATAGCTGCCAGCGCAAGCTCTACAGTAGCTTGTCCGCGCCTTTTCTTCGGTTGTCTTGAACCCGTTGGAGCCGGGGGGATCTGGGGCATGTGATTACCGTCTGTGTTATCGCCTATTGCGAGATACACAACCATTGAATGCCAGGCCTGCGCCCCATCATCATGGAAGCCTAGCATCGAACTATCTGGTGGGTGGAGGAAGAGGGAGGGAGGTTACGCGTAACAAGCGACAATTCGCAAGGGCATTTGCAGTCAGAATGCTACCTTGTGTCCGCTTGTATGATAGTCCTACTACATTATATACAGCATTTAACCGCAATAATCAATAGTCCTATGGTGCTATAGTGCTACCGCCAAGAGGGTATACGCCTACCTATTATGGTACTGGTGCGTACTCCTTGAGGCTGACAGGCCCACCGGCAGCCTAACGCGAAGCGGCGTCACTCACGTTTCCTGCCGGAGATCAGCTTCTCTTTGACCCTCTCGGCGTTGGGACGGAACCGGCAGAATTGCAGTTGCTTGCGCAGCTCAAGGTCAACCAGATCCGAGCCCATACGGTTCTTCTCCAGGCTCAATACAGCATACTGGTGGAATGTTTGCGCGTTATAGGTGTTGTAGTCGATATGCTGGCGGTCAACCACGTCATACTTGTCGTTCATCACCATGATGATATCGGCCTCATAAGCCATCTCGGCGCTCGCCAGCAGATTATCCAGCCGCATACGCTGTGCCTTCAACCCCTCCAACTGGGCGGCCACAATCGCGACCACCACAATGCCCTGCCCAAGTGCCAGCTCTTTCAAGCCTTCAAGCGATTCTACGTTGCGAGCCTCTTCTTCCGTGTGCGGAGTGGCCGCGGCAATCTTCTGCAGATAGTCCACGAAAAGCACCACGGGCTTGCCGTCGGCCACTCCGCCGGGAGCGCGCATCCGGGCAACAGCACCGGCAAGAGCCTGCACAGTGGTGCTGTACGGAGAGCCTTTCATAAAGAGCAAGCGGTGGCCGTATTGAGAGATGCGCTCCAGCGCCCTTGCTCCGCGAGCGTCGCGACTTATCGCCGCCGCGAATCCGGGGTGCTCTTTGCTATCGTGAGTCCGGGCGCTAACGAGATCGGATATGTCGCGCAGCCGCAGGCCGTCGGTCAGTGTGCCGCTATCCGCGACAACACTCTCCATCGAGATAAGCCGCTGCGCCAGCGCGTCGGTTTCGTGCTCGTAGCAGGCGAAGAGGCAGGCAGCCTGCGAGCTAGCCGCAATGTTGCGTGCAAACTGCATCGTGAGCGAGGTCTTCCCCACCCCGGCAGGGCCGCTCAACAGGACGAGCTGTCCCTGCCTGAACCCTCCCCCAATCGCCAGATCCAGTTCCGCAAAGCCGGTCGGGATAGGCATGAACTCCTGAAGATCGCCCGTGCGGACCTGCGTGTCAAGCCGGTCCATAATGCTGGAAAACGATTGGGCCTGCTGTGCATCACCATCCGGCGCTATGCTTCTCTCGATATTTTCCATACAGATTGCTCCATCTGGCTCGCGAAGAGTTAGCTCTCCGCAGCTAAATAGCCACGCACCCAATAACGTCGTCCAGGCCAATCCACAAGAGGTGGCACGGGCCGGCACAGGCTCGGCTAACTCTTAGTATACCAGAGGGTGAGTAGGCGTGAAACGTGAAACGTGAGGTGTGTGGCTGCCGAGCGCCGGCCACCGTAATAACTGACAACTGACAACTGACAACTGACAACTGACAACGCCGTACTCGGTACTCGATACTCACGCATAATAATACGGTAGGATCAGCGTCAGGAAGCAATAGGCCGCAAATGTCGTCAGGGCGATGGCATAGAGCCATGCTCCCCAGGGCAACCGGGTAGCAGTCTCGCCGCCCTGGTCTTCAGCCCCATCACCGCGGAATAACGCCCAGATCGCGCTAAGACCCGCCAGTATGAGCCACATAATCGGCACGATCAGCACAAAAAGATAGCGCCCCGCCAGGTCTGCCGTCAGGCTGCGCGTTGCCAGTCCCATCATCTGCCATGAGTATGTGGCCGCGATGGTGGCGACCAGTGCCAGCAGGCTGATCAGGCCCAGCCAATCCGTCCAATTCCAGCGCCCGCGCCGTCTGAAGGCGCGCACCAGCAGGCCAATCGCAGCAATAACAATAATTACCGCGAGCAAGGTGTATAGAGCATCCGGCAGGGGAATCGACAGCCACCCGAAGTCCCCCCAGAAGGATTTATGCTGCCCGT
Organism: Chloroflexota bacterium; assembly: GCA_039932335.1. Taxonomy (GTDB): domain Bacteria; phylum Chloroflexota; class Chloroflexia; order QHBQ01; family JADMIH01; genus JADMIH01. The sequence continues at coordinate 15,817 of JBDTQH010000011.1, forward strand.
TCGCGTATCCGCTCCAGAGCGCCACCTTATCAAACGGTTGGGGGTTCGGCAGGATTTCGGCCACTGCCACCAGGCTCGAAGGCAGCCTCCGCTCAAGTTCGGGCCGCAGCCCCCACGAGCCGGATTCGGCAGAGGGGTTGATCAACACGGGCTGAAAAACGGGATCATGCCATTCTGCCTCGCCCACGTCGACGTTCAAGCTAAAGTCATCGAACTCGGCCCGCTGGTTGTCCGAGTTGATCCTGAGTACGATCTGCTGCATCCCTTGCTCGGCCTGCACCGTGGCGCTGATTGGATGCCAATCGTTGGTCTGGTCGAGCAATTGCTCAGAATGCACTACAGGTGCGCTGCCCCCTTCTATCCAGAGCGCAGCTTTCGGATCTTGCACCAGGGGTGCGCCTGCCTCCGGCGCGGTACGCACCCATGCACCAACAGTTATCGTCATCGCGGGGTGGAAGGTCGGCAGCAACAACACCTGGAACGCTGTTGTTGGCGGTAGGCTCTTTCCCTTTGGCCCCAACGCCAGCACGAAGCGACCATCATGGGCCGTGGGTGTCTCCGATTGCGGCATCCGCTGCAAAGGCCACCTGTCTGTCACCCAACCCGCCGCCCGGTTCTGTGGCTCGTAAGCTAGCACTACAGAGATAAGTGCCAACAGAGCAACCAATCCAAGCAAGGCAGCAGGCACAGATACCCGCATCCACCAGCGGCGGTCACTAACCTGACCTTCGGCTCGCCGCTGGAGCGCCCTGTTAGCCAGCAAGCCAACCCAGATAAGTAAGCCGAGAGCCAGCAGAGGCAGCGAGGCCGCCGCCGTTTGTTTCGTCAGGAGGCTACCAAAGGCCAGTAGTACGGCCAGCGCAGCGAGCGCGATCGCCCTCCAACCCGTGGGCCAGCGCAGTAAGGCAGCCAGCACAACCACCATCGCTGAGACAGCAACTTCGGCCATCACGTCGTTGTTGGCAATGGTCATGTCGAAGGTGTGCATTGGCAGCAAAGCGATAGTGAGGGGCAGCAGCAACACTAGCCAACTACTGCCCTTCGCCGACACTATACGGGCGAACAGCCAGGCAAGAGCTACAGCAATGAGACCAAGCATTAGCGACACACCCCGCAACAAGAGCAGAACACCTTCAGGGTTGGTATAAGGGTCGGCGGCAATCCCAAGAGCGCGTGCCGCACGCAAGGCGACCACGCCCAACCAGTAATAGGCGGGCGGCTTGCCCAACGACTGGTATATGGTGGGGCGCACATCGGGCGGTGTGCCGGGCGCAGGATGGCCGCTGAGGTAACGGGTGAAGTTATAGCGAGCCATTGAATCGGTAACCGACTGGACAAGAGCTTCGTCCTCGATTTTGCTGTCAAAATAGAGCGATTCCAGCCTGTCGCGGTCCAAATCGTAGCGGTCGAGCAAAACCACGTAGGCAAAATGGGTATGCTCGTCCGGCCCCTGCCAGGGAGGGACCAGGAAGAGATAAAGCAATCCGTTCAGCAAGGCTATCCCAAGAACGAACGGCAGCGACCAGCGTCTGAGCCAGCGCTGCCGACGCTCAGGGTCGCGCAAGATCGCAAGCAGGAAGAAGAGCGCGGCTATACACACGGCAGCGCATGCGAACAAGAGCAGTATCATCCAGGCTGGCAGGTTTGCAGTCATTGACCTGCCCATCTGGGCGGCTGCGTCGAGCGGCGACGGGGCATAGCGCAGGCCGAAGCTCAGGTCGCCCGGCTCAGGCTTGCCGTCGAGGTAAGCTGTGCCGTCGGGATAAGGGTCACCTTGAGGGTTGGGCGTCCAGGAGAATAGTGTGAGGGCGCGGTCTGGAGCGCCATCCGGCGACTCAATCTCAACGTAGAAGGCGTGGTCCTGGCTGTTAGCGACGGTTGGGAAGGAAAAGAGATACCAGGGGTTTTGGGCGAGATTGGTGCCTGCCGGCAGTGTCACGGTGGCGATATCGCTGCCTGAGTCGGCTTCCTTCAAGTGCAGCACCAGCGATGCCCTGGCCGGGCCATCCCCCAGCCGGTAGGTGCCGATGAGCACCTCGATGCCGGAAAGGTTAGCGTAGCGCGACACTAGGGTCTGCCCGACACTGTGCCCGGGGAGGAGTTCGCCTGTTATGCCGTTCGCGTACTCATAGCGGCGGGATGTGATCGCCTGGTAGCTGGTAAAGAGGACTACCACCAGCCCTACGAGGGGAACCAGCCACCAGAAAAGGCGCTCAGGAAGTCGCATTGAAGGCAGCTACTCCATACGTCGAAATAGTGCGTGTGGCGGCGTCAACTTCCATAAATGTCGGGATTGGTGGTGGATACGATGCCTCAGATTGCGAGATTAGTAGACAATGCCCGCTCGTTGGGCCCATCATACACATTCGCCGGCAGAGTTCGTGCACCGTATGAGCTTGACCTGTTATGGATGCTGCTGTTGACCGCAGGATTGTAGCATACAAACCCAGGTGTAGCAACCGAACGCCATTCTTCACACGGTATTTGCGTACAAGGCCACTGAAGCGCGACATAGAGCGGTATAAGAGCGAGCATGTGAGGAGGCATGGATAATCGGTGGTGGAAACGTTGGGATTATTTATGATGGTATAATACCATGTCACATCGAGAGCATTTAACGTGGCCTTGGCTGCGTACCGCATAGATGATCGCACGGGAGATATTCTTTGGCTTTAGACGAATCGCAAATTATGACGCGTGAACCGCTTACAACTCAAGGCCGGTCGCTCGGAGATTACTTCAAGCCGGTAAGCAAACACGCGCTGCTGATCGCGATCCTTGTTGGCCTCGCGCTGGTTGCGGGTGTGCTGATCTCTTTGCTCGGGGCGAGCGCGATCCCATACGAAGCGGAAGCGCTGGTCTTCTTCAAGCCGGGGTCCGGCGCCCAGGTTGACCTCTCAGCGGACCCTCAGTTTCGCAATGCCGCATTCGATGCGACCCGCCAGCAGAGAAATGTGGTTCTTTTGATGGGCTCCGTAGATATTGCGAAGGAAGTACAGAAGCGCGCCGCCACCAGCAGCAACAGCGCTCTGTCCGCCATCGCTCTGGAGACCCCGCTGGCCGTTTACAACGATGTTCGCGTCCAGGTCAAGGGCGATTTTATCTCTGTGAAAGCGACCGCCGGCACAGCCGCCGCCGCCACATGGCTGGCGAACAACTGGGCAGAGGTGGGTGTCAGCACGGTAAACCAGGCTTATGCACAGCCCTCTTCCAACGTCAACCAGGCGCTGGAAGAGGCAAAATCGCAACTGGATACCAACCAGAAAGCCCTCGAAGATTTTCTGGCGGACAACCCGATCAATAGCGTAGCCCAGGAACTAACGAGGACCGAGAGCCTCATATCCGCAGCTGTAAACTCAAGCGTCAACACAGATATAGTGCTCCGCGATGCTGAGCGCGACAGCATACGCGCCCAGGTATCGGCTAATTACACCACCACAGCCACCCTCAACCAGCAACTGAACGAACTGGCGGCTTTGCGCACCCGCATCGAGCAGTCGCCGGAGGATAGAGGCTCGCTCTACTCCAACCAGATTGCACTGCTACTCTTGCTCAACAAGATTCTGGTGGGCAACTCACTTAGCGACGTGCAGCTACAGATGAACCTGGCAGACGCGGGAAACGGTTCGCTGAGTAAGAGCAGCCAACTGAGCGACCTCGACTCCACTGTCACGGCTGTGCAAAGCTTGCTGTCGGACATCGGCCGCCAGACGACCGGCTTGGAGGACCGACTGCGCTCGCCTGAAACGTCCGCCACGCCGGCTACGTCCAATGCTGTTTCGGCTACTTTACAACTTGCCATCGAGCAGCAAGGTAAGCTCCAGAGCCAGCTTGAACAGTTGCAATTTCAGAAGAGCCGCCTGGAAAAGACGCGAGATCTGAGCCAGAACGCATATGACCTGCTGCGAAGCCGCCTTGCTGAGCAGAACGTCAACGTCGTGATCAGCAGCATTGTGGAGATTGGGGCTGCCGCCGATGAAGGGCAGACCATTGCATCGCGCAGCGTAGCACGCTCCGTTGTGCTGGTAACGGGCGAGTGGGTATTGCTGGCCGTGGCGCTGGGTATTCTGCTGGCCTACCTGTTCAATGCTGTCTGGCCCAACTTCAACAGCAACGACACCCTTCGCGGAAGGATAGTGCGAAGTGGCGGGCCGAAGAGTGCTCGTGTCAACCGCGGTGGGTAAAAGATCAGGACAGTATGGCAATCGCTAGATCACGGAACCTGCTGCTCTTCCTGCTTGCCCTTACTTTCAGCGGCGCGGTGTCCCTCCTGAACACGATCTCGCCGTTATTGCTGCCCGCATATATCGCTGCTCTACTGGCCTGCAGCGCGATTTGTGTGCTGGCCGACCCCTCTTTGGTCGAGAGGTCTGCTTCTATGTGGCCCTATGCGGCCTTTCTTCTCTTCTTCTTCGCCTGGGGCACTCTCTTCTCAGCCGACCGCGCAGAGGTGCTGCCGAATGTGCTGCGGTTTATCGGGAAGGATTTCCTCATCCTTGGCGCGGTGGCAGTTGCGATTGTAGACAGGCGGCACATGACAAGATTTGCCGGTATGGTTCAGTTCGCCGTAATCATCAATCTTGCCATTTCGATCTGGCAGCTTATCGACCCAGGGGTACTGGTGGCCATGGCCAACGCTCTGGAGCAGGACAACCAGGCGTTCAGCGCGTCACGGCCTGCGGGCCTCTGGATCAACCCCAACCTGGCGTCCTTTGCCCTGATACTGGGCGTGTTGCTCTCAGGGTGGGCGCGGGGTCCGCTGGCGTGGGCGGGGCGGTTCGCGGCGGTAGCGGGAATCATCCTGACCGCGTCGCGAAGCGGGCTGTATTTGCTCCTGCTTTGCGCGTTCATCTATGCCGTTTTCAGGGTCAAGCCGTGGACGGTCAGGTCCAATGCTGTCCCGGCCATCGTGGCGGGTGCGGCAGTGCTTGGCGCGGTTCTGCTGATGTTTGTGGACAAGCCGCCGGAAGGGGTAGCCCTGGATGTGGGTCAGGGCACCACGCTCAGCCGCGTGTTCGACGTGACGGAAAGCGCCACCACCGCGCTTGGAGGCGAAACGCGCGGCGATATAACTCTCCAGGCTGTTCAAGCGACCCTTGAAGCGCCCTGGTACGGCTACGGAGTGTTCACCTTCCAGGGCACTACTATCTCTTCCCTGCAATCTCCACTGCCCAATCTTGGTGCGCATGATATCTACCTGGTGACATGGGGCGAAACCGGACTCGCGGGCTTGCTGATCTATCTGCTGGTGCTGGCTATCGGCATCCGGCGTATGTTTGAGAGCGCGCTACCGGTGAGAGAGCGCCTGTTGCTTGCTCTTATCTGGATCAGCTATCTCATCATAGGACTGGTATGGCACAACCAGTTCACCGATCTGCTGGGGTTGCTCTATGTGGGGCTGCTATTCCAGATTCCTTCGCTGGCCCCCTCTGTGCAGCGGGCAGCAAGCAGCCTGCAAACCTCGGCGTCCCCTCTTCTGCAAGCTAAGGAGCGGCCCTCGGCAGCCGGGCAACCTGGCATACATGGGCTACAGGAGAATTAGCTTGTCCCTGAAGGGAACCCCACTTGGAAATGTACAGAGAGCAGTAACAGGCAGGTGGAGGGAACTCGCCACAGGCTCGATCAACAGGCGCATTTTCAGCGCGGCGGTAATCGTGGCGCTCCTGACCGGCTGCCTGGCACTGGCTACTCTGGCGAGAGAGTTGATCGTTGCGTCCACATTCGGCACAGGCGACGCCGTCGATGCCTTCTTGATCGCTTTCCTGCTCCCTACCTTTCTGATGAACGTGATAGCAGGCTCAATGAGTTCCGTCTTTATCCCAGCATACGTTCGTGTGAGAGAGGCCGAGGGCCACGTCCAGGCACAGCGTCTTTTTTCGAGCATCACACTGTTGAGCGCCTGCCTGCTGGTAACGTTGGCCCTGCTGCTCGCGGTAGCCGGACCCTTTCTCCTACCGCTACTCGGCTCCGGTTTTGGACCGGCCAAGTTGCTCCTGACACAGCAGCTTTTCTACGTACTGCTGCCGGGCATTGTGCTCTATGGGATGGTCTCTATCTGGGGCGCGGTGCTCAATGCAAGCGAGCGTTTCGCGCTGGTGGCGTTCACACCGGCGCTGGTGCCTCTCACCGTGATCGTGCTGCTTCTCGTAGGCAGGCCGTGGGGAATTACAGCCATGGCTGTCGGCACGCTGGCGGGCTACGTGGTGCAGATGGTTGTGCTCGGTATGGCCCTTCGACGCAATGGTATGAGCATCATGCCTCGATGGGATGGTACACACCCGGCCGTAAAGCAGGTGGTGAGCCAGTATTTGCCAATGGCGGGCGGGGCCGTCCTGATGAGCAGCACTCTGCTGGTTGACCAGTCGCTGGCGGCCACTTTAGGCTCGGGTAGCGTAGCCGCGCTGGGCTATGGCAACAAAATAGTCGTGCTGGTACTCGCCCTCGGTGCCACGGCTGTACGCACAGCAGTGCTGCCCTACTTCTCCGGCATGGTGGCCCGAGGGGAGTGGCCCGCAGTTCGGCATACGCTCAGAACGTATATCGGGCTTATCTTGCTGGCGGCTCTCCCGCTGGCGATCGTGTTGGCTCTGTTCGCAGAACCGATGGTGCAACTACTCTTTCAGCGCGGAGCCTTCACGGCTGAGAATACCGCTCTCGTGTCGCGGGTGCAGTCCATGTACGCTTTGCAGATACCCTTTTATATACTTGCCAGTCTGGTGACCCCGCTGATTTCCTCGCTGCGCGAGAACCGGGTGCTGCTCTGGAGCGCGGCGATTAGCCTGTCGCTCGACATAGGGCTGGACCTTCTCTTCATGCGCCTGTTCGGGGTGGCCGGCATTGCCCTCTCCACGAGCGTGATTTATATTGTATCGTGGGCATTCGTGACGCTGTTCTGTTACCGGATAATACGGAGGCGCGAGTTTGCACAGTAATCTGGACAAGGCAGGCAAACACTACTGGGACAACGTATGGGAAGGCCACACCATCCCGCCGCCCGTGGACCCTCGCTCGGTCGGGCTTCGGCAGCACCAGAACCACCGCTTCCACAGGCTGTTTACCCGCGTCTTGTTGGGGCACCGCGGATGGAGCAAGAATTCCCTTCAGGGGAGACGGTTGTTGGAGATTGGTGCGGCGCGATCAACGTGGTTGCCTTACTTCAACAAAGAGTTTGGCCTGCAAGTTACCGGCATCGACTACTCAGAGGTCGGTTGCAGACAGGCAGAGGTCATCCTTGAGGCGGCCGGCGTTGAGGGTGAGCTTATTTGTGCCGACTTCTTCTCGCCTCCCGCTGAGATGCTTGGCGCTTTCGATGTAGTCGTTTCGTTTGGCGTGGTGGAGCACTTCGCCAACACAAGCGACGCGCTGGCCAGCTTTGCCAGCTTCCTGAAACCGGGCGGCCTGCTAATCACCTCCGTTCCCAATCTTACCGGGCTGTTAGGGTGGATACAGAAGCGGCTTGGCCGTGCCATCTACGATATACACGTGCCGCTCGATAGAGATGCCCTGGCCCTTGCGCACAGTCGGGCCGAGTTGCAGGTGCTCTCGTGCGGCTACTTCATGAGCGCCAACTTCAGCGTGCTCAACTTCGCGGATTGGCCTGGAGGGCTTGCACAGAAAGCAGCAGTCAAGTTCGCGTCGGCTGTTTCGCTGCTGATCTGGGCGTTGGAGTTGAAGGGCGTCAGGATAAAACCCAACAAGCTCACGTCGCCTTACGTGGTTTGCGTAGCGGCAAAACCTGATGGGAAAGCCATATGAGCACGCAGCATTTCCGGGCTGAGGTGGCCAGAGGGGACAGGTTCGAGTTCGGCAAGAACTGGAAGAACTTCCTCTCGGTGCTGGACGACCAACGTATTGCCGAGGCCGAGCGCTCCCTGACCAAGATGCTTGGCACGGATACCCTCGCCGGGCGCACTTTTCTTGACGTGGGGTCGGGCAGCGGGCTTTTCTCGCTGGCTGCTATGCGGCTGGGAGCCGACAAGGTGCACTCCTTCGACTATGATCCGCAAAGTGTGGCCTGCACCGCCGAATTACAGAGGCGCTATTTCCATGGCGACGACCGGTGGACGGTTGAGCGGGGCAGCGCGCTCGATGCCGGTTACCTGCGCAGCCTTGGGCAGTGGGATGTCGTCTACTCATGGGGTGTGCTGCACCATACGGGCAACATGTGGCAGGCCCTCGATAACGTAGCGCAACTGGTCAAGCCGGGCGGACGGCTCTTCATCAGCATCTACAACGACCAGGGCGCGCTCTCGAAGTTCTGGCGTGCGGTAAAGGTGCTTTACAACAAGGGCACGGCAGGCAGATGGCTGGTTACCGGGGCGTTCGTGCCTTACTTCTTCGGGCGCAGCTTTGTGATGGACCTCTTGCGGGGCAAAAACCCGGTGCGCTCCTATACCAACTACAAGAAATCGAGGGGTATGTCGCGTCTGCACGATTTGCGTGACTGGCTGGGCGGCTATCCCTTTGAGGTAGCCTCGCCTGAGGCGGTCTTCACCTTCTACAGAGATCGAAGCTACGTCCTTACAAGCCTGAAGACGTGCAAAGGTGGCATCGGCTGCAACGAATTTGTCTTTGCAAGAGAACTGAGAAACGAGACGTCAGAAATGAGAAATGAGAAATGAGAGAATCGGAACTCCGTTGTGAATACAAACAGCGCACGCAATATCATTCGCGGCTTCTGATTTCTCATATCTCATTTCTGGTTTCTCATTTCTCATTTCTCATTTCTGACGTCTCTGACGTCTCTGAACAATGATAAGGATCTTCTTTCTGGTACGCTCGCTGGGGGCGGGTGGCGCGGAACGCCAGCTTGTCGAGCTGGTGCGAGCCCTGGACAAGTCGCGATTCGCCGTTACCCTGGCCACGTTCTACAGCGGAGGGGCTTTACGGCGCGAGCTTGACGGCCTGCCCGGTGTTACGGTGCTGTCGCTCCACAAGCGCGGACGCTGGGAAGTATTCCCTTTCATATGGCGACTATGGCGCGCGGCACGACGCGTCAAGCCGCACATCATTTACAGCAGCATGGGAATATCGAACGAGTTGAGCCTTCTGGTGGGCCGTGCTGTCGGAGCGAAAGTGGCCTGGAGTCTGCGTACTTCAAATGTCGATTTTTCTCGCTACAGCCGCCTCTCGCTGTGGTCTTTTCGCGCGGCCGCCCGACTCTCGCGCTTCCCCGACCTCATCGTAGCAAACTCATACGCAGGCAAAGAATATTACCTTGCCCACGGCTATTCTGGCAAGCGTATGATCGTAATACCCAACGGCGTAGACACCCACACGTTCCGCCCTGATCCCGAAGCGGGTATGCGCGTGCGACGTGAGTGGGGTGTAGCCGCAGAAGAGCTGTTAGTAGGCCTGGTGGGCAGGCTCGACCCTGCTAAAGGACACCCAATCTTCCTTCGCGCCGCCGCGCTGCTTATGAAGCAAGGCTGCCGAGTACGATTCGTCTGCGTTGGTGATGGGCCCCAGAAATATAGTGCCGAGCTAAGCGCCCTCGCCTCCAAGCTTGGGCTTGAGAGCAACTTGATCTGGGCCGGGGCGCGCTCCGATATGCCCGCTGTTTACAATGCGCTGGATATCGCCTGCTCATCGTCGGATCGCGAAGGGATGCCCAACGCCATAGCCGAGGCGATGTCATGCGGCGTGCCGTGCGTTGTGACAGATGTCGGTGATTCTGCGCGGCTTGTCGCGCGGCCCGAACTGGTGGTCCCGCCGGGAGAACCCGATGCACTGGCCGCAGCACTGGGCAGGCTGCTTACCCTGCCGCCCGGTGAGCGGTCTGCCATCGGCGAGCAGGCTCGCGACCGCGTTGTGCATAAGTACAGAGTGGACCGCATGGCGCGCAGCACCGAGAACGCTTTGCTGGGGCTGCTCAGATGAGAACCGTCAAGGTTGTCCATTTGATTACGGGGCTGAACGTCGGCGGGGCCGAGACGATGCTGTACAAGCTGCTGTCGGGCATGGACCGCGAGCGGTTCGAGAACAGCGTGATTTCGCTTATCGCACCGGGCTTGATGGCGAAGCGGATAGAGGCCCTGGGCATTCCGGTGCTTTCGCTTGGCATGATGCGGGGCAGACCAACGCCGGGGCACATCTGGCAACTCTACCGCCTGCTGAGACACGAGAGGCCCGATATTTTGCAAACCTGGATGTACCACGCCGACCTTACAGGCATAATCGCCGGGCGACTAGCCCGCGTGCCCGCCATCGCCTGGAATCTCCGCTGCTCCGACTGCGTGGTTGGGGCTTCGCGCACCACCATGTGGACTTTCCAGGCGTGTGCCCGGCTCTCCCGGTGGCCGCAGGTGGTGATCGCCAACTCGGAAGCAGGCCGCCGCTTTCACACCTCCAGAGGCTACCACCCTCGCCGCTGGGCGGTATTGCCCAACGGATTCGACCTTGATCTCTTCAAGCCTGATGACATAGCGCGGCGGGAAGTGCGGAACGAGCTAGAGCTGCCGCCGGACGCACCTTTGATCGGCATAGTGGCCCGTTACGATCCGCCGAAGGACCACGCCACCTTCCTGCGGGCCGCCATGATGCTGTCCGAGCGCCACCCGGAGGCACATTTTCTGCTCGTGGGCAAGGATGTGATATCATCGAATGCCGAACTGATGGAACCCATACGCTCGCATCCTGTACGGGAGCGCCTGCATCTGCTGGGTGAGCGCCAGGATGTGCCGAGGCTGATGGCGGCGCTGGACATCCTGGTGTCATCCTCGTCCAGCGAGGGCTTCCCAAACGTGATCGGGGAGGCTATGTGCTGCGCCGTGCCATGCGTGGTGACCGGCGTTGGCGACTCAGCGGAAATGGTTAGCGATACAGGCATAGTGGTCCCACCGCGAGACCCTGCGGCCATCGCACACGCGCTTAATAGCCTGCTTGAGTCCGGTCCCGCCTCACGCCGCAATCTCGGCCTGGCTGCCAGAGAGCGGGTGCAGGCACGCTATAGTCTACCTGTGATTGTGCGCCGCTACGAGGAGCTATACACCACTCTGGCGAATTCGACGCGGGCCAAAGGGTAACGGATATGTGTGGTTGGGTAGCATTCCGGGAAACCGGCTACAGGGGTGACAGCGACCTGTACGGGTTGGTCCTGCGGATGGCCTCCACGCTTGCCCATCGCGGCCCCGACGACTCCGGGGCATGGGTAGACAGCGAGGCGGGGCTGGCGCTTGGCTTTCGCCGCCTCTCCATAATCGACCTGTCGCCCGAAGGCCACCAGCCGATGCGCTCAGAGAGCGGCCGGTATGTGATCGTCTACAACGGTGAGGCCTACAACTTCGCCGACCTGAGGCGGGAACTGGAAGCAGCCGGCCACCGCTTTCGAGGGCACTCCGACACGGAAGTCATGTTGGCCGCGTTCGAGCAGTGGGGATTGGAGCAAGCGGTCCGGCGCTTCATAGGCATGTTCTCTTTCGCCCTCTGGGACTGCCGGGAGCGCAAGCTCACACTGGTGCGCGACCGCCTCGGCATAAAGCCGCTCTATTACGGCTGGGCAGGCGACACCCTACTGTGCGGATCGGAACTAAAGGCGCTGAGGGCACACCCCGCGTTCCGGCCCGAGACTGATCGCGGCGCTCTCACACTGTACATGAGGCATAACTATGTGCCTCACCCCTATTCTATATACAAAGGCATACACCAGTTGCCGCCCGGCTGCATGATTACATTCGGCCCCGGTCCGGAACGGCCCTCGCCCCGGCAATACTGGTCGGCGCGCCAGATTGCGGAAGATGGTGCTCGCAATCCATTCCCCGGCTCGGACGAAGAAGCCGTAGAGGAGCTAGATGCCCTGTTGCGAAATGCGGTGAGGTTGCGGATGATCGCAGATGTGCCGCTCGGAGCGTTTCTCTCCGGTGGGGTCGACTCATCCACGGTCGTTGCGCTGATGCAAGCCCAGAGCGAGCGGCCAGTCAAGACCTTCACAATAGGCTTCAACGAAGAGAGCCATAACGAAGCTATCTACGCCAAGGCCGTCGCCGCTCACCTGGGCACCGAGCACACCGAGCTTTACGTAAGCCCTGAGCAGGCGCTGACTGTGGTGCCTCTCTTGCCGGTAATGTATGATGAGCCGTTTGCCGACTCGTCTCAGGTGCCGACTTTTCTCGTATCGAAGCTAACCCGCGAGCACGTGACGGTGAGCCTGTCCGGGGATGGAGGCGACGAGTTGTTCGCCGGGTATCCTCGCTACAGCGTCGCTGAGTCGATATGGAAAAAGATAGGCTGGGTGCCGCCTGCGGCCCGGGCCGGACTTGCGCGCCGACTCGGGCCGGCTAACGGATTAGCGGGAGGCAAAGTGCGGCAGTTCTCCGAAGCGCTTGCCGTGAAGAACCGCGAGGAGCTATACAGGCGTCTCGTGTCAGTCACAGCGTCGCCCGAAAGTCTTGTACTCGGTGGGCATGAGCCGCCAACAGCGCTGACCGACCGCCGGCAGTGGGCAAAGCTGCGCGACTTCACGCAGCGCATGATGTTCTTCGATCTGGTGAGTTACCTTCCCGACGATATTCTCACAAAAGTGGACAGGGCCAGCATGGCGGTCAGCCTTGAGGCTCGCGTGCCGATTCTGGATCACCGGGTTGTGGAGTTCGCCTGGAGGCTGCCCATGCAGATGAATGTGCGTGACGGCCAGAGCAAATGGCTATTGCGGCAGGTTCTGTACAAATACGTGCCCAGGCAGTTGATCGAACGGCCCAAGATGGGCTTCGCGCTGCCGGTAGCCGCCTGGCTGCGCGGGCCTTTACGGGATTGGGCTGCGTCGCTGCTCGATGAACGCCGGTTGCGGGAGCAAGGATTCCTCGATGTGCCTTCTGTACTCTCTATGTGGCGCACTCACCTCTCCGGAGAGCGAAACGAGCAGTCCCGGCTCTGGACGATTCTGATGTTCCAGGCCTGGCTCGAACAAAACATAGCCGCGCCGGACTGTACGAGAAATGAGAAGTGAGAAATGAGAAATGAGCGTGAAACGTAAGAGGAACAAGAAGTGAGAAACGCGACTACGGAAACGCCAGGACGCCAGGACGCCAGGACCATCAGGGTCTCAGGTATTACGCTGTACTCTTCATTTCTCATTTCTCATTTCTCATTTCTTGTTCCTCCTTCCTCTACCCGCCGCACCCCTTCGCTCGATGGCGTGAAGATCATCTACATCACCACGGTGGACCTCAGCCTCCGTTTCCTTGTGCTGGAGTCGATGCAGCATCTGAAGTCAATGGGCGCTAACGTGATTGGCGTCTCCGCACCCGGCCCCCACCTGCGGGAGGTTAGAGAGGCTGGCATACCCGTGATCACCACCCCCATGACCCGCCGCATCACACCGCTTCACGACTTGAGATCGCTACTCGCTCTGGTCAAGTTGCTGAAGCGAGAGCGCCCCGACATCGTGCACACGCACACCCCCAAAGGCTCTTTACTGGGCCAGTTGGCAGCATGGATGGCGGGCGTACCTGTGCGCGTGAGCACTGTGCACGGCCTCTACTTCACGCGTGATACTCCCCCGGTCCGCAGGTTCATCTACCAGGCTATGGAGACCGCTACGGCCCTCTTTTCCCAGCGAGTCTTCTTCATCAACAGGGAAGACGCGCACACTGCCCGCGCTTTTCGCATCTCTGCACCTCGAAAGATAAGACTGCTGCCTGGCGGCCTTGGCATTGATCTGGAACAGTACGACCCCGCACAACTTGATCGTGATGAGCTATGCCGGAAACGCAGTCAGCTGGGTTTGGCGGACGATGCGCTGGTCGTCGGCTATGTTGGCCGTTTGGTGCGCGAGAAGGGTCTAGTTGAGCTAATGGAGGCTTTCAAGCAGTTTGCCGCCATTGTGCCGGAAGCGCGTCTACTGGTGGTCGGTCCGTATGACGCCGAGAAGCCCGACAGTGTAACTCCTGAAGTGGCAAACGACTACGGCATCGCGGATAAAACGGTGTTCACAGGCATGCGCACCGATACGGTTGACCTGTATGGACTCATCGACATCTTTGTGTTACCATCGTACCGGGAAGGGATGCCAAGGTCCGTTATGGAAGCGCAAGCTATGGGGCTTCCCGTAATTACGACCGACGCTCGCGGCTGCCACGAGTCGATACTGGACGGCGAAACAGGGCTGATCGTGCCTACCCGCGATGCAAGGGCGCTTGCAGAAGCTTTGCAAAAGCTGGCGGGTGACGGAGAGTTGCGCCGCAGTATGGGCGAGGCGGGCCGCAAGTTCGCCGCCCGGCGCTACGACCAGCAAAGCATGTTCCGGGTGATCGGGCACGAATATAGCGTGTTGTTGCGTCGCCATGCAAGAAAGCGCCGGTAAAGCCGCTGGAACGGACTGACCGCTTATCATTGACCGCAGTCGGGCAAGCTAATCAAGTGACCTATGAGCTTCTATTCCCGGTCCGGTAAACGCATCCTCGATCTGGCAATCGTGATTCCCTTGACCGTTGTCCTTTCCCCGGTTGCGGCGGCTGTGGCAATTATGGTGCGCCTCAAGCTGGGCAGCCCGGTGCTTTTTCGCCAGAGGAGGCCCGGCCTTGATGGCAAGCCTTTCACCTTGCTGAAGTTCCGCACCATGACAAGCGCCCGCGACCGTTCAGGCCGGCTGCTGCCCGATGCCGAGCGCATCACGCCGTTCGGGCACTTTCTGCGCGCAAGCAGCCTGGACGAGCTACCGGAGTTTTTCAACGTGCTCAAAGGCGACATGAGCCTTGTAGGTCCGCGCCCCTTATTGATGCAGTACCTTGAGCGATATTCGCCAGAGCAGATGCGCCGCCACAACGCTCGGCCGGGCATTACAGGCTGGGCGCAGGTCAACGGCCGCAATGCCATCTCGTGGGAGGAGAAATTCGCGCTCGACTGCTGGTATATAGACAATGTTTCTCTGCTACTCGACCTGCGCATCCTGTTGCGAACGGTAAGGCAGGTCATTCGCCGCGAGGCAATCAGCCACGAAGGGCACGCCACCATGAGCGAGTTCCTCGGCACGCTCCACCAGCCCAAAGGGACGCCTTGAACGAAGATAAGGGTTCCCTTCCGGGACGCAGCATACTGATCATAGGAGCGGGCGGCCACGCGAAGGTGGTTGCCGATATTTTGCTTTGCAGCGGTTTGGTCGTCATGGGATTCGTGGACGACAATCCCGCCATCTGGGGCGAGCAGCGCCTGGGTCTACCGGTGTTGGGCGCAATCGACACTTACGCCTCGTATGAGGCGGGCGGGTTGGTAATGGGCATTGGTGATAACGAAAATCGTATGCAGGTTGTGGAGAGGTTGGGCCAACCGGCCGGTAAGCTCTGGAGACAGGCGATCCACCCGCGGGCTATTTTGGCCGCTTCGGTGGTTGTGGGGCGTGGTGTGGTTGTTGTAGCCGGTGCTGTGGTGAATCCTGACACCGTGCTTGGCGACCACGTTATCGTCAATACGGGCGCAACGATAGACCACGACTGCGAGATTGGCGATTACGCCCATATCGCGCCGGGAGTGCACATATCGGGCGGAGTTCACGTTGGCACGGCCGCATTGATTGGAGTAGGTGCGAGTGTAGCTCCAGGCAGGTCAATAGGAGTGCGAGCCATTGTGGGCGCGGGCGCTGCTGTGGTTCACGACCTGCCGGATGGCGTCACGGCCAAAGGTGTCCCGGCGCGCTACCAGCGATAGTCGCAGCCTCCGGCCATCCCAAACCTCACACCGTTTCATCCGCCTGGCGAGGAGGATGGAGGGTACGGCTGGTGGTCATAGTCGCATCGGCTATGAGAGGCTCTGCTACCTCCAGGTGCAACCCGTTGGGGGCAGGGGCAATTTCCTCTGCGCCAGGTCCTTTTTGCAAGAACTCGGGCACCAGCAGCCGCAACCCTGCCATAATTCTACGCCGGTTGTCGCTCTGTGCTGCCGAAATCAAAGAAATCACGGCCCTATCCAGGCGCTGGGGAAGCAAATCGGCGACCTGACGCACGCTGCGAATCTTGTCATGTGGCGTGGGTTCGTATTCCTCACCCTCGAGGTGTAATTCCTCGGACAGCTTCTCGCCGGGCCGGATGCCTGTAAAGACCACGTCGATATCGTGCCCAACCGTCAGCCCCGATAGCTCAATAATGTCGTGGGCAAGGTCGAGTATTCTCAGAGGCTCGCCCATATCGAGCATGAAGATTTCCCCGCCCTTTCCGAGAGCCGCCGCCTGTAACACCAGTTGCACAGCTTCAGGGATTGTCATGAAGTAGCGCATCATCTGCGGGTGGGTGACGGTCACCGGCCCACCCGCCAGGATCTGCTCCTTGAACGTCTCCACGACGCTGCCTCGGCTGCCGAGTACATTGCCGAACCGTACCGCTACATAGGGTCGTCCGTTGCGCAGCGCCGCCTGGTGCACCAGCAGTTCGGCCACCCGCTTGGTGGCTCCCATTATGCTCGATGGGTTGACCGCCTTGTCGGTTGAGATCATAACAAAGTGATCGACCCCAACGAGTTCTGACGCATCGAGCAGGATGCGCGTGCCAAGCACGTTGTTGGTGATAGCCTCCGAGGGGTTCTCTTCCATAAGCGGCACGTGCTTGTGGGCCGCCGAGTGGAACACCACTTGGGGTCTGTACTGCTCGAAGATATTTTGTATGCGGTCGGGGAAGCGTATGTCTGCGATCACGGAGTCGATTACCGTGTTCTGTCCTCCCTGGCTCCTGGCGCGCACCTGCTCCTGTAACTTGAGCAGCTCTCGGTGCACATGAAACACCGAGTTCTCGCCGTGCCCCAGGATCACCAGCGATTGCGGGTCGAAGCGGAGCACCTGACGGCAAAGCTCCGAGCCTATAGACCCGCCGCCTCCTGTGACGAGCACGCGCTTACCGCGCAACAGGTCGCCCAGCGCGGCTATGTCAGTCTGGATGGGTTCGCGGCGCAGCAGATCTTCGATGTCTACATCGCGAAGCTGCTTGATGCCAACCCGCCCGCCCAGCAACTCGTACATGCCGGGCATGATCTTGGTCTCGATGTCTACATCTTCGCAACGCCGCACTATATCGCGTATAACTTTGCCGGGGGCGGTCGGCATGGCGATCACGACCAACTGTGCGCCCGTCACCTCGGCCACACGAGCGATATCCTTGCATTGCCCCAGCACCGGCACACCCTTAATGTTCATGTTCTGCTTGTCTAGCGCATCATCCACAAAAGCCACGGGCCACATTCCGAGGTCGGGGTTGCGCTGCATTTCCAATACCATCATCATTCCCGCCGAGCCGGCTCCCGCGACCAGCAGCCGCTTCGCGTCAGACCGGGGGCCGCGCTTCTGGACGCGACGAGCCGCCCAGGGCACGCTGTAGCGAATGGCACCGGCCACCAGCAGCGCCAGTATCCCTTCAACGACAGGTACGGAGCGGGGGAAATCGCGCCCGACCCAGCCAATCGGCTGCAAGACCAGCAAAAAGAGCGCTGTCTGGATTACAAGTGCTATCACCCCAACGAGGGCGATTCGGGCAAGCTCATCAAGGCCGGCATAGCGCCAGAAGCGGCTGTAAAGGCCACCCCTGAAGAAGACTGCCATCTTGACCAGCAAGAAGACGATGGTGACCACCACCAACGACCGTCCGTAGCGGTCGAGCGGCAGAGTACCGTCCATGC
Source organism: Chloroflexota bacterium (assembly GCA_039932335.1). Lineage (GTDB taxonomy): Bacteria > Chloroflexota > Chloroflexia > QHBQ01 > JADMIH01 > JADMIH01. Next base: position 33,409 of record JBDTQH010000011.1, read on the forward strand.
GCAATATAAGCGCCGCCAGAGGCGTCAGCAAGAACGCAACCGCGTCCATCGCCAGAAAGTGGCGGTTGCGCAGCTTTGACATGAAAGCGCCAAGCAGCTCCATTAAGCTCCTCCTGTTTCGGAACGTGGGGTTATGTACGAGGAGTTATTGTTCAATCCCGCTCTAGTCTGCCCATCGTTGGTTCGCTTCATTTGACTACTTCGCCCTTCGCGTATCACGTTTCGTAGCGTATCGCACACGTAGTCCACTTGCTGTTCGGTCATCACTCCGGAGAAGGGCAGGGCCAGCGTCACATCGCCCAGGTATTCGGTAACAGGGAAGTCGCCGCGCTCGTAGCCAAAGCTCTGGCGGTAGAAGGGTTGCAGATGGATCGGCGTGAAGTACGGCCTGCTGGGGATGCCTGCTTCCTGCAGCTTCTGCATCACAAGCTCGCGGCCCATCGGATGCATGATGCGCACTGTGTAGACGAACCAGCTCATCCGCGTAGTGGTGGGCGCTATAACAGGCGTCTCGACCCCATCCAGCCCGGCGAGCCGCTCGTTGTACTGCCCCGCTACCTTCTCTCGTTGGGCCAGCAAAGCATCCAGGCGGCCCAGTTGCGCCAGCCCGAGGGCTGCGCTCATCTCGTCAAGCCTGTAGTTATAGCCCAGGCGCGTATGGTTTAGCCAGGCGTCGAACACGTCGCGCCCCTGGTTGCGAAGGCTGCGGCAAAGCTCTGCCCAATCATGGCGGTTGGTGATGATTATACCCCCTTCGCCGGTGGTCATCTGTTTGTTTGGATAAAAAGCAAAGACCGCGCCATCGCCGATAGTACCGGCAGGTTGCCCCATATACTCAGCGCCTATGGCCTCGCAGGCATCCTCTATGACAAGCAGGTCATGCTTGCGCGCTGTTTCAAGGATGGGAAGCATGTCCGCTGGCTGGCCGAAAGCGTGCACGGGCAGGATGGCCCGGAGCCGTCCGATGCCGGCAGACCTCGCGCCACGTAGAGCGGGCGGTAACAGGCGTTCGGCGGCCTCGCCACCCTGGGATATGTCGTTAGCGGCAGAAGCCACCGCCTCCGGCGAGATGTTGCCGGTCGTCGGGTCTACGTCTACGAAGAGCGGAATGGCTCGCTCGTAAAGGATGGCGTTTGCTGAGGCAACAAAGGAGAAAGGAGATGTCAGGACGAGATCCCCCGCCTGCACGCCCGCGGCGATAACGCACAGGTGAAGGCCGCTGGTGCCGGAATTGACACCGATTGCATTCCTCACGCCGAACCGCCTGGCCATAGCCTCTTCAAAGTTGACTATCTGTGGCCCGATGCTCAGGTAAGGTGTACGCAAGACGGCATTGACAGCCGCGATCTCCTCTTCGCCGATGTCAGGTGCGGACATCGGAACCTGCATATTGATCCACTCCTTCCTTGCAACAGGGAGTCCTGAGTGATTACTTAAGAGGGGCTGCGCGGCCTCATGGCTTTGAGTGCCTTCACGCTAAATACCCCTTGAAGATCATGCTGCAGCACAGATCGTTACGTGCGGGTGGAGGGGCGCAATCTCAGAACGGTTTTCGGGCCTGTACACAATTACATCAGCAGCCCGCCTGGTGTGTACAGTGCAAAAACAGTACATCTTAGCGCCACTATGTAACATGTAAATTGTAGCATACTGAGTTAACCTGAACAACTTGTTATGCACAATGGCCGCTCTACAGCAAGCTGGGCTGCCTGGGTGTTCTTCGCCTCCTACACCAGCACTACATGTATATTGAGCGAGCGCAATTCCGCGACCACGTCAGCGGGCGCTCCTTGATCAGTGATAACGCGGTCGGTCTCCTGAGGGAGAGCAAAGGCGCTGAAGGCGGTCACCCCGAACTTACTCGAATCAACCACGCCAATAACGGTGTCCGATGCGCTCACCATCTGCTGCTTTAGCTGCGCTTCCTCGATATCCGACTCCATCAGACCATCGCGCGCCGTAACCCCCCGCGCGCCGAAGAAACCGACATCGAAGCGGAGGCGGCGCAGAGAGTTCTGGTTGAAGCTGCCTACCAGCGAGCTTGAACGCCGCCGCATCGTGCCGCCGACCACCATTGTCGTGATGCCTGTGCTGAAGTTGAGTTCGAGGGCTGTGTAGAGGCCGTTCGTAACCACCACAAGGTCCTCACGCTCTTTGATCAGGCGCGCTATTTGCAGGGCGGTAGTGCTGCCGTCTAGGAAAATCTGTTGGCCGGGGCGCACAAATGCGGCTGCTGCCTGCGCGATGCGCCGCTTCTCTTCGATATGCTCCTGCTCGCGCGCCGCGAAGTAGCGCTCCAGCCTGCCTCTGCCCGATACAACTGCACCACCGCGCACTCTTGTGAGCAAGCCCTGCTGCTCCAACTGGTCGAGGTCCTTCCGGACGGTCACCTCCGACACGTCGAGTGCCAGGCTCAACTCGGTTACCGATGTACGCTCCTGCGCGCTTAAGTGTGCCAGGATTTGCTCGCGTCTCCGTTCAGCGGGCGACGCTTGTTCGGTCTGCGCCACGGTTTCACCTCTCAGGCTAAGAAGGACATACCGGCCTCTACGGCTGCCCACATCATAGCAGAAGGAGCAGCACAAGGCAATAGTTAGCAAAAGCGAATCGAAAGCAATCTGCTTCGAAAGCATTGACTCTTATCGGAAACGGTGCTATGATAGCCAAATCGAAAGCAAAGCGTTGCGAAAGCACGCGAAACAGAAGCAAGCGCCCAACAGACAATACAAGCGGCCAACCCGATGAAGGAGCCGTTTTCCCGTCCTCCTTCCCGCGGCGCGCCACCCCGTAGTCACAGCCATAGTTATAGCCATAGTTATAGCCATAGTCGTAGCCAACCTGTACGCTGAGGCTGCACAGGCGAAAATGGCTGTACTTGAGGTGAACAGGCGCTGGCAGGAGTTCATGGCCCCATATTTCGAGTCGCCAAACAACTCACGCCCCGACGAGATGTTTGAGGAGCTACCTGAGATATTTCACCTGGATTAGTAGGGTACGGACCTGAGGGTTCCCTTTAGGGAGGGAGAGGTTGGTGCGGTATGGCTGACACAATGTTCGGTACGTCTCCCACCGATGGGCAAATACAGGGCGCGTTCGATATAGCAAAAGAGCGTTACGCCGCTCTTGGCGTTGACACTGAGCATGCCCTGGATGCGCTGGGCCGCATATCGCTCAGCCTGCATTGCTGGCAGGGTGACGATGTGGCGGGCTTCGAGTCGCCCGATGCTGTGCCGGGGGGCGGACTTGCTGCCACGGGCAACTATCCGGGCAAAGCCGGCACGCCGCAGGAGCTACGGCAGGACCTCGACCGCGCATACAGCCTCATCCCCGGCAAACACAGGCTGAATCTGCACGCCATTTATGCCGAGACCGAAGGGCAAAAGGTAGAGCGCGACCGGCTGCGCCCCGAGCATTTTGCCGCCTGGGTCGAATGGGCACGCGCTAACGGCCACGGGCTTGATTTCAATCCGACCCTGTTTTCCCACCCTCTCGCGGATAGCGGCTTTACGCTGGCGAGCTACGACCCCGACATACGCCGCTTCTGGGTGGAGCATTGTATCGCCTGCCGCCGCATTGGTGAATATTTCGGGAAGGAGTTGGGCACGACCTGCGTGACCAATATCTGGATACCCGACGGCCTCAAAGATACGCCTGCAGACCGCGCCACCCCGCGCCGCCTGCTAATGGAGTCGCTTGACCAGATACTCGCCGCGCCCGTCGACAGCAAGCATAACCTCGACGCTGTCGAGAGCAAGCTATTCGGCCTCGGCTCGGAGAGCTACGTAGTTGGCTCCCACGAATTCTACCTGGGGTACGCTATCAGCAAGCAAATATTGCTCTGCCTGGACAGCGGCCATTTCCACCCCACAGAGACAATAACCGACAAGCTATCGTCGGCGCTGATGTACGTGCCAGGCGTGGTACTGCATATCAGCCGTGGCGTGCGCTGGGACAGCGACCATGTAGTGACGCTGAATGATGAAACGTTAGCTACGCTACGCGAGGTAGTGACAGGTGGATACCTTGACCGCGTGCATATCGGCCTCGACTACTTTGATGCCAGCATCAACCGTATCGCCGCGTGGGTGATCGGAGCGCGCAACGTGCTACGCGCCGCGCTCATTGCGCTGCTGGAGCCAACCGTGCAGTTGCGCCAACTGGAAAAGGGCGGCGATTACACCGGGCGGCTAGCTCTCCTCGAAGCAACCAAAGGCATGCCGTGGCAACCTGTGTGGGATTATTTCTGCATGCAGCAAGATACACCTGTCGGCATCGGCTTCATGGACGAAATCCGCGCTTATGAGAAGAGTGAGCTATCAAAACGAATATGATCCAAGAACATCTTCAAGATAGCGAATATTGACACCTAACACCTCGGTACTCGGTACTCGGTACTCGGTACTCGGTACTCGGTACTCGGTACTCACTACAGGGTTCCCTTTAGGGAGAGGAAGGAGAAGAGAAATGCCAGCATCAATATCGGACAAGTCGTCCGCATTCCGGCATGTGAATTACGGGTGGGACGATGAGTACGCAGCTACACTCGATCCTGTTGGGCGGCTCGTATACCGCTCGAACCTGCTGGGTGGCGACGGGCGCATCACGAACACGGGCGGCGGCAATACATCGGCCAAGGTGCTGGAGAACGACCCGCTTACGGGCGAGCCTGTGGATGTGCTCTGGGTGAAAGGCTCCGGCGGCGACCTGCGCACCGCAAAGCGCGAGAACTTCTCATCACTCTATATGGGCAAGCTGCGCAGCCTGCAAGACCACTACCACCACGCGCCGCATCGCGGCCCCAAGACCGAGATAGAGGACGCCATCGTCGGACTTTACAGCCACTGCACATTCAACCTCAACCCTCGCCCTTCTTCCATTGATACCCCTTTGCATGCCTTCGTACCGTATAAGCACGTAGACCATATGCACCCCAACGCCGTTATCGCGGTAGCCGCAGCCAGGAACTCAGAACGGCTCACCCGAGAGATATATGGCGATGAGGTAGTATGGACCGCATGGCAGCGTCCCGGCTTCGATCTGGGGCTAAAGCTGGAGCAGGTAGTACATGAACACCCCGAGGCCAAAGGCGTGATCCTCGGCAGCCACGGCCTGATCAACTGGGCAGACGATGATAAAGCCTGCTACGAGCTGACCCTCGACCTGGTAGAACGTGCCGGGCGCTTTATCGAGGAGCGCGATAAAGGCGCTGCGACCTTCGGCGGCGAGAAATACCAATCGCTCTCAGAGGAAGATAGGCACAGCGTTTTCGCGCAGATACTGCCCTGGCTGCGTGGGCAGGTGAGCCAGTATAAGCGGTTCATAGGCACCGTCCAGGAAGACCCGGCCATATTGCGCTTCGTCAACAGCCGCGACGCTGAGCGTCTTGCCGGGCTTGGTACTTCGTGCCCCGATCACTTCCTCCGTACCAAGATCAAGCCCCTCTATGTTGACTGGAACCCACAGACCCAGGACGTTGACGCGCTCAAAGCTGTATTGAGGGGGGGGCTTACGCAGTATCGCGAAGATTACGCGGCCTACTACGAAAAGCACAAGCACGCCAACTCTCCCGCGATGCGCGACCCCAACCCCACGGTTATCCTCATTCCCGGCCTGGGCATGATCGCCTGGGGCAAGGACAAGAGCGAGTCGCGCGTCACCGCCGAGTTCTACAACTGCGCCGTCGAAGTGATGCGCGGGGCGGAAGCCATTGACGAGTACACAGCCCTGCCGATGCAAGAAGCCTTCGACATAGAGTACTGGCTGCTCGAAGAAGCCAAGCTTCAGCGTATGCCCGCAGAGAAAGAGCTGGCCAGGCAGATTATCGCTGTGGTGGGCGCGGGCAGCGGCATCGGGCGCGAAGTAGCGTTGCGCCTTGCCAGGGAAGGCGCGCACATCGTCTCAGTAGACCGTGATGCGAACGGCGCGCAGGCTACAGCAAAGGCCATCACGGACAAATACGGTGTTGGCATCGGCGTGGCCGGAAGCGGTATCTCCAACTGCGGCCCTGCTATCGGCCTCTACGCCGACATCACCGACCGAGAAAGCATACATGCTGCCATTGAGCAGACGGCACTTGCTTACGGCGGCCTGGATGCCGTTGCTGTAACAGCGGGCATCTTCGTGTCGCCCGATACATCAGGACGCATACCCGACGAAATGTGGGCGCGTACCTTCAGCATCAATGTAACCGGGCTTTACCTGGTGGCCGACGAGGCTGCTGCCGTGATGCGAGAGCAGGGTCTTCCTGCCAACATGGTGCTCACTACATCGGTAAACGCGGTGGTCGCCAAGAAGGGCAGCATGGCCTACGACACCAGCAAAGCGGCGGCCAATCACCTTGTGCGCGAGCTTGCCATCGAGTTGGCCCCGATGGTGAGGGTGAATGGAGTGGCTCCCGCCACCGTCGTGCAGGGCAGCGCGATGTTCCCACGTGAGAGGGTGATAGCGTCGCTGGCGAAGTATAATATAGAGTACAGTGACGACGAGCCTGCGGAGACTCTCACCGAGAAACTGGCTAATTTCTACGCCAACCGCACGCTCCTGAAAAACCCCATCACCCCGGAGGACCAGGCCGAAGCCGTCTTCCTGCTGCTCACTAATCGCCTCAGGCAGACCACCGGCCAGATCATATCAGTAGACGGCGGCCTGCACGAAGCGTTCTTGCGCTAGGCTTTGCCGGGTGTCGGGGTCAGGGGCCAGTCTATTACGGATTCACCGCGGAGAGCGCAGAGGTTCGCTGAGATTCTTGAGGTTTGCATTCTGCTGAGAGAAGAGAGTAGGCGGCACAATGCGGTCTGCCGTCGGCGGTCGGCGGTCACTGAGAACTGACAACGACTGATCCCTGACCCCTTATACCATCCAGGAGAACTATGTCTTTACCGGAACCATATCCAGACCTCGACGAGTTGATCGAGTCTATCGGCGAGGCCGGCCTGCGGGTGAGTGATCTCCAGGCGAGCGAGGGGGCGGCAGGCAACATTTCGATATACATAGGTTGGCCCGTAGAGGTGCGCCGCCACTTTCCCATCGCGGAGAAGTTAGATCTACCTATGCCCGCCCCCGCGCTCGCGGGCAAGGTAGTGCTGGTCACAGGCTCAGGGCGGCGGCTGCGCGATCTGCACAGAGACCCCACCGCGAGTATGGGAGCCGTAGTGGTAGGTGCGGACGGCCTGACCGGCACTCTCTATACCTCGCCGCGCAGGCTGTTTGAGCGGGTCACAAGCGAATTCAACTCCCACCTGGCGGTACATAATGACCAGGTCGAGACCACAGACACTAACTTTCACGCCCTGATTCATGCCCAGCCCCCGAACCTCGTTTATCTAAGTCACATCCCCGAATACAGAGACACGGCTGCACTCAATAAGCGGCTAATGCGTTGGGAGCCTGAGACAATAGTCCAGTTGCCGAAGGGGATAGGAGTGCTGCCATATATCCTGCCCGGCTCGCCCGCCATGATGGATGCCAACGTCGCTGCCCTGCGCGAGCATAGTGTGGCGCTCTGGAGCAAGCATGGCGTGATGGCCCGTTCCGATATATCGATTACCCGCGCCGCTGACCGCATCGATTACATAGAAACTGCGGCCCGCTACGAGTATATGGACGTGGTAGCCGGGGGCAAAGGTGAAGGGCTGAGCGATGCTGAGCTTCGCGAAGTGGTAAGAGCGTTCAATGTGAACACCACCTTGATCTAGCAAGATAAGGGCACGATAGCAGAATTGGCAAAACAAATGAACCCTGCCCGTACATGGCGCAGGAAGATGCCGCGCGACATGACGACGTAGCTTAGAAGATCATATACCCAAACAGAAGTAAATGAATGTCACAAGAAGTGTCACAAATGGAATAAGTGGCCTGCCTCCGCCAAAGCACGCCTAACGGACAAATCCAGTGTCGCAGCGCAAATCCAGTGTCGCCCGGCAACAGAAATGTAGATGCGAAGTCAATTCAGGAATACCCCGACTACAAAGCACATTTTGTGACACCTTTTGTGACGTCCGCCCATGCATGTTCGGATGTATGATCTGCTCAGTTACCGTTATTGCCGTAATTCCGGCTGGCGGGAAGCGTCCCGGCGATCATGAAGGACAGAATCACACAGGCCACCCGGCTTGCTGTTTATGGGAGGATCACAACCATGGGAGAAGGCTCAAAGAGACACAGCACGCGCTCAACCGCAGTAAAAGAGGCACCCAGGCCAACCGAGACCGTTGTAACCGATAATTACAATGTAATAGTTTGCACACCCAGGTCTCTGCCCCGAGACAAGTGGGTGGAAGCTGCCGAGAAGGCAACTGAAATCAACCCGACCAATCACCCACCTATTGACCGCCTGATGCAGGTGCTTCCCGAGTTCCGACCCACGCCGGATCGCATCGCGGTCTTGACGGCCAAGTACTGGCATACCGCCGGTGTGCGCCTGACCGTCGGCTTCCTTGACAACCCTCCCGCCGACCTGCGCCGGGGAATTATCCAGCACATGAACGCGTGGAACAAGACCGCTAACGTCAAATTCGTGGAGGCCACGACCGACCCCCAGGTGCGTATCGCGCGGATGACCGGCGACGATGGGGGCTACTGGTCGTATCTAGGGACGGACATTCTTAGCATCAGCGCGGGCCAGCCGACCATGAACCTTGAAGGCTTCACGATGAATACGCCCGAATCAGAGTTCCACAGAGTGGTGCGTCATGAGACGGGGCACACGCTCGGTTTCCCGCATGAGCATATGCGGAAAGAGCTGGTGGCGAAAATCGACAAGAACAAGGCGATCGCGTTCTTTGGCGCGACACAGGGATGGACCCCTGAAGAGGTGCAGCAACAAGTGCTCACACCGATCGAGGACTCGTCTCTCTGGGGCACAGCACACGCCGACCCCCACTCAATCATGTGCTATCAGATACCGGGATCCATCACAAAAGATGGTCAACCCATAATTGGCGGCACCGACATCGACAACATGGATTTTGCGTTCGCCGCGCTGGTGTACGCGAAGCACAACAGCTAATCGCCGGACACTCCTTAGGAGGGCATTTTCCTTCTTGTGGCCCGGTATGGTGGCCCCACTTATCTTCGGCTCTCAACCTGCGAGAAGCAGCATGAGCACGGCCACCATACCGGGCTGTCTTAGTTCCCGGCTAAAGAGGTGCAGACGAATGCGTGATCGCCGGCTACACCACGCACACGCATGACGGTGATGGGACAGCATTCACTACTTCCGTGCTTGTCAGCGCACCTGTCGCAGTATCAATGTGGAAGGGAACGATATCGTCCGTATCCTGGTTGGCGGCAAGCAGAAGACCCGCGTTCTGCGCGATAGCAAAGTTGCGCGGCGTGCGGCCTCCTGTCGCAACATGGCCCAGAGGGTGCAGCCATTTGCTTGCGGCATCTAGGGCGAAGATCGCGATGCTATCGTGTCCCCGATTCGAGCCGTAAAGGTAGCGGCCCGTGGGGTCAAGGTGGATGTCGGCGCACATATTTGTTCCCTTGAAATCATCCGGCAAGGTTGAGAGCGTCTGGATCTCCTCCAACACGCCTCGCATTGGGTCATAAGAGAGCACCGACGCGCTGGAGTCGCGTTCGTTGATGCAGTACACATGACGCCCGCCGGCCTCAAACGCCAGGTGGCGAGGCCCCGCGCCCGCCTCCAACATGACCCAGGGCGGGTCGTTCGGCATCAATGTGCCCGTTGTGGGGTCAAACCGGTATACATAGATTCGGTCGAGACCGCAATCAGCCACCAGCACATGATTGCCGTCGCCGGGCGCTTCCATAATAGAGTGTGGGTGCGGCCCGTCGTGATGAGTCGGCGTCTTGCGATGCTGGACAACTGCCGTCGCAGGCCCCAGCGAACCGTCGTGGGCGATAGGAAGGACAGTAACGTTGCCTCCGCTATAATTCGCGACCAAAAGCCACTTGCCCGTATGGTCAATACTGATATAAGCAGGGTGCGCGCCATGTGTCGGCTGGTGGTTGATAAGTTCCAGGGCATGAGTTTCGTGGTCAATGCGAAAGGAGCTTACCGCGCCGCTCGGCTGCCCATCGAACACGTCCACTTCTTGTACCGAGTAAAGGTAGCGGCGTTGGCTGTCGATGGTAAGGAACGCCGGGTTGACCAGACCGGTCGTGGTGCTCAGGTGGTGGAGAACGCCTCGCTTGCTATCCAGCCGAAAGACATAGATGCCTTCCCCTTTGCCGTGAACAAAATGCTCAGGGCGCGTATATGTGCCGACGTAGACAATGGCGTCGCTCATGCGCTAATTCCTTCGTGCGTCAAGTGTGTGCCGTGCTACCGGCAAGGTGGCTTTAGGTTAGAATTATAGCATGGCGATACTGCCCCTGCTACTCAATCTATGTTGACTACACGAACAGCGGAACGAGGTTCAGTCTCGCAAGGCGCTCTTCATACGCCGCCTGGGGGACATTCTCATCAAACCTGCTGGCGGCGTCGAGCACTTTGGGGAGCAGATTGATATCCCCGACCGTGTTCAGGAAGATGCCGGGCTGCGCAAGCACCCACCAGACCGCCGCATCAATATCATCCTGCTCCTCCAGCGGCTTATACCAGGTGGACCGCGAATGGTCATCTCCCAGCCACGGCTTGTAGGCGATGGACTTTATGGTCTGCACAGCAATATTGCGCTCATGGCATGTCGCTACCAGGGCATTGAAGTTCTCGGCATAATAGTCGTTCTGGATCGTAATATAGTTATAGGGCGCAAGCACAGAATCGAAGTCGAACCGCTCAAGGCTGCGCCTATGGGTGGCGGCGATTTGCAGGCCGTGGCCTGTGATGCCGATGCCTCTTATCAATCCCTGCTGCTTCGCTTCGACCGCCGCTTCGAGCACACCGCCGGGGCTTAACGCGATGTCCCACTCGATCGGGTCAGCCAAATTGTGCAATTGCCAGAGATCGACATGGTCGATGCCCATGCGGTCAAGCGAACGATGCAACTCTTCCCTGGCGCCCTCCGCCTTTCGTTCGCCCGTCTTGGTGGCTACGAAGAAACGATCACGATGCTGCTTCAGCCAGGGCGCTATCCGCAGTTCCGCGTCCCCATAGCTCGCCGCCACGTCAATATGGTTCACACCATACTTGAGAAGCACATCCAGTGTGCGGTCCGCATCATCCTGCGACACAGAGCCAAGTGACGCCGCTCCAAACAGGGTGCGCGTGCTCTGGTGGCCTAGCCGTCCAAACGGCAAAGTGGAAATCGCCATCTAAACCCCCTCAAATCGTAACGCTTTAGCGCGGTGAGCAGCCTACGGCAACTGTATCAGGGCTGCCACCGCTTTAGCCTTGCAGCCGCAAGAAGCATGCCGAAACGATGGCATGATTACGAGTGTTAGTGTACCACCACTCCCCTGCTTCGCGCACGAGTGCCAGGCGTTTTAAGTGCTCAGAATAGGATGGAGAGTACTTACATCTCGATAAGGGAAGACCCACCCCCAACCCCTCCCGCAAGCGGGAGGGGAGTCTAAAAGAAAGGAGGGAGAAAGGAGGGAGAATGGGGGACACCCCCATACCCCCGGACATGGAGGCCCCTGTCAACCCCTCTTGCTTGGGCGATGAGTTAGGGACACCCGTATCCCCGGAAAATGAGCATCTTGTGCATCCTTACGCTAAACAGGAGCTATCCCGAACTTTGGGATAGCTCCTGTCGCCTGGTCCTGCGCTGTCTGCTTCTCACATAGCGCAGGATTCTGTTATCAATTATTGTGTCGTGCTAGGAGGCTCTTCGGCGGCGCAACAGCAGACCGGCCGCAGTACCAGCTATGCCAAGCAGGGCAAGTAACGCGACTTCAGCACCAAACGAAGATCCGCCGGTGGCAGGCATACCAATCACTGTAGGTGTAGCCGTTTCCGCTGGCGGGGCCACAGTTGGCACTTCCGTTGGCGCTGTGGTTGCCACTTCCGTTGGTACCGTGGTTGGCGGCACTGCTACTGTCGCTGCTGCTCCCGGCGTTTCGGTTGTACCAGGGGTGGCTGCAGCGGCGGCTGGAGCGCCCAGTATCAGCCAACCTACGCCCGCACCACCAAAGGGATGAGAAAGTGTAGTACCCGAGATGGTTCCGGGAGCGGAGTTCGCCGTAACGACTGGAGGGTTGGCGGCGGTAGTATTGAAGACCGCGCTACCCGCAACGACGCCCGGATCTGTGACGCTCCACTGCACCGGCTTGTCGAACCGGCCAACGATCTGGTTGGTGGCAACATCGGTAACGCGGAACGCAAAAGCAACTACTACAGTGCGACCCTGGTCAGTTATGGGGAGGGCAGGTGCGAAGAAGGCGGGGTCGCCCTGAAGCAGATCGAAAGTGACCGTCTTGCTGATAAAGTCGGCCGGGAGCACAACTTGCTGGTTGCCGCCGGTGATCGTGGCGGCCGTGCCCGGTGTGAAAGTAACGCTACCAACTACCTGTGGAAAGCCGAACTGTGTGAAGTCCGGCACGGCGGCCTGTGCCGAGGCACTTCGGCCCGAGCCGAGCGAGAGTGCCACCAGCAGTACCATGCCCATCAAGGTACAGAGCGCAAAACATAAGCGTTTCATTTTTTCCTCCTGAACAAGATTCTTACTTCATCTGTGCTTAGGGAGGATAGCACCTTTACCTACAAATATTATATCCTATACTACGTTAAATTATCACCCTCACTTCTTGCCATCTTTTCGCATGACTAAAAGTAGGAGCCGGCCTTTGCAGAAACGCATGTAGGGTGGCTCTATCCTGAAAGGAGACATAGTCCAGATGAAAGAGATCACAGATTTCCAGGCATATGACAGCTACATCGAGCAGAACTTCGATTCGATGGTGGAGGAGTTGCGAACGTTCTGTTCCAGGCCAACCCTTGCAGGGCAGCGCGTGGGGTGGACAGATGGGGTAGAGCTTGTGCGCACAGCACTTGAGCCCCTTGGCGCGTCAATTGAGGCAGTATCCGTCGGTGATGCGCCACCTGTGGTGCTTGCAGAACTGGGCACAGGTGAGCGCACGTTGCTCATGTACAACCACTACGATGTGCAGCCTGCCGAACCGCTAGAGCTATGGGATTCGCCGCCATTCGCCGGGGATGTGCGTAATGGCAGGTTCTACGCCCGTGGAGTTGCCGACGACCGTGGCGATTTGCTGTCGAGGGTGCTTGCTATCCGCGCCTACAAGGCAACTATAGGCGAGTTGCCGTTGCGCCTCCGCTGGCTCATTGAAGGCGAGGAGGAAGTCGGCAGCCCTCACCTGCCGGGCCTCATGGCCACACATTCAGATAAGCTCAAAGCCGACTGGTGCGCCTGGGAGGCTGCGGGGCGAGACGTAAATAATAGTCCCATGATCATTTGCGGTGTAAAGGGCATGCTATATGTGGAGTTGCACGCGAGGGGGCCGCAGTCGGACACCCATTCGGGGCTTGGCGGCATATTGCCTAACCCCGCATGGCGGCTTGTGATGGCCCTTTCCACCCTTCGCAACGAAAAGGGCGAGTTTGTGATGGACGGTCTGGAGGACTTGCTCCGACCCGTCTCCGATGCAGATATAGCCGCGATGAAGGAGATGCCGCTGGATGAAGATGCGCGGCGCGCCCTCTACGGCATTGATGCATGGCAGCGAGGTCTCAGCGGGCGCGATGTGCTCTATGCCGAAATGTTCGAGCCGACAGCCAATATCGCGGGATTCACGAGCGGCTACAGCGGTGAGGGAGCCAAAACGATCGTGCCCAGCACCGCCATGGTCAAGATGGATTTCCGGCTGGTGCCCGATCAGACGCCTGAGCAGATGTTTGCCTTGCTGCGCTCGCATCTCTCGGCTAGAGGCTTCGACGACATCGAGGTTGTTACGCTCGGCGGCCTTTACCCGGCCAAGACCGACGTGGACAGCCCACTCGTAACGGCAGCGCGCGATGTATGGAGCGAAATGGGAGCGCAGAAAGTGATTGTCGCGCCTATGACCGGGGGCAGCGGCCCGGCATCGCTGATCACGGCAGAGCTTGGTATACCAACTGTTATGACCGGGGGCGTAGCCACAGCCACCTCAATGCTCCATGCGCCCAACGAGTCGATACGCCTGCAAGATTTCAGGGAGGCAATCCGTTACTGGGGCCGCTTCTTCGCCAGGCTCGCTACTATGTGAGAATCGGCAGTTAGAACGGTTGCGACTTTTCTTGAAAGCCTCTACACGTGGTCGTTGGGCTAGTGAAGGTGTTGGGCAAGCTTGGAGAGCAGTTCGTCAAGCTCGAAGGGCTTGCCCACGTAATCTGTCGCGCCCACATCGGCAGCTACCTTAGCGGCTTTGTAGCCTGCCGTCATGATCATCACAGGGAACTGCAGACCGCTATCGTGAACAAGCTGCATGAATTCCCAGCCATCCAGCACAGGCATTTGCATATCCAGCAGCACAATATCAGGGTGGGCTCGCCTCACTTCTCTAAGCGCCTCGGCACCGTTCCGAGCGCTAACCACTGAATAGCCCTCGGAATCGAGTATGTCCACGATCAACCCAAGAATAGATGGATCATCATCGACTACAAGCACCATTGCTCTGTCCAGGTTACTCTCCACTTGGTATGGCTCCTCGTGCTGCTCTTTTGCAAGCCGGCACCTTTGTGGCCCGCCGCGGGACTCCGCCGCTTCCCCATTCGCTGCATCAGATTATACGCCCTCGCGGTTGTGGAAAAGATTGACAGCATGTCCCGGCTAGATGAGGATGATAGCCAAAGGAGACCATAATGAGTGAAGAGGAAATTAGAGAAGTGTCTGAGCAAGATGCCGGCCACACTTCATTGTTTGCCCGGATACGCCAGGAGACAGAAGACGGTTACGAATACTGGTCGGCCAGAGACCTTGCTAAGGCGCTGGGATATGAAGATTACCGCAACTTTCTCAGGGTAGTCCAGAAGGCGCGCATAGCGTGCGAGAACAGCGGGCAGGTGGTCGAGGATCATTTCGTTGACACCACCGATATGATCGAAATAGGCAAGGGCGGCAGGCGCAAAGTGGCGGACGTCCATTTGTCGCGCTATGCCTGCTACCTGGTTGTGCAGAACGCCGACCCCGGCAAGGAAGTGGTCGCGCTTGGCCAGACATATTTCGCCATACAGACGCGCAGGCAAGAAGAAACGGACGAACTGGCCACACTCACCGAAGGGCAAAAGCGGCTATATCTGCGCGGCCAGCTTACTAATCACAACCGTCAACTGGCAGAGGCAGCTAATCTGGCAGGGGTTGTGCAATCCATCGATTTTGCCATCTTCCAGGATCACGGCTACATGGGCCTGTACGGAGGCTTGCGAGCCAGGGAGATACACGAGCGCAAGAGCCTGAAGAAGTCGCAACATATACTCGACCACATGGGCAGCACCGAACTGGCGGCCAACCTCTTCCGCGCCACTCAAACCGAGGAAAAGCTTCGGCGCGAGCAGATAAGCGGCAAGGAAAAAGCCAACCGCACCCACTACGAGGTGGGACAGGAGGTGCGCGAGACCATCAGGCGGCTTGGCGGCACTTTGCCTGAAGATCTGCCCACCCCACAGGAGAGCATCCAGCAACTGCAGCGGCAAGAGCGCAAGCAGGTGGAACGCGGGCCGCAACTCCCCCTGCTTCCCGACAACGAGGTTGTTGAATAAGCCGGATAGTCATATGATTGTCCGGCAGGCCTAACCTGCGACCGGCCCGTTTCCCCGGCGCGTAGCACAAGTGCCTGCCCAGAACGAGCAAGCACCATCCTCTATTGAACACGCCCCTGACCGCCGGAGGGCGTACATGGGCTGCATATAAGGAGAAATCAATAATGCAGATGCGTACATTAGGCAAAACCGACCTGCAAGTTGCCCCGCTCTGTCTCGGCGGCAACGCTTTCGGCTGGACCGCAAACGAGGCGGCGTCTCAGGCTGTGCTGGACACCTACACCGAGATGGGCGGCAATTTCATCGATACGGCTGATGTCTACTCAAACTGGGTGGAAGGGCACGTAGGCGGGGAGTCCGAGACGATCATCGGGCGCTGGATGAAAGCCCGCGGCAACAGGAACAACCTGGTGATTGTAACAAAGGTCGGCAGCCGCATGGGGCCAAGACCGGACGAGCAGGGGCTATCGAGGACGCATATAACGAAGGGAGTGGAAGATTCCCTGCGCCGCCTGCAAACCGACCACATAGACCTCTATCTCGCGCACCGCGACGACCCCGATACATCTCTCGACGAGACCCTTGAAACGTTCACACGCCTGGTCGAGCAAGGCAAGGCGCGCTATATAGGCGCATCCAACTACACCGCCGAACGTCTGGCCGAGGCGCTCGATATTAGCCGCACACAGGGTTACGCCAGGTATGAATGCTTGCAGCCTCGCTATAACCTTGTAATCCGCGAGGACTACGAAGGCGATCTTGAGAACCTTTGCCGCAAAGAGGGGCTTGGTGTGATTACCTACTCGGCGCTCGGCAGCGGCTTTCTCTCAGGCAAATACCGGAAAGGACAGGAATTGCCCAAAACGCCGCGCGCCGCGAATGTAGAGCGCATGTACATGAACAGCCGTGGGTTCGCGGTGCTTGAAGAAGTGGGCAAGGTAGCTAAAGCACACGGTGCGAGCTATGCACAGGTGGCCCTTGCATGGCAGATGGCGCGCCCCGGCATAACCGCCCCTATCGCGAGCGCCACCACGCGAGAACAGGCACAGGAGCTTGTCGAAGCAACCGATCTGCAACTCGACCGCGACGAAATCGAGGCGCTCGATAATGCGGGGCGGTAGGGCCGTAGTTGCCAGTAGTCAGTAGTCAGTAGTCAGTTGTCAGTAGACGACGGCCAAGCGCGAGAACTGACAACTGACTACTGACAACTGGCTACGACGTTAGCCGCTAACTGCTTCTATCTCCGTTGTCCGCCTTGCCGAAATCTCGGGACTTCAACGTGCCTTTGGGCACAAGTAAAGCGCCTGTCTCGGGGTCGATCAGGCCGTTTACTTCTTCTTCTATGCTGGTGGCCTGCGTATATACATCGCCCGCGACGGGCCGCAGCCTCATAGCGCGCTTGAACGAGGCGATGCGATCAGAGCGAGCCTGCATATCCTTGGGCCCCGCATATCCCGACCAACCGAAGCCGCCCCACTCGCTCACCACAAGCGGCACCTGCCCGCGGTAGAAGTAGGGGTCGCCCACTACCAAGTCCATGCGCCACTCACCAACCTGTACCTGGTAGTCTTGAGCGCCGGGTGAGACGAGCCTATCAAGGTTGCGTTTCCAGTCATCGAGCTTATCCGTGTATAGGTGCACAGTCATCAGATGAGAGCCAAGCATGCCGTTCCGCGAGACATGTCGCCAACCGTCGTTGTCGACCACCAACAGTTGAGGGTAATAGGTGCGCATATACGCGAACGTCTTGAACATGTACTCTCTTGTTTCTTCGCTGGTAGCCACGTCTTGAGCGCCCCAGTCCTCGTTGTACAGGCTGAGGATGGCCACTGAAGGGTGAGAGCCTATCACGCGGAGCATACGTTGTAGCTCGTCCCAGTGATGCTGGCGGCTGCGCTGATTGGAAGAGTGCGGGCTGGGCACTTCTACCCAGAGCAACATGCCCAGCTCGTCTGCCAGGCTGTAGATGCGTGGGTCGATGCCCGCTATGTGCACGCGCACGAGGTTGCAGCCAAGATCACGCATGGCGTACATATGCCTGGCTATCTGGTCAAACGTGGCGACGTTCGGCTGATAGAGTATGCCGTCGAGGTACGTTTTCTTGTTGTTCAGGTAAACGTTGCGGCCCCGCGCTTCCAGCTTACGCATCCCGAAGTTGGTTTCGACCATCGAAGTAGCCCCTGAAGGAGCCTCCATCCTCGCTTGCAAGCGATAAAGGTTAGGCTCATCAGGGCTCCATAACTTTGCTTGAGGAATATGCATTACGAGGCGCTGCTCGTATTCGCCGGCTTCCAGATGTAGCTTTACGTCATCGTGGGCAAGCACCTCGCCCACCGGCTTTCCGGGGATACGGTCTGATATATCGAGCGTAATCGTGTAGTCGCCGGCATCGCGCACGCGGGTCGTAACGACAAACTCCACCAGGCCATCTTCAATGGTGCTGATTACACCCAGGCGGGAACGAAGACGGTTTCGGAGCACAGGCTCCAGCCATATGCTACGCACCGGCCCTGAAATAGTCTGGTACCAGATGCCTCCGCGCTTGTATACGCGAGACTCCTGCTTGCCTCTTGGAATGTCCGTGTCCAGCGTATCGGCGGTGCGGACTGTTAGCCTGTTGACCGGGCGCAAAAGCTCGCCGGGCAGCTCGTAGCTAAAGGATGTGTATTCGCCTTCGTGTACTTCTGCGCCCTCGATGGTGTGCAGTGGCTCTCCATTCAGCCAGACCCTTGTCTCGAAGCCGCACGCCCCGAACGTTACCTGCACGATATAAGCGGGGTCTTGCAGCCAGTCAGCAGGTATCTCGAACTCACGCTCGTACCAACCAACGAGCATATCAAGATGTACATCCACATAGGGTGATTCGGCTCCCATCGTGCGCCAGGCTTCCTCCATGACCGCTTCTATGGAAGAGGGCCAATCGATGGTCGCGCTGTAATTGTGTCCTTTATACCAGTCCTCCTTCAGTCCCTGATCGTTGCGGTCAAGCTCAAACCGCCACACTCCATCGAGCAGAAGATACTCGCTTGTGCGGCGAACCGCACGGGGCAAAGGATTGAGGTGGGCTGTTATCGACTTGGAACGTGTATCATCCATACTGGGAGAACCTCCTGATGGGTAGCCTGGACACTGTGACGGAATGGGAAAGTATTTTGGTATTGCACTTTGCGTCCAAACTAATATACCCATCAAGGTGACTCTCTTGCAAACAGCAAGGGTATTACGCCGCCGAATCGAACCTGCTGGAATAGGACTGCTGTGAGGACTGGGCCTGCGTGTTGCCTGCCGCCGCAACCACACCGGCGGCGGCACGAGCGGACCTGGGATGCCCTCGGCGCGCCGCGATTACCCTGTGTACGGAGCCTGCGAGCACGCTTATCGCGCTGCCCCAGTAGAGAGCCGACGCCCACACGCTCTGTGTGTCTGTGCCGCTCTGCACGCCGTGGATAAGCACCATCAAGAAGAGAGCGAAACTCAGCATATGGATCAATCTCCACGTATGCACTCCTATCCGGTCGCGAACATAAAAGCTGAACGCCACAACCACCAGCAAGTAAAAGGCCACCTGCCCGAAGCCGCAATAATCAGCCAACCACCCACATCAACCCTAACACCCCGGCAGCACAGCCCACCGACACCCCTACCCCGGAGCCTACAGCCACAACCGCTGTTGGAACAGCCACACCCAGGCCGGTTACAATCACCGGATCATCGCGCTAACCGGCATCATCACGCAACCAAATAGACTTATGCAAGAGGGGACAACCGCCTGGTTGCCCCCTCTAAGTGTTGCTCGCCAACTGACTGCTCCCGTTTCACACATTACGACTTACGTTTTACGCTTTACGTTTTACGGCCCACGCCTCCCCAAGCCATATGGAGTACGAGGGACTAGGACAATGTTCCCGACCCATCGGGACACTGGTCTCACGACAGCGGGATAGATCTACTGCTATGCTTCAACCATTAGAAGCGCAAGACAATAAATGCGCTGACGGACAACAAACACCACACAGTAAAAGGAGTAAAGAAATGGCAATCACTATCAACCGGTCGCAAACAGAAACAGTATCGTCTGGTGGAATCAAAGGCTTAATGCAGCGTCGCCCAATCACATCGTTCTTCGTCCTGATGTTCGCCGGGTTATGGCTCGGCTATCTGCCGCTTCTCCTGACCAGCCAGGGATTTGGCGTAATACCTTTCACCTTCCCATTTCCCGCCCAACTCTGGAACATTCCCGCATCGCTCGCCGGTCCACTCGTGGCAGGTTTGGTGATGTCGTGGGTGGTTGGCGGCAAGCAGGGCAGGCATGAGTTCGTCAAGCGTCTCTTCCGCTTCCGCTTCGGACCGCAATGGTATCTCGTCGCGCTGGCTGTCGCGCCCGTGCTCGGCATCTTGAGCGTCCTGGTTGCAATGGGCGTCGCGCCCTTCGGTATCGTCATGAGCCAGGCCGCAGGCTCAATCGTCTCGTACCTGATCAGCGCAGTGCTGTTCGCCGTACTTATCAACCTGTGGGAAGAAAGCGGCCAGATCGGTTTCGCGCTCCCCATCTTGCAGCGCAGACATGGAGCAGTACTTGCCAGCCTGATAATCGCTCCGATG
This sequence comes from Chloroflexota bacterium, assembly GCA_039932335.1. Classification (GTDB taxonomy): domain Bacteria; phylum Chloroflexota; class Chloroflexia; order QHBQ01; family JADMIH01; genus JADMIH01. The sequence goes on from JBDTQH010000011.1 coordinate 53,615, forward strand.
TGGGCACTCATGCACATGCCTGCCCTCTTCGTACCCGAGATGGGCGTTGGCGTCAGCGGACCTCTCACACTGGAAGGCATCATGCTCAGTCTTGCGGTGCTCACGGCGTTCGCCATACCGGTCAGGCTGCTGGCAACATGGCTGTTCAACAGTGTGGGGCAGAGCGTAATCGTGGTAGCGTTGTTCCACGCAGCGATGAACGCGGTACAGGGCGAGATAACCAAGTTAGTACCGGACTACAGCCCATTCTATCTGCTCGGCGGGTTCGCGGTCGCCGCCTTCGTCCTGATCGCAATCACAAGAGGCAAGCTCGGATACAAGGCAGAACAGGAGCAGGCTACACAGCCCGCCCCGGCCATGCGGCCTTCCGTGGTAACGGTAGTGCGGTAGTAGTTAGTAGTTAGTAGTTAGTTGTCAGTTGTCAGTTGTCAGTTGTCAGTTGTCAGTTGTCAGTATTACGGCGGTCTGCCGTCGGCGGTCACGGTCAACTGACAACTGACAACTACGCAGTACGAAATACGAAGTACGAAGTACGAAGTACACAAGGGGAAAACCATGAACGCTACAGTAATAGATACAGGCATACATACAGAGATACAAGCTCGCAATGAAGTAGATGCGGTTCACACACAGGATCTTAGCAAAGCATATGACGGCGTTAAGGTGCTCGATAATCTCACCTTCTCGGTACCGAAGAACTCGATTTTCGGCTTTCTCGGCCCCAACGGAGCAGGCAAGAGCACGACGATTAAGCTGCTGCTGGGGCTGATCCAGCCGACGGGTGGCAAGGCCAGCGTTTTCGGCCACGACATCACACACGAAAGTGTGGCCGTTCGCAGCAGGGTCGGCTACCTGGCGCAAGACCCCCGCTACTACGAGCAGATGACCGCTCGGCAGACGCTCCGCTACACGGCGCACTTCTTCTTCTCGGGCCCCAACAAGCTGCTCGAAGACCGCGTAAGTGAAATGCTCGACCTGGTTGGACTCGCGGACAAAGCCGACCGGCCAATCAAAGGCTTCTCGGGCGGCGAGCGACAGCGGCTCGGAATTGCTCAGGCACAGGTAAACTATCCCGACCTGCTTATACTTGACGAGCCTGCCGCTTCGCTTGACCCCCAGGGGCGGTACGATGTGCTCTCTATCATGGAGCGCCTTCGCAAGCACACCACCATCTTCTATTCGACCCACATCCTGGAGGACGTGCAGCGCGTAAGCGATACAGTTGCCATCTTGAATCACGGCAAGCTGATCGCACAGGCACCAATCCAGCAACTTCTCGCCGGATCTTCCGGCACAGCAAGCTACGCCATAAGCCTGCAAGGCGATGCCCAGCAGGAGCGGGCGCTCATCGCGGCCCAGCCCTGGGTGCTTGACCAGAAGGCGGCACAAGCGGACGGTGTCACCACGCTGGAGATTGCCGTATCCGATCCCGCCGCCGCGGAGGCTCACCTGCTGAGAACCGTGCTATCAGTCCCAAGCGCGGTCGTGACCAACTTTGGACGCAAGACCCATAATCTTGAGGAAGTATTCCTCAATCTCGTTGAAAGGAGTAATCAGAATGGCAATTAACATCAGTTCCGCCGCTCGCCCCGAGACTGCACTCATGGCACCCGGCAAAATGCAACATGTGTCGGCCAACGGCTGGACGGCAGGTTTTAGCAACATCTTCAGCAAGGAGCTGGGTAGCTGGTTCGGCGGGCGGCGCTGGCTTATTCAGGCCATTACCTGGACCGCCATCCTGAATGGTATCGTCGCCCTTGTTATGTTCATTCTGCCCATTGTTGAGAAGTTGGGCCGCGATGCGATAATCGCACAGGGCGAAGTGCCGCCGCCTCTTACAATGACTGATCCTCTGCCAATCGGCCTGAGCACCTTCTTTTCGCTCGCTGCCATTGCAGGCCATTGCTCGGATATTTTGCGTCAATCATCTTCGCTCAGGTCTACCGCTATATGCGCGTATCAGGTCCAACCGAGCGTCAGCAGACCAAGTGGGTTATCCTGGGCATCACGGGCACCATTTTAGGTACCCAGTTTGTCGAGATCGTAGTTCCACAGATTTCCTTACCCCATGTGGCGCTCGCGCTTGTTAGCTATACTATTTACTTTGCTGCGCTGCTATTGATTCCACTTTCGATGGGACTGGCTATATTGCGCTACCGGCTTTGGGACATTGATATCCTTATCAACCGGACGCTTGTCTACGGCACGCTCACGGCCATTGTGATCGTGCTTTATGTTCTGATTGTCGGATCGCTGAGCGCCTTCTTGCAGGTGAGCGGGAATTTGATAATATCGCTGATCGCCACGGGCATAATGGCCGTGCTCTTCCAGCCGCTGCGGGAGCGTCTTCAGCGCGGCGCGAACAGGTTGCTCTACGGTGAGCGCGACGATCCGTATCGTGTGCTGTCGAACCTGGGGCAGCGCCTCGGCGAGACATCGACGCCGGAAGCAATGCTGCCCAATGTAGTTGAGACCATCGCGCAGGCACTGAAAGTTCCGTATGCGGCTATTGCCCTGAGGCAAGGTGATACACTGCAAACCGCGGCCATATACGGGCGGCCGCAGGCGGCTGCTTCCCCGGACCTTGTGCGCTTACCGCTCGTCTACCAGGGCGAGCCTGTGGGAGAATTGGCCCTTGCAAGACGCGCGCCCGGCGAGACTTTCAGCAAGGTGGATATGGGCTTGCTCCAGAGCATCGCACACGAAGCGGGCATGGCGGCACATGCGGTTCAACTCACAGCCGACCTCCAGCGCTCTCGCGAGAGGCTCGTCACAGCGCGAGAAGAGGAACGCCGCCGCCTGCGACGCGATTTGCACGATGGCCTTGGGCCTGTGCTTGGCGGGCTGACACTCAAACTCGACGCAGCGCGCAATCTGCTGATTAGCAACCCTGCCGCGGTAGACAAACTGCTGCTCGATTTGAAGGCCAACACGCAATCTGCCATAACCGATATCCGCCGGGTCGTGTACGAGTTGCGCCCGCCCGCGCTGGACGACCTTGGATTGGCTTCTGCCCTGCGCGAGTATGCTGCCCAATGCAGCGACCTTAACGGCATAACTATCACCACCGAAATAGCTGAAAACCTGCCGCCCCTTCCTGCTGCGGTGGAGGTTGCAGCCTACAGGATTGTGCAGGAGGGGCTAAACAACGTAGTGCGCCATGCCCAGGCAAGCCAGTGCAATGTGCGCCTGACCATTGACAAAGACTTCTATCTTGAGATAACTGATAATGGCGTCGGCATACCACCAAATCGGCGTTCGGGCGTCGGCTTGACTTCCATGCGGGAGCGCGCCGAAGAGCTTGGTGGCAGCTTTACAGTTGCGGCACAGCCCGGGGGCGGCACTCGCATAGAAGCGCGGTTACCTCTTACAAACTATGTGACACAACCGGCCGATTAAGTGCGTTGCGAACCGCTTACGAGCCGTTGAGGAGGAGAAATGGAGAGTATACGTGTGCTCATCGCCGATGATCACCCGGTATTCCGGGGCGGGCTTAAGATACTGCTCGACTCGCTGCCGGATGCGGAAGTTGTGGGGGAAGCGGCCACCGGGGAAGAAGCCGTAAGCATGGCCATGAGCGTCCAGCCCGACGTGATATTGATGGATTTGCAGATGCCCGGCATCAACGGTATAGAGGCCACGCGGCGCATACTGCACACCACACCGCACATAGGCGTTTTGGTGGTCACTATGTTCGAGGACGACGACTCAGTGTTCGCCGCCATGAGAGCAGGGGCGCGCGGCTATCTGCTCAAAGGGGCCGACCAGCAGGAGATATTGCGGGCGATCAGGTCTGTGGCTAACGGAGAGGCGATATTCGGGCCGGAAATCGCAAGGAGGGTGATGAACTTCTTCGCAAGCCCCAACCCGATCATGCCGCCGCAAATCTTCCCACAGCTTACCGACCGCGAGCGCGAGATCCTTTCCATGATCGCCCAGGGACACTCCAACACGGAGATAGCGGACCGCCTGGTGCTGAGTCAGAAGACGGTGCGTAACCACGTTTCCAACATATTCAGTAAGCTACAGGTTGCCGACCGAGCGCAAGCGATCGTGAGGGCCAGGGAAGCAGGCATGGGGCGCAACACAGATTGATATAGCAGCAGCGCATCAACCAAACCAAGACGGCCCTCGCAGGTGAAGACTTTGTCAGATGGCAGCGCAACTCCACGTTTCAAGCGTGGCTCAATGGCGGGCTGTGGTTGTTGCGTGGACACTATCGCTTTCCTTTCTATTATGGATAATGGCTGCCCGACGCCTATTCGGAATCCGGCAGCCTGCTAAGATCGCGCATCCGTTCCACCTGAGCACGAAGCACGCGCCTGTTGTGGTGAGGATTGGACACGGAGGGGTCAGGGACCCAGTCGAGCAAACCGTTGTCCATGGCGCGAGCGATACGCATGCGGCTGGCCTGGGTGTTCTCGCCAAAGGCCAGCGCGGCCGCATTGCTGATGGTGATAAGATCGTCAGAAGAGATCCACCAGCGCGCCCTCGACACCACGACGCCGATGTCCGTCTGCCAGAAGCTATCAGGCAGAATTGCCCTGCTTTGCAGCACGTTGCCCAGAAGCAAATCCATCAGGCGGTTCAGCGCCAGCTCAACGCGCCGAACCATCGCATTTGTCCGCATGTGTTCGCCGTTGGCAACCGCAATCAACAACCTCAAATCGCGCTGCAATGGCGTTGCCTCGCCCGCCTGGCTAGAAACGCCCTCCACAGGTTGCGCCCCAAGCGCAGTGCCAAGCTCGTTGTAGCGCCGTCCAACCAACGCTGTTATCTCTTGAACAAGACTCTCATTGAAAAGTGCCATTTCTATATTCATCCTTTCCATTGTGTAGAACTATTCGGCCTGCTTATAGGTATAGCTTGCAAAGACGAAATGATATTTTCCGCCCACACAACGGTCCCAACAGGCCATATGCTACTGTATCGAAGATAGTATAACGTTACTAACGTTAGTTGTCAAGTGGTAGTCCGTATATTGGCGCTCCGTTAGCAAGGAGAACCTGCTCCTCTATGGCCAGCGCCCTTCAACCCACGAAGTGGGCGTAAGAAAGTGGTCCCATGCCTTAGCGTAGGGTAACCAGCCACCGCAACTACGATCGTCCAGCCCCCTAGGAGCGCATGGGATTAGCCTCATGCGTAAGCTTGGGGTAAGCGCCCCATGTATCCAACCATAGCCCCGTAGGGGCGCAAGATAGTAGCCCCTGGCGTAAGCGTGGGGTTTAGCCATCCAGTCAACCAAGCCCCGTAGGGGCGACAGACGTACAACTACTTTATCGACCATTCTTGTGTCGCCCACTTCGTGGGCTTTGGAGGCATGGGAGATGCCTGTCCCCAGGCTTACGCCAGGGGCTACTTTCTGCCGCCCACTTCGTGGGCTGTAAAGGACGCCGAACCGATATACTCTATCGACTCTATGTCATAATGATTGCTCAAATACCGGCGCGCACCCGACTGGCAACTCACGCCACATAAACAGCAAAGACCCCGCGTGCTGCGAGGTCTTTGCTTTGCTTATTAGTGATTTGCTTACTTGCTTCGGGCCGGGGTCTGGCAGTCGGGGAAGAAGGTGTTGGACACTATCTTCGATGTCTGGCCCCTGGTTAGCGTGTTGTTGGGCCGGAAGTAGGGCCTGTTCTGGTCGTCGCACGGCTCGTTGGGATCAACAGCGCACGGGTAGCCGCCCATCGCGCCTGCCCTGTTGAGCAGCAGCCTCTCCACGAACGCATGGAAGGTCGCGCCCACAGGTACATCGGCGAAGGTGAACGTGGCGGGTGCGGGGTCGGTGAAGCCTGCCGCGTTACTCACGATCTTGGTCAACTGCCCGCGGGTCGCGCTGTTGTTGGGTCGGAAGTAGGGCCTGTTGCCAGGCGATACGCAGGGCTCTGCCGGATCGACACCGCACGGGTAGCCGCCCATTGCACCGCGGCTTGCCAACCGCTCTACGTAGTCGTAGAAGGTCGAGCCGAGGGCAACATCCTCAAAGGTCTGCCCGGCGGCAGGCTCGCTGAACCCGGCAGACTGCGAAACGATCTTGGCTAACTGCCCCCTCGTCACGAAGTTGGAGGGGCGGAAGTAAGGGTCGTTGTTGGCATTACAAGGCTCGCCGCTACCACCGCACTGATAGCCGTTGATAATGCCTCGACAGGAGAGGCACTTGACGAACGGATAGAAGGTGTTGCCGGGCAGCACATCCTGGAACTCGAGTGTGCATGCTGTCGGCGTGGCTGTAACAGGACCTGATGTTGAGGTGGCTGTTGGCACTGATGTGCTCGTCGAAGGCAGCGTTGTGTTTGTAGCCGTCGACGTACTGGTGAGCGGCACTGCTGTGACAGTGCCCGTGCTGGTTGAAGTAGATGTGGCCGTGTTAGTAGGTGGCACAGCGGTATTGGTGGCGGTATAAGTAGCTGTGTTGGTGGGTGCTGCGGTTATGGTTCCCGTGCTGGTAGACGTCGGCGGCAGCGGTGTGTTTGTTCTTGTCGGTGTGGATGTGCTGGTTGAAGTAGATGTGGCTGTACTTGTGGGCGGCACGGGCGTAGGCGTGGCCGTATTGGTGGGCGTAAGTGTGACCGTGTTGGTGGGTGCTGCGGTTACAGTTCCGGTGCTGGTAGGTGTCGGCGGTAGCGGTGTGTTCGTTCTTGTTGGTGTGGATGTTCCGGTAGAGGTCGGGGTAGCCGTATTGGTGGGTGGTACGGGCGTGTTTGTCGGCGTTCTTGTGGATGTGCTCGTTACTGTGTGAGTAGGAACGGGGGTGTTGGTAGCGGTGTTAGTGCCGGTTGAGGTGGCTGTGGCAGGCACGGGTGTATTAGTGCGCGTTGAAGTGCTTGTGGGGGGGAGCGGCGTGTATGTGCGCGTTGAAGTGCTTGTTGGAAGAAGAGGCGTACTCGTGAAGGTCGGTGTGCCTGTGACAGGCGCTGGCGTATTAGTCGGGCAAACCACCACACTTTGCAACGACACTTCCACAGAGGCCACATCAGCCGAGCCGTTCCACCCGGCAATCGACACGGCATAGTTGCCTACGCTCCCACCGCCCTGGTTCGAACGCGATACACCCTGCGGTTGTCCGTTCGTCCAGATGTAATTCACAGGGTCGAAGACGCGCGTTACGTTGAGAGCGTCCGGGGCCAGCCGCCCCACCGAGCGTCCAAGCGTCCCGCCGGCCTGAAAGCTGGGCGTTCCCCCACCAAACATCCATATCCGCCCGTTGACTGTTGCGCTGCCCGCGTTCGCGACGGCGGAAGGCAAGCTGGTTCGGGATGTCCATGTGTTAGTCAGGATGTTGAAGTCGTATACCGAGCTAAGAGGAGCGTTGGTGGTGCTTACGCCGCCTATGATGAAGAGATGCCCGTTCACCTGGCCGTAGGAGGGGGCAGACAGGGGTGCGGGCAGCGAAGCTTTTGTTGTCCAGACGTTTGTCAGGACATCGTACTCCCAGGTTTGTGACTGCCCACCGGTGCCATAGATGTTTATGCTCCCGGCCACAAGATAGATTTTGCCGTTATAGTAGCCGGATCCCATAGCCGTGCGCGCGGCGGGCATGGACGTGCCTGTTGTCCATGTTCCGGTTACCACGTCGTAGATACGGTTGGTAGTCTGCGCGTTGCCTGGATTATCGCCGCCACCAAAGACGTATATCTTGTTGTTGATGGGGGAGTACACAGCGGCGGCGTTATCCCCTGACACGGGCATGGAGGCAAGTACATTCCAGGCATTGGTTGCCGGGTTGTAGCGGGCAAATCCGGTTGTAACGGCGTTTGAGGTGTGGCTGTAACCGCCCGCCATGTACACATAAGTCGCGTCGCTGGCGGTGGCCGGGGATTGAACCGTAAACGCGGCGGTGCTGCCGAACGTCCAGGGCGCGGGCGGCCCGTTGCAGGGCGTGGCGGTCGGGGTTGCGACCGTGATGTTGCCAACACCGGGGATTGGTGTGCTGTAGGAAGAAGATTGAAGTAATATTGCTGCATTATGCCCGCTGGACGCCGCTGCCGGGGGTGACGCTCCTGCTTGCAGTACCAGGCCAACAAGCGCGAGCATTGCCACAATGGCAACCGCCACGCGCCTGAGCATGTACACTGCTCTATCCGAACCAGGTTCCATGTACCGTCTCCTTATATCGAATGCGGAATTGGGAATGGGGAATGCGGAATTCTTCACTATCTCGTACATTCCGCACTCCGCACTCCGCACTCCGCGATTCTTCCCCAGTACCGAGTTTATGTGCAGGCATAAACTGCTGATAATTGCCCATACGGGCCTCTGCCGTGAGATAAGCCCCGCGCTCTATCGAGAAGACGCAGGGCAACCCAGGCAAGACCGGACAATGCTCAGTATAGCACCGCAATTTTCGATTTAGCCGGTACTATATGCTAATTCGGGAGATAAGTACCCCGTGCAGATGGGCCGTAGGAGCATAAGGGGCATCCGCTACTTCACACGCATACCAAAAAGAGAAGGGAGCGCCGTGTGGACGCTCCCTTCTCTTTTGTTGTCTTTACCGGTGCTGTTTAGCGCTTGAAGACCGACAGCTTGGAGTAGAAACCTGTGGTGGTGGCGTCGCCCGAGTTCACGAGCACTCCCCACGCGCCGCGCTTTACGCTGTTATCTGTAAAGCTGCCGATTTTCTTGCCGTTGATCTCGAATGTCCACCTGCTGCCCTTGGCCGACAGGGCGATTGTGTTAGGCTGGCCTGCTTCTATCGTGCTGACGTTGCCGTGCAGCAGTTCTGTGAAGTCAACCGTGCCGTTCTCAGACTGCTCCAGCCTGTCACACGTGTAATCGCCGTTGTTGTTGATGCCGCAGAAGATCTGCGACCAATCCTGATAGTCGGTGGCGAATTCCTGGCTGCGGCCCGATATGCCCACGAAGCCGGGTGCATCGGAGGACTCGTCCTCGATCCGCACGACTGCTTCAATCCTGGCATCAGCGAGGTCCATCGATTCCTCTGAAGCGGTAGCCACTATGCCATGGGCATTGCTCGATACAACTGCCAGCTCGCCGTCGGTTACCGCAACGGAGTAGCCGTCGCCCTCGCCGGTGTACCATGTGCCCGATTCGTTTGCGAAGTCTGTGCTGACGATCACGTTGCCTGCGCCGGCAGTAGGTGTAACAGCCGGGGTGGTGGCGGTAGCCTCAACATCCGGTTCGGTCGTAGCGGTGCCTTCAACGTCAGGCTCTGCTGTCGGTGTTTCGACGACTTCCTCGGTTGTAGCGGTCGGCTCAACGTCAGGCTCTGTGGTGGCGGTAGCTTCAACGTCGGGCTCAGCGGTAGGTGTTACATCGGAAGGCTCTTCGCCGGGGCCCATGAATACGATATGTGAGAACGAGCCTGTTGTGGTTGTGTTGGGGCCGGTTTCAGCGTATGCGCCCCAGGCACCTTCGGTGATATCGTCGGCGGGGAAGGTCTTGATGCTCTTGCCGTTGATAAAGAAGGTGAGTTCGTTGCCAACACCGAGCAATGCAAGGGTGTTTTCGCCGTTGCGCTTGATCGCGGAGCTGGCCGCGGCGGCAACTTTGGTGTTCTCGCCGTTAAGCTCTGTGTAGCAGCCATACTTGCCGGAGTTACTGATTACGCAAACTACGTCGCTGAACTTGCCATCGGTCTTGGCAACGCGAGCCGCAAGACCAACCATGCCGGGGCCTGTAAGCTTGAGGGTTGCGCTGATATAGCCGTCTGTCCAGTTGTCGGTTTCTTCGGCCCATGTATAGAAGCCGGAGCCGTCCTTCACGACCATGTTATATGTGCCGTCTTCGACCCCTGCCGAGATGTCGCCTGCATCGCCTGTTAGCCAGGTGCCTGCATCGCCGTCGCTGAAGTCGCTATCAAGCACGACCGACCAATCCTCAGGCACGGTGGCCGACCCTGAAGGAGCGGTTGTGGCTGTGGCTTCGGGTTCTCCAACCGTCGCGGTGGCGCGAGCGGGGTCAATGCTCTCGAATGGTGCGGTGCCCTTCGCAACCTGGAGGGAGCGAGTAGCAAGGTCGCCTTTGGGAGCGGGCCTCTCGGCAGATGTGAATGTGCCTGCGGAGGCTTTGCCGATCTTGCCTTTGCCTGCTGTTGCCGGGGTAGCCTGGCCTGTGGTGGTCTGCTGTGTTGTGGCTGTCGGCGCTATTGACTGGGCTGCTGTTGTGGCCGTGGGTGCGGTGACCTGGGCTGTTGTGGGGCTTGGGGCGGGCGTTGGGGTCGCAGGGGACATGTCGCACGCGGACAGGATCACCATGAATACCATTGCCAGCACCATCAGAACTGATTTACGCACTTTGAATTCTCCTCTCATTCTATTCCTTCCTCTTCTTTCTTATTCTGTAAATCGATATTAGCGATGCCCCAGCCGCGTTGTCAGTACTCGGTACTCGGTACTCGGTACTCGCCCGGTGCAGCGGTATCATAGTACAGGAACAGGGTCATAACCCTTAACGGCCAATAGTAGCAGTGTGACTAGACCCAAAATACGCCGAAAGACGCATGCCCGCCTTCATCTCGTTCCACTCAACGCTTGATAGCGGGATTACCCCATTCTAGCTGACACAGCAAGCAGTCAGGTTGCAACCGGCGGATACAGTTGCGCCGTGGTGCAAGAGATTGGTAAGATGTACGCGGTCGCTGTTCACTAGAGCAGCACAGGCCAGTCGTGACTACTTCGTGCATTGGTGAGTGCTCCCCAAATAAGGGGCTGCGTCCTTCGCTTGTCTGTTCTGTTGGGGTAATGCCACTGATGAAACCTCCTATCTTCGTATACGAATCCAAAGACCTAGATATCTTTGCCTCTGTCACGGAGGCGGAAGAGTATCTTGAAGCGATAGATGTCAAGAACAATATATTTGTTGCCTATGACAGTGAAGGTCGCTTGTTAAACTTGTCCGTGATAACCAAGCCCGACCGTCGCCCGAGCATGTTTGACATCTTACTCTCAAGAAAGTCAGTGACGGAGTATGTACTGATACAGGAAGCCGAACCAGAGACTAGCCATGCCAACGAATTGCGACACATATTGATCGATTATTTGTCTATCTTTGGAGACGACAGCAATCACCTGCAAAGCGCTTCATTGCAAGAACTTGTAGAAAAGAGCGTAGAGAGATATAGAGCACGCTAAAACAGAATACGATGTCTTGCTGATCAAGTGTTATATCGACCCTGTGTATTACAGGGCGGATGGGGCGGTTACGTGTACGGGCCAGGCGGGATGCTTGTGGAAGAGGTAGTATCGGGACCAATGCTGGGAGTGCAGGTATACTACTACCACACCGACCGCTTAGGGAGTGTGCGCGCCCTCAAACCTACCGCACGCACTACCGCTTCCCCGTTAGCTCCCCATAGTGGGCCGGGCAGTACGTCCCGCGCAGCCTCACAACCTCCCTGCAACCGTTCTTCCGGCAATAAATCGTCTCATTATTCTTCAATTGAGAGAGAAGTTAACTTAACCCTATTCTCTTTATATTCATTGCTAATTGGTGCCTGCGTCACGCTCGAACCCACCACATTTGATGTATCGATTCCATCACTTTTTGTGCCGGTTCCGTTCAGCTTGCGGTCGGTTCCGACACTAAGGCGAATAGTGGGCGGATAGCCCTGTTTCTGGGGCGGGCCATAGCTGACATAGCGCATTGCTTCCAATTCTTGCAACAGCAGCCGCGTTCTACGGGGCGTTTTGCGATGGCACGTTTACCGTCTTTATGGTCATGTTAGCCCTGTTTCCAGTCAGACAATAGCATCACGTTTCACGCAAAGGGTCATCTAATTGGTAGCCATTTTCTCATTTCTCGCGCAAGGGAATAACGCGAACGGCCAATAGTAGCAGTGCGACTGGCCCCAAAATAGGCCGAAAGACGCATGTCCCTCGAAGAGTGGAGTATTATGCTGTGGATTGAGTATGTACTCAACGGGCATGCTCACGAGCGAGGTTATATCACAGGCCGCACCGGCAAGCAAACATATGTAAAGTGGCCTAGAACATATACAGGAAACGTAGACAGGATCAGTCATATCGGAAAGGTACTCATATATGAAAGCTGTACAGAAACCTTCAGGGATGCGCCTCCCGGTAAGCGCGTTCCTGGGCGCGATAATCAGTCTGGCAGTATTGAGCGCGTGCAACAGCGAAGCTCCCACGCCCTCCCCCACACAGGTCGCACAGGTCGAGAAGCCGCCAGTCAGTGCGTCAGGCACTCCCTCCCTGAAGGGAACCCCGGCTGAGCCGGGTCTTTCGCAGCCAAGGCTCGGCACACCACAGACAACCGCGCAGGTTCCACCGGAGCTGACGCCATTTCTCACATTCGTCGTCATCACGCCCGAGCCGAGCAGCACAGCCACGGCAGAGCCTGCCCCGACCGCGGTAGTCGCGGATAGCGGCTTCAAAGTGATCCCCGACGGCTACAGCTTCGAGAACTATAAAGGTAAGAAGAAGAACGGCAAGCCCGTGCCCGAGCTGGCCGTCTCTGACCTGATAAAGATGTTCGGCGAAAGCGATGTCTGCGTGAAGCTGGTGAATGGAGTATGCACACCCAGGCAAGAGGCGATCGACTGGCTCGACGAGATGAACAGCGACCCGCCGGGCGGCCATTGCGAAGGCATGGCAGTGTCCAGCCTGCTCATGTTCAAGGGCCTGGACAGTCCTTCTGTCTATCAGGACGGAAGCAAGACTACGTACGATCTGAAGCTCAATGATAAGGTCAAGAGCCTCATCAGCTACTATTACTATCTGCAAATGGTGGAGCCGGTGGCAACCGAGTACAGCAACGCCGAGCAACATAAGCCCTCCGAAGTGCTCGACACAGTGATCGCCTCTCTAAAGGATGGAGCGCCCGACCCCGTAAACCTCGGCTTCTACGGCGGCGAACCCGACTCGAACGGCTATCTCTCGGGCCACTCGATCACCCCCTATAACGTGGTAGACATGGGCAACGGCCTCTTCCGCATTTACGTATACGACAACAACTGGCCCGACCGCACAGACGTCTACATGGAAATCGACCGCAATAACGAAACATGGTCGTATGATCTCAGTGCCCGCGACCCGAGCCAGGCGCCTATGCCGTGGAAAGGCGACGCCGAAACCCAAACCCTCGGCGCGCTGCCTCTTTCGGTGCGCACAGGCACATTAATTTGCCCCTGGTGCGATGACTCCGGCAGCGCAGGTAGCTCTAACAATACTGTCGGCTCGAAGAACCAGACAACGGCTGCCGCGAATCTTACGCTGACCGATCTTGGAGCAGCGGGGCCGGAGAATTCAGATCAGAGGAGTTCATCAATGCAAGTTATGCTGGATGGCGACGGACACCTGCTTATCAAGAACAGCAACGGGCAGCGTCTTGGCTTCGACGGAACAAAGGTTGTCAACGAGATCCCGGGCGCGCGATATGTCGCACCGCGAGGCGGCCTCGGCACTGCAGGCAGGCCTGTCTTCTATCTGCCCAAAGGCCAGGCGTACAGCATGACGCTGGACGGGCAGTCGACAGGTGGAACCACAAGCAGCGTGTCACTGTTCGGACAGGGCGTGTCCATCAAGATACAGAACCTGGCGCTAACCAATGGCGACAAGCACGAGCTAAGCCTCTCGTCCGACGCTCGAAAGCTCAGCTTCGTCGCGGGCAACAGCACAATCAAGCCAACCTTCCGTATCGCGACCAGCGTAAAGAAGGGCGATGGCGCGAGCGCCGAAACCACAAGCTATCTCTTCCAGGCGGCCAACTTCACAGTCGCCCAGGGGCAGCAGCTTGACTTCTCGCTCGACAAAGCCCAGGGTAGCCTCGATATCAAGGCCAACGACGGCACAGCAGGCGTGAACACCTACGACCTCGATATCACCAGGAGCAACCAGGCCGGCACCGAAACCTACAGCAAGGCCAACCTGACACTGAAACACAACGACACACACAGCCTCAACTTCCAGGACTGGTCGACAGGTGAGGTCAGCGTAAGTGTAGACCAGGGTAGCAACGGCGTGGTCGACTCGACACAGACCGTGCCCACAGCACCCCCGGCCACACCCACAACCACCGAGCAGCCGTAATAACACAACCACCAGGGCAATAAAGCAGGAAGGACCGGCCACTAAACCGGTCCTTCCTGCTATTAATGATTTGCCGGTGGCTCGGCGCTTGCTGACTTAGTACCGAGTACCGAGTACCGAGTACCGAGTACCGAGTACTGAGGTGTCAGGTGTCAGTTATGGCGGTCGGCGGTCTGCCGTCTGCGGTCGTAACCGGCAACAAAGCATAGGTGAGCTATGAAGCGAATTGCATTTCAGGGTGAGCCCGGCGCATATTCGGAAGCGGCGGCGCTCGCCTATTTCGGCGAAGAGAACGAGCCTGTGCCGTGCGAAACGTTTGACATAGTTTTCGAGCGCGTCACAAACGGCGGCTGCGATTACGGCATGGTCCCCATCGAGAACTCGCTGGCGGGCAGCATCCACCAAAACTATGATCTCCTGCTGCGCCACGATCTAAAGATAATCGGCGAGCACATATTGCGGGTTGAGCACTGCCTGATCGTGCTGCCCGAAGCTACCTTCGAGGATCTGCGAACAGTCATGTCGCACCCCCAGGCCCTCGCGCAGTGCGACGGCTTTATTCGCTCCCACGGATTGGCTCGCGAGGCAGCTTATGATACCGCAGGGTCGGTGAAGATCCTCCGCGAAACAGGCAGGCGGGATACAGCGGCGATAGCTTCCAGGCGTGCCGCGCTGGTCTACGGCATGAAAGTCATCGCCGAAAACATAGAGGACGACCCCGGCAACTTCACTCGATTCCTGGCGCTGGGCCGCGAAGAGGCCGAGAGCGACCAAACAGGTTCATCCTCCGCACCTCACAAGACATCCATCGTCTTCGCCCTGCCAAACGTGCCGGGTGCGCTCCACAGCGCACTGGGTATATTCGCCCTGCTCGATATTGACCTGACCAAGGTGGAATCCCGCCCTGTCGCCGGCAAGCCGTGGGAATACCTCTTCTACCTGGACTTCGCCGACAGCGCACACGAAGAGCGCGGCCAAACTGCTCTCATTCAGCTAGGCGAGCTTGCTACATACTTGCGCCTGTTCGGTTCCTACCAACGCGCCTGAAAATGTAAGCGTTCAGACTTGGGGGTGCAAGAGGCCTTGCCCTCGAGGGGGTATGGGGTGCAGGGGCGAAGCCCATGACGGGGTACCAGGGGTGTCCCCTGCTTATAGCAATAAAAAGCCCCCTCTCCCACGCGTGGGAGAGGGGGTTGGGGGTGAGGGTGATTGGGTACAGACAAGACTTGAAGGTTGCTCCACTCCCAAATCTGAACACAGGTCGTGAAAACTGGTACGTGCGGCTTGGCATGAAACATGATATGATAGGCCCCATGGGTAGCCGGATGCCTTTTGAGCACCCGAAGCAGATGCCTTGTGTTTTGAAGCGGCAGTATTTAGCATCTCTAGCCACCTACCCACACGAAAGGAGCAAAGCTATAGAGTGATTACCCGTTCATTCAACCGAGAGGCCTCAGGAGGCATGTCGCGCTATAGATTGGGACGGATCTGCTTATTTGCTCGGGCAGACCTTCGTTTACGAGAAGTAGATTCACCTCAAGCGTGCATGCCTGAATAGCGAAGTCGGAGCCAGGCTCATCTCTTGAGCCTGCGTATTCTGTTAAAGTTGGTTGATACAATGCGCACACGCGCAGGGTGGGGAAGCACAGGATCATATTGATCCCGCATAGTCTCCCATGGCTTGTATCTTTTAGAAACCATACAGAATTCCGGCTCGCTTCAACCCTCAGGTAACTTCATGTTTAATCAGGAAGGAAGAAAGAATGACTCAAACAAGTAACAGGCGCAATACGTGGCGGTTTCTGGCAATTATGTTGCTGGCGCTGGGTATGCTGGTCACAGGCGGCGTCGCGCTGGCCGGTGTACCGGCGGGCATTCCCGGCGGCGTAACCGCTGCCCCCCCTGCACAATCACAGGGCGTTCCCCAGACCCAGTCTACCGGCACAAGTGCTAACTCTGTCGCACCCGCCGCTCCGGCAGCCCCTAATGTGGTGCTGTACGATCAGTACGACAACGATTCGGGTGGCAACATAACCTCGCAGGACTTCGACGCTGCTAACGCTGCCTATACCAACCAGGCTGCTGATGACTTCGTTGTACCGGCAGGTCAGACGTGGACTGTAACAGGCGTAGACGTATCCGGGCAATATTCGGCCGCAGGCCCTGCTGTAGGATACAATGTCTACTTCTATAACAACGCAGGAACATTGCCGGGGGCAGTGGTGGCAACAAGGCTCAGCCAGGCATATACCGGTGGCGCTGACCCTGTAATCACACTCGCAACCCCCGTAGTCCTGTCAGCCGGCACCTACTGGGTGTCTGTGCAGGCACGCATGGACTTCACACCAGGGGGCCAGTGGTACTGGCAAGGCCGCTCGGTGCAGGCCGGTAGTCCAGCCGCATGGCAGAATCCAGGCGACGGCTTCGCCACAGGTTGCACAACATGGGGCGTCAAGACTGTCTGCATACCAAGCCAGATAGGTGCTGACCAGATGTTCCGCCTCAACGGTACTACCGGTGGCGGTGGAACAGCCACTAGCACTTCTGTAGCAACAAGCACACCTGCGGGCACACCAACATGCGCACCATCAGCAGGTGGGTGGACAGCAGGCGCTCCCCTCACTGCCGGCATCGTGCGGGCATGGGGTGTCTACTTCCCCGCCAACGGTAAGTTCTACTCGATGGGCGGCCGCACAGGCGACGGTGATCCTAACCTCGCTCAGATGCAGCCTCTTGAGTACACTCCCGGCACCGATACCTGGGTGCAGAAAACCGCCTCCTTCTCCGATAACCAGACCTCCAACATGCAGGGCGCTGTCCTCACTATGAGCGGCACTCCCGTTATCGTTATGGTGGGCGGCTCTGCCGGTGGCGGTACAAGCGGCACATCAGAGGTCAAGACGTACAACCCTGCTACCGACACAATGACCACTCTCTCCTCCGATCCGTGGACCCCGGGCACAACAACACTCCCTGGTGGAGTAGCGGTCGTGAACAACAAGCTCTATGTGCTTGGCGGCTTCGAGATCAACGTCGGCATGTCCGACCAGATATGGGAGTTCGACCCGGCAGCAGCGGCAGGCTCGCGCTGGACGCTCAAGTCGACCGTACTGCCTGTGCAGCTTGGCTATATCCCGACCGCAGCGATCGGCGGCATGATCTACACCGGTGGCGGCTCTATATGGGACGGCACCACGCTGTTGGACAGCGACAACTCGTACAAGTACGATCCGGCCACCAACACGATCACGGCCATCACCAACATACCGAGAGCAACAGCAGAAACAAGGGCGGTAGCTTATGGTGGCAAGATGTGGGTGCTGGGAGGCGGGCGAGATGCGCCTAACCCTAGCACAGAGGTGGATATATACGACCCGGCAACCAACTCATGGAGCACAGGCCCTTCGTTCACGCTGGCGAGGCGTAACTTCCCGGCGGACACGGACGGCACCAAGATCTACATGGCAGGCGGCTATGCCCCTACTGCCCCTGATCCCTCCATGGAAATCTACTCCCCAGGTGCTGCTTGCGGCACCGCAACCGCGACAGTGGCCGCAACCAACACAGTGGCTCCTACCAATACAGCACCTGCTGCCACTAGCACAGTAGCTGCTACAAACACTGCGCCCGCGGCTACATCAACTGCACCTGCTGCTACAGCGACACAAGGCGCTGCCACAGCTACGGCTACAGCATGCACGCTGGAGTTCGCTGACGTGCTGCCCGGTAACACGTTCTACCCCTTCATCAAGTGCCTTGCTTGCCGTAACATCATCAACGGGTATCCGTGCGGTGGTACAGGCGAGCCTTGTAACGGCAACAGCGATCCTTACTTCCGCCCCTCTAACTCCGTCACACGAGGACAACTCGCCAAGGTGGTATCCCAGTCGGCTGGCTTCTCTGACCCTGTCAGCGGCCAGACATTTGAGGACGTTGTCCCTGGCTCTACCTTCTACGACTACATTGAGCGGCTTGCAAGCCGTGGAGTAATGGGTGGTTATCCGTGCGGCATCGATCCCAACGAGAGTTGTATCGCTCCTGAGAACAGGCCGTACTTCCGACCTAGTGCTAACGCTACACGCGGACAGCTAACCAAGATCGTATCGAATGCAGCAGGCTTCAACGATCCTGATCCTGCCACATTCACCTTCACCGACGTACCGGCAGGCTCAACATTCCACGTATACGTGGAGCGTCTGTTGATCAACAGGCCGGGAGCTATGAACGGCTATCCGTGCGGAGTAGATCCGACCGAGCCGTGCGACAGCCAGAGCAGGCCGTACTTCAGGCCGAATGCAACGCTGTCGAGGGGGCAGACATCGAAGATAGTGGCTAACACATTCTTCCCTAACTGCCAGACACCCCAGCAGCCTGTAAAGGCCTCGGCACCCAACAACTAGCATCAGTACGGTGTAAAGCCCGGTCCTCAGGGGCCGATGCATTGCACCAGTAAGCAGAGGAGCCTCCTTCCCGGGAGGCTCCTCTTTTTGCTCCGTAATTACCCCTTCGCGCCCAGGTCGCGCTGTCACACCGACGTTGTGACACTTTTTGTGACAACCATACCTTCCTATCCTGTGGTAGATATATCGTAGCAAGACCCTGAGGCGGCCTGCAGCACTTCACATCTGTTGTAGGCTCCACATGCTACCGTCTTGCGGAAACGAGGAGGTTGACGCTGTGCCTGACGCCAAATGGACTTTCGTAGTTTACCTTGCGGGCGATAATAATCTGGCCGAGGCCGGGGAGACCGACCTTGACGAGATGCGCAAGGTCGGCTCTTCTAACGAAGTGAACATTGTTGCCCAGTTTGATAACGCGCGCAACCACGGCACGCGGCGCTTCCATGTAAAGAAAGATGGGAAGAACGAAGAAAGTACCAACCTGGGTGCGACCGACTCAGGCAGTCCCAAAGTGCTGGTCGATTTTGTAGATTGGGCAGTTGACAACTATCCGGCCGATCGTTATGCGCTAGTGCTCTGGAATCACGGCGGCGGCTGGGTGCCTTCGGAGATGGACCGCATCGCTCGGGACGTTGGCGCACCCAACTACAGTCCCACGGAGGCTGTGCAGCGTTCTGCCACGCCGCTCGGCCGGACGTTCTTCCGCACGACACTGGAGCGCATCTTCAGCATGCCGAGCATCGAGGAACGCGCCATCTGCTCAGATGACGGCACCGGGCACTCGCTCGACACAGTTGAGCTTGGCAAAGTGCTGGCAAAGATAAAGACCAAACTGGGCAAGCCGCTGGATTTGCTCGATATGGACGCCTGCCTCATGAGCAACCTTGAGGTGGCATACCAGGTGCGACCCTATGTTAGCTACGTGGTCGCCTCGGAAGAGACCGAGCCGAACGAGGGCTGGCCGTACGATAAAGTGCTCCGCCAACTGGTAGATAACCCGGACATCTCCACCGCCGATTTCGCCAGAAGCATCGTTGCCGCCTACGTCAAGTCTTACAGGGATCGCGGCTACACCGATTCGGTAACACAGGCCGCTCTAGACACCTCCCGGATAGACACCATCGCCAACGCGCTCGACGGCCTGGCCGACGCCCTGATCCAGCAAATGCCCACAGCGGCCGACGATATCTGGAGCGCATTGAGGCGGTCACTCTACTTCTACGATAAGACCCTGTGGGATATGTCATGCTTCTCCGAAGAGTTGGCGAGCAACGGCAATGCAGCGGTCAAGGCGGCCACAAAGGCTGTGAACGTGGCATTGAAGCCCGCTGACGACGGCTTTGTGATCAGCGAGTCGCACAGCGGCACAAGGATGGACCGCTGCCGGGGCGTCACGATCTACGTGCCTGCCCTCCCGGAAATCTCGCCCTACTACGCCGACCTTGAGTATGCAAAGGAGCACCGTTGGCTGGATCTACTCAAGGCGTATAAAGGGGCTTAGTGCTACGTGTTCAGATTAGCGTTGGAGAGGTTGACAGGGGTACTCCCTGTCCGCGTCCTGCGCTTAGTGCCAGCGTAGTCCAAGGGGCTGCAGGAGGAACGCCTGCCGGGGTATGAGCGAAGCGGGGGCGGGGTATCCCCTAAGCTATCGCCTGAGCAAAGGGGTTGACAGGGCACTCCCTGTCCGGGGGTGTGGGGGTGTCCCCCACCTTCCCTCATAATAAGACTCCCCTCTCCCCGTGTCGCGGGGAGAGGGGTTGGGGGTAAGGGGTGAGGGGTATCTCATTGGCCATTTGCTGGCACTTAAAGAAACCTACCCTTGAAAGGCAGGGAGTGGGTCTTCCATTACTAACATCTTGGGTTGCTCCACCAAGAATCTGAACATTTACGCCTGGTGCAGCAGTTCACTTAATTGAGGATTAAGGACGCCAAACATTGTGAAATACCGATCGTTCGACCTGGAGGTATTTGACTACACAAGCGATGGAGCCGAGAGCTTTAGCGTGCGGGTGGCCCACGCGCCCGTTGGCGACCTGACAGCGCCTGAGCACGTCACTTTCCCGGCAGGGATGCGCGCTCAACTGCGCAAGCTGGAGCAAGGCACGCTAAGCAGGGAGCAGATTATAGCCCTGGGCGAGCAGTTGGGCGGCCTGCTCTTCCCGCCGACCGTGCGAGATTACTTCTTTCGCAGCCGGGAGCGTCTCAGCGCAGGCGAGGGAATGCGCGTCAAACTGAGGTTCGATAACAGCGCGCTCGCGGCCCTGCCCTGGGAGTATAGTTACCTGTTGCGCCCAGGCACCGACCCTGCCTACAAACCGCTCGACGGCTTTCTCACACTGGATGGGCAGACTTCGCTGGTGCGCAGCAGCATCCTCACGGCCCCGCCCGACTTCGTGCCCGTTGGCGCGCGCCCGCTCAAGCTGGCGGCTCTCTTCTCCGATCCCGCCTCACCAGGCTATCCCGCCCTCAACCTCGACGTTGAACAGCAGAAATTGAAAACGGTGCTTACAGGCGTGGCGAACATAGACGCCCTCTTTCGTTCCGACGCCACGGTGGAAACGCTACAGGATATGCTGGCGGGCACGCCTGACATCTTCCATTTCTCCGGCCATGGCGACTTCGAGGGCACTCTTGGCGCAACGCGCGGCAGCGAAGTTGGCGAAGGCTCAATCGTCCTGCTGACGGACCAGGGCGGCCCGTTTCTCTTCCCAGCCGAAAAGCTCGCCGTGAACTTAGCCAACAAGGGGGTTAGGCTTACCGTGCTCAGCGCGTGCGAATCGGCCAGGGCGGACGGCGTCAATCCATGGAGCGGCGTGGCCGAGGCGCTTATTCGCACAGGTGTGCCCGCTGTGGTGGCGATGCAATACAGGGTGCGCGATGACGATGCGATTGCATTCAGCAGGGCGTTCTATGCGACGTTGACAGCCGGTAAGGATGTGGACAGTGCGGTCATTGCAGGACGCATCGCTATCTACAACCAGGGCCTCTTCGAGAACAGAGGCTGGGGCATACCCGTGCTTTATCTGAGCGGCGACCAGGGAGAGCTTTTCCCCGGCATAGACGCGGCTACTACAACCACAATAGACGTCCATCCACGAACCACCGACCACCCACCGAACGGTACAAACGGCACTACAGCGGTGAACAAAACGTGCCTACGCAACGCGGTCGTGTCGTCCTACACCCTCGACCAGCTAGAGACACTTTGCGCCGATATCGAAGAGGCTATTAAGGACGCGGGCGAGCAAAGGCAGATAAAAGTGAGCCTGGACATGGTAAGCGGTGCCACGCTACCGGGAAAAGTGCAGAGCCTCATACAGTACCTGGACGGCTACGGCTACCTCAATTACCTTGTGCAAGCCGTCCGTGCCGACCGGCCAAACCTCGATTTCTAGCGCAGGCTGGTGGGTGGGGTGTCAGGGGTCAGGGGTCAGGTGCCAGTTACGACCGCCGACCGCCATAACTGGCACCTGACAACGTAGGCGTTCAGAGTTAGGTAAGGGGGTGCAGGGGCGCAGCCCATGACGGGGGTATGGGGGTGTCCCCCACTCTCCCCTTCTTCTAAGACTCCCCTCCCACGTGTGGGAGGGGTTGGGGGTGGGTCTTGGCCTACGTGAATGTAAGATTGCTCCACCCCAAATCTGAACAGTTACCTGATAACTGACAAAGCGGTTAGGGTTCCCTTCAGTGACGGCGGTCGTCCGCAATACGCAGTACGAACGAGGACACACATCTATGCCGGATATCAACTCGGACGAACGTAGGACGCTTATCAACTACTTCGTCAACCGCTACACATTGGAGCAGGTTGAAACGCTGCTCTTTGTGGCGGATATCAACAGGAACACTTTCAGCACCACGGCCACGCTCCCCGGCCTTTGTACGGAGGTGATCCAGTATTGTATCGGTAACGGTAAGCTGGGCTGCTTGCTGCGTGAAGCCCTGCGCGACAAGCCCGACCCCGCTGTACAGGCCGTTTATGCTAGCTGGGCAAGCTGCGAGCCGGGGGTAAAGATCGAGGTTACCATCCATGACGCTCGCCTGAAAGACCTCGGCGCCGCGCTCAAAGCCTTCATGGTAGCGCATGGACTGAAGCCGAATGAGGTATCGCTGGTAGCCGCGGCTTCCGGCAGCCTCTGGATGCTGCTCGCTATGCCCGCACACGTGGCGGAGCGTATCATATCGTTCCCCGTCACAGTGCTGGCCGGTGGCCGGTTTCACGTGTCGGCTTTGCGCTTATTTCGCGATCTGCCGCCTGTCGAGCAGGCCAACTGGCGGCAGGCTGCACGCAACGCACCCCGCGTGACGATGAGCGAATTGCCTGACGGCGGCGTGCAAGTAGAGGTTGACGGAGTCGTAAGCGGCACCGGGCCGCCACTGAGGATTATTGAAGGGGGTGCGGCAGGTGGTGCGCTCGGTCTCGGCAAAATACTCATTGTGGTACTGGTGGTAATCGCGGGAAGCGCTGGCGTAGGAGTTGCGACCGCGCCCACGCTGCAACTGCAGAACAACTGCGACATCGCTATTCCGCTGCCCCAGGATATACCGCTCATCGGTAGCGAGATCCCGATTGGCACCAGCAGCTTCAAGATCTTCCCCGGAGATTACACAATCGCCGTGGTTGGAAACCGCCGTGTCCAGCAATTGCGCGTAACAGGACCGCTAGGCATAGATACCGGCCCCATTGATACTGGCCGGAACTTCACAGTAACCAAGGACGGCGTCACCCCCGAACTAAACAATCCGATAAACGTCGGCTTCGGCTCCAAAATCGAAGTAACATTCTGTAGCCCGTGAAGCGTACTGCGTAGTTGTCAGTTGTCAGTTGTCAGTATTACGGCGGTCGGCGGTCTGCCGTCTGCGGTCATACGGAGTACGCAATACGGAGTACGAACAAGGAGACCAGCGCGCCAATGAGTACACTACGAAAACCATTCTTTTTCCTTGCATTGGCGCTTATAGCGTTTGCGGTGCTGGTGGAGATCGGCGCTGTTGGACTGATCAGGAGCAGTGAGCCTAGCGATGCGGCGATCAGGGCGTTCATCGAGACGGAAGGCTCCGAGGGGCTGGACGGTCTTTTACCCCCCGACCGTGAGCTTGAGATCAACCGCCGGGTTGATAAAGTAAAGGAGCAGCGTCTCACCGAAGGCCCGCGGCCGGGGCTTGGCATCTCTTACCTGGCGCTGCTGGACGCCGTAGTGCTCTTTACAGTTGGCTTGATGGGCAGCAGCCTTGTGCTGAAGGACTCTACCCAGGCGCGTTTGCAAGGGTGCGCCACGCTGATCTTCGGGATAATATTGCTGCTAATAGGTATTGTGCTGCTGATAGTTGCCATCAGCCTGCTCTTATTTATGCTGGGGCTGCTGGCTTCACTATTCGGCATCATCGGCTATATCGCTGCGTTTGCCTTCTTTAACAAGGCAGGCGCTCTTATTACTCTGGGGTTTCTGATGGCCCTCAAGCTAGGGTTCGGGGCCAGCATGATCGCCGCACAGCAGGGTTTCCTCAAGAACAAAGGGCTGGTGCTGCTAGTGATCACGTCGCTGGTGGCGAACCTTATAGTCGCCTTCCTGATCGGACTTGTGCCCGGATTCTTCGCGAGCGTCGCCGATGCCATTGCCGCCATTGTTGTCGCCATCCTCGCTCTTATCTGGACGTTGATCCTGCTGGTCGGCTCAGTTATCGCCGTGCTGAAAGCGTTACAGCCGAGCTAGAGCCGGTTATGAACTACAACAGTAAGCAATGGTTTGGACGAAACGATGTGCCATTAGAACGGCATTAGACTGGCAATCGCCAGGAAATGCAAGCCTTTGAGCGTTTCAGGCAAGCGCTCGTAGTCGCGTATCAGTCGGTGGAACCGGGACAGCCATACCAAAGTGCGCTCGACCTCCCGGCGGCGGGGCAGCAGCACAAAGCCAAAGCCCCGCCTGGTACCTGGCAGTTTCACCACTCCCACCGTTTCACCTGTCGCCCGATGCGTCCATAGAGGTTTTGTTATAATGATCCCATGACTACAAAAGATATTTCCAGCGGTGTCGTGCACGAAGTTCCAGCGGATTTGCGGGAGGCTTTGACAGCCGACCCGCAAGCGCTCACGGCCTGGGAGGATCTTACGCCCCTTGCACGCAACGAGTGGATATGCTGGACGATCTCCGTTAAAAGGCCGGAAACCAGAAGGCAGCACATTGAAAGGGTGTGTACAGAACTTAAAGAGGGAGTTCGACGACCTTGCTGTTGGATTGGTTGTATACACCGGACAGATAAGCCGGTTAGTCCTTCAGTACAGAGATTCGTGCTTGATAAACAACCTAAGCCCAAATAGCTTGCTTGCCGCCGAAAAGCGCATAACAGAGCCTCTCTCTTATCCACTTTTCTAAAGTAAGTCCAGAGCACGGCTATCCACTTTTACCGGAGTATGAAGAGCCTATGGTCAGCCCGTTGTCGCGGCGGGACCTGGCCGAGCGGTTCCCGCTAATCCTGACCTGCGCCAAGAACAACCTGTATTGCGAGAGCCAGCACCGAGCCTTGCCCAGCCTACGACGCCACGCCCCGGACCCCGAAGTTGAAATTCACCCCGAAGCAGCCGCCGAGCGCGGCATCGGTCCAGGCGATTGGGTCTATATCGAGACACCACAAGGAAGAGTGCGGGCGCGGGCGAAGATGAACGACACTCTTGCTGCAGACGTGGTATGCGGCCAGCACGGCTGGTGGCAGGCAAGCCCGGAGATCGGCGCGCCAGGCTACGATCCTTTCGGTCCGGACGGGGCCAACTTCAACCTCATTATTGGAAACGATGCCATTGACCCGATCAGCGGCTCGGTCCCACACCGCGCATATCTCTGCCAGATCCGGCGCACGGACTGAGGGTCGAGTGGCATTAGAACAGAAAGCCACCCTACAGCTGTTTGGTCTTCCAGAAGAGCGTGATTGCCCTGGCAACAAGCGGCGGAACAAACACACCTATGGGCGTGGAGATGCAAAGGAGCGCCAATGCGGGCGTGCCCCCATCAGTGAGGATGCGCGGACTGCCGATCAGAAGCAATATACCCACCTCAATGGCCGCCCACACAGGGCCGACGCCCGCAAGGATCAAGGGGGTTTCCGCGAAGTAATTAAAGCCGCCCGTGCGAAGAGCAAACCCGCAGCCGAGCACCGCGCCCAGCAGCGCACCCGCCCATTGCATTGCTGTGCTCGCTATGCCGCCCGCCCCGCTGCTTATGCCCCCGAGCAAGCCGCCGACCAGTGCGCCCAACAGGAAGCCGATAGCCACCCCGACCAGCAGACCGATTGTGCTGCCCAGCAGCGCGGCCAGATATCCTTTCTTCGCGGTAGGCTGAACGACTGCGACACCCGTCACCTCGAAAGCGACGGCCGGGCCTCGCACAAAATCGTCGTCGGGGTTTTCCACCCCAACCGCGTCCATGCGGAACGCATAATTGCCCGGTGCAACTGATGGCGGCGCGACTATATTCACGGTGAATTGCTGCGCGCCATTCACGGCGAAGTCGCGCTCGTTTGTACCCAGCACGGCAAACCACGCTGCCTCGGCAGGCGGCGCGGGCACAACGCTCACCCGCGCACGAAGGGGACGGCCGCTCGCGTTAGACACCGTGAACGAGGCTTCACCGCGCCGCTGAGCATCGAGCAGCACGTTACTGGTGGCCGCAGTTATTGCAAGCGTACTGGCCATTATCGGCTTATCTCCTTATTGATTAGACCTGGTGGATCTTCAGGAAGAGGGTAATAGCGCGAGAGGCAAACACTGCCCCGCTCACCGCCGCCACAGCAAGAACAAGAAACAGCACGCCCGAAATCACTTCATTCGATATCTTGAATATCGACGCAATAAATGAGGCCAGGCCCAGGAAAACTATCACCATGACGGCCATGACCAGGGCTGTAAACCATGGGTATTCCATGCCGCGAGATTTCAGTGCGAACCATGTGCCAATTATGGAACCCAGCCAGACACCCAGCGGCGCACCTATTATCGCCAGGATAACGAACAATATGACCACGCCTATGGCCTCGCCAAAATCACCGACCTTGCCTGTAGTGAGGATAAAGAGCAGTGCAGGTATGGCTCCTATAGCTCCACCCGCGAACGCACCTATCAACGCCCCCACCAGCGCCACCATGTAGCCCTTCTTGACGGGCGGTCTGACCGGGGCGGCGCTTACAGTGAAAGTAACGTCCGGCCCCTGCGCGAACTCCTCGTCGGGGTTTGTAACTCCCACAACGCTGAAATGAAAAGTGTAAGTGCCGGGCGGCTTATCGGCAGGCACAAGCACGTTCACTTTATACTGATCGGTGCCTCCCACCGCGAAATCACGCACCGTTTCGCCGTCGACAGTGAACCAGTCGGGCGACGAGGCATTATCAGCAACCACATAGCCGCGCGCCCTGATGACGCGCCCGCTGACGTTATTCACTGTGAAAAGAATAGTGCCCTGTCGTGCGCTGTCCAGGGCGACGGTCGTGCCGGATGCCGTTATGGCAAAGGTCTCGGGCATATCTTCCTCATATTGATTGGGCTGTTATTCATCAAATTGCACTTCAAAAGTAACGTAGGCGGGCTTCTCTAACTGAACAATGCGGCGGATCAGGGTCTCGTGTTGCTTGACCACTGCCGGGGCGTGAACGCGTATATGGTACGGTATAGCGCGGCCAGATTTGTCCAGCACCTGCTCGTCCACAGCGAAGCCCTCCACCCCGGTAGCGGTCTCTAAAAAGAGCAGCAGACCTCGTGCCGTGCCGCGCCATCGCGACAGGTAGGCAGCGGCGGCCACAAGCTCTCTCAGGCGGCCCGTGCCCGTTGGAAAAGTAGATTGTGCGCCAGACGGGGTGCCCTCCGGCACTTCACGCAGGAACATATCAAGGTCCACCCACCCGGCAAGATATGGCACAAAAGCATCGGGTGCCTGGTATGGGTTAAAGAAGGTCGCCAGTCGGCCAAGCACATCCTCGCTCGGCTCATGCAAGTCCTCCATAACCGCGAGCAGGCCAGCCAGCGGGTTGCCGGGGCGCACGGTCCTCTGAAAGACCTCAGGCAGCAGGTGCTTAATCTCTTCCTGCTTCATCTTCACTCACTACATCAATGGTGTGCTCGCCCGACACAAAGAGCCATGTATCGGGCAGGGTCACTTTTTCGATAAACTCTGTGCTCGACGCAGCTTCATATGTCACCCCGCCGTCCGCGCTCCGGAACACGCCTTCTATGCCCCCGGCCATAAGCAGGCTGCCATCGCGGTTGGCGGCAACTGTATCAACAGGGTGGAATCGGCCCTGGTCGCGTAGAGGCAGCCCGCAGCGGACGTCGGGAACCTGCCACACGGGGTTGGTGGCACCTGGGTCGAGCCGCAGCACACCCGCATGATGCGACGCGGCTATCGCCTTTGTGCCCGCGAAGGCGATGGCGCGGCAGCTTCCGCCCGCCCAGCCCGCCGAGAAAGACTGCCAGCCCTCAGGAGGGTCCTGCGAGCCGCGCAACTCCCACCTGAAGCAGCCGCGGCCGTTGTCGTCGGGACCGAGCGCGGTAGCTCCCGCCCACAGGAAGGAGCGAGGGCCGTCATACTGTACAGCCAGCACCCTTATATCCTCACCTTGCAGCTTGATCTTGCGGAAGGTTCCCGGCTTGCCACCGTCGCTGGACAGGTAGACTCCCTTGGTGTTCTGAGAGGCCACCGCTACGCTCACACCGCCGCGCACATCAACCGAGGCCGCGATTGCATAGAAGCCGAGGTCCTGGTCTGCCGGATCGACCAGCACCTGCACAGGGCTTGCATCCGCACGGGCTGTCAGTTCATAAAGGCCCACATCTGTCACCATCAAGAGCACAGGTTGGTCGCCGCGCATCGTCCATGCGGCGTCCTCAACGTGAAAAGCGGTCGTGTAATTTGTGGCTTCCCATGTCTCGCCCGAATCAAGCGAGAGGCGCAACCGCGTTCCCCCGTTATCGGGCAAGCGCGTTGCCACCACCAGCAGGCCGGGACGGTCGGGGTGAGCGCGCAACAGGTCGATTTCCTCACCTGCGAGGCGTGCAACAGGCTCCCAGCCGTCGCCATCGTTGAGCGATCTGAACAGAGTTGTTTCGCTGCCGGCGTACCACGTGTTGGGCTGGAAAGTGTCGGCAGCCACCGAGGCCACCGCTTTATTGGGCACTTCTTCGACGCGCAGGCGCACGCGGTCGGCCCACTTCACTCCCGGCTCGGCCAGCGCGACATCATAAACATTCGAGGCGCGAAGAGCCTGCCCGAAAGGCCAGCCCGAGGCGTTAAGCCTGGTCGGCAGCGGGTTGATGGTCTGGTGCAAACGCTCGATGATGCGGTCGCGCACAGCGTTAGTGTTCTCTTCCCGGCGCACCACCACCCGTGCGGTCACGCTCACCACTTTATAACGCGCCCAGTTGACAAGGCAGGTTGTGCCGAGGGGCCGCCGCACATCGAGGTGCTGCTGGACCTGTAAGCGAGCCTCTTCGGTTTGCTGCTGCTGAAGCGCCTCCACGGTGACATTGGCCCCGCGGTCCTGCTCGGGCAGGTAGGGAACCAGCAGCACCTCAACGGTACCGGGCGCGGCAAATTTCCAGAGGTCTGCCCTTGTAAAAGCCGATGCGCGTATAGCCGCCGACGAGCTGTGAAGCGCGGCAAGCTCAAAGTCCCTCGCCGTGACGGCGCGTTCAAGGGAGTGTAGCTGCTGCGGTCCACGGATAAGGGCGTTTTCGAGCGGTTCGGCTGCACGGCCGCCCGTTGCGGGATCGGGGTTGGTAACTTTGACGCCGGGGATGGGGTCTTTCAGCGTGGTAAGGGTGTTAGCTGCCACGTTGCCGTCCGATCCGCCACCGCGCCTGTACCATGCTCTTATCTCGCGATTCGTGCCGGGAATGGCGGCAAGCACCTGGGGCGCTTCCGCGATAAGGTGGTCGTCGCCTTCCGTTCGTGCTGCCGGGGCGAATATGATGGTGCCCGCCATCCTGTCGGCAATATAGGCATAGGGATCGGAGCCAAGATTGGTGAAATTGGTGACCTCGCGCCACACCCTGTAGCTCTTGCCGTTGTATTCCCTGGCGGCAACGCGCTCGTCAAGCTCACCCGGCGCGGCCTCCACGCCTATAAGCAGGTCTAATGGGTCGCCCGTTGGCGCGATTATGGGCGGGCGGCTCACAGTGGCCGACAGGTTGGGGCGTCCAATGCCCGAGCCAATCAGTTCCGCTTCGATCTGCTCGCAGTTGTACGCTTGCACATCGACCTGGGCCTCGCCCGACTTGATAACAGCGGGCCGTAACGTGACGAACACAGGCGGCTCTGACCCGCTGCTCGTGCGCGTAACCGATACGCGCGTGCCCTGCGGTATCTGGATTGGACCATCGCCTGCACGCTCGCGGCTGAAGCGCAGCACGACGCGGGCGGCCGCGGGCGGCTGTAGCTGCACTCCGATCAGACGCAACAGTTCAATGTAGACCTTGTCAGGCAGACGATTGAGCCTGTAGAGCATCGTCTCCGTGAGGTATGCGAAAAGCTCAAGCAGGGTTATACCGGGATCGCCCGGTGAGAAGTCTGTCCAATCAGGTGCGGACAGGGCAATTCGGTTGCGAGCCTCTTCAAGCAGGCTGCGAAAGTCGCGGTCGTCCAGGTTGGGTGATTGCAAAGGCATATTGCTGCTCGCTACTCTCCTGCAAGGTTGAGGCTAAAAAAGAATGATTCGGCGCGTTGGGTGGCGCGCACTCGGTACTCAAGCAGTACATTAAGCTGCTCTACCGCTTCGGGATTGCGCCCGGCGTCTACCCTGAGCAGCTCGACCCGCGGCTCCCACTGCTCTATTGCCCGCCGCACATAATGTATTGCCAGCCCTGCGGTTGTGTCGTCGTTGGGCGAAAAAACCAGCCTGTGAATCAGGCAGCCGTAATCGGGCCGCATCACGCGCTCGCCCGGCACTGTCGATATAAGCAAGAAGATAGCTTGCCGCACTGAATCGCGGCCGTCCACCATGGCGATGCTGCCGCGAGGTGTTAGCTGTAGGCCCGCGAACTCGTCACCCGCATCAATGTCGGGGTGGAGAAAGAGCCAGGCGCGGTAACGCCTCTGTCCGGTCCCAATTGCCGGACCGGTGGCTTCTACCCTGTTCATCGGCCTACTCTCCCGCTTCCCAGACGAATTCCTGGCCCGGTGTGCGCACTTTGTACTTCACGACTCCCGGCGGCGTACCGTCGGTGAAGCCTGTAACTGTATCGAGACATGCTTTCTTCCCATCTATGCGAATAAACTCCGAATAGCCTGTATCCACCTTCAAAGTATGCATGCACGGCATGATGGCGGCGCCAAGATTAGGACATCCATTGATATTGCACCCCTCAGGGTTGTTCTCCACCAGCACCCTGCGCTGCTCGATGGTCACGAGGTCCTGCGTAGGCCTGTTCTTCACGTGCCCAAGCTCATGGTTGCAAACCAACAGCGCATCCTCGGTAAGCAGCCTTAGGCCTTTAGCCACGGTTATCTCCTTGTGGACGTATTGCTTATTGCGTAGTTGTCAGTTGTCAGTTGTCAGTTGTCAGTTACGACCGCCGACCGCCGACCGCAGATCGTCTTGTGCCGCATACTCTCTTCCCCTGGCACAATGCAAACCGTAAAGAATCTCAGCGCCTCTGCGGCGAACCCGTAAAATCCCTGATCCCTAACACCTGACACCTGACCCCTAGCGATCGGCGGTCTGCCGTCAGCGGCCTGCCGTCAGCGGTCCTACACAATACATCATTTCCTCTCGAAATCTATAGTCTGGGCGCGGATTGTCAGGGGCTTGCCGGGAGCCTCGATGTCGAGGGCGGTCATTGAGTGCAGCAGCACTTTGTCCTCGGTGAACTCAAGATAACTGCCTTCGCTGTCCTGGAGGCGTACCATCTTATTCCCATCGTCAAACTGGATATAGCTTCCTCCCGGTGTGCGCAAAGTGTATCGTCTCACTGCACCGCCGTCAATGCCAGGGTCGGGTGGGGCCTGTGTACCGTAGAGGCCGCCAAGTATAACCCCTTGCGCCGGGTCTTCGTGCGAGAAAAGCACCAGCACTTTGTCTCCGGTGTCGGGCAGGGCTACGAGACCCTTCCCCTCTCCCGCCGCCACGCACACCACGCCCATCCAATCAGTCTCCACTTCGCCGTATGTCGGCAGCATCACGCGCACCCGACCTAGCCCGTCGGGGTCGTCTACCTGCGTCACCACACCAAACGCCGCCACCGCGCCGCTGGTACGCTCATGAGGGGGTGGCGGAGTGCTCGATAGCTCGGTGACAAAACCCAGCCTGTCGTCTATTGTATGCACCACCGTAGCCAGCACATAGTGTCCAGCCACCGCGTCGGCCACGCCCGACACGTCCACCGGGACGCCCGGCCTTAGCCTCGGGTCGCCTTCCGCGATACCCCACAAAGTCACCTCACGGGCGGTCCGTAGATCAAGCTCGGCCTGCGCCATCCCTTCGGCGTGCCTGTCGTCCTGCGCGGCCTCACCCACCAGTTGCCGCGTGCCGTCACCGCCTACGCGATCAGGCGGCACTCCCGCTCTCACAGACCGCCCGCTCCGAGCATTCCCTGCCTGGCCCTCATGCGCTGCAACGCTCTGCGCGTCCCAGCCCGCCACGGAAACGGAACGGCAGGCAGGGTCGCCGTTTACCTCAATGCGCGCCTCAAGAAGGGACTCACCCAGCTTGAGCGGTATGGTGTCGCCGCTGCCGCGCAAGGTGAGCAAATGCAATGTCTCTTCGCGCACCGACAGGTACAGCCCGCAGCGTTCAGCCATCTCCACCAGCAAGCCCAGGTCGCTCTGGCGGTGCTGGAATAGCTGACGCCAGAGCGGGCTGGAATCGTCCGACTGCACTGTCAAACCGAGGTCGGACACAAGTTGCTGTGCGAGGTCGTGCAGGGCCACCTGCACATGCACCCGCACGGACTGGCGCTTGCGAAGGCGGTGCAGCAGATCATAGGCGCGCACCCTGACCTCGCGGCCACCCGCAGGCCCATAAATGTACTCAACGGCCGTGACCTCGCCCACAAAGAGCGGCGTCGTGTTTGCGGGCACACCTACGCGCAAGCGAGTGCCCGGCTGCAAGGTGGTAGCGTTCGGCGGGCCGGGCGGATCGCTAAAGACAAGCTCGCACAGCGATGGCATGGATAGCGTCTGCTGCACGCGCACAGAACTGAGCGCCCTCATCTCCTGAGCCGGCAGTAGCGAGCCGCCAGCCTCCACATTCACAGCAGGCAGAGAGCGCACACGGCCGGTACCGTTTACACCTATCATAGCGCAGTCCCTCCACTAGTGCCCTGTCCGGTTCCAGGCAGCGGTGGAATACGCAAGACCGTGCCCGGCGGCAAGTCCATCGGGTCGGCAATATTGTTGAAAGCGGCAAGCAAGCGCCAGAGCGATGAGTCCCCAAAGTAGCGCGCCGCCAGTTCATCGAGGCGCTCGCCCTGCTCACCATCGCCCGTTACCTCGTGCGCCAGCAGTTGGTTTTCATCAGGGCTGACGTTCTCCAGAATGCCCTGGACGCTCTCTGCCCCACCGGGCAAAGCGGAGGCGGACGGCTGCTGGGGCAGGGGCTCATTCACCCTGAGCAGGCGCAAACGCAGCCACGAGCGTTGCGGCACTCCCTCGGCGGTGAATTGTTCTAATCGCTCAGCCACAGACGTCAGCACGCCTGGTATGTTCCACGATTTGCCCCACACAAAGCGCACGATACGCGGCCCTGTGTTGCCTCCGGTCCTTCCGGAGATAGAAGCATTTTCGGCAAGATTCCAGAGCGGTCCAGTAAGCGAGCGCACGTCGCTCGTCTCTATCGAGGAGCCGACCAGGGTAACATCGAAGAGCAACAGGAGGTCAAGCTCGGTTGTGCCGCCGCCTGTGTAAAGAAGGGGATCGTCGGCAAGCCCCGCGCCCGTGAGCATACCGCCGGCGGAGCGCCGTGCCTGCACTCCGGCAGAGCGGCGCAGCACAAGGTGGTCCGGATTGAGCAAACAGCCAATGCGCTCGCCCGTTTCTTCGATTAGAAAGGCCACCCGCTCCATCAGCGCTCTCTCTGCTCTTCTTCAAGCCTGCATATATGCTCCCTGGCCCGCGTCGCGCTCTCGAAGTGGTCGTCCCCCCGTGTGGCGTGGTCGGGCAGTTCAGGCCAGTAGCTGTCCGATGCCTGCTGACTGGTGGTTTCAATCACCGGATGTCGGGTTACTGCGTACTTTGGGGTTACTGCGTACTGCGTACTGCGTATTTCGGTCGTAAGCTGTGAGCGATTTCTGTGCTCTTCGTACCTCTGCGGCTGGCGCTGTGCCAGGTAATC
Organism: Chloroflexota bacterium; assembly: GCA_039932335.1. Lineage (GTDB taxonomy): Bacteria > Chloroflexota > Chloroflexia > QHBQ01 > JADMIH01 > JADMIH01. The sequence continues at coordinate 87,339 of JBDTQH010000011.1, forward strand.
CGCACTATGTTTCCCCACGTCCCGCCTTCGTTCAGGCAAGACAGCAGGTGCTACGCGCCCATTATTCGCCACGCCATACTCGGTACTCGGTACTCGATACTCGCCACGCTCTGTAGGTGCGCCAGCTTGCAACCTGGCCGGGGCCACTCGAGGGAGCAGGGCCGGGGTAACTTTACCACCCGGCGTCGGCACCCATTGCTCTGTGTAGCTTATATGGGATATAGCACTTCGCCTTTGAGGCCGTCTCACACTCTCAGCAGGTGAAGTTTGATCGTGCTGTGTACTACGTACCGCGTACTGAGTAACTCTGCTAATGGTCTCTTTCTGTGCTACTGGAGCTTTGGGTCTTTGTTGAGTTGGTTGCACTCCATCGGTCGAACGCACTACTGAAGGAACAACCGACGGTGGCCGGGGGTCGGGACGCTCTTCAGGGAGTGCGGCCTGTGGTTGGCTGACCTCAGGCGCGGGTGGGGCGTCGCTGACAACTGTCTCCGCGTGCTCTTCCTCCAGCAGGCCGGGCGCATGACGCTGGACCTGCTCCAGCCAGTGGGCAGGTGGGCCTGCTTCCAGAGCATGCGCCTGGGCGAGCCAGTGGGCAGGTGGGCCTCCTGCTTGCCGGCTCTCGACCTGCACTGCGGAAGCCTTATTCTCACCGGGCATCTCCGCGGTTGGGTTACTCCCGCCCGCCTGCGCCTTCAGCGAATCTGCCCAGCTTTCTAGCCTGTGGGCCAGCGAATCCAGTACTCGCTCGCGGATACCGGTCCTGCGCATCTTGCTATCCTCTTTGCAGCGAATCGTATACCAGGGTGAGTGTTTCGACGGCGACATCCCGGCTCATAGCGTCGAGTGGAGCACCTCGCCAGGCTGCCGGCCATGCGTTGAAGAGGTCCCAGCGCATCACCTCTGCCGTCCCGTCGCTGTCGAGCATAAGGATTGAGATATTCTTGCGCTGCACTCTGCCCTGGACAGCCGACATAAACCAATCCCAAAGCTCTCTCGAAGAGGTCAGACCGTAGCGCAGCGTCACGTCGCCATACTCCACAGGACCGGGGATGCAGCGTACAACCGCGTTGGTACCGCCCTCGCGGTACTTTATTACCTGCAGGTTTATTCCCATGCCGCTGCATTCCGTGAAGTGCCCCTCAACCACGTCCTGAATTACAAGCTTGAAGTTGTAGGCTCGATACGGGTCGATAAAGACGCCGGGTTGTGCGCCAGACTGGGGAGCCTGTGGGGCGGTGTTAGCAGGTTCAGGCATTTGTACCCTCCGCGACTTCCACGTCTGCGCCTGCTGCGTACTGGCTGACACGGAAGACAATAAACTCGGCCGGTTTTACCGGTGCTATACCTATCAGCGTGACCACCATCCCGGCGTCGATGATCTCCGGTGGGTTGGTCTCTTCATCGCACTTCACGAAGAAGGCTTGTTCAGGCGTGCTTCCCATAAGCGCGCCGTCTCGCCAAAGGCGTGTCAGGAAAGCCCCGACATCGCGCCGAATCGACTTCCAGAGTGTCTTGTCGTTCGGCTCGAAGATAATCCAGCGCGTGCTGTCTACAATTGACTCCTCGATCATGTTGAAGAGGCGGCGCACGTTCAGGTAGCGCCACTCGCTGCTTCCATCGGCCAGCGTGCGCGCCCCCCATACGCGGATGCCTTCGCGGGCAAAGAGGCGTATGCAGTTGATACCGACCGGGTTCAACACGCCTTGCTCGTCACGCGTCAACTGGTAGGTGACATTGAGTGCGCCGCGCACAGCTTCGTTAGCAGGAGCTTTATGGACGCCGCGTGTAGCGTCGGTACGCGCCCAGACACCGGCAATATGGCCGGAAGGGGGTACGTCTACAAGAGTGGCGGGGGCAAGCGGGTCGCGCACTGTGATCCAGGGGAAGTAGAGAGCACCGAAGCCGCCATCGCTCTGGCGGGGGCGCAAACCGACCCTCGCAGCATCGCCTGCTGCCGGAGCGGGAGCAGCGGCATCGCCCTCATCCTTTGCAGGAGTTGAAGCCGCTGCACCTGCGGCACCTCTGTCGCGTGCAGGCGGCTTTGTATTGGCGGTGGCGACTTCAGTCAGCATGTCAATGTCGTCCACCTGCTGCGGCGCGTCGAGTATAGCGACCCTGTCCTTTAGCTTCTCGCAGTGAGACAGCAGGGCGTCATACGAACCGGCATCCGCGTATCCCGGCGCGGCCACAATGGCAATTTCATCCACGGCTTCCAGCAGATCAAGGCCGGTACGTTCGCGCCCACCTCCCGCTATTGAGCCGCCCTTGCCCACGTTCACCACGTAGCAGCGGTGGCCCCCATTCTGGAAGAAGCCATATACCGCGTGCGACAGGGCCGTGCTTACACTCCCATCAGCGGTGAACTCTTTCAGGAACTGCGACCAGTTGTTGATAGCGACAGCCTCGTTAACACGAGCGTCGGCCCTGGGAGCTTCTCCCACGAAGCCCGCGGTGCTGGTGCCGACCGCCTGAATTGGCCGTGCGCCACCGGGGATCTCCTCTATATAAATATCCGGCGCGAGGTAAGTTGCCATATTATCCCTCCTGTGAATCGAGCGAATCAAATTGGATTGTGAGCGGGCTAGTGGACTGCTTATCCACTACGTAGACCATTTCGCGCCCTTTCGCCCTGACCCGCAGCTTAATAGTGCTGTCCCCTCCCGGCACAGAGACGAACCGGAAGCGGCCTGCCCGATCAGTTTGTTCCACCAGGTTAAGCTCATCAAGACGCACTTTCGCGCCCGCCAGCGGCACAGACCCCGGCCCAAGCACCGTTCCATAGAGCGCCGAAAGCGGCGTGGTCTCTACCACGAGCGGCATACGAACGTAACGAGCGGCAGGTTCGGCGCGCTCCTGCTTCAGTGGTATCGCAAGCACAAAAGAGGGTTGAGGCATAACGCCAAAGGCCAGCCAGGTTGACGGCGGCAGGGGTGTGAGATCGACTTCAAAGCCGGTATTGTCCATAGCGGCAAAGATAAGCTCTCCCAGCAAGCGGTGGGCATCGGCAGGATCGGGCGCCCATGTTGTCACGACATAACGCAGCGTAATCTGCAAGGGAGCCCGCTTTATGCCGCGTAACGGTGGGTCGGACACACATTCCATCAGATAGAGGCTAACGCCACGTCCGCTGCCCCCGGCAGTCGGAGGCCCCAGCGTCACGCTCGCCGTATCACCCGCGCCGACAATCCCCGCAGCCCAATCCATTATTTGCTTATCCACTGCATCGATCATCCAGCGTTCCTCATTTGGGCGTACTGGGTACTGCGTAGTTGTCAGTTGTCAGTTGTCGACCGACGACGGCAGACCGCCGACCACCTGCGGCAACTGACAACTGACAACTGACAACTCGGTCTGCGGTCTGCGGTCATACGCAGTACGCAGTACTTACCACCTCCCGCCTCACTACAATTTATATGGCAGATTGGGCTCCAGTGGCCGTCACAAAAAGTGTCACAGAATGCGGGAGATTTCGTGCCGATTTTGTGACAGCCGTTTTGCTCCGGCAAGGCATATAGTTAGGATGAGGAGGTACTCTAACTATGAAGAGGCCACAAATCGAGTCGATTATGGACGACAGGTTGCTCGTGCAAGAGCTAAACCGGAGGCTGGAGACAGGCGAGGGAGTAAACAAGGCAGCAGAATGGAACATACCGGCTGAGGAGTTGAGAAGGACCCTTGTAGAGGCTCCCGCGCCTTCCGTGTTCGATACAATGCCTCTGAGCGAAGCCATAGTTGTAGAGTTCGGACGGCCTTCCCTGCTTGTCAAGAACAGCACTTTTTCGCTTCCCGAATCGGACGTATGGAAAAACAGGCTCTACCCCACCAAATCCAAGCTTGAGCACGCTATCCAGGCTGTTGGCCGCCTTGAGCTGCTCGACCACGATACCTACCCGTGGGCCGGCACAGCGTGGATGATAACAGAGGACATAGCGGTCACGAACCGTCATGTGGCGCTGATCTTCGCCCAGAAGCGCGGTAAAGGCTTCGCATTCATAAGGAACGCGCTCGGAAAGACGGTGCGCGCCCAGGTAGATTTCCGGGAAGAGTACAAGCAGCAGCAATCCCTCGAGCGGGGCATAAAGAACATAATCTTCATAGAAGAGTTGAGCGACACCCACCCCGACCTTGCCTTTGTGCGCCTCGACAAAAGCATCGGCCTGCCAGATCCTATAGTCCTCTCGACCGCCCCACTCAAGTCCACCCTGCAGCCCGACCACTATGTGGGCGTTATCGGCTACCCTGCACGCGACAGTCGCAACGATGCCACGGCGATGCTAAACGTGTTCGGCGACATTTACGACGTGAAACGGTTCGCCCCCGGCAGGATCACCTCGATACCCGACGGCGCATCCGTCTTTACCCACGATTGCTCGACGCTTGGCGGCAACTCAGGTTCCGCGGTAATAGACATCAACACCGGAGAAGCCATTGGCCTGCACTTCGGGGGCCAACCGAGGCTTGCCAACTATGCTGTAAAAGCCGAGACGCTCCTGCAAGCATTAAGACACCTCAAGATACAGGTTCCCGGAATGGGCGTTGGAGGCCGCGCTAACGGCAAAATTCACGGCAACGGCAAACCCGCTGCTGCAGACGAACCCAAACATGCGGAAGCGGGGGCTGAGGCGGAAGCACCCAGGCCGCAGGACTATGCCAACAAGCAGGGCTACTCGGCAAGCTTCCTCGGAGCCACCAAAAAGAACGAGGTCCCGCTGCCCGTCCTGTCTGCAGAACAGCTTGCAAACACGGCAAAGTTAACTGCCCCTGGCGACACACGGCCTGACTATCTCCTCAACTATACGCACTTCTCGCTCGCGATGAACGCCAAGCGCAGGATGGCTTACTACACAGCCTCAAATATCGACGGCAACCAGCAGCGGCGCATCCCTCGGTCGCGGGACGTCTGGTACATGGACCCCAGGATCGCTAAGACGGCGCAGGTGGGCGAGGAGGTCTACCGGAACAACGACCTCGACCGCGGTCACCTTACGCGGCGGCTCGACCCTGTGTGGGGTTCGGAAGCCGAGGCAAAGGAGGCGAACGGCGACACGTTCCACTTCACAAACGCCTGCCCACAACATAAAGACTTCAATCAAAAGACCTGGAATGACCTTGAGGATTATGTGCTGGATAATGCGGGCGCGCATAACCTGAAGATCATGGTGTTCACAGGCCCCGTATTTCAGGACGCCGACCCTCCGTACAGAGGCATCAAGCTGCCCCAGGAGTTCTGGAAGGTCGTTGTGATGGTGCGCGCATCGGATATGAAGCTGTCGGCCACAGCCTACATGCTCAGCCAGAAAAACCTGATATCCGATCTACGCGAGTTCGTATTCGGCCAGTTCAAGACGTACCAGCTTCCCATTAGGCAGCTAGAAACGCTAACCGGCCTCAACTTCGGCAAACTCCACACCTACGATCCCCTCGACAGGCAAGAGGCGTTCCCCATCCGCCTGGTCAGCGCAGGAAACGATATGCTGTTCTAGTCGTACTGCGTATTACGACCGACCACGTTGTCAGTTGTCAGTTGTCGGTTGTCGGCGGTCTGCCGTCGGCGGTCAACATACTGACCCCTGACCCCTGACCCCCGACCCTTTACGCAGTACGCAGTACAAACCACCATTGTCACAAAATGCCCGGCAGGGTAAAATAAGCAGTGCTCAAGAGAACGGGCGTGAGGGTTGCAGCCTAAAGAGGCTGCGTAACTCACGCCTCGACCTTTTTTGCGGCTTACTTTCAACCCTTACTTTACCAGCCGGGCATATGAAACAACAGATCGAAGCTAAATCGTTCCTCAGGGGGAAGGTGGGTGGCCTTCTCGCGGCCATAGTAGTGCTGATTGCGCTCCTGATTGGCGCTATATTCTGGTTGACCCGACCTCCTCAGGCGGCCATCGTGCTCGACCGCTCGCTCACCGATGAGGCAGCGGCGGAGACCGCTACACCAACCACCGGCTCTTCGGCAGCCGTGGTGCCCATAGCCACAGCAACCAACACAACTACGACCATACAGGCCGATGGCCTGCCTTCCACGACACCTGCCTCAACCGTAGAGGCGACTCTGAGCGACCCAACGACCATCGCCGGGTCGTCTGATCCTCTGCGCCCTTTGCTTGGCAAGCGGATAGGGCTTGACCCCGGACATGGGCCGCGTGGCGATCTTGGCGCTGTCGTGGTCGACCCTGACACGGGCAAGCTCATCCTCTCCGAAGCAGAATTTAACCTCGATGTAGCGTTGCGCTGTCGAGACATACTGCTCGCTCGCGGCGCAGAGGTCGTGCTTACACGGGAGAACGCTGACACGTTCACCTCGCCCTGGCCCGCCGATGCAAATGGCGACGGTGAGGCGGGCGGATATAAGGATGATTTGCAACTGAGGATAGACATCCTCAACGATTTCCATGCAGATGTCTTCTTGAGCATCCATGCCAACAGCGTAGCCAAACAAAAAAGCAAGCAGGGCATACAGGCGTTCTATTGCGCCACGCCCGACTGCGGCTTCCCGGTTGAGAGCAGGCGCCTGGGTATCCTTGTGCTCGATAATCTACAGGCCGGGTTGGCCGCTGTGGGCCATGCTGTAGAGCAGCGCGAGCTACACAGCGATCTTGGCGACGACGGCACGCACCTGTTCGTGCTCGGACCCGTGAACCCGCCGGGCCATGTACGCGCTCCGTTGATGCCGGGCGTGCTTGTCGAATCACTCTATGTCAGCTCCCCCGCCGAGGCCGCCCAGTTGAAGCGCGACACCGTGCGGCAGGCAATCGCGCAATCTTACGCCGATGCGCTGGAACAATACCTTACGGGGAAGTGAGCCGTACTACGTACTACGTATTGCGTATTGGGTATGACGAAGTGCTGCGGAGGGGGTGCAGGGGCGTAGCCCATTACAGTGATTAGCGAAGCGGGGTGTCTCACACTCCTTCCTTGTAAAACTCCCTTCTTGCCATAGATCGCTCTGAAGGGTAGGCTTTTGAAAACGGGGTGCAGGGGCGAAGCCCATGACGGGGTATGAGCGAAGCGGGGGGCGGGGTGTCCCCCACTCTTCCCTTCTTCTTTAGACTCCCCTCCCGCACGCGGGAGGGGCTGGAGGTGGGTCTTCCCTTTCCAATATATCAGGTTGCTCCGCCCCAAACCTGAGCAGTCACTGCAAAAAGTGCGCTTGACTATTAGAACATAGGTGCTATAATAGTGCCGTGGGCCGCTTGCATACCGTTTTGGACTCGAGCATTTTCGCGGCCTCATTGCTACTATACAGGAGCATTGCAGAGAAGGAGATACTATCAGAATGACCGCACGCAATACACCCGGCTCAACAGCAGCCGCAGACGATGAGAGCATCAAACGGGGCTACGCTTCCGTAAACGGTCTCGAAATGTACTACGAGATCCATGGTACAGGCCAGCCACTTGTGCTGCTTCACGGCGCTTTTTCCGCGATAGGCACCTCTTTCGCAAAGGTTCTGCCTGCCCTTGCCCGTACGCGGCAGGTGATCGGTGTCGAATTACAGGCCCACGGACGCACCGCCGATATAGACCGCCCACTGAGGTGTGAGTTTATGGCTGACGACGTGGCGGCACTCCTGCGCAGCCTTAATATCGAAGAAGCCGACTTGTTCGGCTACAGCACGGGAGCAGCGGTCGCACTGCAGGTCGCCATTCGGCACCCCGAAGTGGTGCGCAAGCTCGTAGCGGTCTCGGTCACATACAACACAGAGGGATTCCACCCGGGTCTCATGGAAGGAATGGAGGGCCTGAAGCCCGAACATCTGGCCGGGTCACCCTGGCAACTGGAATACGCCGCGATAGCGCCCAACCCGGGCGATTGGACCGCTCTGGTTGAGAAAGTGAAGGATCTCAGGAGGCAGGTCCAGGATTGGCCTGCTGATGATATTCGATCGATCAAAGCGCCCACACTCTTCATGGTTGGCGACTCGGACATAATCCGTCCCGAGCACACAGTAGAGCTATTTCGATTGCTCGGCGGAGGCGTACCGGGCGACTCCATGGGGCTTCCCGATTCCCAGCTCGCAGTGCTCCCCGGCACCACTCACGCTACCATCATGGACCGCGCCGATTGGCTGGTTTCAATGATCGAGGCATTCCTCGCCAAGCCCATGCCCGGTGGCAAGTGAGATCGAACCCCACTTGTGCCGCCTGGCACACAATCATATGTAACCAAGTCGTGGGAGGCAAAACGCGATGTGCAGGAACATTAAGCCGCTATTCAATTTTGAGCCGCCCGCCGATAACGAAGAGATTCGGGCTGCGTCGCTGCAATTCGTCAGGAAGATTAGCGGCTTCAGCAAGCCGTCAAAGGCGAACGAAGCTGCCTTTGATGCAGCCGTAGACGACATAGCCAGAATTTCGGCTAATCTTCTCGCGGCGCTTGAATCCAACGCGGCGCCGAAGAACCGCGAGGAAGAGGCTGCTAGAGCGAAGGCACGCTCCGCTGTAAGATTCGGCGATAAACTCAATGCGCCTATGCCCGAAGGCATGTAATCAAGCGCGAAGCCAAGCAGGACTACGATAAGCAGAGTAAGGAGAGCTACCGGCATGTCATATACTTTCACAACTGTCGTGGCACACGGGGGTAAGGATGTCACAGGACTTCCCGTGCCGGAAGAGGCTGTGGCCGCGATGGGAAAGGGAAGAAACCCGAAAGTCAAGGTTACCCTGAACGGACACACCTATCGAGGTACAGTCCAGGTCACCAACGGCCGGTTCATGGTTTCCTTGAGCCTGGCTAACAGGCAAGCGGCAGGCGTGGAAGCAGGCCAGCAGGTGGAAGTCACAATCGAGCTGGACACGGAGTCTCGACGGGTAGAGATTCCAGGCGACCTGGCTGCGGCACTAACCCAGAAGCCCGGCGCGATGGAAGAGTTCGATACCTTGGCCGACTCCAGGCGTAAAGAGTTCGTCCGGCAGGTTGAAGAAGCAAAGGCACAGGAGACCCGCGACAGACGCATTGCCGGAATCGTCGCCAAGATGGGCAACTCCTAACGCCCAATCTGCTGGGTTGAAGGCGAGCAGGCAGTTAGGGTTCCATTCACGGACGGCGGCGGTCGTCTCCGTCAAATCACCCCTGCCTCTTCTTCGGCTTCCTCCTTCAGGTCGCTGCTCCAGAGCTGCCGCATCTCTTCGCTGGTGCGGAGCAGATCTTCCAGCGTGCCTTCGGCTTCCACGCGGCCATCCTTGAGCACAACTATGTGGTGGGCACGCATCAAGGCAGCGCGTCGGTGCGATACAGCCAGGCAAGTAATATCGTTGCGTCTGAAGATGCCTTCCCACAGGGCGCGCTCAGTCTCAACATCCAGCGCGCTCGATAGATCGTCCATCACCAACAGGTCGGCGTTACGTACAAACATGCGGGCCGCAGCACTCCGCTGCACCTGCCCACCCGACAACTTAACGCCCCTCGGACCAACCTCGGTCAGCAAGCCGTGCTCAAGCTCCAAAATATCGCGCGTCAGGATAGCGTGCTCAACCGCGCCCGGCAGGTCAACGTGCGTTTCGGGCAGGCCCATTAAGATGTTGTCCTGCAAGGTATCGCTGAACAGCCGAGGAACTTGAGGTGTGTAGGCCGACCTGGGAGGCACGAGGAAAGTAGCCGGGCTTTCAACAGGCTCACCGTTCCAGCGAATCTCGCCGCTGTCACAGGGCAGCAGGCCAAGCAGCACGCGCAGAAGTGTGGTCTTGCCTGAGCCAATGCGCCCAGTCAGCACCGTGAGCGTGCCTCGTTCCAGGTGCAAATCGACATCCTCGATGCCCTTGCCTGTGTCGGGATAATGGTAGGATAGGCCGGTAACGTCAAGCCGCTCCAGCCTGTCCTGCTCAGTCCTGAGCGTGTGCGGTAGATCGGGCAATGGGCCGCGAAGATATGTCTTCGAGTGGGCCACGAGGCTCTCGAACGGGCCATCTTGCAGCAGCGCCAGCAAGCGGTCAATCGACACGCCCATCTGCTTGTACTGGGTCAGATAGTTGCCGAACATGCTGGTCACCTGGGAGAGCCAGCCAATATACGACACAAACAGGGCGAAATCACCCACCGTGAAGGTGCCGCCTCGCATGGAGTTTGCCGCCAGCAGCAACAGCACCCCGGTACCGATATTGGCCGCATTAACCGAGATTGTGCTGAGTAGCTGGGTGTACAGCAGGTCGTTGAGCGTTGCCTTGCGCCGCGCTTCGTTGAGCGTCTTAAAATAGCCGACTACGTTCTCCTCGGCACTCGCCACTTTGACGGCCTGCACCGCCCCGAACACCTCGCCCAGCAGCCCTGTCACCTCGCCTATCGATGCCTGCGCCGCCCGCCTGTACATCTGGATGCGGCGCGACGCCAGTTGCACCACGACAATCACCAGCAAGAGAGGCACAAGCACAACAGGCGTGAGCCACGGATCGATGCTCACCAGCACAGCCAAGCCGATTATCACCACTACCGCCTGCCCAACCGGGTCGAGCGTCCAGCTAACAAAGCGAGAGATTACCTGCACGTCATCACGGAAGCGGCTCACCGCCTCGCCAGCAGACGCAGGCAGCGCCCTTGCTCCCGGCCTGTGCAATATACGCTCGAAGATATTTTGCCTGAGCAGCGCAGCATGAGTGAGGTTGAGGGTCACTTCGGAAGACACCGCACCCAGCATCACCCCAAACCGCACTATTGACGCGCCGACCAGCAGCGCGAGCAGCGTCCAGATATCGAACCCCACAGGCGCATTGCCTGTCAGGTTATCGAACACGCCGCGCACGATGAGGCCGGGCACCAGCGGAAAGACATAGGATATAATGCTGGCAAACAGCCCGCTGGTCAGGTAGAGAAGCGGCCTGTAGCGGATGAGCCGCGTGATATACCACCAGTAGCTCCGGGGCTTTGCGGCGGCCGCGCCTGCTGTTGTAGCAGCGGCGGCGGTGCTTTTCTCGGCGCTGCTCATGCCAGTACCTCGGCCATCATACCCGTGCGCATCAGGCTGGAGAAGCGCGACTCAGGGTCAGCCAGTAGTTGCCGCCTGTTGCCGTACTCTACGATACGACCCTCATCCATGATCAGGATCGAGTCGGCGCGCTGCACTGTCGCCAGCCTGTGCGCTATTACAATCGCAGTACGCCCGACCAGCAATCTGTCCACTGCACTCTCCACCTTCCTCTCGGTGGCGGGATCGAGCCGCGATGATGCTTCATCAAGTATGACCAGCCCCGGCCCCCTGAGGAAAACCCGTGCGAAAGCCACAAGCTGACCCTGCCCGGCGGAAAGGGTGCTCCCACCCGGCGCTAGCTTCGTGTCGAGGCCCTGCGGCATGGAGTCGAGCCAATCGCCCATTCCTAAATCCTCGAGTACCTCTATCACACGCTCGTCCGGGATAGTCGGGTCGAACAGCGTGAGGTTGTTGCGAAGGGACGCGTGGAACAGGTGGATGCTCTGAGTGACCATGCCCACGTTCTGGCGTATGCTTGCAAGCTGAGTGTCCTGAAGGTCGCTGCCGCCTAGCTGCACGCTTCCCTGCTGCGGGTCGTAAAGTCGGAAGAGCAAGCGTGTAAGGGTCGTCTTGCCGGAACCCGTGCGGCCCAGCACGCCCAGCACTTCGCCCGGCTTAAGCTCGAACGACACATCTTGCAACACAGGCTCACCGCCATACCCAAACGTAACGTGATCGAACCGCACCGGCAGTGCACTGGGCGAGATGGCGGGCCCGCTGCCGTCGTGGAGGACACTTCTCTCAAGCAGCAGATCGCCTATGCGGTTTATGCTCGCGCCCGCTTGCTGCAAATCCTGAAACTGCCTTGTAATCTGGTCAATTGGGCGGCGGAGCGACTCTGTGTAGCTGAATATGATATACACAGTGCCGAGCGTGATGGCGTTTGCCTGAAAGAGTATTACGCCCAATCCAAGGGCGATAGCCGTGCCAACCGTGAACACAATGAGGCTGGTCGCTGAGGAAGCTGTGCCCATGAACGAGGCGCGGCGGTCGCGGCGAAGCAGGTTGCGCGATCGCTCGTAAAGCTTGCGCATGGCGTAGGCAGTGGCCCCACTCGACCTGATATCTTCTGTGCCCGAAAGCCTCTCTTCCAGGTAACCGAACAGTTCCGCACTTGCCTGTCGCGCCTGCCGCCAGTACGGCACCGCGAAGTTGCGCATCTTGTTCACAAGGAGGACAGTTACAGCCACGAAGAAGGTCATCGAAAGCCCCACACGCCAGTCAATTGTGTACATCAGCACAAGCACACCAACCAGCAGCAGCGCATTGGCAAACAACTGTACAACCAGCCGCGAGAAGAAGTTGCCCAGCGTAGCGACATCACCATCCACCCGCTCGATTAGCTCTCCCGGCGTGTGGCTGCCGTGAAAAGATGGGTCGAGCCGCAGCGTGTGCAGCGTGAGGTCAAGGCGTAGCTGGTTGGTGGCTGTCAGGCCGACATTCTCAGCGACGTATGTCTGTGCCACACTAACAAGCTGCGTACCGAGCGCCGCCACAAGAAAGAGCACGGCCACCCATATAAGCGACTCAAGGGGCGCTTTAGCCAGCGCGCCGTCGATAAACGCGCGCAATATCCACGGATTGGCAAGCTCTAATGTAAGGCCCACCAACAATATCGCACCAAGCGTGATTACACGCCTACGCTGCGGCCGCAGGTATGAAGAAAGCAGTGTTCGATAGCCTGTAAGCGGCGCTTGCATTTAGCCATGCTCCGGAAGGTGCTAGGGTAGAAGACGGTGTACGACGCCTGACGGCGTTGTCAGTTGTCAGTTGTCGGTCGTCAGTTGGTCGTAACCAACAAATACGCAGTACGCAGTACGCAGTACGCAGTACGCAGTACGCAGTACGAAATGCACCCCGCCTGCGTCACCCTAAGTATAGCATCTGCCGCCCTGTTCTTTCTCGGACTGCAGGCTGAATTTAGATATACATCGATATCTGTAGCGTGCTACTATGCGGTGTAATCAAGTATACGCACTTTCTTTGGAAAGATGAGGGCAGAGCCAGCATAAAGAGAGCCAAACAGCCGCGATAATAGAGGGCTTATGGCGCGACCGCGATACTGCAGGCATGACGGAGAGTGACTTGCCGGTGTACCAAGAGATAATTCTGCGCATAACACGTTCGCAACTCTGATATACTACAGGCACACGAACGCTGACCGCTCTGGGCGTCAAGTCGAATAAGGACTGGAAATCATGGACATTCCTAATCTAGCCAGTATCACCAACCCCGGCGCCATCGCGGACGTGGAGATCAACGTTGGTTACGAGATGTTGGGGAGCAGCGACTGGAGCGGAGCCGAAGCCCACTTTCGCTCCGTGCTTGCCCTGCGCGAGACACCTGAGGCCTGGGAGGGGCTGGGCCTGGCTCTCTGGTGGCGCAACGACCTGGAGGAGATGTTCTCCATCCGCGAGCGTGCCTACGCGCTCTACCGCGCCGCAGGCAACCGGCGAGGAGCTGGCAGGGTGGCCCTCTGGCTGGCCTGGGACTACCTGGGCATACTGGGTCAGATGGCAGTCGCCAACGGCTGGATGCAGCGCGCCCACAACCTGCTCGACGACCTCCACCCGTGTGGCGAGCAGGGGTGGCTTGCCCTGCGCGAGTCGGAGAACGCTATCCTCTGGGACAACGATCCGGTAACCGCCCGCGCCCTGGCGGCAAAAGGCGCCGATATTGGACGCGCCCTCGGCCTGATCGATCTCGAAATGTTCGGCCTGGCCCTCGAAGGCTTCACCCTGGTGAGCGAAGGCAAAGTCGACCAGGGCATGCGCCGACTCGACGAGGCGACCGCCGCGGCGATCAGCGGCGAGATGAGCAACGTCACAGCCATAGGCGCCACCTGCTGCTGCCTCATCTTCGCCTGTGAGCGGGTATACGACTACGACCGCGCCCTCCAGTGGTGCGAGCGCCTCAAAGACTATTGCGAACGCATAAGCTACGTGCCTTTGCTCGGCGTTTGCCGCAGCCACTATGCGGGCATGCTCCTCTGGTCGGGCGCCTGGAAGCAGGCCGAAGAGGAATTAGCCGAGGCCACCAGGATCCTCCAGGCCACCCGACCGGCCTTCCTGGCTGAGGCCATAGTCAGGCAGGGCTTCCTCCGCTTCCAGCAAGGAAGACTTGACGAAGCCGTGCTGCTCTTCGAGCAGTCGAGCTACTTCCCTCACGCGCAACTTGGCCTTGGCCAGCTCGCGCTCGACCTCGGCGAGGCCGAATCCGCCCTCGACTACGCCCGGCGCTATCTGCGCCAAATACCTACCGAAAACCTCACTACTCAGGTTGAGGGCCTGGAACTGATGGCGAGGGCCCACCTTGCCCTCGCCAACTTCGACGAGGCAAAGGCCACGTGCGACAAGCTCGCCGCCATAGCCCGTGAGGTCGAAACCGCCCCTTTGCTCGCCATATCCAACCTGATCACCGGGCTGGTAGCCGCCGCTACCGGCGACCATGATAGTGCCCGCAACTACCTCGAAGATGCCTCCGACCTGTTCGCGCGCAGCAGCGCACCCTACGAAATGGGCAGGGCGCGCCTCGCGCTGGCTCGCTCACTGGGGTCCCTGGGCCGCCTCTCAGCCGCCGAGCGCGAGGCACAGGTTGCCTTGCAGGCGTTCCGCGAGTTGGGGGCCGAAAGGCAGGTAGCGCACGCCGAGGCACTGTTGCACCATCTCCAACACCTGCGCAACGCGCCGTCTGCCCAGGAAGCGGGATCGCACAAACTGCAACTGCTGTCCGAGCGCCAGTTAGAGGTGCTCAAGCTGATCGCCCAGGGCCGCGGCGATCAGGAGATAGCCGACTGGCTCTCGCTCAGCCCGCATACCGTCCATCGCCATGTGACCAACATCCTCTCCCGCCTCGATGTCAGCTCACGGGCTGCGGCCGTCGCCTACGCAGCGCGCGAAGGGCTGCTCTAGTCTAATAACCGCCCCCTAAACTCGACCCTTCCTCACCATGGCCTAAAAAGGCCATCCCATCACCACGCTCAAATACTCTAAACATGCGAAGCTAGACGCCTTCTTCGTTTGCTATGCTGTGCCCAACGACAAGACCTGCTGCTCCCAGAGCCGGCACGGACGTGAAGGAGGCAACAATGACAAACGGCAAACAAACCGGATCCGGTGGCCAGGCGAGGCCCATCCCCGACGCCACCCTGGAGTTCCTGGACAGCATCGACAGCGTTGGTATGTCGGCCTGCGCCGTCCTCACCCCCAACATCAAGGCCAACCTCCTCGCGCTCCAACCCGGCCAGGTCTTGCTGGTGCGCACAGATGATCCTTCCGCCCGCCTGGACGTGCCCGCCTGGTGCAACCTCACGGGCAATATCCTGCAGGCGGTCGCCCAGGGCGAAAACGACATCGTCGAATTCTTCATCAGAAAAGAAAGCAAGAGGTAAGCACAATGGCAGACATTCTCATCAGTTGTTCCTATGGCAACGAAGATCCGGAACGAGCCATCCTATCGTTCATCTTTGGTAACGTGGCCGCCGCAGCCGACCAACCGACCGCGGTCCTGCTCACAATCGAAGGTGTGCGGCTGGCCACCAAAGGCTACACCGACGACATCCGCAAAGAGGGATTCCCGCCGCTCCAGGAGGTCATGCAGTCCTTCCTCTCCAACGGCGGCCAGATCTGGGCGTGCGGCACCTGCGCCAAACCGCGCGGCATCACCGAGGACGACCTGATTGAAGGCGCCAGGATAGTCACCGCTGCCTACGTGGTCCAGTACATAGCCTCGGGCGCCTCCACCATCGGCTTCTAAGCCAATCCAACGTCCGAAACTCTAGCAGCCATATAGCCCTATGGGAGATCAAGATGAACACGAAAGTAAGCGAAACTCAAGCTACAACAAGCGCCGTCCTCATTCGCGACACCGAGGCGTCCACCAACATCGCCATAAACGAGCTTAACGAACAACTGGCGCTGGGTCAGCGGTTCCTGGCCGCGCTGGCGAGGCGAGACTTTGAGGGCCTTGAGGCCTGCTTCCAACCTGATGCCAGGTTCAGGGCGCTGGTGCCCTCCGGCGTGCGAGAAGGCATCGGACCGGAGCATACAGTCGCCTGGTTTTACCTCTGGTTCGGTACCGCCGAACAGTTCGAAATGCAGAAGATGGATACCGAGCGAATGCACGACCGCCTTCACATCTGCTATCGCATCCGGCTGATCAAAGAGGGTTTGCTGCAATCGATAGAGCAGCAGGCCTATTGCGAGGTCACCGGCGGGCGCATATCGGTAATGAACCTGCTCTGCTCAGGCTTCAGGCCCGAAGCCAATTCCTGATCAAGCCTCAATATGCGGCCTTGAGTCGCAGAGGATTCGGAAAACCAAAACCAATCACAACGCAAAAGGAGAAAGACAATGCCACTCTTCATGGACATACACAACCTGCCCGGCGTGACATCAAGCGCCGTAGCCGAGGCTCACGTCAAAGATCTCGAAACTCAGGCCAGGCACGGAGTCAAGTACCTTCGCTACTGGGTCGACGAGAACGATGGCAAGGTCTTCTGCCTGGTGGAAGCCCCCGACGCCGAGGCCGCCAACATGGTGCACAAAGAGGCTCACGGCTTGGTAGCCGACCAGATCTTCGAAGTTCGCGAGGGCGCATAGCGAGAATATCTCGCCCTGACCCGTAACCGCGCTTGCATAGAGAGGGGAATCGCCCCCTCTCTATATTGGTCATACCCGGCCCGCACCCAAAACGGGCATCGGCACAAACTCCAGGAAGAGGAGGTAATACGGACATAGGGACAAGGCAAACCTAAAGTGGTCCGCAAACCCAGGCCAAAGACCGATTAAAATACCTTAATTAGTAGTGTTGCAACACTACCTGGCAGGAGCTCATGCGCTATAATCGAGTATATACACTTACTTTGTGGAGAGAGGGAAAAGGCGCATGAAGAGCGAAACAGCCGCGATAATAGAGAACCTCTGGCGCGATGGCGGTGCCGAGGGCTTGGCAGGAATTGATCTGCTGGTCTACCAATCCCGGTTGCTTGGATCGGATTCCAGGCTCGTGCTTTGGGGCGGAGGCAATACCTCTATCAAAGTCGAGGATCCGGATTTCAGGGGCAGGCCCACGTATGTGCTGCGAGTGAAAGGCAGCGGCTCAGACCTGAAGGCTGTTGTGCCCCGCGATTTCCCCGGCGTGCGCCTGGATGATGTACTTCCTCTTATGGAACGCGACGACATGAGCGATGAGGAGATGGTCGAGTACCTGAGCCACACATTAATGGAACCCACATCACCCAGACCCTCTATTGAAACGCTGCTACATGCGTTTGTACCTGCTAAAAGCGTAGTGCACAGCCATGCCGACGCCATACTCGCGCTGACCAACAACGAGCGGTCGGACGAGATATTGCAGGAAGTGTTCGGTGATGAGTTGGCCATCATACCGTACCGGCGGCCCGGCTTCCTCCTCTCGAAGCAGGTAGGTTTGGCGGTGCGGGAGCGCCCGGAGATAAAGGGCGTTATCCTCCTCAACCACGGCCTCATTACCTGGCACGACGACCCCAGGGAGGCCTACAATCTGCACATTGAGATGGTAGATAGGGCTGCGAGATACGGTGCGTATGACGCAACACATCACGAGTCAGCATCAACCGATAGCCCGGCATCAGACGCCGCGGCAGCACTCGCGCCAGTATTGCGCGGCCTGCTCGGCAAAGTTAAACGGGTCGTGCTCAACTTCGACGGGTCGGACAAAGTGCGCGCTTTTGTATCGGGCGAGACTGTACCTTTTGAGCGGCTGACCGGGGTGCTGGAGCAGGGAGCCGCTACGCCCGATCACATCCTGAACACCAAGCGCCAGCCGATGTGGGTTGATTTGCCTGCCGGGGCTGATGCAGAGGCGACCCGGCAAGCAGCGAGCGATGCGTACCGCCGGTGGGTGCAAGACTACACCGCCTATTACGAGGCGCATAACAGCGGTGAGGCGATGCTGCCCGCTGTGCCGAGAGTGGTGCTGGTGCGCGGGCTGGGCATGTTCGCTGTGGGTAAGGGCAGGCGTGCGGCCACCGTGTCGGGCGATATCTACAGGCACACCATCGAGATAGTCGAGGCAGCCGAGCGCATCGGACGCTACAGGTCGCTATCTGCGGCCGATGCCTTCGCCGCCGAATACTGGCCCCTGGAACTGTACAAGCTAACCCTTGCGCCACCGGAGAAAGAATTGAGCCGCAAGGTGGTGCTGATAACTGGTGCAGCCGGGGCAATCGGCGCGGGGATAGCAAGGAGGTTCGCCGCCGAAGGAGCACACGTGATCTGCGGCGATCTCGACTTTGAGAAGGCAGGCGCGCTGGCAGCCGAATTGAGCAAAGCCACCCCGAGCAACGCTGCGATAGCAGTGCGGATGGACGTAACGAGCGAGACGTCGGTGCGCGAGGCCTACAGAAGTGCATTACTCGAATACGGCGGCGTTGATGTGGTCGTGTCGAACGCGGGGATCGCGACGGCGTGCCCTCTGGACGAGCTAAGCCTCGAGGATTGGGAGCAGAGCCTTGCGGTTAATGCTACAGGTCATTTTCTGGTGGCACGCGAGGCGCTTAGAGTCATGAAGGCGCAGGGAACAGGCGGCAGCATGGTCTTTATCGCCACCAAGAACGTGACAGCGCCGGGTAAGGATTTCGGCGCATACAGCGCATCGAAGGCAGCCGAAGCGCAGTTAGCGCGTGTGCTCGCCCTGGAGGGTGGGCCGCATGGCATCAGATCGAACATGGTCAATCCGGACGCTGTATTCGCAGGATCGGGCCTCTGGTCGCAAGAAGTGCGAGAGCAGCGTGCCCGCGCCCAGAACATCAACCCGGCCGACATAGAGGACTTCTATCGCAAGCGTAACATCCTGCAGGCAGAAGTCACCGCCGACGACGTAGCAGCAGCCGCCCTCTTCTACGCCTCCGACCGATCATCCAAAACAACCGGAAGCATGCTGCCCGTAGATGGCGGACTGCGCGAAGCCTTCCCGCGGTAGGGGTGCTGTTGCGTACTGCGTAGTTGTCAGTTGTCAGTTGACGACCGCCGACGGCAGACCGCCGACCGCCGACCGCGGCGCAATCATGTAAAACAATACCACCTTGGCGTCTTGGCGTTCCAAACCCGTCCTAACGTTTTACGCTTTACGTTACGTTCCCCGATGACATTCTCGCTACCTTGATGTATAATAGTTCATATAGAAACTATCAGTGATACATAGCAGGGGAAAATATAGCTTCCGGCACCTTTATGCATAACTTCCAGACTACAACCGTAGACATCACCAATCGCAGCCTGGGGCAGGCTTGCGGTGCGTGTTGTTGCTCCTGTCTGCGGCTGGCCGCATACTCCTATGTTGTGGTCAGCGTGCACGGTCGTGGCTCAGCCCCAAATCCCGGGAATAACATGTAGTTTACTTCGCTGTTGAAGTGAGATAGTAGCAAGTTAGTATTGGAGGGCTGGCCGCAGGGTCAGTCCTCTTCCATTTATTGAAGGTAAGCACAAAATGGCAATAGCCTCTTTCAGAACACATGGAATCATGACACCGCACGATGGTGTCACAGCGCAAATAGGCAACACGCCGTTGCTGCGCCTGGCAAATCTGCCTGAACTCTACGGCGTCAATTCCAACGTAGAGCTGTATGCGAAAGCCGAATGGTTCAACCCGAGCGGTTCCGTAAAAGACCGCGCCGCCCTCTACATGATCGAGGATGGGCTGAAGCGCGGCCTGCTCACGCCCGGCAAGACCATCCTTGACGCCAGTTCGGGCAATACGGGCATTGCGCTCGCTATGATAGGCGCGGCGCGCGGCTACTCCGTGGAGATCTGCCTGCCCTCTACAGCCAGCCCTGAGCGCAAGCGGCTGCTCGAATTGTACGGCGCTCATGTGATCGAAACGCCCGCCACACTCAGCACGGACGGCGCGATAATGGAAGCGCACCGCCGCTACGAGCACGATCCTGAGCATTATTTCTACCCCGACCAGTACAACAACTCCGCCAACTGGAAGGCCCACTTCTTCGGCACTGGCCCCGAAATCTGGCAGCAGACCGATGGCCGCATCACCCATTTCGTGGCGGTAGTGGGCACAAGCGGCACTTTCACGGGCACTGCGCGGCGGCTGAAGCAATACAACCCCGATATACAGGTCGTGGAGGTGCAACCCGACAACGCATTTCATGGTCTGGAGGGGATGAAGCATATGCCCACGGCAATCGTGCCCGGCATCTATGACCCTAACCTTGCCGACATTCGGATGGGAGCAGGCACAGAAGAAGCCCAGGCCATAACCCGCGCGCTGGCCCGCCACAGCGGCATCCTCACAGGTCCATCGGGCGGGGCGGCGGTATGGGCAGCCCTGAACGTGGCGCAAACGCTGGAGGAAGGCATGGTTGTAACGGTGCTGCCCGATGGCGGAAGCAGATACCTCGGCGACAGTTTCTGGGACGACAGCGACACAGAATAGCGTCGATTGCCCGCTCCATGCGGTGCTATCCAATTGGGATATGTAACGCAGTCTAATTCTGCCCTGGCAAAGATGTGCTAGTGTCATCGCCACTACGCACCCTTGTCATTCTGAACGCAGTGAAGAATCAACCTCCTTACTAATTTCTACTCAACCGGAAAGCAATACCGTCCGGCCGGGTGCTCTTTGATCCGTCCTGCGCGCAAACTCCTGCCCGGGGTGACACTGGCCCGCACTCTGTGTATCATGGTTTGTAGCGTTACTGTTCTCTATGCATTCCTGAAAAGGAGGCTAAAGAAAAACCATGGCAGGCAAACAAACACGGAAAAAGGTACGCTGGGCGCCCTCCCAGGCAAGCCCCGGTACCGACCCGGCTCTCGGCGACTTCGCTATCCCAACCCATGACCCACCCCTGGCCCCTCGCGACGAAGTAATCTTCCTGCTGCATACAGGAGCCGAGATCGAGCACGCGCTGCTCGTGCAATATTTATACGCGGCCTATTCGCTAAAGCCGCCCAGAGAGGTGCCGCCTGAGCACGCAGCCAAAGTGCGAGCCTGGAAGAAAACCATGCTCGACATCGCCCGAGAAGAGATGGGCCATCTTATCACGGTGCAAAATCTGCTCAGGCTGATTGGCGGCCCTCTCAACCTGGAGCGTGAGGACTACCCTTTCCGCAGCCAGCTATATCCCTTCCGCTTCCGCCTGGAGCCGCTCAGTAAGGACTCGCTCGCCAAGTATGTCGTAGCCGAGATGCCCAACATCTCCGATCCCACAGATGAGAACAAGGCCATCATCGCGAGGGCAACCAACACGAGCACCATGCAGGTGAACCACGTCGGCATCATCTATGCACGAGTGCTTCACCTTTTCTCCGAGCCTCATTCCAGCAGCAAATATCATCTCGCAGACGAAGATTTCGTGGGCAACATTGGCACTCGCCAGGCACATTACGGCTCGTGGGGCGGCGCGGCTCCTGTGCTGGTGCCCGACATCAGCAATCGTTCCGAAGCCATATTTGCCATTACCGAGCTGGCAGAACAGGGCGAGGGCATGGACGACTCCCTTACCCGCCCGTCGCACTATCAGCGTCTGCTGTCCATATACCGCGAGTTTCCCGAGCCGGGAGAGTGGGAGCCATCGTACAGGGTCCCGATTGATCCGAACACGGGGACGAGCGAGGGAATGGACGAAGACTGGAACCCGGAAGATGATCAGGGGCAGATCACCAACCCGCGCTCGCTGAAGTGGGCTAAGCTGTTCAATCTGCGCTACCGTATGCTGCTCGCATATCTGTCTCACTTCCTCCAAACAGATGGCCCTCTGCTTGACGAAGGCGCGGACTATGCGTCCAGGGGCCTGCTCAACAAGTGGACGTTCGACGAGATGCGCCACCTTAGCCAGGTCGCCTCAAAGCTGGCAACCTTGCCACGGACCGAGGTTACTGAGGGCGATCCTGGGTCGTCGGACAGAGCGGGCGCGCCATTCGAGCTTCCCTATACCCTCAATTTGCCCGACCGGGAGGAAGACCGCTGGCGAACACACGCGGCTGTGCTGGACGCCGCGGTTCACCTTGAACAATCAATCGAGGCGGCCCACACCGAAGATGCCCAGGATGTCTTGCTGCAAAGTCTGATGCAGAGCGACAGCACCGCCCTGGACCTGCTCCGCGCCGTTACAAGCGGCGTGCCTGCCGAGCATAAAAGCGACTTCGCTAAGGTCGTGCGTTTGCTGGAAGATGGTGTGCGCGGATTCCGAATTGGAGTGCATCACAATTTCTGGCGCGGCTGCACGCGGGATCAATTCGTGGCGTTGAGCATCTTCGATAATCCGCTCTTCGCCACCCGGCCCGACGGCACTTTTGATGCGGCTAGTTCCAACCTGATAAAGGCGCTGCGAGGGGAGCCGCCTTTCGACGTGCCCGAAGAGCCGGGTGACGGCAGCTACGACCCCTCGCACTACCCTCGTATGCCCGCCGAGCACCCGCCCCTGCCTCCCCAGGCCATAGACTACATCTACCACTGGATCGAAAGCGGTTGCCCCGACAGCGACCCACCCGCACAGGTTGCTATCCCGGCAGAGCAGTAGAGGCAGGCGCGCTCAGCCCGCCTGGATTAAGTCGCTCACATACTCAACAAAGCGCATTGTCTCGGGATAGGTCGCCGTATGGTCTATGTCTGCGGCCCGCCTCGCTTGCTGCCGCCACTGTAGGGCGTTCCCGATCAGATCGGCCCACTGCGGCAGTTCGTGTTGCGCCCATTCGGCTGCTCGTTTCTTGGAAACCTGCACGCCGTTCCTGAATGTATAGAGTGCCCGGCACGCGGTGAGTATAGCGTAGCCCTGGTAGTGCCGGGAGTTCATCGTAGCTGCCACCCACTCGGGCCACTGCGTAGCGTGGTCTACTACAGATTGGACGAATTCTTCCTTTGAGATAGGCGCGATGATAGTTCGGGCGGGAGGGCCAAACAGCGTAACGCCATTCTCCTGCACAAAGTACCAGTTCATGAGCCAGTCTTTCCCGGCTTCTATCACATGAAAAGGATCGCCTGGGCTGATCGCCGCCATCCTCGTTACAGCCGTCCTGAATGATCTCAAGCCGGCCAGTGAGAGGTATTGCACCTCTATCCTGTTGTCCCACTTCGGGTACGCAGCCGCGAAATCTTTATGCATCTGCCCCAGGGCAGCAAATTCATTTTCATTAACATCTGTGGCTGTAGCCGCTAACATGTCTATATCGCTGATGTCGTGGTCAAAGTCGCCCCAGACAAGCGAGCCATATAAATACAGGCCAACGAGCCTTTGCCCAAGAATCGCCCGCATCCTCGACAGCAGGTCATCCAACAAATCGTTGATATCACTGTACTCTGTTGCTCGCATGGTTACGTTATACAACACCTCCCGCCAGGCTTGCTTTGTTGCCAACTGGAGTCCACACGTATATGTGCTCAGACATGTATTGCAGAGCGGGGTGCAGGGGCGCAGCCCATGACGGGGTATGAGCGAAGCGGGGGGCGGGGTGTCCCCTGGTATTCTCAATTAAAGCCCCCTCTTCCATGCATAGGAGAGAGGGTTGGGGGTGAGGGTGCTTCCGTAGAGATGAGACTTGAAGAGTGCTCCACTCCGTGTCTGAATATCTACCTAATGTGGGCTATTTATGTTTTCAACTAATTCCCGTATAATTGCTTGCCGGCTCCAAGCGCTGACCACAATGGGCCACGGGAACCGGCGGCTGCTGAAAAGCGAATACCGCCGCCCTGTAGCTGGATATACACCGGCTTTCACACCCAATATTCTTTCCGGGCGCAACATGTACAGACAGCTAATCAACCGGCAATGGTGCGAGGAGGAGTAAGCAAGATGTTCAGGATAAGTAGCGGAAAAATACGCGCTCTAATGGCCCTAACGGTTCTAAGCCTCATGGTGCAAGCGCCCGTTTCAGCACAGCAAGCAACACCTAAGCCGGCAGCGCCCAAAGCGTCACCCGTAGGAGCAAGCGCCAACACGCCAGACCCCTCAAGCGTGACCATCGCGGGCAGCCTTCAGAGCGAGATGGGTTGCGGAGGCGACTGGAACCCCGCATGCGCAACGTCGCACCTGACCTATGACGTGGGTGACGATGTCTGGCAAGGCACGTGGGCGCTTCCTGCCGGCGGCTACGAATATAAGGCCGCCCTTAACGATAGCTGGGACGAGAATTACGGCCTGCATGCCCAGCCCAACGGCCCTAATATCCCCTTGAACCTGGCAGCAGGTAGCCCCGTCAAGTTCTACTACGACCACAAGAGCCACTGGATCACCGACAACAAGGGGTCCGTTATCGCTACGGCGGCAGGTAGCTTCCAATCAGAGCTAGGCTGCCCGGGCGACTGGCAGCCCGACTGCCTGCGCTCCTGGCTCGAAGATCCTTCAGGCAGCGGCACATATGGCTTCGACACATCAGCCTTGCCGCAGGGCAACTATGAAGCTAAAGTCACTATAAACGAGAGTTGGGACGAGAATTACGGCCAGGGCGGCTCGCCCGGCGGCGCAAACATCCCCTTCACAGTGCCGTTCAACTATGCCCTGGTGAGCTTCCGCTACAACCAGGGCACACACATATTGACAGTTACGTCCGGGCACAGCCACGATAATAACGTCGAATATGCTGGCCTGGGACATAACTCGCAGGATCTCATCTACCGCCAGCCGTTCGGCGCGGTCAACCCAAACACACCCATCACGCTCCGCTTCCGCACCTTCCACGACGATGTGACGGGTGTGCGCGCACGCTTCTATGACACCGCTACCAGCACACAAACCTTCCAGGATCTCCAGCTCGCGGCCGCGGGCGTAAGCTGCTACGACGTTGCGCTCACCACCGACACATGCGATTTCTGGCAGACCTCATACACGCCAACACAGCTAAGCACGCTCTACTACCGCTTCACAGTGACCGACGGCACTGCTACGGCCTACTACGCCGACGACAACTTTAAGGACGGCGGCTGGGGCGTTGCCACCAACAACCTGATCGATAACAGCTACTCAATCACCGTGTTCGATCCGGCGTTCCAGCCTATCTCATGGATGAAAGACGCCGTTATATACCAGATCTTCCCCGACCGTTTCCGCAACGGCCGTTCCAACAACGACCCCAGCGGCAACGAGCCGCGCTATAGCTTCCCGCCGAACCCGCTCGATAAGATCCTCAAGATGGCCTGGTCTGCCCTCCCCGAGGGGTACTGCTCTCACTATGTGAACCCGGCCACCCCGTGCACGCAACTACCTCGCGGCCGCGACTACTTCGGCGGCGATCTTAAGGGCGTTGACCAGGGACTTGGCTACTTACAGGCACAGGGCATCAATACCATCTACCTGAACCCGATCTTCGATGCCGGTTCCAATCACGCCTACGACACGCAAAACTACTTCCAGATCGATCCATTCTTTGGCACACAAAAGGACTGGGAGAACCTCAACAAGCACGCCGAGCAACTGGGCATGCGCATCGTCCTCGATGGCGTGTTCAACCACGTATCTTCAGACAGCCCATACTTCGACCGCTACCACCACTACACAACCGTCGGAGCGTGCGAAAGCGTCAACTCACCCTACAGAAGCTGGTTCTACTTCACTGCCCAGGCAGGCGGCCCTTGCGCCGGGCCGAGCGGGCCTAACACCATGAACTACACCGGGTGGTTCGGCTTCGACAGCATTCCGGTGCTCAACAAAGATATTCAGGGCGTGCGAAACCTCATCTACGCCCAGGGCAATAGCAGCGTTGCTCCTTACTGGCTAAAGCAGGGCGCTGACGGGTGGCGGCTTGATGTTATGGGCGACGGTTCGTTCCCCGCCGACTTCTGGACCCAGTTCCGCACGGCTGTAAAGAGCGTCAACCCCAACGCACCTATTATTGGTGAGCTCTGGAAGAAAGACGAAATCCTGCCCAAGATACATGGCGATCAGGCCGACACCACCATGAACTATCGCTTCCGAAACGCCATTCTCGGCTTCTTCGGCACAGTCGATAACAAGGGCTTCCCCGACGACGGCCAGACCGACCAGCCGCCATCGCTCTTTGCCCGCAAGATGGACTCGCTCCGTGAGGACTACCCGGACGCCACCTATTACACGCTCATGAACCTCATGGACAGCCATGATACCGAGCGCATCCTCTGGAGCCTCACTCCCGGCCAGAGTAATCGGGAAGAGCGCGAATTCAACGCAGCCAACCTCGCCAAAGGCAAGCAGCGGCTGCGGCTGGCGGGCGTGGTTCAGTTCACGGTTCCCGGTGCGCCCACGGTCTACTACGGCGACGAAGTTGGGCTGACAGGCTCGGACGACCCCGACGACCGCCGCACCTTCCCGTGGGTTGGTGACGCGCCGGGCGGTGATGCCGCGCTGCGTGCCTTCTACAAGCAGCTAGCCACGATACGCCGCAACAACCCTGTGCTGCGTAACGGAGCGCTCAAATTCCTGCTTACCGACGACGCGAACCGCACTATGGCGTACGGCATGCGTGCAGACAACAAGCTCGCTATAATCGCCGTCAACCGCAACGAAACAGGCTCGCAGACGCTCACGATCCCGCTCACGGGCTATCTGCGCAACGGTGTAACCTTCACTGACGCCTTATCAACGCAAACAGCCACATCGCAGAACGGCAGCCTAACCATAACTCTGCCGGCGCTGGGTGCGGCAATCCTTGTGGCAGGCAACGGCCAGGACCTCACTCCTACCTCACAGCCAACCGGTCTGACAGCTACAGCAGGCAACAGCCAGGTAACATTGCAATGGACGGCGGTCGCTGGCGCATCGAGCTATCGAGTGTACCGCAGCCCCCTCAGTGGCGGTGGTTATGTCTACCTGGGCAGCACCGCATCGACCAACTACACCGACAACGCGGTCACCAACGCGCAGGTCTACCACTATGTTGTTACAGCACTGGACAACGTGGGCAACGAGAGCGCATGGAGCAACGACGCCAGCGCCACTCCCTTCGCGCCTATCGGCTGGGCGGGCCATCTCTGGCCGCCTACGCTGACCATCACGATCAATGCTTTGCAGAGCCAGACCGTCTTCGCACAGCTATATGTAGCAGGCGTTACCGAGCCGGCAGGCCAGGGCGCGGGCGTGATTGGCCAGTTCGCTTACGGCCCAACAGGCAGCAACCCGGCAACCTGGACGTGGGTGCCGATGGTCTACAACGGGGATACCGGCAACAACGACGAATACCGAGTGACCTTCACGCCGGAGCAGGTCGGCACGTTCGACTACCTGGCTCGCTTCAGCACCGACCTGGGCGGCCACTGGACATATGCCTACACCGATAGCAGCCAGCGTGGTGTCTTGAATGTGAACCCATCGGGCGATACCCAGGCACCCGCGGCACCCGCCAACTTACACAGGGTTAGTAGCTCGGCCAACAGCGTCACGGTCGGTTGGAACACCAACAGCGAGCCTGATCTATACCGCTATGAGGTATGGCGAAGCAACACCGCTGGCGGCCCCTACAGCAAGATCGCCAATGTGCCCGGCGGCACAACCCAGTACGTTGACCAGGCGGTTACTACAGGTGCCACTTACTACTACGTCGTTACGGCGCAGGATAACTCCTTCAACCGTTCCGCCAACTCCAACGAAGTCAGCGTGCAAGCACAGGCGCAGATGGTCGCGGTAACGTTCACTGTCACGGTCCCGGCAGGCACGCCTCCCGGCGGCACGGTCTACATCGCGGGCAGCTTCACTGCGCCTTACCCAACATGGGATCCCGGCGCTCCAACCATGCAGCTTGCCTGGGTTGACGCCCAGCACGCAAGCATCACCCTCAACATACTGGACGGCACAGCGGTAGAGTACAAATACACGCTGGGCAACTGGGAACATGGTGAGAAAGACGCAGCGTGTCAGGAGATCGGTAACCGCCAGCTAACGGTGGTGTATGATCCCGGCGGGGCTCAACAGGTCAATGACACTGTTGCCAATTGGCGCAACGTCGCACCCTGCGGCAACTAACAAGCCGTCGAACAAAGCACAAAGGGGGCGCCCGGCGTGATACCGAGCGCCCCCTTTGGCGTTCAAGCCCTAAATGCAGCTTACTTGCCGGCCAGAACTGCGACCACTGGAGCAAGGTTCTCCATGTTGTACTCCGGCACAGTAATATATGAGATCCCATACTCTTTGCGGCGCGATTGTAGCTGCTCAACCACTTCGTCCAGAGTGCCTATCAAGGTGTGCGGATTGGTGGAAAGAAGCTCGGCTGTATACTCGGGGTTCTCGGCCAATAGCTCCTCGATAACACGCTCTCTACCGGTGACGGGAGTGTCGGTGAGCGTCACGGTGTAGACAAAGATGTTAATCTCAAGGTCGCGCCACCTCTCGCCCGCAGCCTCGCGAACCCAGCCGACTTTCTCGGCGGTGGCGGGTGCGCTGATAGATGCAACCGATGGAACGCCATCCGCGCCGATCTTTGGGCCCAGGCCAATGATATCCGCCTCGCGCGCCGCCAGGGAGAGCAGACGCTTCCCGCCGCCACCGATCATGATGGGCGGGCCAGGTTGCTGCACTGGCCGGGGCGTGCCGCGCAGATTGTCAATCGAATAATACTTTCCCGAATAGCTCACAGGCTCCTCTCTGAAGAGGGCCTTCATAATCTGCACTGCCTCTTCGAGACGGGCCAATCTGACACCCGGCGGGTCCAGCGTCATGCCTATTTGTGTGTAATCATTAACATCCCAGCCTGCGCCTATCCCCGGCTCGCAGCGCCCGCCTGAAAGCAAGTCAATTGTAGCGACTTCCTTGGCAAGCTGTGCGGGATGCCTGAAATCATTACTCAGCACATAAGTGCCGACACGAAGCGTGCTCGTAGCGTTCGCCGCCGACATGATGGCGGGTATGGGCGAAAGCTGGTTCCCGAAATGGTCGGGCATCAACAATGCCGAATAACCAAGTTCCTCGGCATGGCGCGCTTTGGCTGTCCATTCTTCATACGATGAGGAGCTTCTGACTTGTACCGCAAAGCGGAAGGGCCTGTTTTCTGGCAGCATTACTGGTAATCTCTCCTGGTTCTGCCGGTCGGCCGCAAGCTCCTGACAGCGTCCCGGTAAGCTAGATCTGTTCGAGGCGCTGGATAGGCATATAAGCTCCATCCGCCCCACGCAATCATGCTAACAGATTCCGAGCGCCCACGCACACCCCTCACCCCGAGTAAGTGTTCAGACTTGGGGTACAGGGTCGCAGCCCATGACGGGGATGAGCGAAGCGGAGGCGGGGTGTCCCCACTCTTTCCCTACTTTTTAGACTCCCCCACATGTGAGCTTTGACGCGTAGGCTCAAGAGAACGGGATGCAGCGGTTCTCCACTGCCGGGGTATGGGCTGCCCCACACTTCCCTTCTTCTTAGACTCCCACATGTGGCTTTCAGGGTTAGGCTTCTGAGAAGGGGTACAGGGGCGCAGCCCATGACGGGGGTGGGCTGCGCCACACTTCCCTTCTTAGACTCCCCTCCCACATGTGGGATTTCAAGGGTAGGTTCTAAGAACGGGGTGCAGGGGCGAAGCCCATGACGTGGGTATGGGGGTGTCCCCCATTTCCCTTCTTTTTATGACTCCACTCCCACGAGTGGGAGGGGCTGGGGGTGGGTCTTCCCTTACCTGGCTGTCTGATTGCTCCATCCCTAATCTGAACATATACCACCGGGAATACGCAGCCAACGGGCCAATGGCTGGCATGCAGGTTGCAGTGAACAAGGTGAGCACACCTATAGCGCAGCAACGCCGCTTTGAGGCGAAGGGAGAAAGGAATGAAAGCCAAAGTCAAGCAATCAACACGCAGAGAAAATATACAAGATACAGGTGCGCGGGACATCGGTGTCTTGCTCGTGCGAATAACGTCAGGCGGGCTAATGATGGGGCATGGAGCGCAAAAGCTATTCGGGTCGTTCGGCGGAGGCGGCCTTAAAGGCACAGCCGGCTGGATGGAATCTATGGGCATGAAACCTGGCCAACCCTGGGCGCTCCTGGCGGGCGGTTCTGAATTTGGGGGCGGTCTCTTGACGCTGCTCGGGTTGCTGAACCCCGTTGGACCGCTAGGCATCATCGGTTCGATGAGCATGGCAACCGCTAAAGCGCACTGGGGCAAGCCAATCTGGGTGACGAGCGGGGGTGCCGAGTTGCCCGCGACCAATATTGCGCTCGCGCTCGCCATGGGTCTGGCGGGCCCCGGCAGGCTTTCGCTCGATACTTTGATGAATATCCACTTGCCTCGCCGGTTTGTGCTCGTACCAGGTCTCTTATTATCGGCAGCCGGTGTAGCGGCAGGCGTGATTAGCTCAAGGCAGCAACCGCAGGACGCCGACCAGGAGCAGGACATCACACAAGAGCAGCAAGCAGACGCCCCCCAGGAAGCAGCTGAGGAGCAAGCTCCGGCAGTACCCATTTCGGTTGGCCTTGGAACCCATCCGTTAGAAGGGGAAGAAGGTAACGTCCAGCAACCAAATAGAGTAGATGGCGCACATATGCAGTCAGGTCAGGAAGCCCAAAATCCACTCTAGTCTTCTGCTGTGACATGCAAAAAGAGCCTCCAGCCAGGACCGGCTGAAGGCTCTTTTTGCTGCTTTGTTCAACGCAAGCGGCGGCAATCAGGGCGGAAGTGAGAGCTGAATGGCGAGCGTACAGGCCGCTGTCAGGCACGATTGGCCCGTACTAGTACCCAGGGTCGAGCTTAAGGGGACGTTTTTCTTATTGTGCCAACCGGCTCTTCAGTTGTACAATTGGAACGTTCGCGGGCGAGCCGGTATGCTTGATCCCTCTCATAGACTCATTACCGCGAATATATCCGGGGATCGGCTACAGGTTCGGAAAAGGGCTGTATGGGCGCTTCATATACATCTAAACCAGACACATACAAAACAAAGTTGCTCACCGAACCGCCCTACGCTAGTCCCACGCTCGACGCCCCAGACCCTACAGACTCAAGCCCGCTCTACACGGCCAACAGAGCAGGTAAGGCTACATCCGTGACCATCCTGCCGCGCATAGAGCATGACGCAGACCTTGCACGGCCCACCCTCTCATTTCGCTGGGTACTGCTCTGTTTCGCGCTCACTTTGCTTGTTTACATGGCTTTCGTGCCGCGCTTCCTTCGCTATAATAGCCCGCCAACCGGCGACCAGCCGTTCTATCTCCTCGATACCATCAGCCTTGTGCAGGATGGTGACCTTGAGCTTAGCAACAATTACGCTAACCTCGACGAAGAGAAGTTTTACAAGCTTGCCCCGCACCCGCCCGATTTCGTAGGCATGAGCGCCCCATCGCCTCTGCCCAGGCAGCTAGCGGTATCCATAGCGCGCCCACCCGAAGAGCTATACGGCTTCCACCCGCCCGGCCTCGGCGCGATGCTGGTCCCGGCATGGATAATCGGCTCATGGTTCGCACTCTGGTGGCCCGCGACTATACTGTTCATGTGTATTGTTGGGGCGCTTATAGCCACCAACATCTTCCTGCTGGCCTACGAAACTACAGGCCGCAAGTGGGTAGCAATAGCAGTATGGCTGGCTCTTTCTTTCACCAGCCCCATAATGAGCTACTCTTACCTCATATTTTCCGAGCTGCCCACAGGTCTCGTCGCCGTCTATGCCTTCCGCAGGCTCGCGCTCGGCTGGAAAGCGAATGGGCCGTTGCGCCTCATACTGGTAGGAGCCTGCATCGGTTACATCCCCTGGCTCGCGGTCAGATGCCTTCCCATTGCGGCCGGTTTGGGCCTGTATGCGGTAGTGCAGTGGTGGAGAAGCTTTACGCCGGCGCACGTTCCGGCGGCAAACACCAAAGCGCGATTACGGAGAGCGTGGGGCGCTTTTCGAGAGGCAATGCCGGAAAATATAGCAGGCACCGTATGGCTTCTTATGCCGGTGGTGGGGCTGCTAACCCTGATGGCTGCGTACCACCTCTCCCTCTTTGGCAGCATAGCGCCAATTGCCGCCGAGCGGGAAGGGTCCGGCGTCGGGTGGTTCTACTGGCCCTGGATGGGGCAGTACGAGCTAAAACAGTTCATAACAGGCGCATTCGGCCTCCTATTCAGCCAGCGTTTCGGCCTGCTGACGTTCACCCCGGTCTATTTGCTGTCAATAGTCGGCATACGAGCCATGTTCCGCACGCACAGGCCGTCAGACCGGAGGCTCGTCTGGTGGATAATGGCGGTCTCGCTGCCCTATATGATATTTATAGCGTCATACAGCTCCTGGCACGGCGATTGGTGCCCACCGGGACGCTATGCGTCGAGCCTCGTGCCACTTCTCGCTGCTCCTCTCGCCATGTCGCTGGCAGCGCTCGCACAGAGCAAGGCCTACAAAGTACTCTTCGCAGCTCTCACTCTGCCGGGCTTCGCGCTCATGGCGGTCATGCTCTACGACCCGCGCACTATGTTTTCGGGCGGCACAAGCGCAGTGTTCGACTGGCTGGCGCTGGACGTGCATTCTCCCCTGCGCATAGACATGCGCTCCTTCATACCCACATTCACAGCGCCCGACACAGTCTGGCAGCCGCTCCGCACAGGCTGGGTGCTGGTTGTAAGCATTCTGCTGGTTATTGCAGGAATGCTATTGCTCGCCGCGCACAGCAAAGCAGGTAGTTTGCGAACGCTGCCGCGGTGGTCGAACAAGGCGCGTTTCGCGGTAACCGCTGCTACTTTGACCCTGCTGGTCACAAGCTGGAGCTTCATCAATTACGATTTTCTCCGTCCTAAGACGACACTGGAATATGTCAATCAATGGGAACTCGATCCATCGCTCCAGACCAACGGCTCAATAGCCTACTTCAATAGCAAGGTGTACATCCCCAGGTTTGGCGATCCACAAGGCGATGGCTGGCTGCAGGGCGATGTAGGCACGTTCGATGTGCGCACGGGCAAGTTTTCACGGCTTCAGGCCACCACAATGGATGGGCAGCCTATGGTGTGGACGCACCCCAGCAGTGTGGCTGTTGGACCGGATGGCCTGCTCTACGTGTTGAACAACGGCGAGGGCGATAGGGCACTTATCGCCATGGAACCGGGCGGCAAGATAGTCCGGCAGATAGAGCTTGACACCAAATCAGTGCTGGGCAAAGGCATGTATTTCGATGACGAAGGCAACATATACGTCGCCGACCAGTCTCGCGGCGTGGTGCTTGTGTATGTGAGCACGGGCGGTGAGCCTATCGGCACCTATGCGGGCAAGGAAGATGTGCTGAATAATCCCAGGGGCGTTGCGGTCGACGCCAAAGGCAACATCTATACAACAGAGACATTCAATCGCATACAGAAGCTGGACGAGGACGGCGACGTAAGCGCCGTTTACCATCTATACTGCATGCCGCGCTACTTTGCGGCCCAGACTCTGGACAGCAAATGGATAGAGTCGAGTTGCAACACAGGGATAATGTCAATCAACACCGACGGCAATTACGTGCAGCTTGCACAGTACGTCGGCAAAGGTCCGCGCCCGACCTCCCCGCGGGGAGTGACCTACGGCCAGAACGGCATACTCTACATCATGGACGGCGCAAACCTACTAGCCTACAAAGTAACGCACTAAGTACAATCAAGCAACTTTTACGGCATTGGTGCCGATAACTGACAGGATTTTTTGCAGGCATTGGTTGAAGCGGGTGAAGCAAGCTTGCGCTGCTGCGAGTAATGCCTGCTTGGTCTCAAAGAGTTCACAATGCGTTACTTCCCGGCGAAAATGGCGCCACAGCATTTCGATAGGATTGAGCCAGGGACTGTAGGTTGGTAAGTAGAGGAGGATCAGCCGCCCTGCCGCAGCCCGCACCACATCTTCAATCTCATTGTCTTCATGCATACTGGCGTTGTCCCAGGCTACATAGATGGTTTCACAAGGATGCTCGGCCAGCAGAGCTTCCAGCAATTGTGCAATTTCCTTGCGACGCTTATGGCGGTGAAACTGCACCAAGCTTTCTCCCGTGTGGTAGTTCACCGCCCCAACGCCATAATACCTATCCGGTTGTCCAGGAGTGGGGATCATCACCTGTTGGCTTTTGGGGCTCCACATTGCACGTAAGGTCGGGAACCAACTCAAATTAAACTCATCGGCGTAATAGAATACCTCTCCAGCCTTTACGCCGTCACGGGTCTGTTCAATCGTCTTTTTTTTACCATGTATTCTGGATCAGGACTGGTAATCTTGTGCTGGGGCCGACTCAGTACAACTTCCCCAGATTTGAGTAGCTGACGCACGGTTTCATAGGACATCCGAATGCCGGTTTGTTCGGCCATGTAATCGGCTAGCCTCTGGAGTGTCCACATCGAGTAGGCTTGCTCTAAGCTGCGAGGCCGCCGCCGCACGACAGTGAGCAACTGCTCTACATACGCTTTCGTGACTTTGGCGGGAGCTCCTGGCATCGGACGATCTTTTAGCCCTTCGATCCCTTCGGCCAACCAGCGTTTGAGCCAGTTACGAACCGTCTGGTCGTCTTCACGGACAATGGCTGCAATGGCAGGAGCGGATAGACGTTGCTCTGCCGCCAGCAGCACGATTTGCGCACGGGTGCGCAGCCGTGCTTCCCGCGTGGTTTGATACAGGGTAGCTAAGGCTTCTAACTCGCCTGCTGTTGGGATGGGGATCTCTATGGGTTTTCGCATTGTCTTCTCCTCCCGACACTTTACCTCTGGGCTTACTACCGGAAAGTGGACCGGTGTCTTTCTCCAGTCCACTTTGATGAGGAATCCCGCCGGCACGGCGACGATTAGCCTGCGGGATATCTTGCCTAACTGTTATAACGACAGGCGAAATCTGCTTAGCTAAGCTCTACCGACGCGGGCGGATAGCGAGAAAGATAATGGGAGCTTCTGCAAGTAAAACGGTTCTGCATGGGAACGACGTAGGATGCAATGAGCTTGTTTGGCCTAATCTATAAAAGCGCGCAGTTGGTAGTCTGGAGTTGCGGCCCGTTTAGGCTGACTCCGCCGACTATCGAGCTTGCAGCACGCATGCGATCCTAAGACCGAGCGTTCCTCTCTGCTATAGCATAAGAGATAGCATCCTCAAGGTTCATGGCCTGTCCAAGCGTATGCGCTTGCTCGTATTCCTCGTCACCGAATCGTGAGCGCGCTTCTGAGATGAGCCGCTCTCGTATCGGCGCTCTGACCGGGATTATCCTGGTGTTGAGTATTCGCCTGGCTTTGTGCCCGCTGGCCGGGTCGTGGCGCTTCAAGAGTGCTGAGGCCTGGAGGACGAGGAGTGCCGAGGCATGAGCGATCATAACCCGATCGTGTCATTGTTCGCCGCCCGCCCACCTTCTCGAGCAATAATGTGACGGGCGGGCGCGTCGGCAGTCATGCGGTTGATGGACAGCTCGGGTGTGCTGAAGATCTTGGGTCGGTAGCGCGTCTGTGCTATTGCGGGGCCGGTGCTTGTGGTTTTATACTGCTCTATATAGCTGTGAAGGGAGACGGTTGCACAGGAACTCGTGCGCGGTTTTCCGGCGGTAGCTCATCTGATTACAATCTCTCGTGAATAGAACAGGAGGCTGGATGTGGAAGGTTACATTGTCAACATCGAAGAAAAGTCACTCGAGAATAAGCACTTTCGTGAGGTGCTTTTTACTGCATCGCGCATCCAACTCGTTGTGATGTCACTGGCGCCCGGCGAGGATATCGGCCTGGAGACGCATGACGACGTGGACCAGTTCATCCGGGTGGAAGGGGGCAGAGGCAAAGCCATACTGAACGGTGAGGAGCAGGCTTTGGAGGACGGTTCGGCTGTGGTTATCCCCGCCGGCACGCAGCACAACATCGTGAATAGCTCGCAAAGTGAGCCTTTGAAGCTGTACACGATCTACTCACCTCCCGAGCACCCCGATGGCACGATCAACAAGACTAAGGCCGAAGCCATAGCCTATGAAAGGGAGCACCATGGCTAAGGTCGCCCGCTGAGTCGAAGTGCCCGGCACGGAAAACCACCTTGCTTTAACCACCGTCAGGGGCAATACATAGACAGATGAACGAACGAAACATCAAAGCTGAATATCCGAGCGCTTTCCCAACGCTCGATGACCAACAGTTCGACACGCTCTCGGAGTTCGCCGAGCGCAAGCTTTACCACGACGGCGAGATCCTCTTCGCCGCGGGCGAGCGAGAGCTAAAGCTTCACCTCATCAAGTTGGGCGAAGTGGAGATCATTGATGAAACGGGCAGCCAAAAGCGTCTGCTCTTCGTGCATGGGTCGCGCGAGTTCACCGGCGATCTGGCGAACTTCACCGGTAGACCAGCCAACGTGAGCGCTATTGCCAGGGGCGAGGTGGAAGTCTACGAAGTCCCCTCCGAGCAGTTGCAGCGCATCATCAGTGAACGGCCGGGGCTGAGCGACCTGATTCTGAGAACATTCATCGCGCGGTGGCAATTCCTGCACGAAGCGGACTACACGGGCTTGCTCGTGATCGGCTCCCGCTTCTCGCGCGACATCTTTCGCATCCGCGATTCCTGGCGAGGAATCGCGTGCTGTTTACCTGGGATGACCTTGAGCGTGATCCACAGGTGGATGAGCTACTCAAGCGCTTCCGGGTGAGCGCGTCAGAGATGCCCATTGTGGCTTACGGCAACGACTGGCTGCTGCGTAACCCATCGAACCGGGAGCTTGCCGAGCGAGTCGGAATCAGCAGTGTCCTTGATCAGGCCTCTACGATTTCGTCATCGTGGTGGGTGGTCTGGCAGGGCTGGCGGCGGTATACGGTGCGAGCGAAGGGTTGAACACTCTCGTGCTGGAGCAGATGGCTCCCGGCGGGCAAGCAGGGGCTAGCTCGAAGATCGAAAACTATCTCGGCTTCCCGACCGGGGTCTCCGGAGCGGAGCTGGCGGAGCGCGCGGTTCTACAGGCGCGCAAGTTTGGTGCTCAGTTCTCGACGCCCTCCCGGGCGGTGAAGTTGGAGTTCGACGGCGCTTACCCTATCTTGCACCTCTCAGATGGCGAGCGAGTGCTTGCCAGGTGCATGTTGATCGCCACAGGCGCTGACTATCGCAAACTCGATGTGGAAGGCCGCGCAAGGTTCGATGGGGCAGGCGTTTACTACGCGGCGACGCCTACTGAGGCGCTGATGTGTCGCGCCTCGCAGGTTGTGGTAGTGGGCGGCGGCAACTCCGCCGGGCAGGCGGCGGTTTTTCTCTCCGAATACGCGTCCAGATTACTCCTTCTGATCCGCGGCGATGACCTGGGCAAGAACATGTCTCGCTACCTGGTACAACGAATCGAGCAAACCGAGAACATCGAGCTCTTGACGAACACGGAAATCGTCAAGATGGGCGGTGGAGATTACCTGGAAGGTGTCGAGATCAAGAATAATAGGACGGGTGAACCGCGAACAGTCGAAACACCCGCCGTCTTCTCCTTCATCGGGGCGGCACCGCGCACCGATTGGCTCCCGCCGCAGGTTGAGACTGACGACAGAGGCTTTATCAAGACCGGCTCGTCAGTCTCAACGTCGCCGCTTTGGACACTGAAACGGCAGCCCTTCCTGCTTGAGACGAGCCAACCAGGCGTCTTCGCGGCGGGTGATGTGCGTTCAGGTTCATCCAAGCGCGTGGCATCGGCGGTAGGCGAAGGCGCGATGGTTGTGCAGTTCGTGCACGAATACCTGCAGAAGGTATGAGGCTAATGCGAACTGAGGCAATGAAGGGTGCGCCTGGCCTCAAGTGGTCGGAGGCTGCGCGAAGCTCCTGGCGATCACTGCTCTCACGCCAAGTTGCTTGGGCGCGAGCGCTGCGTGCTCGCGAGAGGAGCCTTGCCCGTAGTTCTGCCCTCCCACTATGAATCCGCCTCCCCACTCACTCGCCCGCTCCGCGAAGTGCGGGTCGATACGCCGGAAGACGAATTTCGACATCGCGGCGACGTTCGAGCGGAATGCCATCACCTCGGCTCCGTCGGGCGAAAGGTCCCCGGTGGAGATATCATCCCCCACGATCAGGACGCACCCTTCGAGTTTTTCCGGCAGGGGAGTTTCGGCGGGCGGTGGCTGCCGCGCTGGCCGCGCTGCCCAGGCTGTGCCTGGTCTGTGCCCCGTATGAGGCCTCGTTGCTCGATGGTCCTGCGTACATACCACTTCCGCTTCCGCTCGGTGGGGGTTATTACCCTGTAGAGGAGATAGACGTTGTGTTATTGTGGCACCACAGTATTCGTCCAACAGCTTGTTGAACAGATAGCTCGTACGGTTACGCCTGGGCGAAGGCCAGGCTGTAACGCAGATATGCCCCGAAAACGTGCGCAAAACAAGCTGAGTCACGGGTAATGAGAGAATCATGCAGTCTATAAATATAAAGTACGATCAAAAGATCGCCTCGCACCTCAAGGTCAACCCGCATCAGGTGCAAGCGGCCATTGCCTTGCTGGATGAAGGCAACACCCTGCCATTTATCGCCCGCTATCGTAAGGAAGTGACCGGCAGCCTCGACGAAGACCAGATTCGCAAGTTGGCGGAGCTCCTGGAAAAACTGAGAGGGCTGGATGAACGACGCCAAACCATTCTGGCGTCCATTCAGGAGCAGGGCAAGCTCACCCCGGAATTGGCACAGAAGATCGCGGCGGCGGAAACCATGACTACGCTCGAAGACCTGTACCAGCCCTACAAGCCTAAACGTAAAACTCGCGCCGGCATTGCCCGCGAAAAGGGGCTGCAAGGGTTAGCCGACCTGATTTTGCAGCAGCCCCATAGCGGTAAACCGCTCGACGAACTGGCTCAAGCGTTCTTGAACACAGATGCCGGTGTTACGGGTGTTTCGACTATCGAGGACGCCCTTGCCGGGGCACGCGACATCGCGGCGGAGACGATCAGCGATCATGCCGACGTGCGTGGTCGGGTACGCGAAAAGGCGCTGCGATACGGGCTGCTGCAATGCGAAAAAATCGAAGATGCCGAGGACGATAAGCAGGTCTACGCAACCTATTATTCGTCCGAGTTTCGCATAGAGCGCGTGAAGCCGTATCAGATCCTGGCGATCAATCGCGGCGAAGCGGATAAAGTGCTGCGGGTTAATATAGATATTGCGCCCCGTGATTGGCAGCAAGCAGTTGCCGCCGTCTTCCGGCCCGACCCGCGTTCTCCGCTGGCCCAGCAGCTTGAGATGGCTATCGAGGAGGCAGCCCGGCGTCTGCTGCTGCCTGCGATTGAGCGCGATGTGCGCCGTACGCTCACAGACCTTGCGGAAGCCCACGCGATCACAGTGTTCGCCACGAATCTGCGCGGGCTGCTCCTCCAGCCGCCGCTGGCAGGACACACCGTTATCGGGCTTGATCCAGGGTTCCGTACCGGGTGCAAGGTCGCGGTGGTTGATCCGACGGGTAGAGTGGTGGATACCGCAACTATTTACCCCCATGCTCCGCAGCGCCAGTGGGATGCCGCACTGCGCACCCTGCGCGGCCTCATAGCCAGGCACAGCGCCACGTTGATCTCGATTGGCAACGGTACGGCTTCGCGGGAAACAGAACAGCTTGCCGCAGCGCTCACCCGTGGTGCGGACACCGTGGATACCGTGGATAGTGTGGATGCGGGGGGTACTAGGGGTACGGGGGGTACCCTGGATACTGAGGATAATGTGCAGTACCTGATTGTCAATGAGGCCGGGGCCAGCGTTTACAGTGCCAGTCCATTGGCGCGTGCCGAGATGCCCGATCTAGATGTAACGCTGCGTGGTGCGGTATCTATTGCCCGGCGGGTACAGGACCCTCTCGCGGAACTGGTCAAAATTGATCCAAAATCGATTGGCGTCGGCATGTACCAGCATGATGTGAACCAAAAGGAATTGACCGCCGCGCTTGATGGAGTGGTCGAGACCGTCGTGAATCGCGTGGGTGTAGACCTGAATACCGCGTCTGTGTCTCTGCTGACCCACGTGGCCGGCATCGGTCCGAAGCTGGCGGAAAACATTGTGGCCCACCGCAATACGAACGGCGCGTTCAAAAGCCGCGTCGAATTGCGCAAGGTAACAGGACTTGGCCCCAAAGCCTTTGAGCAGTCGGCGGGATTTTTGCGCGTACGAAAAGGCGATAATCCATTGGATACGGGTGCTATCCACCCGGAAAGCTACAAGATCGCGGAAGCGGTATTGAAGCGCGCGAAGCTCAAACCGGAGACACCACTTTCCGAACGTGAGGCTCCATTGGCCGCACTGCGCGTCACCCCGGGGTTAGCTCCGCTTGCCGCCGAGCTTGGAACGGGCGTGCCGACCCTCTCAGACATATTTGAGCAGCTTGTCAGGCCCGGACGAGATCCCCGCGAAGACCTGCCCGCACCTCTATTGCGCAGCGATGTGTTGTCGATGGACGATTTGCAGCGCGGGCTGCGGCTCAGTGGGACGGTGCGTAATGTTGTCGATTTCGGCGCGTTCGTGGATATTGGCGTCAAACAGGATGGGCTATTACACCGCAGCCGGATTCCTCAGGGGGAGCTATTGACCGTCGGCGGCGTGATCGAGGTTGAAGTCCTGAACGTTGAACAAGATCGCGGCCGCATCAGTCTGGGCTGGCCTACCGAATAGGGGCCTGAAGGCGCTCGTAAATGGTTGCGTCTTTGTACCACCGGGGGTCGTTCAGACTGCTATGCATGTCGCCGTTATCATCATGGTCGCTCTGTGCAGTCGGGCCGTTAGCGGGGCTGCCGGTGCTGTCTTCTCTGCCCGCTGTATCACCGGCGTCACCCTTAGCTACAAGACGTGCCTGTAACGCCCGCCGGGTTGAAGCAACCAGAGCTTCGAGATCCTCGAGTTGGTGCGCCAGATCCTCACACTCTTCAAGCGGAACCTCTTCCGGCTGAATTTTCCCCAGCACGCGATATGTGCGCATGATCGACTGGCCACCTGGCAGGTATACCGGCACGTGACAGAAGTATCTCATTGCGTGGGGTGCGCCCCCTGTACGAGCTTGCGTCGTCCACCGAAATCACCGACACAAGTGTATCACCGTGATACACTCCTACCTGCCTGCCAGATACACCCGAGGCATCCTCCCCGGCATCAGTCTCAATACCCGCCTCAATGTCCATGTCTGTAGCGACTGTATCACCGTGATACACTTCACGACCTTCGGCTAGCCGCCCGTGCGCCTCTTTCTGGGTCAGCATACCGTCGCGAATAGCAGCGAAAAGCTCCGGCCTCTCGCGCAACAGGCGAACCCGCCTCGAAATATAGTTGTGGGTCTTGCCAAGCCGGTCCGCGAGAGCCCGCTGGCTAAGGCCGGTCACTTCAAGCAAATAGGAGAACTGCCGGGCCTCGTCTTCAAGGTCGGGATCCCCGCGCTGGAGGTTCTCAAGCGCCGTAAGGATCGCGGCGTCGGCTTCGCTCAGGTCTTCGTAGATGACCGCCGGTATGTCGGTCTTCTCCGCTGACATGGCAGCCCTGAAGCGCCTCTCGCCAAAGATGATCTGAAAGCGCTCGTTCTTCTGTATAGCATAGGGGGCAATCCGGGCGTCACAAGCTCATGCAGCATTGATGGGTCATGTTTTATACTGTGGGCATGGGCACACCTTATTACCATAACAAAGGTGCGAACGCGTTTGTCGCACCTGTAACATCGGATATACCGGGGGCGCTGGCCGAATTCCACCGGCGCTTGCCCGGCTATGTCCCTACGCCGTTGGTTGAGGCCAAAGTCCTCGCGCGGCAACTTGGCGTGAGCAAACTCTGGGTGAAGAACGAGTCGAGCCGGCTCGGATTGCCCTCGTTCAAGATACTTGGGGCTTCTTGGGCTACATATAACGCCCTCAGTCGCCTGCCGGGTATGCAACTGCGCCCCTGGGAGCACATAGCCGACCTTGCCGATCAACTCAGCTCTTTACGGCCCCTGACCCTGGTTGCCGCCACTGACGGCAATCACGGCCGAGCCGTCGCCCGCATGGCTGCGTTGCTGGGACTTAAGGCGTTGATATTCGTGCCCGACGATATGGCCCCCGCCCGCCTCAATGCTATCGGCGCTGAGGGCGCTCGCGTTGTGCGCGTGAACGGTAGCTATGACGATGCCGTACGACTCTCCGCGGAAGCAGCCGGTCCAAGCACTCTGCTGATCTCCGACACCTCGTGGCCCGGATACGAGCAAACGCCGCGCGACGTCATCGCCGGTTACTCCACCATCTTTCGGGAAATCGATGCCGAAGTTGAAGGGCGCGATGAGGGGCCACCAGATCTGGTGATCGTGCAGATGGGAGTTGGAGCGCTGGCGGGCGCTGTGGTACAACACTACCGAAGCGCTGACATAAGTGACACAGGGCGCAGGCCTCAGATAGTCGGTGTCGAGCCCCTGGGAGCGGACTGCATACTACAGTCGATGCTGAGCGGCAGGATAACCGAAGTGCCCGGGCCGCATCACTCAATTATGGCCGGGCTGAACTGCGGGCTGCCCTCCGAAGTGGCATGGCCCCTCGTCTCGGGGGGCATAGACCTCTTCCTGGCTATAGGCGACGAGCGCTCGCGCCAGGCGATGCGTGCCCTGGCCCGCGAGGGTATAACCTCAGGTGAAACAGGGGCAGCAGGAGTTGGCGGCCTGATCGAGTTGCTGAGCGGAGAGCAGGCCGAATTGTTCCGCTCTCTGCTGGGGATCAGCGAAACCAGCAATGTGCTGGCGATAAGTACCGAAGGCGCAACGGATCCGACCTCGTACCAGGCGATCCTGGCAGATGTCGATTAAGACTGTAAATCAGTTATAGGGAG
Organism: Chloroflexota bacterium; assembly: GCA_039932335.1. Classification (GTDB taxonomy): domain Bacteria; phylum Chloroflexota; class Chloroflexia; order QHBQ01; family JADMIH01; genus JADMIH01. The sequence goes on from JBDTQH010000011.1 coordinate 129,894, forward strand.
AAGTGAAAGTTGGTCAGCGATATTCCTCAGGTAGACGCCCGGGAAACAGCCGATCTCCTGGCGCGGCTGGTGTCAATAGACTCACAGAACCCGGATCTGGTGCCGGGCGCGGCAGGTGAGAGCGAGATAGCACATGCTATTGCCGATATTGCAGAGGCAGGCGGCCTAGAAGTCGAACTGATCGAGCCAGCGCCCGGACGCGTAAGCGTGCTGGCCAGGTTGCGAGGCACAGGTGCTACAGGCAATAATCGCACGTTGTTACTGAACGGGCACGTAGATACCGTTGCACTCGGTGAGATGGAGAACGCACTGTCGCCAGGCGTGCGCGACGGGCGGATGTATGGCCGCGGTGTCTATGATATGAAGGCGGGGGTTACGGCGATGCTCATGGCTGCGCTAACCCTGTCTAAAGCCCGTCCTGCGGGCGACCTGCTGGTCATGGCGGTCGCGGACGAGGAATACGCCAGCATCGGCACGCAGGCTGTACTGGAGCATATGCAGCAGCGTGGCATCAAGGCAGACGGGGCGATTGTCACGGAGCCAACCGAGCTTGAACTATGTGTAGCGCACAAGGGTTTTGCCTGGGCCGAAATCAGCACACAGGGAAGGGCAGCGCACGGCAGCCGGCGCGGCGAGGGTGTGGACGCTATTTTCCATATGGGACGCGTGCTCCGGCGGCTGGAACAACTTGACAACGAACTGCAAGAACGCCCAGCACACCCACTGCTGGGGCATGGCTCGCTGCACGCCTCGCTTATTTCCGGCGGCAGCGGCCTATCAACATACCCCGATAATTGCGTCCTGCAGATTGAGCGCCGCACTCTGCCCGGTGAGGACGAACAGAGCGTTGCTGCCGAACTGGAAGCGTTACTGCAGGCCGAGCGTGACTTCGATCCGAATTTCGCCGCTAACAGCCGCGTCACCTTATACCGAGCCCCTTTCGAGGTTGCCGAGGACGAGGAAATTGTGCGCTCCATACAAGAGGCCGCGACAAGCGTGCTGGGTAGCCCGGTCCGCAGGCAGGGCGCGACATACTGGATGGATTCTGCGTTGATTGCCGCCGCAGGCATACCAACCGTGGTCTTCGGCCCGCATGGCACAGGCGCTCACTCAAAAGTGGAGTGGGTCGAGCTTGCCAGCGTGGTGCAATGCGCTCAGGTGTTGGTGCAGACCGCCTACAACTTCTGTTGAGCCCGGACCAGGGATCGCGGATGGGGGATCAGGAGCAATTGCGGGAGCACGCTATAACGCACCTGTGTGCTCGTGCTATGTGGCCAAAGTGGGCCATGTTGTCACTCTATTCGAGGGCCGCCCACGTGCCGGCGGCGCTGTCAATACTTACGTAGGGTGCAATCCTAACCCTAATAACTTCAGCGAAAGTCCGCGCCCTCTATGCGCGCTTTCGGCGCAATTGAGCACACCAGGCTACCACTATTCAATTTGCGGTTAATCGTCCCGGGCTTGTTCAACCAGATCGCGCAGCGTGGCATAGAAATAGGACATCTTGTTGTTCATAGCATCTCAACGTCAACGATCTTCCTGCCGCGAATGCGTTGTTTGTCGACTTGGGGCCTGAACTGCAAGGGGAAGGATCGCTGGAAGGGGCATGGTTTGATCAGCTAGTTAGGCCAATGACGTGAAAACTTCGCTTGCCTTTTCCCTGCCCGGGTAGCCAAGGCTAGAGGCAGGGGTGTAATCAGTGCAATACCATACTCGACGCACCCTGGATATGAAGCCAGCAAGAGCCCCTCTGCTCGGGATACGAGTGCGCCCGAGAATGCACCACCAACTTGCTGCATCAGGCAAACGAAGAGAGAATATGCTCGGATCATGAGACGGCAAAAGGAGCAGACAAACGGCTCAAGGCGATGCTTCCGATTTCCGTCGCACTAGGAGCACAGGAAATCATTCATCTGTTCACGAGGTACTTTGTTGGCAGCCTTTGGCCGGGCCTTTGGGCCAGCAGGAGCTAGTGGATGGTGCAATCTGAAGCTCCCATGCGCCGATCCGATTTCACCGCCGATTTCCTGCGCTGGGCCGGGTTTGGGGCGCTCCTGCATCGCGGCTACTGGCTGGTCACCAGCCTCTACCTCGTCCTCGACGCGGGCCTCTCCCCATCTCAGTTAGTGCTCACTGGAGTTGGGCAGGGGATCGCCTCACTCTTGTTCGAAATCCCTACAGGCGTTGTGGCCGACACAGTCAGCCGGAAGTGGTCACTGGTCATCTTCCATGCTCTAGTGGGAACCAGCATGGTAATCACTGGGCTGGTCACTTCCTTCCCGGCGCTCATGGGAACGCAGATGCTATAGGGCATCGCTTGGACTTTCGCGAGTGGGGCGGACGTCGCGTGGCTCACCGACGAACTGAATAATCCGGAACGAACGGCGGTGGTCCTGGCGGCGCAGGCGCGCTGGCAGCAGGTAGGCGCCGCGACCGGCATGGTGGTCTTTGGCGCACTCGCCTGGGCGACCAGCCGAGACACGGCTATGGTGATCGCCGGTAGCGCGATGGCGTTGCTGGGGTTATACGTCGTAGCCCGGTTCACGGAGCGTCACTTTACCCCCGCCCGCATACAACATTGGCGCCGAGCGGTTGCCATCCTCCGGCGCGGGGCGGCGCTCGCCAGACGGGACCGCGAGATTCTGGTAGTGCTCGTCGCTACGTTCTTGGTGAATGGGGCCTCCGATGGGTTCGGGCGGTTGTTTCCCAAGCAGCTTGTCAAACTCGGCTTTCCGAGCCGGCCTGACCCGATTGTGTGGTTTACCGCGATAGGGATCGCCGCATTTGTCACCGGCGCTGTCGCCCTGCGGGTAGTCGAGGCTCAGATAGCAGGTGTAGGCGTCGCACGGCGCATCTATGCACTTGCATGTAGGATCGGGGTACTCGGCCTGCTTCTACTTGCCCTCGCGCCTGACATCAGAATCGCTACGGCCGGTGTCCTTCTAGCAAACGGCATAGCATGGACGGTCACGCGCGCAGTGGGGGTGATCTGGGTCAACAGCCGCACTACCAGCAACGTGAGGGTGACGGTGCAATCGTTCCTCGCCCTGGTTGAGTATTTCGGCGAGATCGTCTGCGATGCGACGCTTGTACTCGCTTTGCGGGCTACATCGATCACCGGCGCTCTAATCGGAGCGAGCGTATTGGTGGCGTGTGCGGGACTGGCGGTGATGAAATTGGTCGCCAGACGCCACTGTGCTGATGGCCCTTGATCTTGCAGGCCCTATCACTGGTGCGGTTGCCAACGTAACCTGTGGCGAGATCGTGGACTAGAGGGCTGCTCGCTGTCTCAATATCGTTGGGTAGTATATAGGACAGATAAGATCTGGTAGGCGCGCTCTCTCTGGATCCGCTGCCGCTACCGCTGTCGCTGCCGCTGCTGTTCACACCGCTCGAACTTCGGCTAGCCGCTTGACTGAGTACTCGTCGTCCCAGCAGACGGCGGCTTCCCATGCGGCCGACGCTTGCGCGGCGATGTCGTGTGCTTCGTCGTCGAGACCGGCAGCGTTGTGAGGCATCACCAGGTCGAGGTCGGGAACGTCGACGTGCGCCTCGTCCCAGTCGATCAGTGCGACCCGATCTGCGGTCATGCGGATGTTGCCCGGGTTGGGGTCGCCGTGAACGACGCAAGTCTGACGTCCCAAGAGCCGCGCCCATGCCCTTCGGCATCTGGCAACCCCTTCAGGCGGCATCGCGCCGAGGTCGATCTTCGTGCCGGTGTCGGCATGGAGGAGGTCGGTCGAGGATCTCCAGCCCGGGCGCTGTGGCCACCCCACCGTCAAGCGGTGCAACCGGCGGAGCGTGTCGGCCACTCGATGCCAGTCGGCTTCAGTCTCGGGCGGTATGCCTTCGACGTAGGTCATCACCACCAGACCGTCGGCGAACAGTCGGCCGTCCGTCGTTGGGATCGGCACCGGCACCGTCAGACCTTCGTGGTTGAGGCGTGCGAGGAGCCTGGTCTCCCACGCGAGATCAGCGTCGCTCCTGACACCGAGACGAGCGACCGCGAGATGCCCGTTGACGCGCACGGTCCATACGTCGTTGGCCACTCCGCCAGCGAGCCGTTCGATGCGAGCGACGTCCTCACCCCACTGCTCCAGTGCCTCCCATCCCACTGGCCACATCCTCCCTTTCAAGGATCGCAAGAGCACGCGATATCGACAGTTCTGACGCGCACTTCATTGCTGTTTACTCGACCCGTGTATAGGTTAAGTCTAGATCCTTCTCCCACGACAAACCATCTTTCGACAGCTCTCCTCTGGCTATTATAGTATTGTCGCCATCTCCAATAATACCTTCATAGCGTTGGAGAAAACCCGGCGCATTTCTCCACCATCTCCAGATGTTGGCTTGCAGAGTAACTCTATACTTTCTTGAAACACCACGTTCGTCAAAGGTGAGCATGCAGCATTCCGCTTGCGCATCGTCGCTGCCAATAATCGCTATGGTCTTGGGAAAGCGTGGATCATCAATCTCAGAGCGCACCAGCAAGAATGCTCCCTTCTCCAGCCATTCAAACGAGGTATGACCGTGTAGAATAGTATCTTCGAGAAGGCCGTGTGTTCCAGTCGTATCCCAGCTTCCAATCAGTATGCTAAAAGGTTGGAGGGCCGGGTTTGGTCCTGCTGCCTCTCTCCGTGAATGTTGGTTCATAAACTCTCCGGTTGTCTTAGCCTGTGCCGTCTATTATCTTCAACATCTTCAACTTACGCCAGCCACATCGAAAAGGATCGCTCGATTAGTGCATTATCTTAGCCATCTCTCTATCTCACCCCTGAAGATCTCAAACGCATCGTCCTCAGGTGCGTACCCCAGCAGATCGCGCGTTACGCTGATATCGAGGCGCTTGAAGCGATTGTCGGAAACGCCGTGAACAATAGCGAACTGTACGTTGGGTGTCTCAATGCACCTGACCAACAGGTGATTCATATCACGCTCGCTGATATATCCACTGAGGTGAAGAGAATTGGGCTCCTGGCGCAGCCAGTTGGCCTTGTCGGCATTTACGTCGTAGGATCCTATGCGGATCGCGATGCTGGAGAGCCCCTCAGCGTGAGCGAAGTACGAGGCAACTGCTTCCCCGAAGCATTTGCTCACCCCGTACATATTCACGGGTCGAACCGGTGATTCGACATGAGCCTGAACATCAGGGGGATAGCCTGCGACAACCTGCGCGCTACTGGCGAAAATAACTCGCCGGCACTGCTGGTCCTTAGCGGCACGAAAGATGTTGTAGGTCCCCTCAATATTGTTGTGCAGCAGCGAGCTATGGAAATCGGCGTCGGGATTCGCATCAGCAGCGAGATGGACGACAGTATCCATACCCTCGCAAGCACGCTGGCAAGCACTAAGGTTGCCGATATCAAGGAGGAAAACCTCGTGGTTCCGGCTCAGATTTCCGACCAGGGAGGCCGTATCCCGGTCGGCTAGACGAAAAGTATAGCGCTCGGCTTCAGCACGGAAAAACGCCGAGCCAATTCCTCCCGCCGCACCCGTCAGGAGAATCCTTTTCCTCGGTAGATGTCTCTCTGCTGTCACGTGACTATTCTCCTACCAGACTCTTTCACTAAAGCAGTCAGTTAGCCTTGTTCCAAGCGGTACTGCGCGCCTGTTCGCCAATAGAGGCTCAGGCAGCGCGTGACAGGCTCACGCGCGTTGAACAGCTCTCCGAACGCGGGCGACAGATCGGGTGTGAGAGGGTGAACAGTCAGCACCATGCTCCCTCCTCCGTGGCAAGAGCTCCAGCGGCTTGTGGTGAGTTGCCGGGTCAGACGATCTTGTGCTCCACCGCATACGCAGCAGCCTGTGCCGCTCCGCTCACTCCTAACTTGCTGTAGAAGGCCGAAAGCTGTCTCCGAATCTACGATTCCGACAAAGCCAACTCACAAGCCATCTGCTTGGTCTTGAAACCCTTCGCAAGGTAGCGCAGAAGTTCGATTTCCCGCCCCGTCAGTGCTTCGCCATTGGGCAAGGTCTTCCTATTACCGCCGACACTTTGCAGGCTGTTCAACACCCGGCGCGTAGATTCCTGCGTGAACTTGATCATGGCGAGAGCTAACTCGTACTTCTCTTCGGCCATCAAACGAGTTGCACTCTCCAGCGGGGTCGTGAATTTGTCTGCACGTAGGCTGTTCAGCCATCCTATGAGCCTTGCAACTCCTACTGCCGCATCCATGCCGAGACCAACACCTACTCCGTCACCTAGCGCATCAGTCGGAACTGTCTTCCTAAATTGCCCCTTGTTGTATGTAGTGTACAGTTCCTAGGTTCGAGGATAAGGGCCATCAGCGTTTGAGGACATAATAAGACTCCGCTTGATTGCGGCGTAATAAAGTAGCCTTAGTATATCAAAGACTCGGTTCATTTTGCATCAGGTCACGGAGAGTAAATGTTCAGATTTAGGGTGGAGCAACCCCTCATCTCGGTATGGGGAGACCTACCCCCAACCCCTCCCACGCGTGGGACGGGAGTCTAAGAAGAAGGAGAGAATGGGGGACACCCCGCCCCCCGCTTCGCTCATCCCCCGTCATGGGCTTCGCCCCTGCACCCCTGCACCCCCTCTCGACCATAAGTCTGAACACTTACCACGGAGATGCAACAGGCAGTTCGCAATGTTACTTTGCTTCGTAACACAAAACAGAGCGTATAGTTTTGTGTCTCTGTGTTCGATATTCGAGAGCCGACTGATGATTTGGGGAGGCAGATCCCACCTGTATAGGTATGCGGGAGTGAGCCAATAGTGTACTGTTCCTCTAGCTCCTGTTCAAGAGTAGCAAAATGCTTACCGCACAGAAGAACCACGGGGAGTGAGAATACCTGGTTCAAAACAAGGCTCTTCTGTGGCAAACCTCAGATTGCAATTTGACAGGCACCATAACCTTCAGGAAGAGTACAGCCAATATTAGCTAACTGCCGGCACCACGCGCGGCCGCCCAGTTACTCATAGAACATCGGCTATTGACAATATATAGACCAGTCCACCAGGATAGCAGGTGGACCATCCCCCAACCGGTCAAAGGTGATAATGGTGCCGTCTTTGGATTGTACTTTGCTCAAGGGTCTGGTTTGTGTAGGGTTCATGGTACCTCTCCTTTTTATGTCTGATAGTTCCGAATAATTGCGTGCAGGGAAGTGGCATGGTGGTGACCGTTATTGCCGCTCAGCGGGCTATTCAGCCACCTCATGTATCGCGCACCTGGAGCATGCCTTTTTCGTCGTACTCCGTATAGCTGCTCTCCAGTGCAAGTAGCACCAGTCCGAGGCGATTGATCTTCAAGAGTACGCTGTAGAGGGCCGGCTGGTCCGGCAGCGATCCCGAGAGGATAGTGGTGCCCTCTGGCTCCTGGCCTATGTTTATCCCATTGAACCATGTTTGCCAGGAGGCATCAAGCTCTTCCCTCACGCGAATCCGGTAATGCATATGACTGCTCTTGCTCAGCTGTTTCGGTTAAGTTGAGTCTACTTGAAGCAGTCAGCACACACAGTAGCCAAAGGTCTACCAAAGGGAGTATTCTGCGGTGAGAACCGGGAATAATGACGAAAGGGTAAGATCGTGCGTCTTAAGAATTTAACTTAGCGGCACACGAAATACGCCCCCTAAGAAGACACCCTGTCACAGAGCGAATGTACTGTTCGCAAGAAGGCTTCGCTCTACTGTGTTTCGATGTACTTAGCTATTGGCTCTGTTCTTGATGGCCTCCCAAAACAAAGGGTATGGGCGAGCCATCAAATGTTCAGCAATTTTGTGATAGCCCATTTGCAGCGTGGGAAATCAATCAACCAATTAGCTTTACTCAGCGTGCTGTAGCCCAATATCATGTCCATCGGCACTTCAATGGTGGCATTTACTTGCGACAGGTCTACTCCAGCCACTTTATGTGGCTGAAACCGGTTGTTACCGATTACTGTTGCCTCCATTATGAACATGGGCGTTTCCATTCTGGAACCGGTAGCGTCTGTCCCGGTGGATTGTCCTACCTCCTCGAAGAAAGCAGGGTGCGCCCTTATAAAGCCCATGTCCACCACTGTGATACCCGCACCGCTATCCCATACCGCTTTTGCTTTTACCCTTCCATATTGGATGTCAACGTAAGGATGAAATGCCTTGTCAAGAAATAGCTCTTGAAAAGAGTAACCGGCTTCGGGTTCGTAGCTCGGATTCACCAGGACCAAACTTTGGTCGAATAAAAAGTGGCAGCAGACCTCTTTAAGAAGATCCATCCCGATCAGATTTCTGACGTGTATGTCTTCTCCCCCTCCCGACATGCGAGCTAACGTGAAGTCTTGCTTCGATATAGGACCAAGCTTCAAGTTTGGCACTGTAATCAGATCATTACTGCTGGTTGCGAATACCGCTGCTGAATTGCTTGTCTCAATGGAGCCAAACGTGGAGGTGTAATCGTCAAGTATGACGCTGGTTCTTGCTGCGCCGGTATCAAGGAGAAAACGGTATTCTTTGCCGCCGATTGTGCCGTCAACGAGAACTTCGGCGGCTTC
>JBDTQH010000012.1:0-134044 GCA_039932335.1 Chloroflexota bacterium
GGAGGGGCCGGGGGAGGGTCTTCCCTGACCGAGATGCCGGGTTGTTCCACCCTAAGTCTGAACACTTACTTCACGCCCACTTTTCCCCATCAACCCAAATCATGCTATCATGTACAACCATGTAGAGGGTTTGCCCGCCTTCTTCACGGAACCAGCGGCATAGGTCTGCGTTGCTAATTGTGCACCTCGGAAAGTGGAGGTTTCTTTCTTTGCGCGCTCTTACTTCATACGAGCGGCCGGTTCTTGCTAGTGTGGGAACGGGGCGGCGGCGGCCCGCGATGGGTGTGCTGCTTGTATATCCTGTCTTGCTGATTGTGCTTTCGGTCTTTACGATGGTTGTGCCCCAGCGCGAGGGCTTGCTTGCTGTGGCGCAGATCTTCGAGCCTCATCTCTTCCTACCCCTGCTCGTGCTTATCCCATTTGCTTTCATGCGTGGTATGCCAGGGCTTCGCGTGGCGTTACTATTGTGTCTTGTGCTCTTTGGAGCGCGCTTTATGCCCAACTTCCTGGCTGCTACTCACCCGCTGGCCCCTGACGCGACTTCCGTTAGCGTCTTGACCTGGAACGTGTACGCAGGCAACGACCGCTACGCCGATGTCGCCGGGATGCTGGCTGAGCGGCCCGCGGATGTGGTGCTGCTGCAGGAGGCCGACTACAAGCGCTTTGAGGGCAATGATGCGGTGAGTAGTGCGTATCCGTACCGCCTGACTGAGCCTGATGATGCTCCTCCGGGCATGGTGCTGCTGAGTGTCTACCCGTTCCTTTCACACGGCATCCTTGACGGTGAGCGTGACCTGTGGGATATACCGCGCCTGCTGTGGGCACGTCTCGATCTGGGCGATGGGAGAACCGTCACCGTTGTTGGCGCACACCCTATCTCTGCTTACAGCGTGGGTAGTGCGTGCAGTCTGCCTGTTTGCTATGAGCCTGCGTGGCGCGATGAGCAGATTACCGCCATGCGAGATAGCTACATATCCCCAATGCTTGCCAGCGGTGATCCAATCATCCTCGCGGGCGACTTCAATGTGACCGAACGAGAGCCTGCGTATACTGACCTGGCACGCGGCCTCACGGATGCATGGCGTGCAGTGGGGTCGGGAGTAGGCACAACATGGCGTCCTACCTTCATGATGAACCAGCATCTCAGCCTGCTGCGCATTGACTACCTCTTCTCCAGCCCTCAAATTACGCCGGTAGGGATCACTGTAGACTGCACACCGCGCGCCAGCGATCACTGCATAGTGATAGGCCGCTTCGAGGCACGATAGATGACGGCGGACGGCGTTGTCAGTTGTCAGTTGTCAGTTGTCAGTATTATGGCGGTCTTACGCAATACGGAGTACGCAGTATTCAACGGCCCAGCCGTCGGCGGTCAGATTCGCACCGCAGCAACATCGACTCGGGTAGTATTAGCGTTAATAATTATGTAATGCCTGTAATTAGTAATTGCTTGCGGACGTATTCTAGTTATAGTACAATTACTGCTATTGATACCGAATTATGCGTATTTTGTGCGCGTGGCTCGCTTTAATCCTTGAGCAAGGAGCTTTATGAAGACTCAGCGCCGTCGTGATAGAGCTGACTATCCACCAACCCCCGACCATAACGAGAATGACAGTGATGTGGAAGAAGTTGTGGACGGTGACATAATCGACGTTGAAGACGCAGCTGCTAACGGCCTCGAGAACGGTGCAAGCTCCCATCTTGAAGAGCAGGATAGTACAGTCTCCACCAACGGGTCGGACAACGGCCACCTGAACGAAAACGGTGGCAATGGCTCCCAGGTCGCGCCAACCCGAACTGTCGTACCAAACCTCCCACGCCGAAGGCAGCGTACCGAATCACACGCGCTCGCGCCCGCTGTAGCAGAAGCGCCTGCACCTCCGACCAAGGCGAGCCGCCAGGCCGCGCCCGTACCCACACCTCCCGCTGCCACTCGTGTGGAGCGCGCTCCTACCGAGTCGTTTGCAACGAAGGCGTTTCGGCTGGTTGTCACCTACGAGAACCTGATCTATCTCGGTATTTTCGTGCTGGCCATAGCCACCCGTTTCTGGGATGTGGGCAACCGTGGTATACACCACGATGAAAGCCTCCACTCGGTATACTCGCGTAATCTCTACATAGGCAACGGCTATACGCACGACCCTATGATGCACGGCCCCCTTCAATTCCACCTGATCGCGGCCATGTACTGGCTGTTCGGGACGACCGACGCCACAGCGCGTTATGCCTCGGTGTTCTGCGGCATATTCGTGGTGATGTCGCCCTTCTTCCTGCGCAGGCAGATGGGCAGGTGGCCCGCACTTATAGCTTCCTTCCTGCTTCTCGTTTCCCCCAGCATCCTCTATTTCAGCCGTATGGCTCGTGAGGACTCGATCTTCTCCGGTATGGAGATGATAATGATCGTCGGCCTGTGGCGTTTTGTTTCCACTCGACGCCCGGCAGATTTCTTCATCTTCATGGCGGGCCTCTCGCTGATGTTCACCATCAAGGAGTCGGCGTATCTTACGCTGGCTGTGCTGGGCATCTTCTTTGCCGGGCTGTTCGCGGTACAGGCGGGCTTCGCCATACTGGGTGCGTTCGTGGGCTACGGCGCTGTGATGGGCGCGTTCTATATGTTTGTCAACGGCAAAATAAAGGGCGGCGAAATTGGCAAGCTGCCTGATATACCCGTCACAAGCCCGGACTACAACACCATAATGAACTTTGTGGGGGCGCTCTTTGGGCACCCGCTCGTGCAGGGTGCGATAGCTATCACATTGCTCTTTATTGGCGTGCTGACCTTCCTGTTCCTCAACCAGCGGCGCAGGGTGCTGCGGGCCGAAGAATATGAAGTGGAAGAAGCACCTGCCGTTCGCAGGCGTCCTTCCCGCGGAACTGTCGTCGGCAGTGCCACGGCTGCCCCAGCAACAGGAAGCTCTTTGCCTTCGCGTAAATCACGAGGCGCAGTGGGGGATAGCGTTGTTGCATCCTCGAACGGCTATACGGACGAAGTAGTCGTACCCGTTGGCAACGGTGTCGAAACAGGCACGGAATATGTCGAGCTCGATGACATGGAAGCCACGGAAGTGTGGAACCCGAAACGGCTCGATCCCAGGCCCGGCTCCTTCCTGTCGCACTATGAGGCCGGGTCAATACCTCACCTGTTGGGATCGCTATTCTCGCGCCCGTCCGTGCTGCTGATTGGCTTCCTGATTGCTGCGGCTATCTTCACGGTGTTCTATACCGTCTTCTTCACGGACGTACCACGCGGTATCGTCTCAGGTCTCTTCGCCTCGCTGGGCTACTGGATGGCGCAGCAGGGAGTTGAGCGCGGCGGGCAGCCGTGGTTCTACTATATGCTGCTTATTCCGCTGTACGAGCCTATCGCGGTGTTCTTCAGCGCGGCAGCTACTATCTTCTTCGGCGTGAAAGGCATTCGCGGCCTGCTGCGTCGTCGTGAGGAGCGCTATGACACAGGAGAGCCTGGTATGGGCCTGTTCAACATAGACAGGTCGGTGCCGTTCGCCAAGTTCAGCGCGTTCCTGCCCCTCTTCCTGATATTCTGGCTGGCAGGCGTATTCTTCATCTATAGCTGGGCAGGCGAGAAGATGCCCTGGTTGATGGTACATATGGTTCGCCCGGCAATTCTCCTTGCATCCCTGTTCCTGGGTGCGCTGCTTGCTTCGCTGCTCACTCGCCGCCAGGAGCGCCTGGCCGCTGTGGACGTGGAAGCTGACAATACTTATCTGCCGCTCGCGGGTGTGCCTTCTCGCCGCCCTGCCTCGGAAGCCGTAGTGCCTGCTGTGCCGCAGAAGCGCCGCTCCGGTTCTGAAGCGAACATACCTCCCGTACCTCAAAGGCGGCGGGTGGTTGCCACACCTGTGCTTCGCACGCAAGATCCCCCCTGGGTTGCATGGAACCAGCCTGGTTCTCGCTTCCCAGCTCTTTCCTTCTTAGCCGGCTTTGTGCTGCTCGCCCTTGCATGGGGCCTCAAGATGAACGCCCTCACAGCCAAGAGCGATATGCCAGGCTGGGGCGTAAGCTGGGTCTTCCCGGCGCTTATAGTTATCCTGGTCATTTCCTACGCGGTGTGGCTTGGCCCTGTGCGCGCCTTTAAGTATCTTGCGCTTGGTATCTTTTCGGTGTTCTTCCTCTACCAGTTCCGTTCTGCGGTCAACCTGGCCTACAACCACCCTGATGTGCCGATCGAAATGGCTACCTATGTGCAGACGTCACCGGACGTGACGCGGAGTGTGGCTGAGTTGAACACCTACTCTGATTTCGCCACAGGCGGGAAGAACCTGAAGGTTGTTTATGACAGCTTCACATCGTGGCCGTTCGAGTGGTATCTGCGCGACTTCAAGAACAAGCAGTTCATAGCAGGTGGCGACGCTCCAACCGGGGCGGACGTGCCGATCCTCTTCCTTGAGTATGCAAAGCACAACAACGACCCGAAACTGGCCGATTACGTTGTGCAGCGGTACGCCATGCGCTGGTGGTTCCCCGAAGAGCTATACAAGAGCGACTTCCTACCGGGACAGGACCCCAAGACTTCGCCGGCATTGAGCCAGATCGGCGGCGCGCTGAACACAGTCTCCCTGACTGTTACGGATCCGAGCCGCTCGTCTAGCCTGTGGAAATATCTTGTCTTCCGCGACTTGCCCAAGCCGCTTGGCTCTGAGGATATGGTGGTGGCGATACGTAAGGACATCGTACAACAGTATCACTATCTGCAATACCCACCGCCTGTGCTTGACGATACGACCGTCACTGTGCGTGCGCCCGGCCCGTAACTGCCCGGTGTAGAGCAAACACGACCTGATTTACTATAGCGGTTGCCGGAGTCTGTCCGGCCGGTGCCTGGGAAGCGGCAACCGCACGATGACAACAGCAAGCTAATAGCCAGTGAAATTACATTTTGGACAGGAGACTATGGATAATCGCCGTATGAGTGCCCGCGCCGAGGCAGGCGCATCTCGACCAGGACAGGCAAGACAGCAAGCCCTCAGCGTTCCGTTTCTGGACAAAGCGGTTGAGCTTACCCGCGCCAACTGGGAGATAATAATATTCGTAGGCCTCTTCTTGCTGGCCGTCGCCACCCGCCTGTGGGATCTTGGTCCTCGCGCCATGCACCACGACGAGGGCATACACGCTTACTACTCCAACTACTACCTGCACACGGGCGACTACACAACCACTGCCAATTTTGGCGGCGGGTACGACCCGACATATCATGGGCCGTTCCTCTATAATATAGTGGCGTTCGGTTTCTTCCTATTCGGCACCACCGACGCTACCGCCCGTCTCATGCCCGCTATCTTCGGAATTATCCTGGTTGGGCTATGCTGGCTTCTGCGGCCTTTCATCGGCAGGATAGCGGCGTTGCTTGCAGCGGCTCTCATCGTAATCTCGCCCAGCATCACCTATTATTCGCGGGCGCTGAGGCACGACATCTTTGCTCTCACCGGAACGCTGCTGCTCTTCGTGTCGATACTCTGGTTCCTTCGCACGCACCAGGCACGATGGGTCTATCTCGGGGCAGTGGGGCTTGTGGTGGCCTACGCCAGCCATGAGCTAACATTCATAATCGCTTTCATCTTTGTTCTTTTCCTGGCAATCGCCGCGTTCGCATACAACGCCTTTTCAGGTGGGGCGCGGGCATCTAACCGCCGGTTCACGCTCGAAGAAGACGTCAATCCGGTGCGGAGCGCGCTATCGGCCCTGGCTACTCAACGTTGGACGCTGGTCGGCGCGGTGCTTCTGTTCCTCGCCATCTACACAGTCCTGTTTACCAACATGTTGATCAAGCCGAACCTGATTCTGTCCGGCTTCATCGAGGGCCTGCGATACTGGTTCTTGCAGCATGGCGAAGCACGCGGTAACCAGCCGCTCTTCTATTACCTGCTCCTCATGCCGATCTATGAGCCACTGGCCTTCCTGGCGGGCATCGGCACCACGATATACCTGCTGGTCAAGTGGATCAAAGGCGAAGGCGACACGGCCATCTCCGAAGACAACGTTGACGTCGTGCCCACGGGCGGCGATGCGCTCGTTGAAGACGAATACGGCCACACACTGCCCACTATCGGCGCTGTGCGAGGGCTGGCTCTTGGGTTCCTCGCCTTCTGGTCGTTCGGTGCGTTTGTCGCATTCTCTATAGCGGGCGAGAAAATGCCCTGGCTCAACATGCACATCGCCCTGCCATTCACCATCCTGGCTGCCTATGGTATCGGCAAGTTGATGGCGGGCATCGAGTGGAAGCAGGTTCGTAAAGGCGGCGGCATGTTCCTCGGTGTAACTGTCGTGCTCTTTATCTTCGCCGCCTTCGCTCTCGTCTCGTTCCTGAATGGTTCGATGCCAAAGGCTCAGGGAGCGGGAGCCGACCTGCAGAATGGCCTGCGCGGCGTATTGCTCTTTATCTTTACGATTGGCCTGCTCGGTCTGGCCGGGTGGTTCTCGTATAAGATGTTGCCGGGACGCGCCGTCAAGGTAATCGGCATGACGTTTGTGGTCATCCTGGCGGCTTATGGCATTCGCTCCATGATGCTTGCCAACTTCAGGCATGGTGACACACCGACCGAGCTACTTGTTTACACGCAGTCTTCTCCTGATACGGTTATCGTTTCGGACCTCGTACAGAGGCTTAGCCGCGACGAGACTGCCTTCGACGCCGACCGCAACGCCACAGATGTGACGGGCGGGCACGGTCTTTCTATAGCTGTTGACCAGACCGATGCTATCGAGTGGCCGTTTGACTGGTACTTCCGCGATATGAAGAAGGTGGTCTATCACAATGCGGACGGTTGGAAGAACAATACCGCCAATATCGCTCCGAACACGGCTGTTATTATCGCAGCCGAGACCACGGAGAGCGAGCCTAACTTCCAGAACTTCATCAAGGACAAGTACACCACCAACAAGTACGTGCTCAACTGGTGGTTCCCTGAGGAAGGCACGTATAAGAAGGACAACAAGGGCGACTTTGGACAGGCGCTGAAATGGCTGACCGGCAACGGCATGAAGTATCTGCTCTATCGTGATCCCGGCCTGCCGCTTGGCTCGCGCAACTTCTACTTGCACATTCGCAATGACCTTGCTGTGAAGACAGGGCTTGGCAGCGCGGGCGCTGTGACCGGAGGCACTACTACCACCGGCGGTACAGGCCAACCAAGCGTAGATGGTCCTGTATATGACATGCTCAGCCTCGCGCCAACAGGCGTCGAGAAGGGCCAGTTCAACTTGCCTCGCGGCATCGCGACAGGACCCGACGGCAGCTTCTATGTGGTAGATACCGGCAACATGCGCATCCAGAAGTTTGATGCAAAGGGTAAGTTTGTCGCGATAATCGGCAACGGCAAGGGCAACGGCGACGGCCAACTCAATCCCTTCTCCGACGCAGCAAACGGCACAGGTCCATCCGGCATCGCGGTCGATTCGGCCGGGAATGTCTATGTGGCTGACACCTGGAACCACCGCATCCAGAAGTTCGATGCACAGGGTAAGTTCGTTGCAAAGTGGGGCGATTTCGTCAACCTGAGCGATGCGGCAGGCGCCGGCGACAGCGAGCGCAACTCGAAATTCTTTGGCCCTCGCGGTATCGCGGTCGGCCCTGACGGTAACATCTACGTGACCGACACCGGCAACAAGCGCGTGTCGATTTTCGATACGAACGGCAAGTTCCTGCGCGAGATCTCAAGCGGCGTGACACCTGACAGGCTCGCCGCGCAGTACCCGTACAACCAGCCGGGTGAGATGAATGAACCAATCGGTATTACGGTTGGACCTGACGGCAGCGTGTACGTAGCCGACTCCCTGAACAAGCGCATCCAGAAGTTCGATAAGGACGGAAAGTCGGTTGCCACCTGGACAATTCCGGGCACAGGTTGGGATGCCGGGGCTTACCTGGAGCCGTTCCTGGCTATGGATAAGGAAGGCAACGTCTACGCCAGCGAACCAACCGGGCAGAAGGTCATCAAGTTCAGCCCCACCGGACAGGTGCTAGGCGAGAAGCAGACCAGCCCCAATAACGTAACGCTCAAGACGCCTACAGGCGTAACAGTAGGCTCGGACGGCCAGATATACGTCGTTGACACGGGTGTGAATGGAGTGGTAAACCTCGTTTCCATTCCTTAGAGGATTTTCAATCGATCAAAAAGAAATCTACCCTGCGCAGGGTAGATTTCTTTTGTGTTTAAGTGGGGTTTTTGACCTGCGGCTTGTCTCGTGCATATAATGGGGTACGAGGTAAGTACCGTGCTAACAAAGATGTGTCAGTTTGGAGCGCCCACCAGGCGGTGTCATTCTGAATACCAGACTAACAAAGAAGTGTCAGGTAAGCGCACCCCACCAGGCAGTGTCATTCTGAGCGTAGCGAAGAATCCGTTTGGATAAAAATTAGTAAAGAGGTTGATTCTTCACTGCGTTCAGAATGACAAGGTAAACAGACACGCTTTCCTGCCACCTCTTTGTTAGTCTGGTACTCAAGATGACAATGACGGGGGAGGCAGCGACACTGACATTGGCTTGTTAGCACGGTAGTAAGCAACATCTTATTTGCGGGTATATAGCTGCCTAGGCCAACGTCCTGCCGGCAGCGGAACATTACATTGTCTGTTTACAGTCGATTCCCACGCCTATTTCTATTGGTGCTAATCGCCATTCTGGTGATCGCGCCCTTCGCGGCCCGTTTTTTGTCGGGCACGACGGAGGTAGTGGTCAGCACAGCCGGTGGGCAAGTTCATGCAGAAGTGCATGGAACAAGCCTCGACCTACCGGACGGCGCTCTCGATCAAACAGAGCTACTGCGACTCAAGCTTCCCACACTGGCCCAGCTTAGTGTTGATCCTGCATCCAGTTCGCTATACTGGCAGCCCGACACGCCGGGATCGGGCGTTCTTGATCCTGTCGAGACAGTGGGCGACTGGATGCAGGGTGTGCGCCCGCCCTCGGAGTGGACCTCGGCAAGCCTTAGCGATGTGACCACCGCAACCTATCGCTTGAAAGGTGGCAGGGCGCTCGCCTTGCTGCCCCTCGACACCGGGGACGGCAGCGGGGTTGTCCTGCTCGTGCGCCCTGAGCGTGCCGCCTTCTCCTGGTGGACATTGGAGAACGGCCAACCCGGCCACCAATTGAACAGCGTCAGCTATCGTCCTTCGGGCGCTGTCTCGCTGAGCGATCTTGCTGCGGAGGTGGCGCTTATCGCGTGGGCTGCGGCCTTGCTGGGGGTGCTGGCATGGTTGGCGAGCCTACTCTTGTCGCGGCTTAATGCTCGCCCTGCCAGTGCTTCGGCGCAAACCGAGGTTTCTCAATCGCGTTCGCCGCGCTTTCTTGACTGGCTGTCGCGTCCGTCCAATCCGCCAATCGCTTTCTTCCTGGCCGGGACAATCCTTGCATCGTTCGTAGGGCTTGTTGTGCTGGATGGTATTCCACACGTGCAGGACGACGTTGCCTACCTGTTCCAGGGGAAGATATTCGCGGAATGGCGGTCGTGGGTTCCAGCGCCGCCCGCGCCCGAATTCTTCCAGAGCGGCTTCATACAGATATTTGAGGGACGCTGGTTCGCCAAGTACCCACCGGGCTATCCGCTCCTGCTTGTGCCTTCGCTGTGGGCCGGGATGCCCTGGCTCACCAACGCACTGAGCGCGGGAGTGGCGCTTGCACTCATCTACATGAGCGGCCTGAGGATGTTCGGCGCACACGTCGCGGCCTGGGCTGCTCTGCTTGGCCTGATCTCGCCGTGGGTGCTTTTCATGTCGGCTTCCTACATGTCGCACCCTACCACCATGATGTGGGTGGCTCTTTTCCTCTTTGCCCTTGTCAGCCTGCGTTTGTCGTTCAATACAGACAAGAGAGTCAGCCTCCTTAGTGTCCATTCCCGCTGGGGATTGCTGGCGGGATTCGCCATTGGCATGGCCTTCGTCACACGCGAATGGACTGCGCTGGGCATTGGTGCTGGCGCTGCTCTCTGGGCGCTGGGCGACATCACTTCAGCACGACGCGACATGTTCCGCAGGCTCGTGCCTTACTCGCTAGTGGTGGTCGGTTTTATCCCGCCTCTATTGTTCCTTCTCTTCCAGAACCACGAGCTTACCGGCAACTGGCTGCGGCTCGCGCAGGACCTTGTCGGTTCGTATGACCAGCCGGGTTTTGGTCCAGGCCACGGAAGCGAGATCGGCCATACGCCCGCTATGGGCCTTTACAACGGCCTGGTGTATTTGCGCACACTGGCGACGGTGTTCGATGGCTGGCCCGCACCCTTCGCGCTCGCACCCCTCTTTCTGGGCGTACTGGCACCCTTCGCTGCTCGGTCGCGTAAACAGTTTGCATGGGATCTCCTGCTCTGGCTGCCGCTGGCCGGGCTGCTCCTCGCCTACTTTGCATGGTGGTCGTCAACCACAATCTACGGCCCCCGCTACTGGTATGAGGGGATGCCTTTCATGCTGCTCATGGCGGGTCGCGGGTTCGATTTGCTTGGCGTGATCGCCGCGCGTGCTTTGCCTGCGGCCCGTGCGGCGGGCGTGCGCTGGGCTGTACCCGGTGTGTTGTTCGGGATCCTGAGCGTTTATACTCTCACTCAATCGCTGCCCGACCAGGCGAACACCTACACGGATTACAACGATATCAGCGTGCAGCCGCTGGAGTATGTGCAGGACGCGCACCTTACAGACGCGCTGGTCTTCGTCGCGCTCGATCCGTCCCGGCGTAATCGAGACTACGGCAAGGCGTTCTTCGCCAACGACCCTATGTTGCGTAGTCCGGTCGTGTATGCGCGTGATATGGGCGCGGAGGCCAACCGGTACCTTGCCGGCCTCTTTCCCACACGAAAGCCCTACTGGCTGCCTCTCGACGGCCCGCCACAGCCGGGGGTTGGGCCGTAGAAGGGGTGACGCACTACGTACCACGTACTGCGTAGTTGTCAGTTGTCAGTGACGGCGGTCGGCGGTCTGCCGTCGGGCTTGCTTTCTTCGCGTAGGCTGCGATTGTCGCGCCCTGGCCAAGTGCGGCCATGATGGGCGCGTAAACGAAGCTTATTGCTGTCAGGGGGACGGCAGTCGCTAGAGCAACGACCCACTGCCAGCCTGACCTTCGCGCTTGGCCATTGTCATCGCTTGCGACGACCTTTGCCGAGCGGGTCCGCAGGAGATTGTACAGCAGGTTGTGGCGCAGCCCCAGCTTGTTCTGTACACTTTGCACGAAGCTGAAGAAATCGTATTCGGTTGAGAAGAAGTTGACATCAGTCACGGGCAGTCCTGCCTCTGCCAGCGCATCCCCCAGCGTTTTGCGCGTGAAGTGGGTCAGGTGCCGTGGTACGTCGAGGTGGAACCAGTGCGGGCCACTCCAGCGTGCCTCCCAACTTCCGAGATTTGGCACCGCCACAAGCAGCGTGCCGCCAGGCTTCAGGATGCGCGCCACCTCGTTGAGCATAGCTCGCGGTGCCTGGATGTGCTCCAACACATGCCAGAGAATCACCAGGTCGAACTCGTTATCGGGGAAGCCTGCTTCCTCAAGGGTTTGCGTGGTGACGGGCAAACCGAGGCGGTCGCGTGCGTATGCCGCCGCCTCTTCGCTCAATTCCGTGCCCTGTGGCTCCCACCCTCGCTGTCTGAGCTTGTTCAAGAGCAGACCGCGCCCGCAGCCGATGTCCAGCACTTTGCCCTTGGCCTGGTGTTGCTCGATCTGGTAGGCCCTGTAGTTGTGCAGATGGTCGAGCAGCCACTCCACAACTCCGGCGAAGCGACGTCCGCTTCCGTAGTAGCTACTTGGATAGTACCGGCTGGCGCTATTTTCCGGCGGCACAGGCAAGGTCACATGCAGGCAGCATTCATAACAGTAAGCCACGCTGAAGCTCTCGCCTGTAATGTAGTCGTGGGTAGCGAAGAGCGGCACTACCCGGTTTCGCGGGTGGCTGCACCGGGCTGGCATATACTGCGCCCGGCTCTTCGGACGAGTGCCCTGCAACGTCACGCTGCCGGGGCGCAGGCTGTCTTTTGGGCGTATGCTGTTTGTGCGGGATTTGCTGGCTGGCGGCATAGAACCTCTCTCACCAAGTGATGCTTTCTTCGAGATGGAGAATTATAACATGCTGCAACTGTCAATTGACTAGCTATATCGGGGCGTGATACAATTTAGAGCGTGCGCGGCGCGCCGGCCCCACCACACAGTGTCTACATATTTATCGCCCCTCTCGTGTATCAAAGAAGCATAATGCATATGGCGTCTATTCTGCCTCGTGCAATACGCGCTGCAATCCGGCGCTTGACTTACTATTTCCGGCCTGCCGGGAGCAGGCTTTAGTTTGTGATGTTTCCCCCAGAATCTCCAGTGCCATCCGACCAGAACGACAATCTCAACTCAGCGACAGCCGCGCCCACGGGCATTCCTGCGCCTGCGCCGGTACCTGACGCTGTGCAGGTTCCGGTTGCTGATTTATCCAGGGACAGGATGCGCTTCTGGGAGCCTTACATTGTATTCCTCGTTACGCTCGCTGTCCTTGTGCTTTTCACAAACAGAGTGGTGGAGTACCTGACTCCCGCCACCGGCGACGAACCTTTCTATCTCATGACCGCCATCAGTATCCTGAAAGATGGTGATCTTAATGAGTGCAATAACTACCGCCAACTCGATGAGGCGTTGATATACCCGTCCTTCTATTCGTTCGACGGCGTCCATGCTTATGCCGACTTCCCGAAAGACTGGAAGGGTCTGAAGGGCGCTCCGTACCCGCTTCCGCCGCACCCCGGCCACATTGTGCCCGCCAGCCGCCAGTGCGCCAGCGTGTACAACACATATCCCGTTGATTACGACAACCCAAACGGGGAGCTTTATTCAAAGCATGGCCTGGGCCTTAGCGTGCTGGTACTGCCCGCGTTCGCGATTGGTAACCGCCTGGGTGTAGTCTTGTTCCTGAACATACTTGGCGCGCTGCTGGCAGCAAACATTTATCTGCTGGCGCGAGAGGGCACCGGTAAGGTGCTGCCTGCGGTACTGACCTGGGTGGCGTTCGCCTTTACAGTGCCGCTCATGCCCTATTCCTACCTGATCTTCCCTGAGCTTCCCGCCGCGCTGCTGACGATCTATGCCTTCCGGCGGATAAGGCTCATGGCCAATCATCCCGCTCAGATGGCACTGATCGGCCTCTGTGTCGCTACTTTGCCCTGGTTCCATTATCGCCTCGCGCCTATTTCTGTTGGCCTGGTGATCTACTACTTCTTCAAGGATAGAAGATTACGCGAAAAGAGCCACCGTCTCAACTGGGCATTGCTGATGACGCCTGCGGTTGTGTCGGCTGTCGCGCTGATGCTCTTCTTCTACCAGCGCTACAGGCTTCCGTTCCCCAATCCCGCCGACCACGCGGGCATTAGCGATGTGGGCGGTACATTGCGCGGGGCGGTGGGTTTATTCCTCGACCAGCAGTGGGGCCTCTTTGTGGCCGCGCCCATTTTCATTCTGGCGATTGTCGGCATCGTCCTCATGTGGCAGGATCGTTCTCGCCGCTCGGAGTTAGGGTGGATCGGGGTTATCTGCGTGCCCTACTTTCTCGTTATTGCTAACTATGCGCAGTGGTGGGGCGAGTGGTGTCCGCCGGCGCGCTACCTGACTACATTGCTGCCTTTACTGGCTTTGCCTTTCGCGATTTCGCTTAGCAAGATCAAGGGCGTGGCTTACAGGGGCATATACGCTGTCTTCCTCCTCTTGTCGCTCGTCACAATGGGCGCGTATATCTACCAGCCTCAGTGGATGTATAACCAGCCCACAGGCAAGGCACTGATTTTCACCAGCGGGCTATCTGGTCTGCTCAATTCGCTGAATATTCGCTTCTTCAGCAGCGCGGATGTAGTCTCGGCATTTCCGTCGTTTGTGCAGCCCTATTTTGCCTACCTGCGGAGCAAGCAACTGGGCGATGCAGCTGTAAACGCGGCGTGGCTGGACAGCATATGGCTCTTTGCTTTGATAGCCCTGATTGTGATTGTGAGCTTGCTTTTGGCGAATCGATCCGCCCCGCATGGCGATCTTTCGACGGGTGCGGCGAGCGGGCAGAGCGGCTCTGTCAGCGAGATGCCCCTGCCCGGTTGAGCATGTAGACCTCATCCGCCGGGGTGGTCACAAGCTTCTGCTATGGTATAATTTCTTGATTGATGTAGGATTATTATCCGGTATGGAGCCTGCTTATTCTTGTGTGAAAGGAAGTATATGGCGAATTCGGAACAGGGCCTTTCTCCGGTTGGATCCATCCTATCTCCACCGGAGACGGACGAGGCTCGACGCGGCGGACTGTCTGACACTCCGGTTGTCTCTCCCGAACCGGCAGCACCAGCAGAGGTAGCTCCCGAAACGGCGGCGAAGAAAAAGCGCCCGCGCAGAAACTGGGGAGCCATGCTTAAGGATTTTGTCCTCAGAGTATGGCGCAGTCGAGGGTTCTTCGGCGGCCTGATCGCCATGGGTATTGGTTTTCTCGGCCAGCAGGCCCTTCTTGCCGAGAACGATTATGCCACTTCCACACGCAATTATCTCATCGCATTCGCAATTGTCATCCTTACTCTAATGCACCCGTCGATGCCGCGCTTTGGCCGCAAGAAGGTCGAGGCACGGGCCGCAGAGGTGATCAACCCTTCCGCACTCGCGCCCACAGAAGTAGCGCAGGCTTCCCCAGGCGACACGCCGTTGGGTGCGGTCGCTCCGCTGCCTCAAGACACCTACTACGCAGCCCCACTACCGACCAGATCGGTGTCGCGTTCCCACGGTGCGGCAGCCACCTCCCCTTTGAGCGTGCCACTTACACCTGATGGAGCGCCCCATGCTTCGGGCAATGGTTCCGCCACGCCAGACGTGCAGCCTATATTGCCCACGCGGCCCGTCCGCTCGCGAACCGCGTTGAACGGTTCTACAAGCCACGAAGCAGTCGATGGCGCTACTGTTACGGGCGGGTCAGCCGCAATTCCTGCTGCCGCGCCACCGACCGCGCAGGTTATCGCTGACAAGAACAAGAGGGGCGTTGGCGGACTCTTTGGCCGCAGGTCTACCGGTTCTGTTGCTGCTGAGCCTGCCCGCGTACCCTTGACGGGCAGCCCGTGGCGGCGCTATCAAACCATCAGGGCGCGGATGGGCTGGCGGCTGACGCTGCCCGGCCTTCTCCTGACGTTTGCCCTGGCTGCCGGTTCGTACCTTGTGCTACAGCGCGACATAACCAACCCGCTGGGTGGTTGGTTGTGGGCCGGCGCGCTTGTGATGTTGTTGCTGGCTGTGCTGGGTGCGCCTGGCTGGCCATCCGGCGAGAGCCTGCTTGAGAAGCCTTCAGACGAGTTCTTCTATGCCGGACAGCCACGGATACCTGCCTGGCTCGAAACTGCCTTCGTAGTCATTATCATCGCGATTGCGTTCGCTATGCGCTTCTATAACCTGGAGAACCACCCAGGCATCCACGGAGACGAGGGTGAGCAGGGTACGAACGTGCAGGCGATCATAGACAGCCAGCCTATCCCTATCTTCGGCATGGGTTGGTGGTCAGTGCCGAACCTCTCTTTCTATATCTGGCAGTTCCCCATGCGTCTCTTCGGTGACACAACTATGGTCGGCGACAGAATGTTTGGTGTCATCAGTGGCGTGCTCGCGGTTTGGTTCCTCTACAAAACGGTGCGTCTACTTTTCGGGCCGAGGGCGGGCCTTATCGCCGGCGCTATGCTGGCTATATCACCCCTGGCTGTGCAGTATGCTCGTTTCTCCAATGTGAGCGCCGAGACATTCGCTCTCTGGACGATCGGCTTCTATTTCTTCTTTATGGCCCTGCGCTACCGGCGTTGGAGCGATTGGGCACTAGCCGGTTTCTTCTGGTCGCTCAACCTCTACTTCTACCCTTCCGGCAAGCTCATCCTACCGCTTATAGGCCTGATTGGCCTCTATTGCCTGATACGCTGGCGCATGCAGTTCTTCAAGCGCTACTTCCTTGGCTTTGCCATGCTTGGCCTGGCATTCGCTCTGACGTTCCTTCCGTACTTTGTCTACTCGATGAAAGACCACTGGCAAGCATTTGCCGGTAGGGCCAACGAAACGTCGATTTTCTCGCCGGTGAACCAGGCTCGAACGTTCGGGCGGTACGGTTTGACTTACGACCCCAACTGGGCAAATAAGAGCATGGTAGACAATATCCGCTCTGAGCCGGCTGCCTGGGCGGGTTTGCTCTACCAGCAGACGCGTGAAACGCTCGATGTGCTCTACAGGCGGGGTGATACCTCTTTCTATTACATCATCTCGGAACATAACGGCTCGGCGCTACAGCCGTTCTGGGCGGTGCTTGGATTGCTCGGGTTGGCGTATGCTGCCTACAAATTCTGGGACTCTCGCTTTGCTATACCATTATTGTGGTTATTTGTAGGCTTTGCCGGCGCGATACTTACCACCGACACACCAACGGTACAGCGTATAACCGGCGGTTGGCCCGCCATGATGATCTTTCCTGCTGTGCTGCTCGACAGGGTAATGGCATCCAGTTGGCCGTTGAACCGGAACCTGGCTCGAAAGTGGCTCACTCTGCCTCTTGTCGTGCTAATGGTCTATCTCGGCGTAGACTCGGCGCGTGAATACTTTGTGCACTTCTACGAAAAGTGCCCGTTCTGCCGGGATACAGCGCAGGCGCGTTATGCAGTTGACCTCGGCCAGGAATACAAAGGCTACCAGATGGGCGTTGGCGGCTGGGAAGTCTATTTCGGCTATGGAAGCACGCGCTATCTCGCCAAGGGCGTTGAAGGGGTAGATATGCTGTACGCAGCAGACCGATTGCCTCTTCTCGACAACAATGGCAAGGGCGCGGCATTCATAATCTATCCGAACAACTACGAATATCTACCCCTACTGCGCGCCATGTACCCGCAAGGCATACAAGAGCCGATATTGAGCCATGACGGGGTTGTGCAATTTACTTCGTTCAAGGTTCCTCTGGCCGAGCTCGAAGCCTCGCGACGGCTGCATGCATCCTACACTCTACCTGCAGGCAACACACTGACACGCGACGAGGCCAACCTGGGTACAAGCAGCAGTAACGCTAATGGAGACTGGACGCCGCCTGACGGCATTGCATACCCGGCCCAGGCGGAATGGCACGGCGGGCTGGTTGCTCCTACGTATGGCGCATACACACTGGCGCTTGACGAGAGTGGCGGGCCGAGCGGGGCAAAACTCGAGCTTGATGGCAAAGTGGTTCTGGAAGCAAAGCCAGGCACGCCGCATCCGAAGGCTGACATGGTGCTGGCCAAAGGTATGCATGAAGTGCGTCTTACGGGCACATTGCGCGATGCCAACACCAAATTCGCAGTCACCTGGGCGGGCCTCGGTAATACACCCGGCAATATAGAGCCGCTCTATTTCTTCAATGGTCCAACGGGCGGTCTGAGCGGCCAGATAGGTAACGTGGCGCTTGCTCCGGCTGATGCCATGAAACAGCAGAACCCATTCGAGAAAACCGCGCCCACTTCGCTGAGAGTGGATCCGTTCATTGGCTTCCGCGAGGCAAGCCTGCTGTTCGGCAATTCGACGTTCCTGGCACGCTGGCAGGGCAAGCTGGACGCCGCTGTTGAAGGCGACTACGTCTTCTCCCTGAATGCCAGCCAACCGGGCGTGGTGCTGATTGACGGGAGGACAGTCGTCGGTGACGGCCCGGATGGTCCTGGCGCTGCTGTGGCGCATCTCACGCAGGGTCAGCACAATATCGACGTGCGCTTTGTAGCGAGCGGCTATCCTGTGCGTATAGAACTATCGTGGACACCTCCGGGGCAAGGCTCGCAGATCATACCACCGAATGTGCTGACACCCCTGGAGAGGAGCTGGCCCCAGGAGCAGGTTCCTAACGCTCCGCCCGGCCAGTTCCCATCGGCGATACCGCAGAAGAGTGAAACTCTCGCCCCCGACCGGGCCTTTGGTGCGAGCGATCTCGCTAACCCGCGCGGGCTAGCCATCGATACTAAGGGCAATATCTATGTAGGTGACAACGATAACCACCGCATAGTGGTCTACGGGCCTGATGGCAAAGTCATCAACACCTGGGGCAAGGCGGCTACCGAGTATAAGCAGGGTGAAGCCGTGCCCCCGACAGCGGGTGGCGAGTTCTACGAGATCAACGACATCGCGATAAGTGCTGAAGGAACCGTGTATGTGATGGACCGCAGCACGAGGATCCAGGCATTCTCTTCGACCGGGGAGTTCAAGGGGAGCTACGAGCCTACGCAACTCAACCTATACGGGCCAACGGGCATTTATGTGGCGGGCACCGGCAGTGAGGAGCACATCTATGTCGCGGTGACGGGCCAGAATCGCATACTGAAGTTGCCTCCTATCGCATCGTGGCCTAAGAACGGCGCGCCTCCGCCTGCCATGCTTGAGACTATAACTGTCGGGGTCGGAGATATCTTTGAGCAGCCTGTGGACATGGTAATGGACCCAACAGGTACGGGCATCATGTACGCGCTGGACCTGAAGGATCGTATCATGCAGCTTACGCCCAAGGTGGGGCAGGCGGGTGGTCCGCCGGTCTGGGTGATTTCGAGGCAGTGGAACGTCCCTGTGGGTCGAGATAACAATGGCAGCCGCATCGCGGTGTCGCCTGACGGCAGGTACGTCTACATGACCGATCCTGATCGAAAGCGCGTCGATGTTATCGATATTGAGCGCGGCAAGCTGAGCTTCTTTGGCGAGGACGGAAGGAACGCGGGCCAATTCACCAGCCCAAGCGGTGCGGCCGTAGGGCAGGATGGAAGCGTCTACGTACTGGACAGCACCAACGGCGTGCAAGTATTCACGCTTCCAAAAGAATCAGGCAAATAGCTCGGCAAGGCAACAAAGAAGAAGGCCCCTCTATTGCAGGGGCCTTCTTCTTTGTTGCCCTGTTTGTTTAATGCTACTTTCTGGCTACGGCCCAGAGGTTCATCATCATCTCGAAGTAGCCGAACTTGACGTTGTCCATCTCGAAGCCCGCTTTGCCGAAATACCAGCCAAGGAGCGGGAGCGTATAGGCATAGCAGTGCTCGTTGATCTCTTCGGGGCTAACCAGGCGAATGCGCGCCATCAAGTGCAGGAGGCCATCAGACCACGCAGCGGGTGTAGTTACGATGATTACGCCGCCCGGCTTTAGCGTACGGTAGGCTTCCTTGAAGATCGACACCAGGCTAACGGGGTTGAGGTGCTCCACAACAGCCAGCATTGTAATCACGCTGAAGAAGTTGTCCTCGAACGGCAACTGCGGCTCGATATTGAGGTTCAGCGTGTTCATTGTAATATCAGGCGGTGTGCTCGACGGAGATAGCTGGTCTATCGCGAACTTTTCCTGGAAATAGATATGAGAGAGGAAATAGGGATAACTGCCGCAGCCAATGTCAAGTATGCGCCCATTACGTAGACTGCGCGGGATCATCTGGTTAGCACGCTTTGCGCGCATCTTAGCTAGATAAGGCTCAAGTACGCCTGTGCCGCGTGTTGTATGCCCGTGCGACGTAGCCACAGATTCTGAAGACAATTCTTTCCTCCACTCCTTGAAAGCAGCAACGATAATGCCCGATTAAGGCAACTAAGCAATAGCAATTAAGCCACAATAATACAACCGGCACGAATGCCGCAAACTCCGATTATTGCGATATGATACCACATCAAAGAATGCTGTTGCAAGCAAAGTTGTAGTCCCATGGTCAGACCTGCCCTGCCATTTGGGCTAGTATTTAGACTTCCTACCGTATGAGCAAGAAGCGGGAATACTGCGTATTGCGTACTGCGAATGACCGCAGTCGGCGGTCGTCAAGCGGCAACTGACTACTAAGCCGTACGCAATAGCAACGAGTGTGGCGTTCATGTCAGCTTTGCAGTACAATATTAGCTGTTCCGATTTGTGGTTCGCGCTTGTGCATGCAATATTCCAGATGCTTCATGGCTCCGCGGCCAATAGCTAAGGGGTGATACTTGTCTACGAAAAGCGATGATATGAACCGGCGAGAGAAGAATGGGAATAAGCTGAGTCGCGATAGCGCCCGTGTCGTGGTCGTAATGCCCGCTTATAACGCGGCAAAGACAGTTGAGAAGACACACGGCGACATCCCCAAGGATCTCGTTCACAAGGTGATCCTGGTAGACGACGCCAGCCAGGATGATACCGCTACTATATCGAGGCAGCTTGGCCTGGATGTAATCGTGCATATCCAGAATAAAGGTTATGGCGGCAACCAGAAGACCTGCTATATCGAAGCGCTTAGCGCAGGTGCTGATATTATCGTGATGGTGCACCCCGACAACCAGTATGATGCCACCCGCCTACCGGAAATGATACAGCCTATCCTGGACGGCAAGGCCGATCTTGTGCTTGGCTCACGTCTGCTTGGCGGGCGCGAGGAAACATTGCGGGGCGGTATGCCCATCTGGAAATATATCTCCAACCGTTTCCTCACGACTGTAGAGAACATGGCGCTCGGCACTCAACTATCTGAGGCCCACACAGGGTTCCGCGCATATTCTCGCAGGCTGCTTCTCACCATACCCTTCCTGCTCAATTCAGACGATTTTGTCTTCGACAGCGAGGTGATCGCGCAGACTGTGGCTTTCGGCTTCAAGATCGCCGAAGTGCCTGTGCCTACGCGCTACTTCCCAGAGGCCTCCAGCGTGAACTTCAAGCGCAGCGTCATCTATGGCTTCTCAACACTGAATGTATCGCGCAAGTTCTGGTTGAATAAGATGGGCTTCAGACGCTATGCCATCTTCCGCAGGCGTCTTGCGGATATATTGAGCCGCGAGTATCGGGAGCGCATCTTCGGCAGTGATGCCACAGCCGGAGCCGGCAAGGCTCATTAATTATGTAAGATACATGTGCATTGCTGCGTCCCTATATTGGGCGGGGCGTCGGGCGCGGCAATTTAGACACTTTCCCGGAGTAACCTGTTGTTCAAGTCACGTCAACTAATTATCGGCCTCATAGTCAGCCTGATCTTTTTTGCTCTCGCCCTGGTTGATATCAAGCCCGATCAGGTTTGGTCTGCCCTTCAAAAGGCGAACTACTGGGTGCTTATACCCGCTCTCGCTCTCTACTTCGCGGGGGTTGTGGTCAGGGCGGTGCGGTGGCGCATTCTGCTGCGTCCCGTCCTTTCGGGCAAGAAGACAAGCCTCCTCAACATCTTCGAGGTGGTTGTGATCGGCTATATGGCGAACGACATTCTGCCTGCTCGTATAGGTGAGTTGGTTCGAGCCTACGTGCTCGGCATCCGCGAGAACGTGCGTAAGACCGCCACGCTCGCCACCATTCTGGTTGAGCGCATCTTCGACGGCCTGACGATGGTGGGCTTTGCCGCCACTGCTATTCTCTTCATCATTCTGCTTGATAACGATGCCCTTACTACGGGCGCCGACCATAAGCTCGGTACTTTTCTTCAGCAGTTGAGCACACCTGTAGTGATTGGCTCGGTGCTGTTTCTTGGCCTGCTGATTGTCTTCCTGGTAGTCGCTTCGTCGCGAGACCGCACAGAGCGCCTTGCGAGGGCCGGCTTACGGTTCTTGCCGGGCAGGTTGCATGAGCGCGTGGAGCGTCTGCTCGTTTCCTTCATTGACGGACTTGGTTCCCTCCGCAGCCCTTCCAGCATGGCATCTGTGCTTGGTCTGTCTATACTGGCATGGCTCTTTGAAGCAGGTATGTACTATGTAATCGGCATGTATGGCTTCGATCTTAGAGGCTCGGATGGCCAGCCTCTTCCCCTCTACGTCTACGTCATGACCACCGCGTTCGCCAATCTGGGCCTGCTCATACCGGGCGGACCTGGAGGCGTGGGTATATTTGAAGCCATAGGCAAGGCAGTGCTTGTGGGCGCGTTCGGGGTGGCTCCCGATCCGGCTATATCGTATGTGCTGGTCTTGCACGCTACGCTGCTTATTCCTGTGACGCTGTTGGGCTTCTATTACATGGCGCGGCAGAGCCTGTCGTATGGCGACCTGGTTAAGCTGGAGCAGACCAGGGCAGAGGCGTCGCGGGACGCACATGAGTTGGAAGGCCCGCTCACCGACATTGAGCTAACTCAACAGGGCAGGATCACGGCGGGCGAAGCTGAAGGTGAGCTTGAGCGCGCCGGAGAGAACAAGTAGCGGGAATGCGGCCCTATCGCAGGTTTACCCACACGGAAAGTTACAGCAAATAAAGTTTACATCTTCTATAAGGTGGTAATCTAATTGGATCTTTTTCACGCGCTGGTCCTGGGCATCGTGCAGGGCCTTACCGAATTTCTACCTATTTCCTCCTCTGCTCACCTTCTTATTGTCCCCTGGCTTCTCGGCTGGAATGAGCCTTCGCTTACAAGCATACAGTTCGATGTGTCGCTGCATATAGGAACTCTGGTAGCTGTGTTGATCTATTTCGCGGGAGACTGGCGGCGCATTATTACCGGGTTCGTTGGCTCTGTCATCGAGAGAAAAATCGGCGATAACCCCGACCGCAAGCTTGCATGGCTTGTTATCCTGGGTTCAATTCCGGCTGCTGTTGTGGGTGTGCTGGGCGAAAGCAAGATCGATGAGATCTTTCACGACCCCGCAAACCTGCGCACTGCCATGCTTGTAATCGCAACGACCATGATAGCGCTGGCGCTGCTGCTCTTTGTGGCCGAGCGTGTCGGCAAGCATTCTCTAGACCTTCGGCACATCGGCCTCTCCGCGGCCATCACGATTGGTGTAGCACAGGCACTCGCGCTGATACCGGGCGTGTCGCGATCGGGGAGCACAATTACAGCCGGCCTTTTCATGAACCTGAAGAGGGAAAGCGCCGCTCGTTTCTCCTTTTTGCTTGCTACACCCGTGATCCTGGGTGCAGGCGTCAAGAAGCTCTACGATGTAGTACAGGCGGGCGGCATTCCAGCCGATCAGCAGCTTGGCTTCATCATCGGCTTCCTGGCTGCGGCCATATCGGGCTTCTTGTGTATCGCCTTTCTCCTGCGTTACCTGCAGCGTAATTCCACGCTCCCCTTCATCATCTACAGAATCGCGCTGGGCATTCTACTTTTCGTGCTCGTGGCCGTTAGCTATAACATGTAGGGGCGTGAGGCGGGGAACGTAAAACGTAAAACGTAAGTACGATATTGAAACGCCAAGACGCCAAGACGCCATGGTTCTATGGTCTTACGTTTTACGCTTTACGTTTTACTCCGTTCACGTTTCACGCTCCACGTCCCCCACGCTCACCGTGCGTGTTGCGCTTGACACTAACATCTCAATTACCATATAATAGCGAGGTTGACCTTGTAAAGGTAATGGAAAAATGGAGAATATAAGCAACCCAGATCTAATATTTAATGTCGCTCAACTGCTCAAAGAGCACGTTGGTGCCACTCGCAGGCTGACCATCGAAAGCCCTTCACTGACCCTCTATTATGAGGACACCGACGAAGGTGATGGCGGCGAAGTTGAGGCGCGGGACCTAACCGGAAGTGCCAAGGCCACGCGCGTGGGCGAGGGCCTGCTTGTGCAGGGTGATGTTGAGGCAAATGTGCAGCTGCAGTGCAGCCGCTGCCTGGAAGACATATCGGTTCCCGTTGAAGCGAGCCTGGAAGAGCAATTCGAGCCTACGGTCGACGTCGAGACGGGGCGTTCTGTGAAGAAGGACGATGACATTGAAGACGATACTGTCTTTACGATCGATCCGAACCACATGATGGACCTGACAGAACCTGTCAGGCAGGCGCTCCTGGTAGCAATACCGATGCGGCCGCTCTGTAAGGTCGATTGCAAAGGCCTTTGTGTAGTGTGTGGGGCCGACCTGAATGACACCGATTGCGGCCACACGCAGGAAGCGCCGGATGCCCGGTGGGAAGGTTTGAAGGCGCTGAATATCGCCGACTTCCCGGTAGAAAAGAACGCGAACTAATTAACTGTGTCAAGTGTGATGTTGTGCTCATCAGTAACTGAGCGGCACTAATAGCAACTATTCAATAGGAGAAGAGAGCCATGGGTGCAACACCCAAACAGCGAATATCGAGCAAGCATCGCGGCGACCGCCGCAGCCAGCAGCACCTCAAGCCCATACAGCTTGTTGAGTGCCCTCAGTGCCACAACGCGCGCCTGCCTCACCATGTCTGCCCTACCTGTGGCACATATCGTGGCCGCCAGGTACTTGAAATTAAGACCACCGGGCCGCAGCAAAGCTAGCCTTTATGCCAAGTAACTAGGGCGAAGTACGAAGGACGGCCAATAATGGTTCGTTCTTTCGTCGTTTCTTGTTTATCCTTCGTCGTCTGATCTTTTGCATTCGATTGGGGGGAGATGGTGCATCGTGACTAAGTATGCGGCTATCACAGGCTGGGGTAGCGCTGTGCCTGACAAGGTGCTTACCAACGCCGATCTCGAAAAGCTGGTCGAGACTTCCGACGAATGGATAACGAGTCGTACAGGCATCAAGCAGCGCCATGTCGTCAGTGAGGGCGAAAGTACAGCCACAATGGCTGTTGCTGCATCACGAAAGGCCCTTGAGCGCGCCGGCGTGTCGCCCTGGCAGGTTGACCTTGTCATCTGCTGCACGGCCACACCCGATTTCCTCTTCCCGGCGACGGCGTGTCTGGTGCAGCACGAGATAGGTGCTGAGAATGCAGGCGCTTTCGACCTTGAAGCGGCATGCTCGGGCTTTATTTACGGCATCAGTGTGGGCACGCAGTTCATAAAAGCAGGCTCGTATAAGACTGTGCTGGTCGTGGCTGCGGAGGCTCTCTCCCGTTTCGTTGACTGGCAGGATCGCGCCACATGTGTACTCTTTGGTGACGGCGCGGGCGCGGTAGTTCTTCAGGCCTCCGATACCAAGAGCGGATTACTGTCGTTTGTGCTGGGTTCTCATGGGGTTGGCGGCGACCTTATCAAGCTGCCTGCGGGTGGTGCGAAGTACCCCGCCACACCCGAAACCATCCAGAATGGCGGTCACTTTATCAAGATGAATGGGCAGGAAGTGTATCGCTTCGCGGTGCGCATCATGGGCGACTCGGCTGTTGAGGCGCTCGATAAAGCAGGCCTCGAATACGAAGACATATCCCTCTTCATACCGCACCAGGCTAATCTTCGCATCATCAAATCTATTGCTGAGCGTCTTAAGCTGGAT
Organism: Chloroflexota bacterium; assembly: GCA_039932335.1. Taxonomy (GTDB): domain Bacteria; phylum Chloroflexota; class Chloroflexia; order QHBQ01; family JADMIH01; genus JADMIH01. The sequence goes on from JBDTQH010000012.1 coordinate 25,064, forward strand.
CAGACTAAAGTCTTCCTCGACATCGACAAATACGGCAACACATCTGCTGCTTCTATTCCCATCGCGCTGTGCGAGGCTGCGGATATGGGTCTCCTGAAAGACGGGGACAACATCCTCTTTGTTGCCTTTGGCGCAGGGCTGACGAGCGGGGCCGCTGTCGTCAAGTGGGGCCACTAGACATGGCGGAGCTATTCGGCCCGGACAGGCGGGTCGCCTGGGTATTTCCCGGACAGGGTTCGCAAACAGTCGGTATGGGCAAGGCGCTCTATGATACCGACGAGCACGTGCGCCGTCTCTACGACCGGGCAGACAGCATACTCGAATATTCGCTGTCGTCTATCTGCTTTGACGGTCCAGCCGACACCTTGCAGCAGACCAACCACGCCCAACCCGCACTGCTTGTGACCGAGCTAGCGCACTTGCACGCGCTCCGGCACCGTTATCCGGCTGACTTCGAGACAGCAGATTTCGTCGCGGGCCACAGCCTGGGCGAATATGCGGCGTTGGTGGCGGCGGGCGTGCTCGATTTTGAGGCGGCGCTCAGGCTTGTCGCCGAACGCGGCAGGTTGATGCAGGAGGCGGGCGCGGCACTGGGCCGTCCAACAGGCATGATGGCGTTGCTTGGTCTGCCGGAGAGTGAACTGGATGCCCTCTGCGAAGAGGCAGATGTCGATCTCGCCAACCTGAACGCGCCCGGCCAGGTGGTTATCAGTGGCCCGTTAGATGCTCTGGAAAGGGCAGGCGCGCTCGCGAAAGAACGCGGAGCCAAGCGGGCAATCCCGCTGCAAGTAAGCGCAGCCTTCCACTCTCGCTGGATGAAGCCAATGTCCGAGCAGTTCGCGGTCAGCATCGAAGCCACTGACTTTTCCGCTCCTTTGATACCGCTAGTCGCAAATGTTACTGCCCGCCCGGCAGATACGGCAGACGAGATCCGCACTCTTCTCCACAAGCAGACTTACTCGCCGGTGCGTTGGATTGAGTCGGTGCGCTACATGGTAGAGCAAGGCGTGGACACATTCGTTGAAGTCGGTCCTGGCAAGGTGCTGTCCGGCCTTGTGAAGCGCATCGCACCTGAAGCGCAGACTTTCTCATCCGACGATTTATTATCATAGAGGAACAACATGGGACGTGTTATTGCTGAAGTTACCTTTTCTCCACTCGGCACAGCTACACCAAGTTTGAGCAAGTACGTGGTGGCTGCCCTGGCCGTCCTCAAAGAGCACCCTGAAGTTGAGTACAAACTCAACGCGATGAGCACTGTTCTAGAGGGGGAGCGTCGGGATATAATAGAGGTCGTTGAGCTAATGAGCGAGGCGATATTTGCCGCCGGTGCACCGCGTGTCGGAACTGCCCTCAAGATAGATGAGCGCCGCGACAAAGCCACCTCGATGGAGCACAAAGTTGATGTTGTTATGGAGGGACTTAATCACGCTTAGAGCGTGAGGCCCTGCGCCCGCGTTCTACGTCATGCCTGCCATGTTTAGCAAGATTCTGATAGCCAACAGGGGCGAGATTGCCCTCCGCGTCATACGTGCGTGCCACGAGCTTGGAGTAATCGCCGTGGTGGCTTATTCCGAGGCCGACCGCGATTCACTGCCGGTGCGCCTCGCTGATGAGGCTATCTGTATTGGTCCTGCTGCCCCGGCCCGCTCGTACCTGCACATTCCCTCTGTTATTAGCGCCGCCGAGATGACAGGCTGCGACGCCATCCACCCCGGCTACGGTTTCCTGTCTGAGAACAAATACATCTCAGAAATCTGCGAGAAGGTGGGCCTGACATTTATCGGCCCTACCACCGAAGCTATCGAGTCGATGGCCGACAAGGTGATGGCACGAAAGGTCATGCGGGCGGCCGGGTTGCCTATCATACCGGGCACCGAGGAAGCCCTGCTCAACGCGGATGAAGCACGCATCATCGCGGAAGAGATCGGCTATCCACTCTTGATGAAGGCAGTTGGCGGTGGTGGCGGGCGTGGTATGCGCGTGGTTAATTCGGTCGATGAGCTGGTTGAGGCATATAACGTCGCCAAGAGCGAAGCGTCGCTCGCGTTCAACAATCCTGACGTTTATTTGGAACGCTATCTGAATCGCCCGCGCCATATCGAAGTGCAAGTGCTGGCCGACAACTACGGCAACGTGATACACCTGGGCACGCGCGACTGCTCGTTACAGCGCCGCCACCAGAAGATCGTTGAGGAAGCACCCGCGCCCGGACTTCCACCCGAGATCACCAGGGCCATCGGTGAGGCTGCGATCAAAGGCTCAAAAGCAATAGGGTACACGACTGTCGGCACGTTCGAGTTCTTGCTTGACGAGCGGGGCAATTTCTTCTTTATTGAGATGAACACTCGCATACAGGTTGAGCACGGCATCACGGAAATGATAACGGGTGTGGATCTTGTGAAGTGGCAAATCAGAGTGGCTGCCGGTGAAGAGCTTACTCTCAGGCAAGAGGATATTAAGATAACGGGCCACGCGGTGGAGTGCCGCATAAATGCCGAGGATGTAACGCGTAACTTCCTGCCCGGCGGCGGCCTCATCGAGCTTTATTTGCCTCCCGGCGGTCCGGGTGTGCGTGTCGACTCGCATCTTTATCCGGGATACACCGCTCCCTCTAATTACGACTCGCTTCTGGGCAAGATCATGACGTGGGGAATAGACCGCGACGAGGCGATTCGCCGGATGAGGCGTGCTCTTATTGAAACGGTGATTATCGGCCCACCGACTACCATTCCATTCCACCAGCAGATTATGGAGGACGAGCGGTTTGTAAACGGCGAGATCCACACAAGCCTCGTGACGGACTGGCTGGCCGAACAATCCGCCGCCCTTGAAGCGGCAGCGATTGCATAGGGTGGGCGGCTCAACGGGCGCAAAGCAGGGGGAACAAGGCCAAAAGCGTAACCTATGTGGTGGCTGCTGCGTAGGATAGAAGGCAGCAGACTTCGCGTCCAGGGCCGGCGTAGCAAGCTAAGGAGAGAACATGCAAGAGACAAAGCTGGGCACAGTTCGCATAGCGCCGAGTGTGATGGCCATGATAGTTAGCCTTACCGCTCGCTCGGTGGCCGGCGTGGCCGACATGGGGCAGATCACGCGGCCCCCGAACCGTGTGCTACAGAGGCCGGATACGGGAAATGCGCCGGGAGTTACGCTGCAGGTGCGTAACGGAAAGCTAGCTGCCGACGTTTACATCGTAGCAGAGCCTGATGCCAACCTTAGAAAGCTGGGTAAGACGCTGCAGAGCAAGATTCGCGAGTCCCTTGACCAGATGGTAGGTATTCCGGCTGAGCAAGTGAACATATATATAGAGGATGTGAGCGAATAAGGCGCACATGTAAAGCGTAAAACGCAGCCTGGTTGCTTGCGCCTTACTCGTTACGCTCACGCTGTACGTTCCCAGATTATGGCATCAACATCACGACGACAGGCGAGGATTACCGCCTTGCAAACACTTTACGAAGTCGACACTACCGACCACCCGGTAGGTGACGTACTACGGCGCAACCTCGATGAGCCTACCTCGGAGAACCCTAACGCCATTGGCCTGTCCGATCCGAGTGGGCGCGAGTTCGCACGTACGCTTGTTTCAGGCGTGCTGGACAACAGCGGCGACCTGGACGAGATCATCGAAAAGTCGGCCCCGAACTGGCCAATCGACCAGATGTCGAGCATAGACAAGAATATATTGAGGCTTGCAATTTTCGAGATTCTATTTGATAATAGAGTGCCCCTGAAGGCGGCCATCAACGAAGCTGTTGAACTTGGCAAGCGATTTGGCAGCGACAGTTCGAGCCGCTTTATAAATGGAGTGCTTGGCACTGTGGCCGCAGAGCAGAAACCGCAAGGGCGTATGTCGACGCGGGGTGGTCCTGCCGGAGATGCCGGCGATAAACAAGGAAAAGAAGAGGACGAATAGCCCCTATGGCTAACCTGCGCGATGATGTATACCGGAGGCTCCGCACGATACTGGCCGACACCCTGGGTGCCGACGAAGATGAAATTACGTGGGAGACTAACGTCTACGATGATCTCAATGCCGACACACTCGAATTTCATGACGAGGTGATACCGCTGCTTGAGGAAGAGTTCGACGTTGTAATTGACAATGCCGATGTGCCGGACCTTACAACGGTTCGGGAACTCGTAACTTATCTGGTTGAGAGTATTTAAGATCCCCTTGGGGAAAGGAGAATAAACAGGATGGCAAACGCGACGGAACACCTCAGGCAGGTGGCGGAACAGCAGTATGAAGTAGACACGGCGGAAGCGGAGGCCCTTGGCGCTCCTGAACTGCGCGACCTTCTTCTGAGCAAGATCGCTGAAAGCAAGTACAAGGTTAGCCCTTCGGAACTTGAGGGTAGCGATACTCGCGGCATGATCACTATGCTGCTGCAGAACATGGTCAGCGACCTACTGAAGGTTGACAAGAGCAAAGTCACCACCGAGACATCGTTCTCGGACCTGGGCGCCGACTCGCTCGATATGGTTGAGCTCTTGATGACCATCGAGGATGTGTTCGAGCCATTCGGCGAGATGAAGATCCCCGAAGAAGATGCCAACATCGCCACAGTCGGCGAGGCTGTCGACCGGATCGACTCCTACATCGAGAATTACGTCACGGCTTAGTAATTACTTCCCGCAACAACACGAATTGCCCTCCTGGAGGGCAATTCGTGTTGTTGCGGGTTTTTGCTTGTAGATGTTTCTGCCAGAACCTATAATGGTTCTCAAGCAGACAAAACGCCATGAGTAGCACAGCCACCCCACGAAGACGCCTGCCTTTGCCAGGCCGAAAACCGCGCCCTCAACCCCCGGTTCACATCCGCCCCGATGGCAGCCGAGATGTTGAGCTACCCTTGATGGACCACTTGCGGGAATTGCGTGACCGGCTCATCAAGGCCGTGCTTGCCCTGCTGCTCACAACCGTTCTTAGCCTGACATTTGCTCAACAGGAGTTGGAGCTACTGGTCAGCCTCAAAGGCGATCACCGGCTTATCGCCCTGGAGCCGACGGAGACTTTCGTTTCCTACCTGAAGTTGGGCTTCTATACAGGTATCGCTCTTTCGATGCCGCTGCTTGTCTACCAGCTTTTCCGCTTCCTGGCTCCGGGCCTCACCAAGATAGAGAGGCGTTGGGTGCTCACCAGCTTGCCGGGCATCACGCTATTTTTCGCGGCAGGCGTGGTATTCTGCTATTTTATCGTGCTGCCCAGCGCCATAGATTTTCTGTTCAATTTCGGTGGTGGTGTGGTTGAGAACACCTGGAGCGTCGCCAAGTTTCTCTCGTTCGTTACTCAATTCCTGCTGGCGGTAGGTGTCGCGTTTGAGACCCCGCTGATCATCTTCTTGCTCTCCAAGCTGGGTGTCGCTACGCCCAAGCGTCTGCGCAAATTCCGCCGCTGGGCCTACGTGCTTGCGTTCGTCGTGGCGGCTATCATCACGCCCACACCCGATCCCGTGAACCAGACAATTGTGGCCGTGCCCATTATTCTGCTGTACGAATTGGGTGTGTTATTCGCACGCATTGGTGCAAGAAAGTCGAGCGCAGCCGCTTAGCCGGCAGAGCTAATCTTCCACCTCAACCGGACGCCCAATCTCGCCTAACTGCTGGAGCAATTCAAGCCAGTCCCAGTTGGACCAGACGATCTCGCAGAGTTTCCCGTCCCTCACGCGCATTGTGCTGGTAAACGTGAAGGCGAAGTGCTTGCCCGTTGGTGCGATGGTGCCGAGCGGCGTGAACCACTCCCCGCTGTGCGTGCCGCGTGTGGTGCCTGTTGTCACAACCAGATCATCTTCCGCGATTTGATGCTCGATAGTGACCTGCCAGTCGGGCACTGCTTTATGGCGCATTTTGAGGCGCGGCTCCAATTGGGCACGCAGCTCGGCGGAAACGACCTCTTCCAACGATGCTGCGTTCCAGTAGTTCACCACCTCCTCAAAATAGCGGCGGGCAACTCTCTTATTGTGCTCGATTGACGACATAACTCCTACCCTCCCTGTCTGGCTGCCTGCAGTCGCAGTGGGCCAACCCTGATCACTCGCTCGTTCTTATAGGTCACCTGACCAGGCGGCGAGTTTGGTATTTTCCGAACGTGCTTTTTCTCAGTATATATCACATCGACCTGAGCGTCCTCCCGCCGCTTGCTGTACCCGGCTGCCAACCGTGCCGCTTCCTCGATGTCTTCCGGCGACAGGTTAGGCGCTGCGCGCAAAATAACGTGCGAGCCGGGTGCGCCCCTTGCGTGGAACCAGAGGTCGTCCGGACTCGCCAGCCGGAACGTTGCCGTGTCATTTTGCCCTGCCGTGCGCCCAACCAGCAGTTGTACCCCGTTATGCGTTTGCAGTCTGAGCGGCTGCGGTAGCTTTGGTTGGCCCGCTCGCCCCTTGCCTTTGCCCTGCTGCTTTTGTTTTGTGGCAGCCGGGTCGGGTGGCGTGGGCGGCTTACTTGCCGATTTCACCTCTGCCTGCACTGCTTTAATGTCGTCGTAAGTGGTCGCGATGTCAAGGCTGGTCGCCAGATCATCGAGATAGGCAATCCGTGTCTCCATCTCCTCGATGCGCTCCGGCAGCCCTTCGACCGCAGAACGCGCCTTCCTGTACTCCCTGAAAATGGCCTGCGAATTCTCGACAGGAGTGAAGCCCGGATCAAGCTCGATGGTCAGGTTTTCGTCGGGGATTACGAGCGTAGTTTGGCCCGGCTGTAGGGTATGCATATAAGAAAGCAGCAATTCGCCCTTACGGCGCAGCGTTTCAAGGCTTTGCGCCCGCTGCCATTCCTCGCGCAACGAATATAGCTTGCGCTCATCTCGTGACCTAAGATCGCCAAGCGCCGCCGCCACAATTCCTTTGAGCGCGCTATGCCCGCCCAGGGTCTGTATGGCGTTGAAATAGCGCGACGCTGCCGCTGATATGCTTGTGAATTCTTCTAGCTGAGCATCCTGGGCCTGCAAATGCAAGGGCCTGTACGGCGCGAAATCGAGCGCCTGCCGCCCCTCGTCCTCACCGCCTGCTTTCCATGCCACTGTGGGCTGCCAACTACCTTCGCTTTCCATGCGGAAAATGGCCTGCAACTCCTCGAGCACCTTCGCGAGCAGGGCAGGCTGCGTCTCGATGTCCGCCGCCTTCTCCCTTGCATTGCCAAGGGCGCGATACATCACCTCCCGCGCAAGCGCGGGGCTTATCGCAGCATAGCCGCTTACCAGCCCCTTCCAGGCTGCTGCGTTCGCGTCTTCAGCCAATGCCTTACCTAGCTCAAGGGCCATCGCATTTATGCTTGTGTGCGTGGGATCGCGCTTATCCTGGGGCGGCGGAGCTACGTACGCGTAGTGGGGAAGGGTTGTGCGGTAGCGGTTGATGGAGGCGGGCACACGCTTAGCGCTGTCCATAATGCTGCCGTCTTCTTCCAGCAAGATGATGTTACTGACCCTGCCCATGACTTCGACAACAAGCTCAACTGTGGTCAGCGGCAGCGTGGGATCGTCTTCCTGCGGCTCGTCGGTATCCCTAAAGTCCCCCTCAAAATGGTACTCTTGGTGCTTGTCAGGGGGTAGCCTTTTGGCTATACTGAGTACGAGGACACGCTCAAACCGAGGCTGTACCACGTCCAGAAGCGTCCCGCCTCGCACATATTTTCGCAGTAACAGCAGCAAAGGTGGGTGCTGGTCGGGGTCGCGGCTAGGAGTAGTTTGGGTAAGATGGACACGAGCATGCTGCGGGTGTGCCGACAAGAGCAGGTGGGCTCGACCGGTACCCGGCCTGTATACTTCAAGACTCACCGCCAGCGGACCGGGCATAATAACGTTCTGTATGCGTCCGCCGACAAGCTTTTGCTGAAGTTCCTGCCGCACCGCCGCCAGTGTAAGAGCATCGAAAGGCATAAGAAAGTTCTCAGGAGGGTTGAAAGGGAAGTATAACACAACGTGCAAGCACTGTGAAACCGTGGCGAGGACCCATATCCAGGAGCGTGGGAAACCGTTATTCGCAGTCAGGTTAGCACAAATGAAGGTTGGAGCATGATCGGAACAGGCGAGGAGACGCAGAAGGAGCGGCCTGCGGGTGGGGCCGTAGGCGAGAATGGGACCGGCGAGGCTGATGTGCCGCCATTTGTCGCCGAGATAGTAGCAGAAGCGGGTGATGAACCGGCGTTTACACAGTATGTAAACAGGCCTGCACCTGCCCTTCTGGTTGTGCTGACCGGCCCTTCCGGAGTGGGCAAGGACGTTACGATACAGAGGATGCGCGAGTTGGGACTTAAGTTCCACTACGTGGTAACGGTAACGACAAGGGAACAGCGTTCGGGCGAAGAAGAAGGGGTACACTACTTCTTCAGATCACGTGAAGAATACGAACGGATGCGAGAGAACAACGAGCTTTTGGAAGACGCGAAAGTATACAACAACTATTACGGCATACCGCGCAGCCAGGTCGTGGACCCGCTGAGGCGCGGTGAAGACGTGATTATGAAGCCCGATGTGCAGGGAGCACGCACAATGCGAGAGAAGGAGCCGGACGCGATCTATATTTTCCTCGCGCCGCCCAGTATGGAAGATCTTGCATCGAGGCTTTATCACCGAAAGACAGAGGATCCCCAGGAGTTGTCCAGAAGGCTAAAGGTAGCCCGGGACGAGATGCATGCCCTAAGCGACTTTGACTATGTTGTGGTAAATCGTAACAATGAGCTTGACGAAACAGTGGAGGAAATCCAGGCGATAATCGAGGCCGAAAAATGCAGGGTCCACCCGCGCAGGATTCGGCTCGTCGAAGAGAAATAGCTGTTTCGGAAGGCGCGACACACTACAGTACCGCTCTGAGGTAAGGGCGCATCGAGCCTGTTATGGGCAAAGGGGATAACTATGTCGTCAAATCCTACGGATCGCGAAGTTGCGCGTCTACTTAACGAGGGCCAATCAGCCGCGCGGCGCGGAGACAGGGCTATGGCCCGCACTCTCCTCACTCAACTGGTGGAGCGAGACCCTCACAATGAAGAAGCATGGATGTGGCTCAGTGGGGTCGTAACCGACCCGAACGAGCAACAAATCTGCCTCGAGAACGCCCTCGTGATCAACCCCTATAATGCCCAGGCACGCCGCGGGCTTGAGTTTGTGGTCGCCAAGACCGGCACTCCATCACGTGTGCCCACTCCGCCCGAGCCAGATCCTGTCTATACGTTCCCGACCGACCTCGAACTCGACCGGCAGGCTGAACCTCCCCCTGCTGCTCAAGCCTCCGTCCCGGCATGGCTGGACCAGGTGGCTCCGCAGCCCCCACCCGCACCCGAGTTTGCTGCCCCTGAGGTACCTGCCGCACCGGAATCATGGGCCATGCCCGGTCCTTCGCCTGCTAATCCGTATGTGGCTGCTGCACCCTACGAGGTCTCAGATGGGTTTATGTCATCGAACGGCAACGGACATAGCAACGGAAATGGGCGCAACTCAGGCAGCCTAAGGAACAACGATGTAGCGGGCACAGTTCCGTACACAGCACCCGAACCATCTGCCATGGACGTGCCGTTTTCGGGCGGCTCTGCTTATGATATGCCGAGGACATCCGGCCCCCTGACAAGCTACATGAACTCCGGCGAGATCGGCACGCATGACGGCAGTAACGGTAACGGCCGTGCTCGCGAAGATGGCTACTCGCCTGATACAGTGAACGGCTTTGCCTCGCCGAGAAGTGAGCCGGCCCCCGCTACAGAAAGCTACACTTTCGATGAAGCTGCCATTGACGCCGCGTATGCTGCCGATTTGCAGGCCGGCTTTCAACCGTTTGAGGGAAAACTGGGTGGTGGCGGCGAAGATATGATGTCCGATCTACCCCCCTGGCTTGAGCACCTAACACCAAGCGCATCCGCGCCATCGTCGGGATCTGACGACAGCCAATTCTCGCCTCAGAATGGCTCCGGATATGGACCCGCCGCCGGGATGCCGATGGACAGCGGTGCCTCGCCGTTCGGTGCTCCTATGAATATGGGCGGCTCCGACATGAACCAGCTAAACCCCTACTCGGACATGCGCTTGCCGTCGCCCCACGAGCTTCCGGGCGATGATGGACGCGCAGGTTCCGCTTCGTCGCAGCCCTGGTATCTACAGAGTAGTGGAAACAATGCAATGTCGCCCTCCATGCCCACCGGAGGCATATCCACTTTCCTTGACGGCTCGCAGCTTTCGAACAGCGGTACGGGCGCGACAGGCGCTGCCGTGCTGGACGACAAACGCACTGCCCGAACTGTGGCGACCATCGCGTGCCCCAACTGCAAAGAGCAGGTGGCAGATACCTCGCTGGCCTGTCCGCAATGCCGCTATAACTTCTTCGTGAATTGCCCATCCTGCCACGAGCTTGTAGATACCAGCGATGCCGTTCCGGGCCAGGTTGAGCCGTGCCCCTATTGCCGCGCTACGATCAACAAGATGGATCTCGGCCTGACGGGAGTGGCTGACCTTGTGTCGCAGAAGAGTCCCGGCAGCCGTCCCGCAGATGCGACGATAGCGGCTGCTGCCTTCCCGTCCATGCAGGCTACGCCTGATATCGCGGGTACTGCCGTTGCCTTCAACTGGCTGGTCGATCTGCTCTGGCTCGTCGTGATCGTCATGATGGTGTGGGCGCTCACCCAGCTACCTAGCTGGCTGAACTTGTCCGGCATCTACTAGTGTGGTACTATAGCTAAATAGGCAGAACGTTAGACGTAAAACGTAGAACGTGAGACGTAATAAAGACGTTCGCGTTTTACGTTTTCGTTTTATCTACTCCATCCTACCTTTCAGGAGAACATCGAGGACCCCGTGCCAAGAGACAGCGACTCCGACACAGATATTAGTTCGCGGTCGGGCAAGGTTATCGTGTTGCGTGAGCATCAGACCGCTGAGCGCGTGCTGGATGATCTCCTCTCTCTTGACCCCACGTCGATTGATTTTGACCAGCTTCTGGCGCGATCCGCCCTCCTTGGCTCGCCTATCCTGGCTGCTGTAGTGCGGCGGCTTGACGCTTTCCACCCGGGATCTCTTGATGTACTGGGGCGTGTTATCGCGGTATATCCCGACAGCCGTGAGGCGGCTCACACCCTTAGGCGCATCGCCAACGACCGCCGCAACACCGACCGCCGCCGCATGGGCGCGGTGATGATACTGGAACAGGCTCTCGGCGTGCAGCCTCCCGACGATTTTCTTTCTACCCTGCGCGAGCCTGTACACTCGGCGACCGGTCTCCTGATGGGCGCGATCGATAGTAACGCTGATAACCCGGCTGCCCTGCACGATTATCTTCGCGCTCTTGTCTTTCAGCCCCTCGACCTTCTCTATTCTGTTCTCAATCTTCTATCCCAGACACCCGACGACCGCACTGTGGATGTGCTGCGCCTGCTGGCCTTCCAACCCGACCCTGATTTGCAACTGGGCGTCATAGATGCCCTCTCAAATATCGGGACGCCGCTTGCCATGCGTGCGCTCTCGCTCCTTGAGCTAACGCTGCCCGACGAGCCTGCTCGTGCCGTTGGCAGAACTCTTCAGAAGCTGCGTTTGAGCGGCGTTGAGATTGAGCCATTGCAGCGCCCTGCGCCAGATTGCAGAGCCTGGCTAAGCGCACTCGATGGACGCGGCGACCGTCTCCTGTGGCTTGTAGCCCCTGGCCCAAATAGCGAGCGTGCCCTGCTCGGCCTCCTGCTGAACGACCTCAGTGGCGTTGTCGATGCCCTTGGCAATACCGCCGCTGATCCCGCCGGTCTGCCTCGCCGCGTACCTGTCGGCACACTCCATGATGTTCTCACGTTCGCGGTGGGAGCGCATTCTTTTGACACTACGCTGGGCGAGACTTCGAGCGCATATCTCGAAGTGCCGTTCAATTATGCGCTCAATCTCCTTAGAAGTGCTGTGGCGCTCAACTGGACGACAGGTACACCGCTGCCTGTCGAATACCAGCTTCTGAACAAGATCTTCTGGGAGTACGCGGGCGGCATCGACGAGAGCCAGACCATTTTCGCCCCGCTCGATGAGCTTGCAGCGCAGCCTTCGGGCGAAAGCGAGAGCGATCTCCTCTTCGATCCGATTTTCGATAGCTGGTATCTGGATGGTCCTGCTGTGGAAGCGGTGGCGCGAGAGATCGCCACACTCGACTCAGGCCCGCCTGATGAGGTCAACGACGAAAGCTGGCGCGTGCTATTGCCTGCGCTCATACGGCTTGCTCATGACGAGTTCGGCCCGATACTGCGGTCGCGCTATGCCGCGCGGCTCTGGTGTATGGCCGAATGGTTATTAATAGCGGGCAATACGAGCGGAGCGGCGCTATCTGCTCAATCTTCCAGGACGCTGCTCAAGTCCCCGCCTGAGGCCAATTTATTCGTGCTGCGTATTGTGCAGAAGGGCATACTGGTCGCTCTGGCCGGCATTGGTGACCACAGGCACGACATCAAGAGCCACTAGCCGCGCCTCTATTCGTGTACTTCGCCTCGCACAGTAGCGAGCAACCGCACGACCTCTTCCTGAGCCAGGTCGTACACGGCGTACACTTCCACCCAGCGGAACACGATCAGGCGGTTTGGAAGCTGTGGTATATCAGGCCCGCGCCAGGCGTACAGTGCCCACCGCCGCTCGCCTGCTGCTTCGCCATACTGTTCGACAACTGCCCCGGAGCCGTCAAAGGCATCCGGCGTGATCTGTAAAGAATGGGTGACTGTCACATACTGGGGAATCGAGAGTGCAGCGTAATCGACCTTTGCCAGTCTGTCGGCCTCGGTTTGTATGGCCTGTTGGACTTTCATCTCGCGCCGCTGGTCGGGTGGTGGAATGCTGCTCAGGCGAGTCCACGTTACACTAGTATTGTCCTTCAGGGCCACTTCTTGCGGCTGTTTTAGCTCCGGTAGCTCGACTATCTCCAGGCGGACGGGGTCGACCGTAGCTGCGGTCGCGTCGCCTGTAGCCAGAGGCTGCGAACAGCCTGCCAGCATGGGCAGCAGCGTAAGAAGGATGATATACAGGCGCGGCATCATGAGCCTAGCTCCACAATTATGTATGGCGCGGGGATGACTGTGGCAGCCACGTTGTAAACAGGTATGCCGCCCGGTGAAGTGCCGCGCTGTTGGCCCTTATGGGAATGGCCGTGTATGATAACGTCGGCACCCAGGCGGTCAACCGGCTCACAGAGCATACCTGACCCATAAAAGGGTATCTCCTCAGGAACCTCGCCTTCAAGCGTTCCACGCACAGGCGAAAAGTGCGTCATCACGACCCGGTAATCTGTGATAATGCTGCCCAACCCGCTCTCAATCTTCAGCACCTCGGCTTCCGCGACATCAAGCCAGTAGCTTACCTCCGGCTCGTAGGTTGGCTGCAATGCACTTTCGCCGAATCCGCCCCGGCAACCCCTGGTGCCCACCACCCCGATGCTTTCCCTCCGGATAATGAAGTCGGCTGCATCACCATCCAACAGCCTTATACCGCTCTGCCGGTATATATCAAGCACCTGCCCGATCATACCCGCGCTGAACTCATGGTTGCCAACCACGGCGAGGATGGGGAGGGTTATGTCTTCAAGCTCGCGTACCAGGAGGCGGGCGTCGTCTGCTGTCCCGCTGTCGATAAGGTCGCCCGGGAGCAGGAGCAAATCGGCAGTGTCGTTCACACCGAAAAGGCGCGTTTTCACGCTTCCAATCTCTGACGACTTGAAATGCAAGTCCGAAACCGCCGCCAACCGAATCATAGTGGCAAACTCCACTCTTGCATAATGCCGGGCCGCACAGTTGCGACCGGACTGCCGATTTCATATACTATAACATGGAAACAGGTAACGATATTATCGAGGAAAACTATGCCAGTTTATGAATATGCATGTAAAGAATGTGAAAATAGATTTGAAAAAATGCAGCCGATAACTGCCGATCCACTTATAGAATGCCCGACTTGCGGGAAGAACGCCCTCCGCAGGGTCTTTCACCCCGTTGGCGTTATCTTCAAGGGTAGCGGTTGGTATATCAACGACAATAGAAATAGCAGCAACAACAGCAGCGCCACACCCGCAGACAAGGGCACCGAGTCGAAACCGGAGGGTGCTGATAAAGGCGAAACCAAGAGCGAGTCTAAAAGCGAAACAAAGGCCGAAGCCAAACCGGAAGCAAAGAGCGGCTCGACCGGCGGTGATAGCTCAAGCAGCACAACCACAACGCCTGCCGCACCGGCGAAAAGTTCTACCGATTAGTACAACCATCTAAAGTAAGGTACAGAGGGACGAGAGACGCACACAGGTCGCTTTCGTCCTTCGTCATTCACTCAGCAAGAGGTAAAGCAGATGCCCGAGTGGCTGTACGGCAGGCACGCAGTTGAAGAGGCCCTAAGGGCAGGACGCCGCAAGGTATTTCGCGTGCTGCTAGCAGAGGCTGTGAAAGAGCCAAAAGCCGACCAGGCAGGACGCCTCAAGGAGATAGAAGCCACCGCCCGGCGTTCCGGCGCACAGGTCGAGCGCGTGCCTGCGGCAAAGCTCGATGCGCTTACACGCGTCGGTAATCACCACCAGGGTGTGGCCGCCGAAGTGTCTCCTTTTGAGTACACTTCACTTGCGGAGACGGCAGAGCTATGCCGGGACGCGGGCAACCAGGCGCTTGTGCTATTCCTTGACTCTCTTCAGGATCCACAGAACTTTGGAACGCTGCTGCGCACATCTGAGGCGGTGGACGTGACGGCTATCGTTATGCTGGACCGCCGGCAGGTTGAGGTGACGCCTGCTGTTGTGAATGCGTCGGCTGGGGCTGTGGAACACCTGCAGATATGCCTGGCGAACAACCTGCCGCGCGCTATTGCAGAGCTACAGGAAGCAGGGCTATGGGTCTACGCGCTGCAAGCCGAGCCGGACGCTGCACTGTACAGCGACACTGATCTTCGCGGACCGCTGGGGATTGTTGTGGGGTCTGAGGGGCGTGGGGTGGGCAGGCTCGTGCGCGAGCGATGCGATGGCGCGTTGGAGATACCGATGCGGGGCAAGATAGAGTCGCTGAACGCCGCTGTCGCCGGGTCCGTAGTGCTCTACGAGGCGTTACGCCAGCGCATAACGGCCAATAAATCGGCGCGAACGTGATCGCCCGCCGGCTCTACTAAAGAAAGTCCTCGTCTATGGGTTGCCGACCGGCGAAGCCTGTGTCAACCTCATGCCAGTAGGCAACCTGCAACTCGCCAAGCTGCCAGCAGAGATATACGTCGCGTCCCTGGTACATAGCGCGGAAATCAACCAATCCGGTTGAGAGGTCCTTCAGCTCAATGTCCCACTTTTCGAGTTGCTCCATTCCATCGCTGAGCGCCTCCTTTAGCGCATTGGAGACCTGGGTGACCATCGGATCTTCCAGCGGGTTGTGGTGCCCGTTACTTTTGACGGTCCGCTTGACATCTTCGATGCGGGCGCTCACCATTCCATGCTGGCGGGCCTGGGCTTGCATCTGCACGAGCAGGCGTGTCAGCTTTGGAAGCAGTGCATTGGCTTCCTTGACTGTGTAGTAATGCGGCTCAGGCATCGGTTGACGGTTGACCGCCCCCGGACGCTACGTCCTTTGCGCGGCCTGTCTCAAACTCTTCCATCATACTCAGTACTTTCTGCAGACGTTCTATAGCAACGTTCGCGACCTTGCGGACCCGGTCAAATTGGACCGGCTCCAGAGCATCCAGCCAGGTGGCGATATCTTTGTCCGTCATCTCGACCCAGCGCGAGTCCATGCTGAGCCGTGTGCCCATCAATTTGATGGCATCGCGGCGCCTGGTGCGGCGTCCCTCGGCCTGTGGGGTTGAGCCGAGCGGGACGACCAATGCCTCGTCCATGACAACGTCTTCGGCGGCAGGAGCTTCTACGGGCGCGGCCATCTGCTCGGCTAGCTTTTCAACTTCGCCGGTGCGGAACACACTCTGCTGCCCTTTACCGCTGAACGGGCGTATTCGGCCCTCGTCAACCCACTCGAGAAGTTGATTGCGGGTTATACCCAACCGCTCGGCGGCAGTAGGCAGATCAATGAATTTGAATCCTGGTGAAGACATAGAATGGGCCGATTCGGGTAAGAATTATTCTCTGCTCGGTGCGCTAATCTTCGGTGACGAGAACAAAGTGCTCTTTGGGCGCGCCGCAGTCGGGGCAGGAATCGGGCAGTTGCTCTGCGCGCGTGAGGAGATAGCCACAATCTGTGCAGCGCCAGACCAGTTGCATATTCTCGGCGCGGCCCGAAACCACCTGGCCCGACTGTACTTTGGCAATGTCCATTGCCAGGTGAGGCCGCGTGATAATGCCGACCACGCGCCGCCCGTCATCAACCACGACGATGGGCCGCCGTCCCATCAGGCCGCCGCCCTGGGATGTGCCGCTCGTTCCGGACCCGGTATCGCCGTCCGGCAAGGAGAGGCCCTGGGGCACTTCGGCAAGCGCAGTCTCAACATCGGCATCGACATGCACGGTCTCATAGCTGGTGCCCATGTATTCCGACACGTGGCTGGTCTGCGGATTGCCTCCGGAGGCGGTGCAGCGCATCACATCTTTATCCATTATCACGCCGACCACACGCCTGGAATTGTGGCTATCTACAACGGGTACAAGGGAAGTGTGCAGGTCGTCTATGCTGCGGGCGGCGAGCGCAATAGAGTCGTCACGTGTTACCACGGGCGGGTTATCAATCATGACCTCACTGACTTTCATGCATGGTCTCCTTAAATGGCCCGGCGCGCCCTTGTGAAGGCGCAGGTGCAATATGCAAGAATAACATCTGAAGAGTTAACGCGCCGAAAAATGGCCGCTCCCTGCGGCATTATATCATAGGGGTTAGGGGGCAACAAGGCATTCGTCAAGAGCAAGTGTTCAGGTTTGGGTGGAGC
Source organism: Chloroflexota bacterium (assembly GCA_039932335.1). GTDB lineage: Bacteria > Chloroflexota > Chloroflexia > QHBQ01 > JADMIH01 > JADMIH01. Next base: position 41,886 of record JBDTQH010000012.1, read on the forward strand.
AACCTGACATATCGGTAAGGGAAGACCCACCCCCGGCCCCTCCCGCATGCGGGAGGGGAGTCCAAAAAAGAAGGGAAGAATGGGGGACACCCCCATACCCCGTCATGGGCTTCGCCCCTGCACCCCTTTCCAAAGCCTACGCTCGGAAGCCCATGACGCGGGAGTAATTAAATTCATGGGTAGATAGGGGACACCCCGCCCCCACTCCGCTCATACCCGGTCGGGGCCATACCCATGCACCCCTACTCTGAGCGTTTACCTTCAAGCTATAAGACGCGGGAAGACGACCGGTAATTACGCTCGATGCAGGCCTGCATGCTCAAGGACGTTATTTTCGCGCCGCTTGCACCTTGCGGATAACATCTTTGTCCAGCCCTGCTGCCGTCAGTTCGTCGTCAGTAAAGCCCGCGAGCGCGCTGAGGGCGATGCCGGCGATAAATGGATCGTCCTCAAGTGCGGTGACCAGCGCCGGTATGGCCTGTGCCACGCGCAGCTTGCCTAGCTCGTAGGCTGCACTGGCCCTTGTTTCTACGTCGGGGCCTTCTTCCAGTGCGTGTATGAGTATGCCTGGCACGGCGCGATCGGTTCGTGACGGGTCGGGGTCGTGTCCCTTCTGCAATTCCTGGCTGTAGAGCGTAAGAGTATCTTCGCCGAGCGCCCATTGCAGCACCCTGATCTCGCTGGATGCCATGTCTCTTTCGGCGGCGTTGCGGCCTTTCTGCGTAGGCTCGTTACGCATTGTCGTGCGCAGGTGCTCCAGCCGCTCGCGAACAGCCTGCTCTATCTTCAACCGGTTCGGCTCAACGCGCCCGAACTGTGCCAGCTTCTCAAGCATAGCCAGTTCTTCTTGCAGCAGCCTCACGTCGGTCTCCAGGCGCTCCCTGCGCTCGTCCGACAGCCCTAACCTGTCAAGTTGCCTGCGGTAGCCCTCATAGCTCAACTTGATCTGCTCGATATGGTTGCGAATCTCGCCCTGGCTCACTAGCATATGTTTGACACCTATCCTGCTGTATGACATAATTCGACGACTCATTATATCATTTGGCGGGGCCTCGCCCAGCGAAGCGCATTTTCAGGCACGAAATAGCCCGTAACCGATCACTCTGTCGGCCCACCACCAGTTGAGGCAGCGCGAGCACGCGCACGCTCGTTGCGGCCTTTTGTGCCTTGCAGCTTGAGGCCGCCGTCTACGTCCTGCAGAATGGCGATGATGCCGGTGACGAGGAAGATTGCCTGTACGAAGCGTGTCCGGACTGTGAGGCTGTGATGGAGTATGACGGGAGCCAGGATGGTTACTGGTGCGGGACGTGCCTCAAGTGGTGGGCGCTCATATGCGACGGGCTAATATCGTTCGATGAGCTTGCCGCGATCAACCTAAGATAAGATGTAATAGTGCGAAGTCGATCTTGCAATGAGCAATGTCCGACCTTGACTTGCCTGTCCGATAACCCCTGATTACCCTGACATTGTTTGGCTGGTCAAATCCTGGCTCCAGCGATATCACCCTGGCACAAGGATAAGGATCACGAGTCCATCACCTTCAAGACAATCTTGCCTCGCGTGTGTCCTTTTGCTGCTTGCTCATAGGCCTGGCGCGCCTGGGCAAGGGGGAACACCGTGTCGATGATGGGCCGGAGGTGTCCCGCATCAATCAATGCGCCAATTTGGATTAGTTCATCGCGGTTAGGACCGACAATAAAATAGACAAAGCGCACATCGTGCCCCCCACCTCCCCCACTTCCCCGGCCTCCCTTTGCCTTTGACATAGCAGCTTGCGCAGCGGCGGCGGGAGGCGATGGACTGACGATGGAGACAAGTAGTCCTCCGGGTTTGATCACCTGCCAGGAGCGCTGCAAGGTGTCGCCACCGACCGTATCGAAGACCACATCAACGCTGTGGACCACCTCCTCGAAGCGCGTCGTGGTGTAGTCGATGATCTCGTTGGCCCCCACTCCCAGTTCACGCATGAAGTCACGATTGCGTGCCGAGGCAGTCGTGATGACTTGCGCCCCCGCCCAATGAGCAAGTTGGACAGCAAAGACTCCAACACCCCCCGCGCCTCCATGGATCAGGACGGTTTGCCCAGCAGCGAGGTGGGCGTTGTCAAAGAGGGCCTGCCAGGCTGTCAACGCTGAGAGCGGTACGGCTGCGGCTTGCACATGGTCAAGCGTACTTGGCTTGGGAACCAGCTCGTTCGGGAGGGCGACGGTATAGTCGGCCTGGGCGCCGTCGCGACCATAGTCGAGCAGGGCATAGACCTCTAAGCCTTTGATGAGTGTCGTGCTCGTGACCCCGGGACCGACCTCGGCAACAACTCCTGAGAGATCACGTCCGGGAATTGGCAGTGTGACTGGGGTTCCCGCTTTGGTCTGGTATGTCTCGTCCCATTTTAGCTCGTTGGCAATGACCCCCGCCGCGTAGACACGTACAAGCACTTCTCCGGGTCCTGGACTTGGTTGTGGCGCATCTTCATAGACCAAGTGATCTGGACCGCCACGGCCATGGATATGAATTGCTTTCATTTGCTTGCTCTCCCTGGATACCAGACTTCTTTGTGCACATGATTCACATTGTGCACATTTCGAGAAGTGGGTCATAATGCTGCAATGAGGAAATAGCATCAGCATCCATCTTCATCCCTCCTTTCGTAACCCTCTCTTACCTCTGGGCACTTTCTCACCTCCCACCTCCCACATCGATAGCCTTGTCGCTGCTCGGATCTAAGAAGTGGGCATTTTGCATGTTGAACAACACAGCACTATTCGTACCCTTAAGCGCCCCGTGCGCTGGTCAAGACGCGCTACGAGTGGCAACTTCTCAACTGAGTTTCCGGGTGGAAAGAGGCATCGGCGCCTGTTACCTCCGCAAAACTAACTGTGGCCGTTACAGGTTTTGGGGTTCCTGTCCGAAAACTCCCGATTATTCTGACATTGTCTGGCTGGTCAAATCGTGGCTACTACAGATAAGAAGAAGGGAGGCTCACCGGCCTCCCTTCTTCTTATCTATTATGCTTACCAGCGCGTGTTTAGTTTTACGTCCATCCGTTCAATCGTAGCGCCCTCGTACTCTTGATCCTCATCGGGTGCCGTGGCTCAAGCAGGTCGGCGGAGAAGGAAGTCACCATTGACAGATTAGATGGCTTACCATCTCGCCATTGGAGCACCTTATCAGTCTCCCACCCTTGTTCGGATATCTCCTCCATCGAGTGCCAGGGCATCTGTGCTGCCTTTGGAGGACCGTCCATCCTCCCGCTTGACTGCCTTTGCACTGCAATACTAGCCCACCGGCCATCTACAAGGATCTTGACAATCCTATCAATTTGACAGCCAAACCTGACAGCCAGCACACCCGGAAATGGTCGGTCAGGAGCGGCATCCCACGCGTGGGCTCACGCTGAAAACGGTCGCTGGCGGAAGTGTCCGCAGGTGGTGTATAATCCGACGACTCATTATATCACCTCAGGAGATAGACATTTGGCCTCTCGCCGTGTTCCATCAAGCTCCAACCGCAACACCCTCTCGATTGCCGTCATGGCTGTTGGCGCTCTCTTGCTGCTGATCGTGCCGCTCCTTATGTTTGTTCTGTCGCTCGGCCACACGGCTAACTTCCACCTTCCCGGCACGCTGCTCATTTTGTCGGTTACGGCGGGCATGGCATGTGTCGTGATGGGCGCTGCCCTGCACGATTAGCGTGGGTAACCCTCCTGTCCCCGACAGTGCAGACAATTTTACCCCAGAGAACCAATATTGAAGGCTAGTCAAAACCCCGTGATACCGCTCCTGGTCGGCGGCCTGCTCGTCGTCGCGCTGGTGGCAGTTTTCAGCATCGTCGCCTGGGTATGGGCTGTCAGGCGTCCAACCAGCACCGAGGCCGGTCAAGCTATGCAACCCGCCCCAACTCAGCTTCCTCCCATCGTTTACGCAGCCATTGGCGCTTCTGATGTAGTTGGTATAGGAGCTGACGACCCCGCCACACAGAGTTGGGTCAATGTCCTTCAGAGCAAGATGCCACCGGACACACGCCTTGTGCGGCTGGGTAGAAGCGGCATCACACTGAGCGAAGCAAACAAGGTAGAGGTTGCAGCAGCCGTGCAGGCCCAACCCGACATCGTGACTATGTGGAACTGCGTAAACGATGCGACCAGGGGAGTATCACTTTCAGCCTATATCAAAGAGCTGAACCAGGCTCTCACAAGGCTTGTAAAAGAGTCAAAGGCGACAGTTGTGCTGCTCAACATGCCGGACATCTCTGTCCAGATGCTTGGCTCCCCGGACGCGCAGAAGGCGCTAGTCCGCGGCGGCATTCTGCAGTGGAACCAGGCAATGTCGGCTGCGGCGGCATCCTACGGTAACAGAGTGCACATCGTCGACCTCTTCACGGTTAGCGAAGAGGTGGTTGAACACCCCGAGTATATATCGCCGGATAATTTTCACCCCAGCACGGTGGGCTATGCTCGCCTGGCCGATGTGGTGTGGCAGATGATAGAGGACCAACGTCTACTCGACCGGTAGCCCGGCCGAACAAAGCAAGCACACAATGACTACTATAGAGCGCGACAAACGTCTGGCCCATTACTACGATCTTGAATACAGGGACTACACGGAGGACATAGATTTCTATGTTCAGCTTGCAGATGCCCTTGATCCTGATCGGCGGCTGCCTGTGCTCGAACTGGGATGCGGGACCGGGCGGATTGCTGTTGCCCTCGCAGAAGCGGGGTTCCGGGTCACCTGCGTGGACATGTCTGAAGGGATGTTGGAGCATTGCCGGCACGCCGCCGCTGCTAAGGGCGTAGAGGCGCTGGTGACACCGGTACAGGCCGACATGCGCGACCTGGCAGATGTACCTGAGGGGCCATACAACCTGGCCTTTTGCGCGCTGAACACGTTCGCCTACCTGGACGGTACGGCGGCTCAGACGTCCATGCTTGCGGCAGTACACCCTTTGCTGGTGCAGCACGGCATTCTGGTGTTGGACCTGACCCCTCCGTGGCCTCATCTCTTGCCGCCATCGGACGGCGAGCTAATACAGCAAGGCACATATCCCGATAGCGACGGCTCGCTGGTACGCAAGCTGGTCACGGGCACAAGCGATCTATCTACACAAACATATAACGTGACGCTGCTATACGACGCCGAGAGCACGACGGGCGCATTGACACGCATCTCGCAGGATTTGACCTTACACGCAACCGGGCGCTATGAAATGGAACTTCTGCTGAAGCTAGCGCGCTTTGATCTTGAGGATCTTTACGGCAGCTACGGTCTGGACGATTTTAACGACAGCAGCGAGCGGATGATCTTTATAGCGCGCACCTAGCTCTCGTCGCTGATGCCGTTCCAGGCAACAAGGTCAGCCAGGTCGCTTACATTTATCTCGGTGAGCGAGTCTACTACCCTATCGGCCCCTGATTCGAGCAGCATTTCCTTTGTTTGAGTGGTCGTCACTCCCAGGCAAGCAGCACCTGCTGCCTTCCCGGCGCGCACCCCGGCCGGCGCATCCTCGATCACCACCCCATTCCTGGGATTGACCCCCAACCGCTCGAAGGCGACAAGGAATACTTGCGGGTCGGGCTTGCCACGTGAAACATCCTCACCCGATGCAATCGTTTCCATGTAACCTGCCAGGTCGGTGACCTCGAGCAGCAGCCTGATATTCTCCAGGGGTGCGGACGAGCCGATGCCCTGCCTCCAACCGGCGTTAGCCAGGGCTTTAATCAGTTCCACGACGCCGGGCAGCGCCTTCAGGTTTTCTGCTTCTCGGCGGAAACTGCTCTCTTTGCTCATCGCCATGCGGTCGATCTCTGCAGGATCGGTTACTCCCCATAGCGACGGTATAATGTCGGAGTTGTGTTTGCCGAATATGCCCTTGAAATCGGTTGCCGGGTCGTAGTCTACCCCAAACTCTTGCGCCATTTCCAGCCATGAAGCATTGTGTGCGTCCGCGCTGTCCACTATCACGCCATCCAGATCCCAGACGACAGCTCTTGGCTCTTTTCTAATATCTTTCATCGTAGCTCCTCACTCGACCTGACAAACAGCGAAAGCGCGTTAGCCTCTTTCGCCAACGATATCATAACTCAATTATCTCCGCTTCGGGCTGTCCCTCCGTAATCCGCAATAATGCCGCTGTCAGGGGTCTGCCGAACCTGGGCTTCGTGCCTGCAGCACCGGGGTTCAGGAACAGCACGTCGCTCGCCGTTTCTAGAAGTGGGACGTGACTGTGACCGCAAATTGCTACCTGCGGCTTCGGCTTCGGTAGCCCTGGCAGCCAGATATAAGGCTTCGCGCCGATATGTATCATGTAAACGGAGACGCCGCCGATGTTCAGGCGAACTTCTAGAGGCAGGTCTGCTGCCCGACCATACTTGTCCACGTTGCCACGAACCGCCGTAACGGGGGCAATCGATCCCAGCGTTCCGAGCACGCTGTAGTCGCCTACATCACCTGCATGCAATATTCGCTCCACCCCTGCTTCGCGGAAAAGCTCCACGACGCGGGTGTGCAAGTTGCCGTGTGTGTCAGAAAGGACGCCGAGCGTGATTGTTCGCTGTGACAACGTTTACACCCCGATCGCTGCTAATCCGTAAATGTTCGGATTTGAGGTGGGGCAATCTTACATCCATGTAAGGGAAGGCCCTCCCCCAGCCCCTCCCACACGTGGGAGGGGAGTTATATTAGGAAAGGAAGAATGGGGGACACCCCGCCCCCCGCTTCGCTCATCCCCTGTCATGGGCTTCGCCCCTGCACTCCGTTGCTAGAAACAGCCCCCATAGCACCCCATACCCCCGTCATGGGCTTCGCCCTGGCACGCCGCTGCATTCTAAGTTTGAACACTTGCGATAATCGTACGCAATACGCAATACGCAATACGAAGTACATCCCGCCTACTTCTTGTAAAGCTGCCGCCCCAGCAGGCCCAGCAGCACATCAAATGGAGGTTTATTCTCGGGGTGGTACTCGAAGCGGGCGCGCTCGAACCATTGTACTATGTATGTCTTGCCGTCGCTGCTTTTCTCCTCAAACTGATCGGAAATGGGCAAGCCGACCAGCGCAATCCCCATCTCGCGCCACTGCTCCAGGAACCTGCCCCAGACACAGTGACCCGTTTCCTTGGCGCAAAGGCTCTGCGCCCCGGCGGGTGGGGCTATCTGCGGGAAGCTGCGTCCCGCCGCCGATTGGCTGCCCAGCAGACCGAGCAGTACCTCCGCGTCGGTGCCTGCATATTCGGGGTGATACTCAAAGCGAGCACGCTCGAACCATTGTACTATGTACTCTTTGCCGTCGGTGCTGCTCTTTTCAATTCGCTCGCCGCTGATGGGATAGCCGAAGAGAGGGAGACCGCCGCTCTTCTGCCAGTACGCCAGGAAGCGATTCGCGGGCCTTAAGCCTGTGGGCGAGGATGTGTCAACAGCGGCATCGAGGTTGGCGGTGGCCTTCGGCTTGATCTCGTCGATGAAGATGGGGTCTTCGCTAATAGTGACGCTCACAAGGCCATCCCTCACAGTGAGCGGAATGTTGGTGCCATCCGACTTCACCAGCACGACGCTGCTCTCTTCAACAGGCACATCAACCGACTCGGGCACACCTATTTTCCAGAGCACCTGGATGGTTGCTCCCGCCTTCACGAACTTATAGTGATAGCGGTCAAATTGTGCCTGCCATCTGTTCTGGACGGCGCGTGTTATCGTCCCAAGCCCGGTGAAGGTGGCATCCGCAAGCTGCCCGTTCAGCACCCTGTAGGCTACATAGGCGGGTTTTTCGCTGAGGTCGTTGCGCATGATACCCATATTGCCCCAGAGATCGGCCGAACCGGCGTTGAACTTGTCCTTGGCCTGGAAATAGCTGAAGTGGGTCACGTTGGGTGCGCCCATCGCTATGACATGCAGCCGGATCAGCCTGCGGGCTTGCTCTTCTTCGCTGACGCCCAGCGTACCGCACTCCGAACATGTGGAGTAGCCATCCTCGGTTATCCAGATCTCTTTATCCTCCGCTCCATGCGCCTGTAGCCACTTGTAGCTCATGTCGAGCCTATACGGAAAGTTCTGCACTACAGTCTTTGGATCGGTGCTCTCAGGCATCCGGTCCGGCATGTAGGGGTGGATAGAGAGCACATCAAAGTTGAGCCTGCCGCCGGATGCCGCTACGACCGCATCGAGGAAAGCCATGCCCCCGTTATTGCTGTCGTGGATTGACAGGCCGCCGATGAGCACGACTGCCTTTGGGTTGGCCTTCTTGATGGCGGCATAGCTGCCGGAAAGCATCTCGGCATAGAGTGCCGCCCTGTCGCAGCCGCCGCACTTGAACGTAATCTCAACGTCAGGCTCATTCCAGATCTCCCAAACATCAATCTTGCCTGCGTAGTGCAAGGCAGTTTGGTAGGCGAAGTCAACGAAATCTTGGGGGTTGCGCGGGGCGTTCCAGTACCAATCAGGTTGGTCGCTGTGCACGCCGGAAGCCCATGATGGGGTGGTCTGTAGCGTGCCGACGACCCCGATGCCACGCTTCACAAGCTCATTGATCCAGGGGTCGTATGGTCCCCAGTTGAAGCTGCCCTTTTCGCCGGGTTCGAGGTTGGCCCACGACATCTCTTCGCGGCTCCACTTCACCCCGAGGTCTTCAGCAGCGTTGAGCATAGCCATTTTTTCGCCCTTGGGCCGCTCTAATCCAGTGATATAAAGGTTCATCCCAAAGAAAGAGCGCGATCCAATCGGCGCCGCTTTCGCAACTTCGGTCTTTACGGGGATGGCCGCGATGGGCGCGAGGAGGGCCACCAACATGAGCACAGGCAGCACCCTGCCCAGCCGTCTATAAAGAGGATTCATCAGGAGAGTAACTCGTTTCTGGTCGTACTAAATTGTGTAGTAATTTGGTAGTGTATACAAGCAAGTATAACCAGCGCGTGATGACTGCGTCAAACCAGTGGGGTGAAGTAAATGTTCAGACTTAGGGTGGAGCGATCTTACATCCAAGTAAGCCAAGGCCCACCCCCAACCCCTCCCACACGTGGGAGGGGAGCCTAAAGAAGAAGGAGAGAATGGGGGACACCCCCATACCCCCGTCATGGGCTTCGCCCCTGCACCCCGCTACCCCTATTCTGGGCACTTACGCGGTGAATAGCCAGGGGTGATGGAAAGTCAGAAATGGTGGCGAACCGACCAGCACCTGGACTGTGTCATTCTGAATACCGGGCTAACTGATAGGTGGCGGCTAAGCGTACCCCACCAGGCAGCGTCATTGTGAGCGTAGCGAAGAATCCGTTCGGGTAGCAATTAGCATGGAGGTTGATTCTTCACTGCGTTCAGAATGACAAGGTAAAGAGGACGCCCTTACCTGACACTTCTTTGTGAGCGATGCATTCAGAATGACAAGGGGCAGGGAGGCGGCACTATCCTGCCGCGTGCACCTTGCGGACCTGTTTGCATCTATGCCGACTTACATCTCAAGGCTGTTGACATTGCAGGCGTGGCATGGTAAATTACTCGCACGGCAGCCCTCGCCGAATCTAGTGAAAGGGGGAATTGGCAATGGGAGACAAAAGCCCGAAAAACAATGACAAGAAGCGCAAGCAGCAGACACAGCAAACTTCAAAGGAAAATAAGGCCGCCAAGAAGTAATGTGATAATTGCAGAAGCTTCAGACGGGGGCGGTATCTCCCACGAATTGGCGTGGCCCGATGCCGCCCCATCTCTTTGCCCATTTCCCACTAACTTTATTGGCCTTGCCTGGCCTCCTGAGCAAGCCACTTCTCAACGAACCTCTCTTCATCTTTCCGCGTTGAGAGCTTGCCATCCAGCTTCGCATCCAATAGAGCACCGAGCACCCTTCTGTAGATCGGCCCTGGCGTGACACCGTGCTCTCTCAGGTAGTCGCCGTTTAGCGACGTCTTTATGTGACGCAACCTGCCGAGGTAATCGTGCAGCCTGCCCCATGCCACACTATCTTTCGACAGCGCAGGTATTCTCGTGTACGCCTCAAGTGTGCTAGTGTCTATAGGTTGCAGCAGCCTGTACAGGTGCGACGGCTCAAGCTCGTCTGCTCCAAGCTGCGGCCAGATCGTGGCAAGGTGGGCCGAATCACGCAGCAGCCTGATCTGAGGGGAGGACAGCCTTAGCAGACGTGCCACCGCCTCTGCCTCCTCAGGTTCTCCCGCCAACTCCGCGCCCAGCACTGCAAGATAGCTGTCGCGCCGGGCTTCCTTTGACATTTGCACTTCTTCAGCTGGCCCCATGCTTCCATCGGGATAAGCCCACGTAAGCAAAGGGTGTAGCGCCCTCAGGACGCCCAGTTTCTCCAGTTCCACCAGCATGTCGCCGGCCTTTGGCTCCCCCAGGATTAGCAACAACTCGCGTACAACTCTCTCCGTGGAGACGGTTGAAATTGCATCATCACGAATCGCCTGGAGAATAAGCTCGAGCGTGCCGAGCTCGATCTTGAAGCCAAGCCTCACGGCAAGCTTGACCGCCCGTAATATGCGGGTTGGGTCGTCCTGAAAGCTGCCGTCGTGCAGCACCCTGATGAGTTTAGCTCTCAGATCGAGCAGCCCATCATGTGGATCGAGGAAAGGCCCAAAGCCGTCTTGCGTGACCGCTACGGCCATGGCATTGATAGTGAAATCGCGGCGAGCCATATCGTCGAGGATGGTTCCAGCGTCCACCGTGGGTAGAGCGCCGGGCTGCTCGTACCGCTCGCGCCTGGCGGTCACAACGTCAATATCAAACTGTCCTGCGTCAACGAGGAGTGTCGCGGTGCCGAAGCTGTCATGGATGTCAAGCCGCGCTGAGGTCTCGGCAGCCAGGAGCCTTGTCAGCTCAAGTGCATCTCCCACCACCGATATATCAATATCGTAATCGGGTATCTTCAGCAGGCAATCACGGGCGTACCCGCCAACAAGGTAGACTTCCCAGCCATGCTCAGCGGCGATCTCTCCGGCACGCAGCACTATCGTCAGCGCCTGAGCGGTCATAACATCCCGCAATCGCCCGGCTATATAGCTATCTATGTCGGTTGGAATCTGCTCCACATCTTTGCTGCTGATGGATAGGAACTTCCTGGCCTCTGTCCCGGGTCGTATTGCGTACTGCGTATGACCGTTGTCAGTTGTCAGTTGTCAGTATTACGGTGGTCGGCGGTCGTTACTGACAACTACGTACTGATCTCTCTCAATGCTTGTACTATTAGCTCATTCTCTTCGACGCTGTTATAGAAGTAGGGCGAGATGCGGACGGCGCCCGGTCTGCTGTCTACGATGATGTGCCGCTCGGCCAGGGCGGCTACGATGGGCTTCGGCTGGTCGAAGTTGAGCAGCACAATAGCAGTACGCTCATCGGGGTTGGGCATGACACGGGCGGTGAAACCTGCTTCCCGTGCCTTCTCAATAAGGTCGGTCGTAAGTGCACTGTCCCGTTCTCGGATGCGCTGTACGCCGATTTCTTCTATATAGGATAGGCCGCCAAGCGCGGTATAGGCCGATGCCATGCTTGGCGTGCCCATTTCATAGCGCGTGGCCTCGTCGCGCCACATGAGCGACTCTATATTAAAGTCGAACATGTTAGCCATACCCCACCATCCGGCCAGCCCCGGCTCTAACCGCTCCACGCGCGGGTTGACATAAAGAAACGTCATCCCCGACCCGCCCATGAGCCATTTCAGGCTGCCTGACGTGTAGAAGTCGGCATCGATCGCTGTGACGTCGGTTGGTACATGGCCTGTAGCGTGGTAAGCGTCCACCAGCAGCATTGCGCCCTTATCGTGGGCCATCTTAGCGAGCGCGGTGACATCCTGTATCGCTCCGCTGGTGAAATAGACATGTGACGTCGCGACAAGGGCTGTATTCTCATCAATGGCGTTCGCGAACAACTCGAGCGGCACTGTGATCTTGTCCGGGCTGCGCAGGAACTCGACGGTTACGCCTTCGCGCTGCTTCGCCAGGAAGCCGTGCCCTATGGTCGGGAAATCGAGATCAGTGGTCACGATCTTCTTACGCTTCGAGAAGTCAATCGCGCTCAAGACGCTGGCGACATTTGCTGATATGTTGGGTCCAAGGGCGATACGGTCGGCAGGTGCTCCTACAACACGCCCATATGCCGCCCGAAGCTCAGCCAGCTTGCCCACCCACAACTCGTACCATGCAGATGCTCCCAGCGCGGCCCACACTTCGAGGTATTCGTGCATGTTGGCGATCGAACGCTTGGACAGCGCGCCCAGTGAGCACGTGTTCAGAAAGGTCTTGTTCATCACAATCGGGAAATCTTCACGATAGGCGAGCAGATCCCGGTGGGGGTCATTCGTGGTAGCGCCGGTGGGTGCGGACTGTTTATTGCCTGTTTGCATGGCACGTTCTCCTTACCTGTTCAGGATGAAGCGAAGTTACTATAACACCTCGAATCGGGCCTGCGCAAGCAACCTGGTCCAGGTAAATGTCCCAATTTAGGGTAGAGCAATCTTACATCTAGATAAGCCGAGACCCTCCCCAACTCCTCCCGCACGTGGGAGGGGAGTCTAAAAAGAAGAGAAGAGTGAGTGGGGGACACCCCATACCCCCGTCATGGGCTTCGCCCCTGCACCCCCAGCCTGAAGGCCTATGGCGAGCCGTTCGATTGACAACCCCCACGAAGCGGGCATATACTGGCATCACCAGCGTGTCCGTCTAGTGGAGGGCTACATCAGGCTATGTCCGTAAATAATCGCTTCGTCAAGAGGCTGCAATTCCCTTTCAGTATTCTTTTCATTTGCACAAACCTCCTCACCGTCCTGGCCCTCGCTGCCTGTGACAGTGACACGCAGGGTACTCCCACAAAGCCTGAAAATGCAATAGAAGTCACTTTTGCCTACTCGTCCGAGAAGAAGCCCTGGATCGAGCCGTTGGCCGCCAAATTTAACAGCGCCAAGCATACTTTGCCCGGCGACAATCGTCCTATATTCATTAACGCTTCGGTGGTAGACAGCGGAACCGCTCGCAAGCAGATTGTCGAGAAGACATTGCAGCCCACCGTCTGGTCGCCTTCTAACTCGCTCTGGAAGTCTGTGCTAAACTCCGAGGCCGATGCGGAACTGGCGGGATCGGGTGCAGGCGAGTCCGACCCACTCTTGCTTACCCCTGTTGTGATGGCGATGTGGAAGCCAATGGCTGAGGCACTTGGCTGGCCCAACAAGCCGATCGGCCTGCGTGATGTGCTCGATCTGAACGAGAATCCGGAAGGCTGGGGCGCTGTCGGCCACCCGGAATGGGGCCAATTCAAGTATGCGCACACCAATCCCGAAGTCTCATCGACTGGGCTTTCTACGGTGGCTGCTGAGTTCTATGCGGGGGCCGGCAAAACAACGGGCCTCACCGAACAGGACGTAAACGACCCCAAAGTGCGCGACTTCGTGAAAGCCATCGAGCAAAGCATCGTCCACTACAGCGCCACGACAACTATTTTCAAGGAGAATGTTCGCAAAGGCGGCATGACTTATATTTCGGCTGTGGCGCTCGAAGAAGTGACGGTCATCGAGCTAAACAAGACGGGTATGCCGACACCTCTCGTTTCTATCTACCCGAAGGAAGGCACATTCTGGCACGATAACCCCTATATTATTCTGAAGGGTAGCTGGGTGACCGACGACCAGCGCAAGGCAGCCGCTATCTTCCGCGACTTCCTGCTCCAGCCCGACAACCAGCAGCAGGCGCTCACGCTGGGCTTCCGTCCCGCCAACCCCACAGTGTCGTACCGCACCGAGCCATTTACACAGGCGAACGGCGTGGATCCATCCCAGCCCAAGACGACCTTACAGGTTCCATCGCCGCGCGTGTTGGTGGAGGTCAAGAATGCCTGGGGCGTGCTCCGCAAAGAGGCTAACATCGTGCTCGTGCTCGATGTTTCACCATCTATGGACGATGGCGATAAGCTGACTAATGCGCTGGCGGGCCTGCGTATTTTCTTGCAACAGACGCGCGACGTGGATCGTGTTGGCTTCGTGGTCTTCGACAATGATGCTCATGTGCTGGTGCCCGTAGACACGCTTTCGAATACGCGCTCACAGATCATGGACTACATAGACAACCCCGACAAGCTGCCAAGGCAGGATTCTACTGCTATCTACGATGGTCTTGCGGCAGGGCTTGACGAATTGGACCGGCTCAACGACCACGAGCATATTAACGCGGTTGTGCTTCTGACTGATGGCCAGGATAATTCCAGTTCACCATCTAATAAGCGCCAGGTTCCAAACCGCCTGCGTACCGACCGAGACGAGCTATGGGCTGTCAAGGTGTTTCCAATCGCTTATGGGTCGGGCAGCCAGGTGGATACCGAGGTACTACAGGAATTCGCCAACATCAGCCAGACGCGCTCGGTAACAGGCGATATAAATAATATCCGCGCCATCTACGACGAGATGAGCAATTACTTCTGAGAATGAAATGAGCCAGGATCACGCCCGGCTCTGTTCGGAGATTCGAGTTTACCGGGCCGACTATTCGACCGCGACAAAAGGCGTTATCATCTCCATCGAGTAGTCTTCTTCGGGCGCTTGCTCTTCGGGCTCAAGCTCAATCAGTCTGAGGGCCATGAGCCTGCCAATGATGGCGAACACTTCGCTTTCCGGGTAGTTGGTAGCCTCTACCACCTGTCGGATGGTCTCTGCCTTGGCCGAGTGTTTCAACACCTGCATTTCAGTATAGGTCCAGTTGAGTGTCTTGGTAGCGCCGTAGGGATTAGTCACCATCCTGAGGCGTGTGTCCATGCTGATCTGCGAGTAGATGCGTGTGCCTTCTTGCTCGTCACGGCGTCGCAAACCCTCCAGGATCAGCCATTCGTTTGACCGGGTAATTGTTCTCTGGTAGCTTTCGTTGGGACCGGCCGGCAGATAGCGAAAGTTGGCATCTTCCCACTGGAGCATTTCGATAGCGGCGGCCTCGCCCGTGTACTGGGGGGTTCGCGTAGAGAAGTCCATTGTGGCGGCGTTGGCAATCGTTCCGTTCAATATCCAGAGTATGCCGCCGAAGTTGTTGGATTTCTCAAGCATGAGCCTGCCGGTCTTCGCGCTCATGCCGAAAGCCTGTATAAGATCTACCAGGCTCATGTCTATCAAGCTACCTTTGAATGCCATACCCTACACCTCTCTACTATGCTATCTGACCGCGCTCAGGGAGATCGTCGCACATGTCTTATACGTCTACCGGCGGGAACCGCAATCAGGTTAGCTCGTCATCCCAGCCACACCGCTGTCAAAGACAAACGTCCTACTACCATTCTACAATAGGCAGCCGGGCAAATTAATGGCCTTTATTTCCTATGTGGTATCGTTCAATAGTAACCCAGGGGGTACTTCGTACTACGTACTACGTACTGCGTATGACCACAGACGGCAGATGGCAGACCGCTGAACAGGGCGCATATCATCTTAGAGGCAAGCATGGAAGGGCTTACTCTCCTCATAAAAGCAGCATCCCGCAGCCCACGACGGGGCGTTAGATAGTAGCCCTTGGCATAAGCCATGAGATCACGCCCATGTATCCAATCATAGTCCCACACTTACGCGTGGTGGACAAGCCCAATCCATCATAGCCCCGTAGGGGCGGTAGAAAGTAGCCCCACGGCGCAAGCCTGGGGTAGCAGCCACCCAGGTTCTAAAGCACCGTAGGGGCGACAGAAAATAGAGTGTAATGCTGCCTGTACGTCTTTCGCCACTACGGGGCTTTGGATAGAGAGGATACGTGTCCTCACGCTTACGCATGGGGCTACTTCCTGACGCCCCTAGGGCCTGATGATTGTTGTGTCCGTGAACCTATGCGTAAGCGTGGGGCTACTCTCTGTCGCCTACTTCGTGGGCTGAAAGGTCGGGTAAGGAGATTAACTCTTCGCTTCGTTCTAAATGACAGTAGCGGGTACACTTTCCCGGCTGAGTAAGAATGCAGCCTTGCCTCACGCGTGTGGCCCAGGACTGATGCAAAGTCGGGAATGCTGGTGAACCAGCCAGCACCTAGACTTTGTCATTCTGAACGCAGTGAAGAATCACTAACCCTGGCAGAATGCTATGGATGTTGATTCTTCGCTGCGCTCAGAATGACACCACCGAGAGGGCACGCCCGATACCGACTTTCCATCAGCCCTGTGGCGTGGCCGGGTGGCTCTTATGCAATTCCAGCGTCGCGTGGTATAATGATTGTCATTATTACCCAGGAGAGTCCTCTTGTCTAATGGCAGCGTTGCCCGCCCCTCAGGTGAGCAAGAATACGTCCCATATGTCGTTGTGGATGTACTCAATTACGGCGGCTTCTTCGGCGGCGAGACAGTAACACTCGACGCCGCTCCCATGTCGGCACCCGACAAAATCGTTGGCTTTATCATCCCTGAGCACCTTTTCGACAACCTCACCCAGCGTCACCTGCTCGCCGCCGGTATGGCGCTTGGCCTGCAGGTGGATGGTGGCGAAGTACGGGCGGCTACTGTGCTTGGAGCACCTACTCGTGAGCAGCTAAAAGAAATCGTGAAGCAGCATGCACCGAGTGAAGCAGGACCCGGCCCTCGCGCCCTATCCTACCGCTGTTCGCATTGCAATCTCTGGCTTAGCGGCACACCCGACCATAAGGACGACGGCTTTTACTATTGCCGAGTCTGCGGCACGAAGCTGGGCTAGCTTAGTAGCCTCAGCATCTACCCTGTTTAGCAGTTACAGCATTTGATTCCACTGTCAAAGGAGATATTGATCGAATATGGATAATACTCTGCAAATGTTGAAAGATCTCACGGAAGCGCACGGCGTACCCGGCGCGGAAGCTCCTGTGCGCGAAGTCATGGAGCGTTATCTCAGCCCATTCGGTGAGCTTCTTTCTGATGGGCTCGGCTCGATAGTCGCACAGAAGAGCGGCAATGCCGTCAACAAAGACAACGCCCCACGTATCCTTATCGGCGGGCACATGGACGAAGTCGGTTTCATGGTCACACGCATTGACGATGACGGCTTCCTCAAGTTCCAGACATTGGGTGGTTGGTGGGAGCAGGTCATGCTGGCCCAACGCGTCACGATTAAGACTCGCAAAGGCGATCTTGTAGGCGTATTTGGCTCCAGACCCCCGCACATCCTGTCGGCGGAAGAGCGCAAGAAAATCGTTGACAAGGGCGACATGTTTATTGACATCGGCGTCATGAGCAAGCAAGAAGCAATCGACGCCGGCGTTCGTCCCGGCGATCCTGTAATACCGGTCTCCCCCTTCACCGTTATGACGAACGAGAAGATGTTGCTTGCGAAAGCGTGGGACAACCGCTTTGGCTGCGCTGTCGCCATCCAGGTGTTAGGCCAGCTTGGCGATGACCACCCGAACACTGTTTTCGCCGGTGCCACCGTCCAGGAAGAGGTTGGATTGCGCGGTGCCTCTACGCTTGCTTATATGGTGAACCCCGATATTGCCATCTCGGTCGATGTGGGCATCGCCGGAGATACGCCGGGCATCAAGAAGCACGAAGCACAGAGCAAGATGGGAGATGGCCCGATTATCCTGATCTTCGACGGCTCGCTGATTCCAAGCCGCAAGCTGCGCGACCTCTTTATTGACGTCGCGGAAGAGGAAAATATTCCCTACCAGTTCGACAGCATCGCGGCGGGCGGTACCGATGGTGGCCGGTTCCAGCTTGCTCACAGCGGTGTGCCCTCAATCAACATAGGCATACCCACACGCTACATCCACTCGGCCACATCTATAGCCAACCTGGACGACATCAATAATGCATCGCGCCTGATAACGGCTGTCTTGCAGCGACTCGACGCTGACACGGTTGCTGAAATCAGGAAGTAGCCTGACATGACGGGTACAGGGTGAACAAGAACGCACTGTACCGCTTACAAAATCCAGTCCCAATTGAGAAGGAGGCAACGATGAAGTTGAGACTCGCAGAAAGAATGTACAGGCTCGGCACTGAGACCGCATTTGAGGTAGCAGCCAGGGCACGCGCGCTAGAAGCGGAAGGTAAGCCGATCATCCACCTTGAGATCGGCGAGCCCGACTTCGATACGCCCACCCACGTGCGCCACGCCGCCGCTGAGGCGCTCGAACAAGGCTACACCCACTACACAGGCGCGACAGGCATACCAGAGCTGCGAGAGGCTATCGCCGCCTATGCGGGCAAGAATCGCGGCCTGCACTTCGAGGCTGCCAACGTGGTGGTCACGCCCGGTGCTAAGCCTATCATGTTCTATGCGATCATGGCGCTCATTGAGCCGGGCGACGAAGTAATCTACCCCAATCCGGGTTTCCCTATCTACGAGTCGATGATCAACTTCATGGGCGGGATTGCGGTGCCGCTCCAACTCAGCGAGAACCGCGATTTCCGCATCAACCTTGACGAGCTGGCGAACAAGATCTCCTCCAAGACCCGCCTGCTCATAATCAACTCGCCACACAACCCTACCGGCGGCGTGCTGACAAAAGACGATCTGCAGGCTATCGCGAAGCTGGCTGTCAAGCACGACATAATGGTGCTGGCCGACGAAATCTACAGCGAGATCGTTTACGATGGCGAGCATCATACTATTCTCACCTTCCCCGGCATGATGGAGCGCACCATACTGCTCGACGGCTTCTCCAAGACATTCGCGATGACAGGCTGGCGCATGGGCTACGGTATTTTCCCCGGCGAGATGATCCCGCACATCAGCAGGCTAATCATCAATAGCGTATCGTGCACGTCTGCTTTCAGCCAGCGCGGCGCTATCCAGGCGCTCACAGGCCCGCGCGATGAAGTTGACCAGATGTTGCACGCCTTCGCCGCCCGCCGCGAGCTTGTCTATAAGGGGCTGAACAGCATACCGGGCCTGCGCTGCAACAAACCCGAGGGCGCGTTCTACGCCTTCCCCAACATAACCGACACCGGCCTTGAGTCTCGTGCCTATGCTGATTACCTGTTGCGCGAGGCTGACGTGGCCGTTCTTCCCGGCACCTCATTCGGCGAGTACGGCGAGGGCTATATCCGAATCTCGTTCGCGAACTCTGAGGCTAACCTCGCTGAAGCGATGAAGCGTATCGAGGCTGCCAATCTGAAGCTGCCCGCCATCGCCGCCGAGATGGGCGCAGCGAAATAAGGTCGGAGCGCCGGGTGAGCCAGTTAGCCGACAAGAGAAGCAAGACCGAGAGCGTAAGTATGGGTATACCGGGCTTACGCTCTCAGGTTTCCCCCATCCGGCTTTCCTGGCTGCTCTCCGCGCAATGGTCCCTCGCGCTGCTGGCCTTCCTTTGCTGCCTTGCGGTGCTCTTCGCCAACCTGCGCCACACAGGTTCCCTCTCCTTCCCGGTTGATGACGGCTACATTTACAGCAATTATGTGCTCTCCGCGTCACAGGGCCACTTCTTCACTTACAACGCTGGGGAAGTCAGCGGCGGCATAACGGGCATTGGCTGGTACTTCCTCTGTACAGTGGCATACTGGCTGCTCGCGCCGCTGCATGATTTGCTGGGCAACCTGGCTACAGCAGAGGTTCGGGTGGACGTCGAAACGGCCCGGCAAGCAGGACATCTATATCTTGCTGCATATATCCCCGGCATCATCTGTCTTGCGCTAACAGGCATCGGCGTTTACCGGCTTGCGTTGCTGGCTTTGCCGCCTCTCAACAAGAATGGTGTGGCCCGCAACATCTTTTGCTGGCTGCTGGGCGCTGCCGCGATTGCCAACCTGGGCCTTGTGTGGGGAGCTATGTCGGGCCTGGAAGCGGCATTGTCGACCGCGCTCAGTGTGTGGGCCTTCGTCTTCCTGCTTCGCGAGGCAAGAGAGGGCACTCTGCGGTGGTCGCTGCTACTGGTGGCTCTGCTCCCCCTGGCCCGGCCCGATCTGCTCGCGATGAGCGGCGCGGCCTTCCTCTGGCTGCTCTGGCGCGCCTTCCGAGGTCCATATCCATCAGCAAACAGAGTGTGCTCCTTCAGGAACGTCGCGCTCTTTTTGGGGGCCGTGGTAGTGGGCGTGGCGGTAATGTGTGGCATCTACTATGTTGGCTGGGGGCGGCCTCTGGCAAGCTCATTCTATGCAAAAGTGGGCGGCCTGAGGCTCGGAGATAAGTTCTGGTTCGCAGCACGCGATCTGGTTACATCGCGGGGAGTCTGGCCCATCGTCGGTGGCGCTCTCGCAGCTTTAGGCGGCATTGTGCAATGGCTCTTGCCCTCACGCTCAAAGGAGAAGGCAGGCGTGCAAGAAGCCGCCGACATGCGCGAGACCTCTTCTGCTGCTCTCCTGCTGCTCCTCGTCCCCACAGTCTATGTCGTGGCTATGATGTTGACGCTGCCGTGGTTCGGGCAGGAGGAGCGGTACATACTGCCCGTCTATCCGTTTGCGACCATCCTTCTGGGGTTGCTGGTCTGGCGTCTGCTGCAATATGTGCCTCTTGACCTCTTGCGCATCAGCGTGGCGGTGCGGATTGCCGGTGCTACGGCCGTTGCTCTCGTGCTTATTGCGCTGGTCTATGTGTGGGCAACCAGGCTCTATGTTGTGGAAGTGCGCAACATACGCGACGCTCATGTGCTTCCGGCTGTGTGGGCATCGGGGAACACGCCGCCTGACAGCATAATCGCCGCCGAGCCGATTGGTGCGATAAAGCTCTTCTCTCACCGCCGCACCTTCGATATTGTGGGCCTTACCAGTCCCGCTGCGCTCGGCACGTTCCGCGACTGGCCTCGGTCGTGGGAGGTCATGCGTGCTAATGGTGCCGGTTATCTATTCTATTATCCCGACTGGTTTGATGGCGGTCCTCCTGCCTGGGCGGTCGAGGTTCAGCGCTTCGCCATTCCCGACAACCGCATAGCAGGCTCCAGTATCATCGCATTATACCGCCTGGATTGGGGCCGGTATGTGCCCCTCAGCCCGTAACCCTGTGGGGATAATAGCGGTCTGTTGTGCCCACATGACTTTAGTCAGCAACCACCAAAACGATATTCCCATTGCGCTCATCTACCGAGTGACTTATATTTTGTAGGATAGCCCTAGCGCGGCTCGTGAAACTCTTACGCGGAGATCTTTTTGACTGCTGTTTATTCGATACTAGTTTTCATAGTTGGCCTTGCAGCCGGCTTTCTGATCAATACGATTGCGACCCGTCTTGCTTCCAATCACCCGCTACTTGGCCCTCTACGCTGTACCCGGTCGCCGCATGCTCTGACGTTTGCGCAAGCTATGCCGGTGATGGGCTACTTGTTGCAGCGCGGCAACTGCTCCACCTGCGGCAAGAAGATTAGTGTGTCCTATCCTCTTGTTGAGCTGGCAACGGCACTGCTGTTCGTCAGCCTCTTTCTGGCGGAGGGATGGGGCGTTGCCTTCCTGTTTCATACCTTCTACGTGGTCTTTCTGATGCTTGTGCTAGTGGTTGACTGGAAGCACCGCGACATCTATATTACGGTGATCGCGGCAGGGTCGGTATTGGCGCTCGCGGGTAGTTTCCTGATACCGTCTGTGACGCCTGTAGGTGCCCTGATCGCGGCGGCAGTTGCGGGTGGTTTCTTTTTGCTCGCTTACATCCTGGCGAAGATTATCTTCCCGAAGATCGACGAGCCACTCGGTGCGGGGGATATTCTGTTGGCCCTGATGATGGGTTTTATGCTGGGCTTCCCTAATATTGTGGGCGCGCTCCTGGTTGGGCCGTTGATCGCCGGGGCAGCGGCTATTCTCCTGCTGGTGACGCGCCGAAGTAAGATTGGCGACTTTATGCCTTATGGTGTTGCCCTCTGCGCGGCGGCCATACTCTTTATTATCAATCCGGGGCCGATTGCGAATGCGCTGAATCTGCCTGCGCTTACGAGGCTGTTCGACGGGATGTTTCCTCGGTAGCGTAATCCGCCGGGATGGTTGCCGATAACAAGCACTCTGCGAACCCCGTGGCACCTGGCCGTAATTGCACCGGGCGTAACTTAACGGTGCTTGACTACCTTCGTGTGGCTGTCGTATACTCGATTGGAACGCCCTTTGTTGCCGCGGTTGAACATATCTCACCATTGACTTATCTAAGCAAGACTGGATAACCTCATGTCACAAACATGTCCAAAATGTGGCTTCCTGAATCGCGCCACCAACCGCTTTTGCTCTAACTGTGGTGTCACGCTTGTACCAGTTACGGACGCGCCCACCGATACCACTGCATCTGCATCGACCGCGCCCCCCACACGCACCGGAGCAGACGGCCAGCCGGTAACATATGTGGTGCAGCGTTGGGACGCGCCGGAGGGAATTGTCGATCCGCCTGTTGCGACGCCCAAAACGCCAGGCGATACGCCACCCATGCCCACCTTTGCTCCATACAGCGGCTACACTCCTGACACGCCAACCTCTTCTCACCAGACTCCTCCGGTTCTTGGCCAGCCTACGCAACCTACCGGTCCTACGATGATGGGCGTTTCGCGCACCGAAGGCGGCACATACGCACCATATTCCGCGGATGCTGAGCGTAAGCTGGAGAAGCAGAAGCCGGAGCGCGCCTGGCTGCTTCCTTCGGTCGCGGTTGCGTCTTTGCTCGTTCTTATCCTGGTTGGCATCGGTGGCTATTTATGGCTTATGCCCCGCTCTGGCGGCACGGGAACGAACGCACAGACGGTGCCTTCCAACGCGACGACCGACGAGGGGAAGATACAGGACGTAATTCGCCGCAGCAACGACGAACAGATTACGGCCTGGCGCACCCTCGACACCGAAATCTTGAAAGGCACCCGCACCGGCCAGGTCCTCATTGAGAACATACAGGCTGTGGAAGAACTGAAGAACAAGCAGATGTATGCTATTCCGGAGAACAAGAGCCTGGTGTTCGGTGACATACAGATCAACGGCAACACCGCCACAGCTAAGACCGTTGAGGTTTGGACCGTTACGTTCTACTCGAAGAGCGACAACAAAGTTGTGCTGGCGACAGGTCCCGACAAGCTGCACGAGACATATCACCTCGTGAAGCAGGGCGACCAATGGCTGGTAAGCACGCTCGATATTGAGCGCGACGGCACCCCCGGCACCCCCGGCACGCCTACTACCGGAGATGTGTAGGGCGCGTACTGCGTACTCCGTATGACCGCCGACGGCAGACCGCTGACCGCAAGTAGCTGACAATTCACTACGCCACGCCATCAACTCACCTCATTGCACCCAACCAGAAAGCCCCCCTTCCCGTATGCTGGGAAGAGGGGCTTTTTGCTGGTTAGATCTGAGGTTGTCGCTCGTGATTACTGTTCGTCTTGAGTGCGGACCGGTATGGCTGTACGGCTAACTCGGCGGAGCGCCCAGCCGCCCAGGAGCATCAGGAGGGCTGCAGCCGACAGCAGGTAGGGCATACCGGACTGGCCGCCGCCCGTGTTGGGGTTCTGCTGTGGGGGTGAGCCAGCAGGGTTGCCGGAGGCATCCGCGCCACCTGCCGGGCTCGGTACTGTTCCGGTGTCTGTGCCGCCGGGGCCAACCACGATCACAGGTCCGCCGTCAGATGGTGGCGGCACCTCGGCTGCGGGTGGGGGAACCGGAACAGCCTCCGGTGTCGGCGTAGGCTTTTCTTCGGGCGGCTTGATGTCCTCAGGATTGGCTACCACCGGGGTGTCGGTGGCTGATGGCACTTTCTCGCCTGAGGCCGTCGGGACGCTTGCGGGCGGCTGTGCAGGCGGCCTGGTCGGCGCGGTTTCACCGGCTCCAGGAGTCAGGGCTGCCTGCGAGGTTTGCGCGGGGTTCGGCGGCACTACCGGTTGCGATCCTGCTGTGCCTACGGCCGGCGGAGCACCGTTCTGCTGCGATGTGCTTGTGTTTACAGGCGGGGGCGGCACGGCCTCGCTATTACCGTTGGCCCTTGTGACCGTCGGCGTGGCTGCACTCCCGAATGTTGGCTGAGCGGTGATCGGGAGAGGGCCTTGCTCTGTGTCGTCAGGCGACTTGCTCGGTTGCTGCTGGGCGGCTCCGGCTTCCTCTGCGGGCGGGTTTGGCTTCTGTTCCACTATTGTGGTGGGTAACTGTGGTGCAGCCTGTTGGCCGTCCTGTGTGCCGGCACCCATACCTGTACCTGTTCCTGTTCCGGTGCCCGGTTGCTGCTTCACTGAGGGCGGCTGTGGTAACGCTGTGGCGGTATCGGGGGGGCGCGGGGTATCGGTCGGGACCGGCGTGCTTGTAGCTTGCGGTGTGTCGGTTGGCGCAGGGGTATTGGTGGCGGGTGCGGTTGTCGCTGTAGCAGTAGCGGTTGCGCCCTTTGCCGTGTTATTCAGGATGGTTTCGGTTGGGGTTGCCTCGATGGCGGTCGGGGTGGCAGAGGCCGGGGGCACTTTATAGGTCTGTGTTGTTGCGGTTGCCTGCGGTGGGACGGGGGTGCTGCTGGGCAGAACGACGGTCGCTGTCTCTGTCGCGGCGGGCTGAGTTGGTTCGACTGCAGGGGTAGCCTCCTGTGGCGCGCCACCGACGCCATTCGCCCAGACCATTACGGAGCCCGAAGCCCCCGTGAAAACGGTGCCATAGGGTAGGTAAACGGTCATATCGCTGCCCGATGTGTTGCTGACCGCTAATGTGCCGCTGCCAACCGCGCCTGTTTGGTCCAGCGGGGTGAGGGTTAGCTCACCAAGACCGGCCTGTCCTTGCGAAAGGGCGGTGAGCACGTTGCGGCCGTCTGGGTTCCAACTGGGTATGCCTTGCGCTCCGGCGGCTGCCCCGGCTATCCTCTCGGCGGTGACATGGTCGGTGGAGTGCCAGGTGCCGTCCTGTGCCCACCAGAGGGCCAATGCGACCTGATGGGGCGCTGTTTCGCTGTATCCCCAATCGATGCCGTAGTAGACTGTCGTGCGCAATCTGTCGCCTGCCACTGGCTGCTGGGCTGCGAGGCTGAATGGCTCAGCCGGGATGGCGGCACCTGCCTGCATGGAGATGCCGCGCACTTGCAGGTAGGCTGTGCCTCCGGCGGGGACTTGCAGCGAATTGCTTGCTACTACATAGAGGGTGGACGCAGAGGCCGACTGCAGGCCGAATCTTGGTCCAATAAGGCCGGTAAACAACGCTCCGCACAGAACTAGCACCACGCTCAAACGTAACGGCAGTGAGGAGACGGTTGACTTGGACAAAGTGATAGCCTACCTTTCATGAAGAGGAATACGCTCAGAAAGTATACAACCCGCTTGTATGAATTGCAAGCAAAAGCAGCGGTAAATAAGTACTGCGTACTGCGTATGACGGCGGACCGCTGACGGCAGACCGCGGGTTGGTGGTTGGAACGCCAAGGCGCCAAGACGCCAGGGACGAGGGAGTTTTGAGGATTGGGGATTCTGGGTATGCGGCTGCGAGGGTATTGAGGTGAGGGAATACCGGTGTCCCTGAGCGCTTCGATGCTCCACTATCCCCGCGTCATCGTGACCGCTCCTGCTTGCGTACTGCGTACTGCGTATTGCGTATTGCGTATTGGTGTGTTAGTAGGGAGGCAGGGTATGGGGTGTGGGGTAGGGCCAGGTCGGCTTTGTGGGCTGACCTGCTGTGCCAGCTATATGCTGGGGTTATGGGTTAGTAATATAACAGAGGGTGGTTGGTTATGTGCCCTCCGGCAGGGAACACCGGTATTGGTCTGGGCAGGACCTCCTTTAGGCTTGGACCTGGCTGATGCGCACGCAGCGGGGTCTGTTCTGTGGGTTTCATGTATAGAATGCCATTAGTGGGGAAGAATGAGACAGGATTTGGGGAGGATTGGTGAAAGATAAGCCATTCGGGTGAATGGTGGCCGCCTTGTAGGAGTTTTATGTGCGGAGGTCAACGCGCTTATTATTGCCCACACTCATATTGTGATGTTTGATACTATTTCTTGGTTTCCAACTTCAATATTGCGGGTTCAGACGGATCTCCCTCGATGTACATATAGTGAATCCGCACATAAATGCCTTCGTTTATTACCCCGCCGTGCGTTGTCGTGTGATGGTAGCCAACACTTTCACTATATTCGGAGTATGTAAATCGGACGCCCGAAACGGTAAAACTCTGTGCTTTGCCACCTGCCATGGTGATCACGCTAATTACTTGACCCTCGGTGACAGAAGCTGTGCCTGTCTGAAGAGCGTCGATTGCTTGACTATGGGCCGAAAGCAGGGATGTTGTAACTACTACAGTAAAGCATGTACCGAATATGATTGAGGCTCCCGCCCCCAGCAGTCCGACCTCTCTCCATAGTACAGGCAATTTCTCGCGATATTTCACCCAATATAGTCCGGTGGAAATGATTGACAGCCCAACCAAGGACCACAATAGTCCCGTCCAAGGAAAGCCTTGTTGGGACGCGTCAAATATATCCTGGTAGTTCTCAGTCATGTGGAGTTATTCTTCAGGCTGCACGCCTCTTATCATCTCTAAGGCTTGAAGTGCAGTTTCACGCACGGCTGTCTCAGGATCACCCAGTAAGAGTTCGAGATATGGGATTGCGCTCTTATCACGACCACGTCCCAGCATGTAAGCTGCCCACTTTCTGCTGCCTGCCGAACCACTCTGAAGGGCTTCGATTAGCACAGGATAGACCTGCGGACTGTCGAACTTTTCTAGGAGATGGAGTGGGAGCCAGTAAAGACCATAGCCTCCACCGTTTCCAAAGGCCTCAACTAAGACCGGGACCACATCGAGTCTATTTAGGAGATCTGGCTGTGTCTCTAACTGGTCGAAGATAGCCTCGTATTCCGTGAGAAACTCTCTTGAAGCAATCTCATCATCAGGTATGGGGAAGAGATTCTTTAGTCTTGTGAGTAAAGTATCGATCTGATTGTCCTGGAGCATTTTTCGCCTCACTCGTTGATGGTTTCAGATTATCTTGCCAGCGGCTGTAGGCTTAATCCAGTGGTATTGTACAGCAAGGGGGTCGTTTGCGGCTGCCAGGGGTGATGCAAAGTCGGTATGCAGCGTGCCCTCTCGGCGGTGTCATTCTGAACAGAGTGAAGAATCAACCTCCATAGCAATCTGCCAGGGTTAGTGATTCTTCACTCTGTTCAGAATGACAAGGTCCGGGTGGTGGTCCGTTCACCAGCATTTCTGACTTTGCATTAGCCCTGTTGCGGCTGCTACGTTAAGTTGCAGCGAATCCTCACTTGTGATATATTATAAGGTCCGAGATTGTTCGGTCATGACAGCTGTATGCAAAAAGTGGGGGTGTTTACTTGTTCGATGTAAGTTTGCCTGAAATCACACGCGATGCGGGCGGACACAATTATAGCCGCTACCGAATTGAGCCGCTTCAGCCCGGTTGGGGCACGACCCTGGGTGCCAGCCTCAGGCGCATTCTTATTTCGGCGCTTCGTGGTGCTGCCGTTACAGGCCTTCGCCTCACCGAAATGCCCGACGATCCCAACGAGATTCCGGGCATTGAGGAAAGCCTCATTGACCTTGTGCTCAACGTGAAGCAGATTCGCTTGCGCGTCGTCGGTGATGCCACGAGCCTTCCGGATAGCTACCGCGTCACACTGCGCTACCCTAACACGAGCGCGGGCGATATTACGGCGGAGAACCTCGAGGTTCCAGAGGAACTTGAGTTGATCAACCCGGAGACATTGATCGCCACAGGCACAGGAAGCGGCGATCCGTTCGAGGTTGAGCTGCTCATCGAGACGGGCAGTGGCTATGAGACCGCTGAGGCCCGCACTAACCTGACCGACGATATGATCCCCGTCGATGCGATGTATACTCCGATACCCCGTGTCAACTACGTGGTCGAGCACACACGTGTAGGCCAGATGACCGACTTTGACCGCTTGCTCCTCGAAATCTGGACCGATGGAACCATTGATCCCGACGACGCAGTGAGCCAGGCCGCTCGCATCCTTACCCAGTATGCGACAGCAGTAGCGGGCTACGGTCGTGACGTGTCTGACCTTGGCATTGAAGAGGTTGCGGCTCCAGTTGAGGATAACACCAATCGCTCGATTGAAGACCTCAATCTGAGCATGCGGACCACCAACGCCCTCAAGCGCGCTAACATCACAACGATTGCCCAGGTGCTTACTCTGAACGACAACGATCTGCTGCATCTGCGCAACTTCGGCCAGAAGTCTCTTGTCGAGCTTCGCGATGCCTTGATTGCTAACGGCTTTGCCCTCCCGGAGGATTTCGCGGGTGGTGAAGGTGTAGAAGACGAAGAAGAGGAAGAGGAAGAGTAATTTCTTAGACCTGAATGAAAAGAGGCCCCGCAGACGATTGTTTGCAGGGCCTCTTTTTGTTATGCCCGCCGATTTCCTTGCGTGGGCACATATTGAGTTACGGGGCATGTTTTTTACGGATTCACCGCAGAGGCGCAGAGAGCGCAAAGCTACGCAGAGGTTTTGAGGTTTGCATTGTAGTGCCGGAAGAGAGTATGCAGCACAAGCAAGGCGGTCAGCGGTCTGCCGTCGGCGGTCGTAACGGACAACCGCTATCAGCTATGCCTGGCTGTGACCTTCTTCATTATGATTGAGGCGGCTATCATACAGATGCCTGCGAAGATGAACACGCCTCTGTAGGAACCCGTGGCGTCCACAAGGATACCGGCTAGCAGTGAACCTAGCGGCTGGGCGACCGACCAGATCATGCTGGCGTAGCCCATGTACGCGCCTGCGCGATCTCGGGGCACCATGTCGGCAAGCAATGGAAGGTGGAGGGCAGTAGGCGCGGCGTTGCCTAATCCTACCAGCAGCATGACGGGGATGGCCTGCTCGATATTCTGCACCTGTGAGCCGATCAGCGCGGCAACTGCAAAGATCAGCAGTGCGGGCTGTAGTACCTTTCTTCTGCCCAGCTTGTCGCCCAATGCGCCTGAGATGACGGCACCGACCGAAGTCGCAATCACCACGACCAGAAGCAGGATGAAAGAGTCGCGCTGTGCAACTCCCAGCTCTACAACGCCAAAGCGGGTGATGAAGGGTGCTGCGGCCCCTGCTCCCAGCCAGTAGACAGCCATGGCGGCGACATAGCGTGCGAGGTTGCGGTCGGCCAGTAGTCCGCGCAGGAGCGGCTCGTGGTGAGATTGCGCAGCGGGATTCCAGGGCGTTGTTTCCGGCTCTCGCACGCCAAAAGCCACAACAAGCATCGAAATGCCAACCAATGCCGCCGTAATGATGAATACCCACGGGCGGGCCGAATCCCAGAGGAGAATTGATAGGACGGTGAAGAAGATTGAGCCGACCACGCCGAAGAGCGCCATAAGGCCACCAATGCGGCCTCGCTGACGGAAGGGCGTGATGTCGGCCAACAGAGCGGTGTACGGTCCGACCGCTACGTACAGCGCGATGCCCGCCAGCGTCACAGCGGCGATCATGAGCCAGAATGGGGGGTGGAATGCGAGAGCCGCAATAGCCAATGTGGTTCCAAGTCCGCCCACCACGAGGAATGGACTGCGCTTGCCGAGGGGCGAATGAGTGCGGTCGCTAATATGGCCTATCAGCGGCTGGATTAGTCCGCCGAAGAGCGACCGCTCGTTGGCAAGTAAGGCGACAAGGGTGGCGGGAACAGCGCCGCCCGGGTTGAAGAAAGGCGGCAGGCCAAGGGGCATTGTGTAGGAAAGCAGGAACAACGGCAGGGCGTTGTTCATCATAGTGAACACCAACCCGCCTGCGATGCCGCCGGAACCGAACAGCAGCGATTGGCGCAGGCTCAGGGGCGGAATATGCCGTCCTTCTTCAGGGCGTGGATGCTCACCGCTCGTATGGACCTCTTCCAGGACTTCAGCGGCAACGGATAGGGCGGACTCTTTTCCAGGCATTCCGTAAGTATACGGCCTGGCAGGTAGGGGCGTAAAGGGACGCAGGCGTGCAGCAGGCCGGTGAGGCGGCTCTGAATGGCCTAGAGATAATTCTCTCTAATGCTGTTGAGGTGGTGTAGTTCGTGGCCTGCGATGTGATAGGCTGCGGCACGGACGCTCATCCTGTGGTCGTTGGATACGCCGGATCGCGGGAGTGCTTCTTCGGGTAGGTTCTTGAAGAGGGTGATGGTGGCGCTGCGGACCGCTGCGTATTCTTCAAGTATGTCGTCCAGTGTGCGAGCGTTGGCTCCCGCGTTGGCTGCGTGCAAGTCCTGGTCGAAGCCAGGTAGCTCGGTGGGGTCGTTGCGGGCGAAGCGCAGCGCTCGGTAGCAAAAGATGCGTTCGTCGTCTGCTACGTGCACAAGGATGTCTTTGATGGTCCATTCACCCTCGGCGTTGGGCGTTGTCAGGGCCTCGTCCGAGAAAGAACGTGCGAGATCGATAGTCTGCTGCAGGTTCTCTTGCATATGGTCGAGCACGCGGCCATCATCAGGCAGCAGACTGATATACATAGTAGTGTAAGGTGCAAACTCGCCTTCTTGGGGTTTCTGAATTGCTCTCATGGTTGGTGGCTCCTGGGGTGCTGTGAGTTCGACCGCCGACGGCAGACCGCCGACCGCGATCAGTATTGTGCGTCTGCGGTCTGCCGTCGGCGGTCGCCCGCGCTAACGGTACTTGCCTCGTATGCCGTTCACTCGTATCTTTACGAGGCCGGTGAGGGCACGGGCGGCGTCACGCACAATGCGCACTTTGGTGCCGCGTTCGTCGTGCCATCTTACGGGCACCTCTCTTATTCTGAGGTGGTGTTGCTGGGCGACAAAGAGCACTTCGGCATCAAAGCTCCAATCGTCGATTATCGAGCGCGAGAAAAGCTCTTGCGCGGCCTTATGCGTGAAGCACTTGAAGCCGCATGTGATGTCTGATATGCCGCGCGTGGCGATGCGGTTGGTTAGCCAGGTGAAGACCTTGCCCATGCTCTCGCGCCAGAGAGGTTGGTGTCGTTCGATGTTCGCGCCCTTCATTTTGCGCGAGCCAATAACCACGTCGTAGCCTTTCTCGAACCAGGTCCAGAACTTCTCTATTTCTTCGGGTGGGGTAGAGAGATCGGCGTCGGTAAAGAGTACGAACTCGCCGCTGGCTGCCAGCATGCCTACTTTGAGTGCGCGCCCTTTGCCCTGGTTGGGCTTCTTGTCGATAATGCGCACGTTTGGGCCGTGTCCAAGTATCTTCCAGGCGGCTTCGATGGTGTTGTCCGTGGAGCCGTCGTCTACCACAACGAATTCCACGCTGTAGGACTGCGCGGTGAAATAGTCGCGCAGCCTCGGTAGACTGGAGCTCATGCGCTGTGCTTCGTTGTACATGGGAACGACAACGGAGAGGTGAGGGACACTTGCCCCTGTGTCTTCTGCTTGTGGTTTGTTTTGCACGCTCACGGCAAACTCTTTATCCTTTTTGTTGGCTGTTTATCTTGTTAGGCAGCAGCGTATTGTGGGAACATGAGCGCCCCCGATGCCCCGAATAGGGCGCTCCATGTGAACCCATTATCTTTGGTGCATCAGCATTTCTTGCTCTTTGTTTGAGCAGTAAGCAGATGGGCTATCTTGTCGGCGTCGGCGCGGGCTATGGCTCGTTTGGTTTGCCCGGCGCGTTTTAGCCGTGCGCTCTCCTGGTCGCGCATTTGCCAGAGCTGGCGCATTTTCATTTCGAGCTCTTTAGGCGGTGGGGTGCGTGTTTCCACCTCAACTACCCAGCGCTCGAAGCCCAGCTCCCTCATCAGGCCGCGCACTTTACGCGCATAGGAGAGGGCAATCATTGGCACGCCCTGGACAGAGGCGAATATTAACGCATGGAGCCGCATACTTACCAGCAAGTCGGCCTTGCCAACGTAGCCGGAGAACCTGCCCGGAGTATGCTCGACTTCGGCCCTGCTTATTTGATCGCCCGCTACACCCAGTTCGAGGGCTGCCTGTTCTACTATATCCAGCATTTCATCATCGCGGCCCGGCCAGAGAGGCAGGAGCACAACGCGTGCCCCCAACTCCTGCACAGCCACCTTTATGCCTCGCGCAAGCGACTCAACAAGCCCTTCGACGCGGCCTGGTTCCAGCTTCCATTCGGCGCCGAGCCTGTGCCTGAGGCTAACGGGCATCAGGTAGTGCAACCGGAAGCCGGGTTGAATGGCGGGCAGGTGGCGGATGCAGAAGATGACCACCGGCCTGCCGTCGTCGGGCAAGCCGGTCTCAACCGGTTCAGGGTTGAGCAGCATGGCAGGGTCGGCTGTTACTTCGATGCGTCCGGGCGATACCCCGGCTTTCACAAGTAGCTGTTTGGAGAGGTGGTCGCGGAGGCTGAAGTGGTCGGACGAATGAATAATGAAGCGAACGAGCCACCGCCCGAGAAGTGTCCACAACGGCTCAGCGCCCAAACCCCAGCCTATCACTTTGAGGCCGAGCAGCCTGGCAAGCGCCACATATGCCGCATAAATAGGCAGATTGTAGACGCTGGTGCCGTCCTGCATCAGGCCTCCGCCGCCCAGGATGAGAGCGTTCGCGCCGTGTAGTGCCCGGAAAGTCTTGATGCTGAATAGACTGCGTGTTGTGCTGGCTACTGACAGGCGTGCCGATGTCTTATCAGGTTTTGTGGAGAGGACAACGATGTCATCCAGCCCGCGCTCCCTGAGTGCCTCGACAATTACCTGCAGCAGCGCTTCGTCGCCGGTGTTATTGCTACCGTACCAGCCAAGTATGACAATGCGGCTTCTGCCTGGAGAGTGCCTGGCCATGCAGGCTACTCCTGCCCTCGGCCCGGATTGTCGCTATAACCGATCTCCTGCGGTTGCGCGGCAGGCTTGATTGTCGGATCCGTCTCACGCTGCTGTAGCTCGCTCGCCCTACCGGGATTGCGCGCTTGCACCACTTTCATGAACACCTGCAAGTACCGGCGCGCTACAATATCCCATGAGTAGCGATTGCGAACAAACTCGCGTGCCTTGTTGCCCAGTTCGGCACGCTCTTCGTCATTCTCCAGCAATTCGAGGATGGTGTTCACGAATGCATCGCTGTCCAGAGGGTCGAGCAGCGTACCGTTTTCGCCCGGCACAATGGCCTCGGGTATGCCATCGAGCCGCGACGCCACCACATAGCGCCCGGCTGCCGCAGCTTCAAGGGCGACCAGGCCAAAGCCTTCTATGTCGTTCTGCACAGGGATGTTGGGCATAATAAAGAGGTCGGATATGCTGTAAGCCGCGTGGAGGGTATCATCATCGACTCTGCCGAGCAGCGCCACGTGATCGCCCAGGTGGAGGGATGCGATGCGAGTCTCAATGAGGTCACGCTCAGGACCTTCACCCACAATCAAGTAGCAAATATCCTCTCTTTGTGCGAGCAGCCGGGGCATAATCTCGGTGAGGAAATGCACAACGCCTTTGCGCTCGATCAGCCTGCCTACTGTTAGCAGCACCTTGCGCCCGCGCACGATGCGGCCCGCCGACGACTGCAAGTTGCGCATGCCCTGGGCTGTGTACTGGCCGGCGAATTCGGTCATGTTCACGCCGTTCGGTATCACTTCGCAGAGGGCCGCAGGTATTCCTCGCCTGATGCACTGCTTTCGTGTATAGCTGCTCACGCAGATAATCTTATCCATCCTGCGGAGGGACTTCATGAAGATCCACTGGTAGAGCCTGTTTGAGTAGGTAACGTCGAGGCCGTGCACGGTGACGACCACGGGCACACGCAAAAGAGTACGCAGCGCCAGCCCCAGCGGCGTTAAGAGCGCGTCGGACAGGTGAATGAGCTTAACGTGATTTGATCGAGGCACGGTAATCAGTGCACGCAGGAACGCGTAGACCACGAAGAAGGGCACAAAGAGCGTAGAGCCGCCCCAGTATATAGTGCTCGTGGGCGTGAGCCTGCCCACCTCTTTGGTAAGGCTCTGGCTTAGCTTCTGCATACCCCCGACCGAGGGTGGGTGTTTCCGGGTAATGAACAAAATCATAGCTATTTAGCGTGCAGGGTGCTCTGTTTGCTTCGCGTGCCACCGGCCACGCACCAATTCCTCATTATTGCCCGGTTAGTGCCGGACGGCTTCCGCAAGCTTTTGTGCATACTCTCTATGGCCCCAAAAAGCTGCCTTGTCTATTGTACCTTATGAGCGCCACACCAACTCAGGATGTGCGATCTACTTTAGTATAACGTGAATATAGGACGTTGGACGAGTAATCCGCAATCGGGTGCGTATCACGACACGTCTACAACCTTGTACCTATTGCTGCCCAGATGCCTACGCCGAGAATGGACCAGACCCGGCCCAGGAGTGCAGCGGCGGTCGCTACGGGTGCGGGAACGCCGATCACGGCTAAAAGGGTGACTATAATTATCTCGCGCACACCCCATCCTTGAGGGATGAAGATCGCAATGTAGCCTCCGACCCAGGCAGCGGTAAAGATTCCGGCGACCAACGGTATGTACACGGGCGAGATGCCGGGGTAGAGGGCCGCGAGAATAAGATAGAACATTAGCCCAAATATGAACCAGTTGAGCACGAACGGCAGCATGAGCCGAATCATGTCGCGCGGCGAGAGTGTGACGGTCAGAGGCTGGCGGCCAATACGCTTTAGTCCCCAGTTGGCGGCCTTGAATGCCACGTCGGGCCGCCAGATGACCGCCGCGAGAACGACCAATCCTATCGCTGCCGCCCACAGTGGTGGGTTGGGCCACGCTATGAGACTGAGCGCGGCCACCACAAGCGCGGCGAGCAAGATCATGACCGACTCGAGCACCACGCTGATTGTCGTGATGCCTTTAGGCACGCCCTCTTTCTCGGTAAGGTAAACGCGGCTGACTGCGTGCCACACCGATCCGGGGAGGAATCCGGCCATGGCCGAATAGTAGAGGATGCGCACGCCCTTGCCCCACGGCACGGTATAGCCAAGCTGCTTTAGTATCTCGCGCCAGCCGTACACCGGCACAGGACCCCTGAGTACAAGCACGACAAAAGCCAGCACGAGATAAGTCGGCTGCAAGTCCCACGGATATGAGATTATTTTGGGTGCGAGATCTAGTAGGGCTAACCCGAAGAAGAGGACGACCAGCAGTATAACTACTATCTGTAAGAGTCGCCTGACAACGGGCGAACTGATCCACTGGGCCGCGGCGGCCGTAAAAGACTTCACACGAGCACTCTAACCTAGCGGTTGGGCTTTGTCAAACGTGGTAGATCCGGGAAATGTTCAGGTTATGGTGGAGCACAGTAACATCTCGGTAAGCTGAGACCCACCCCAACGCCTCCCACACGTGGCTTCCAAGGGTAGGTTTTTGTAATGCCAAGAAATAGCAAATGAGATGCCCCTCACCCCCAACCCGCCCCCGCTTCGCTCATCCCCGCTTCGCGGGACGAGGGGGCTTTTATAGATGAGAGGGCTTAGGGGACACCCCTAGCCCCGTCATGGGCTGCGCCCCTGCACCCCTTCCCGTAAACCTACCCTTGAAAGCCGGACAGGGAGGCCCCTGTCAACCCCCTTACCTGGCGGATGAGATAAAGGGGAAGTGTTAGTAGACACCCAGCCCCCGCTGCGCTCAAGCTGGACCGGGGTTGGTGAGGCTCAGCACCCGGGCCAGGCGCCTTTGAGGAACGATAATAACGATCTCATTTCCTGCCCGCAGGATCGCGTCTCTGGAAGGTGACCATATTTGCTGCCCGGCATTGCTTAGCAGAAGCACACGGCAAGCTATTCCGCTCGCTTTCTCCTCGTCGCCCTCTTCCAGGCAGGCGACACTGTTGCCATCAGCTTCAGAGCCGGCTTCTACAGTGGTATGCGTAACGAAAACAACCTGATCGGCCACCTGTACGGTTGCTATTACATGACCGCCCACCGCTGCCGCGACGAGGGCAGGGGCCGTAAGTGCCGCAGGGCTGCGCGAGATCTGTATTTCCAGTGAGTGCTCTACACGCGACGCGAGGTCTGGGTCGAAAACGCGCAGCACCACGCGCAGCCTGGGGTTGAGTCTGCGGGCAATGAGGGCAGTTTGCAGGTTTGCACGGTCGTTATCAATCACGGCTACCAAACATCGCGCCCGCTCTATACCCAACGAATGCAGCGTCTGCGGCACCCGCGCATCAGCTACTGACACAGGCACACCAAGTTGGCGCACGGTCGGCAGGTATGGCGCTGCAGCGTCCACATCGCAGGCGGCTACAGGCACATTCATGCTCGCCAGCTTCTCCACGACCCTGTATCCAATGTTGCCCAGGCCGCAAACAATAACATGATCTCGCAACCGGCTTGCACCTGTTACAGGCCCTCCTGCCAGGCGAGCGCCCACTAATATGTCGGTGATCAGAGCATACAGGATCGCCAGCGATGCCGCGCCCAGCAGCATGAGGATTATGCCATATACTTTGATACCCGGTTGTGCGTCTATGAGTGAGATATCGCCGAAGCCTGTAGTCGTGATTACACTAACGGTGAAATAGAGCGCATCAAGTGGGCTTAATCCCTCAAATATAGAGAAGACGACCGCGCTCACCACCAGCAGACCCAGCAGGATAATCAGCAGATTGCGGAAGCGCGAATCAGCCGCTGCGAAAAGCGCCTGTGCTGAACGCAGGACGCCTGCAATATCGCCTTGCCTGTGGAGAGTAGATGCCTGCCCGGCGTGAGATTGCCGAGTAGGGCCGCCGTCCACCAGGAACATTACGTCCTCGCAGGCTTCACCTATAGCCATCTCGGCCGCTTTCAGGCTCAGGTCTGATGCCACGTCGGGGAAGAGCGTGGCAGTTCCGTCTCCTTTGACACAAGCGAGGTACATCAGTGTGGGCGCATCCGGTGCTGCTGCCCCAATGGCCACGGTTCCCTTGCCGTTGCCCCACACTCTACCCCTCCCCTTGCCGGCCCGCACAACAAGCGAACGACCTGCCACGTCTATCCTCTGTTCCCAGTCGAGATGCAGGGCGGCAGCGATGAAGGCGGGGGCGGCAATGGCTGAGGAGCTGAACACTTCACACTTGTGCAGTAGAGAACGTACTTGCTGCCCAAGCTCGATGTCATACATATGCAAGATAATTAGTACGTCGGGATTCAGGTCTTGCGCTATAAGTCCTGCATGCAGGTTCCCGACATCGTCTTCATCCGTGACGATTATGGCGCGAGCCGACTCTACACCGGCTGCCCTGAGCACAGCCTCTTCTCTGTAGTCGCCCGGCACAAGCACGGCACCCATGTCCTGTGCAGTGAGCGCCAGAGTGCCCGCCGCTTCCGGGGCAACTATGACGATATCTTCACCTAGTGTATAAAGCTCCTCCAGCGTCCGTTGGCCCAGCCCGCCCAGGCCGCACAGCACGATATGGCCTGTCGGCAGCCCGGCCGGTTCGCTTATTGGAGCTAGTGCAGTTGAGGAATTCATCTTTGATTCATATTGCCATGTCTATTGTGGCTTTTGCGTAATTGAATTAGCTATGCCCGAAATGAGCGGCGCTGCCTATGGATGATTGTAGCTGCAATATATCGTGGGCGCAACTACGCGATGCGGGGTAAGTGTTTAGATTAATGTTGGAGCAACCTGACATTTCGTTAAGGGAAGGCCCACCCCCAACCCCTCCCGCGTGCGGGAGGGGAGTCTAAAAGAAGAAGAGAAGAGTGGGGGACACCCCCATACCCCGTCATGGGCTGCGCCCCTGCACCCCGTTGCAATAACCTATTGCTGAAAACCTGCCACGCGTGGGACCCGTCATGGGCTGCGCCCCTGCACCCTTTTTCTGTATGATAATACTTAGAATAAGGTGCTTATCTGCCACATCTTTGCACGGCAACTAGTAGCCCAGATATGCAGTGAAGATTGGTTGCAAGTTTGTGGTGGTGTGCTTTTGTAGCAACATGGTCAGGTTGGCCGGGCGAGCTCGCTGGAACTTGTAGACGGTGTAATACTCTTGCAGGGCGGCATAGAAGGCGTTGTCGCCCATGGCGCGGCGCACTTTATCGAGCAGGACGGCTCCGCTGTCGTAGATCGCTGCGCTGTACTGATTCTCGTTTGCGAAGCCGCTGTATACGCCTGCCGACACCGGCTTACTACCGGTAGCGGAGATGGTCATGCCGGACCAGGATGTGCCGTACTGGTTGGGGTAGTTGGCTCGCACATACTCGGCGGTGATGTAGGTGGTGAGGGCTTCGTCCAGCCAGGGGTCGATTAGCTGGTTGTTGCCGACTGTGGAATAGAACCACTGGTGGCCGACCTCATGAACGGGTATATACCACGGCCATGTGCCGGGGTCGGTGTCGAGTGCCAGCCATGAAGTGGGCACGAAGTAGGCCATCGGGTATTCCTGGGCGTAGTTGTCGGTGCGCTCAAGAGGCACACCCATTTCTGCGATCATGTATGTATCAAAGGGATAAGCGCCAATTCGCTTGCTAAACCAGGAAAGGGCCGGGCCGACAAGTTGCAGCTGGCGTTGCCCGTCGGCTTTGTGTCCCGGCAGAAAATAGGCGAGGATCTTCACGTTGCCCTCTTGCCGGGTCATTGAGGAGTCCTCAAGAGGGTTGATGAAGCGAGGCGAGACGACATAGGCAACGTCGCGCACATTGGCCGCGGTGAATTGCCAGCGCGTGCCGTTGGCCGCTCTATCAGTGATCTTGCCTGTGCCGCCAACTACCAGCTTCTCGCTGCCGGCCGATGCTATCTCAACATGGTAGTTGGCTGTTGTGTTGTTGCCGAGGTCGCCCAGTTCCGAGTAGGGGTAATATTGCCAGCCGCCATTTTGCCACGGAACGAGAGTAGGCAACATATCCCCTAAGCTCAGAATGTCGTTGGCTTTGTCGTAGCCGGTTCGCCCGCCAACGGGTCTTGGCTTTAGCTCCAGCGTTAGCTCAAGGGTGACGGTTGCACCTGGTGCGACGGGTTGGGGCAGGGTCACGTCTAGATTGATTGCTTGCTTCCATGCTGCTTGTGCGGTTCTGCCGTTTGCGGCGATGGACTGAAGAGTTACGACGCCCTTCCAGTGGTTCCAGGGAACACGCAGTATTGCGTTGTCCAGTGTGCTATCTGTGTTATTGGTGAAGGTAAGCTTTTCGGTTACCTGCGTGGTGCGTGAGGGGGCCGTGCCAACAGTAATGCTGGCGTCGTACTGGGCGGCAAGGTCGGCTGCCTTGCTTGCACCATAGCGCCAGGCATAGTAGTGACGCCCAACATTGCCCATTTCGACCTGGCTGTCTGCCGGGTTTTCGGGGTTGTAGGTGAGCGTGCGCCGCTCGAAAAGCTGCACCAGCACATACGTCTGCTGTCCCTTTACAGGAACGCTAATCCAGTATGGCTCGGTGATGGGATAGCCCAGCGAGTAGGTCCAGTCGAAACCGGGTGGCCTGTTGGTAGAGTTCGCGAAGGACCAGAATGGCGCGGCCCAGTTGTGGCCGGACGCCTCCTCGAACCTGGGAAGCGCGACAGGTGTAATTCCGCTCGCTGGCGGCAGGTCTGCTACTTTTCCGTCGGAGTTGAGGTAAGAATTGTTGGGAAGGTCGCGGCCCGATTTGTTGGCGACTCGGCCTGTTAGCAGGGCGAATTGCGCGTAGGTCGGACCTCTGTCTGCCTCGCCATCGCCTGCTACGGGGATCGCGGCGGGTCCAATGGTAAAGAGGGTGTTGTCACCTGTCTGGGCCTTGCCTGTCACCATCTCTTTCACGAGCAGACCGCTTGTGACGAACCAGGGGCTGGAGGGATCGGCGTTGGGATCGTTTATCTCAAGCCTGCCCTTATCGAAGTATTGCACAAGATGGTTGCCGTCCGGCGTCTCGCGGTACGGCTCATAATCGGTGTAGAAAGGTCCCGGTCCCCATGTCCAGGAGCGCGCGGCTGTATGCGCCGCCACAGGCCCATCGTCGCGCTGCCAGATGGCGCGTATCTGCGATGCAGCAAAGCCTTCCGCCGGGGCCGCCCGCACAGATGAATAAGGCAGAGCAAGCGTAGTAAAGGCAAGAACGGTGGATAACAGTAGTGCTCTAAGGCGGGTCGTGGTCAAGGTTTGCTGCTTTCTGCGCGTGGAGCGTAAGAGGTGAGAAATGAGAAGCGGGCGTGAAACGAGAAATGAGAAGCGAGCGTGAAGCGTGAAGCGTGATTAGGGTTTGAAACGCTAGGGCGCCATGGTTA
This sequence comes from Chloroflexota bacterium, assembly GCA_039932335.1. Lineage (GTDB taxonomy): Bacteria > Chloroflexota > Chloroflexia > QHBQ01 > JADMIH01 > JADMIH01. The sequence goes on from JBDTQH010000012.1 coordinate 81,712, forward strand.
TTCTGGCCTTACGTTTTACGTTTTACGCAGTACCTCACGCTTCACGCTTCACGCTTCACGCTTAGCTGACACATCAAAGCTCACACGTGCCAGCCGCGTATAAACCGAGCCGCCTTGTTGAAGATGGCTTTCCATCAGGCTGACCGAGTCTATTGTGAAGGGAACGTCTTCGACCGGGAGCTCTAGCTGGGCAGTGAGGGCTTTGGAGATTACCCACAGTTCGTCGGGGCGCACGTTCTGGCGCACTCTGCCGAGGGTGATATGCGGCTGAAACGGCTTGTCGGGTTTGTAGCCGAGGGCTGTCAGTCGGTCGCCTATGGAGGCTTCCAGCGCGCTCAGAGTATCAATGTCGCCTCCCAGGCTTGCCCAGAGCACACGCGGCTTGCGGGGGTTCGGGAATGCACCCAGGCCGTCGAGAAGGAGATGCGCGGGGCGAGCATCTGCACAGGCGTTTTCTATCGCCGCGCTGATTGTGCATACAAGATGCCGCGGCAAATCCCCGAGGAATTGCAAAGTGACGTGCACGCTTTCGGGTCTTGTCCAGCGGACTGCGGCTGCATGGCGGCCCATTGCGGCACGTAACTCCTGCTGCCTGGCTTCAAGTAAGGCGCGTATCTCATCGGGTAATTCGATGGCGACGAAGGCTCGGACTGTTTGTTCGGGCATGAGTATGCTTTGTGTCTCCTTAGGTAAGAGGTACGGAATTAGGGCTCACAGGTTGTCGAGAAGCTAGAAGCGTAGATCCCAGGTGCGAAGAGTCTCCAGCAAGCGGTGGTTTGTCAGGTCGAGGTGTATGGGCGTGATGGAGACGTAGCCGTCTTCGATTGCCGCCACGTCGGCTCCCTCTGAGCGCTCGCTCCTGATGGAATTGCCACCCAGCCAGTAATACTCGCGGCCTCTTGGGTCTACTCGCTTTATGAGAGCATCCTCATAGATACGCTTGCCGAGGCGCGTGATCTGCACGCCGCGAATCTGGTCGTAGGGCAGGTTTGGGACGTTCACATTGAGTAGAATGTCCTTCTCGATGCCGCGCTTGGTGATCTGGTCTACCAGCCTGACGATGAAGGCGGCGGCCACGTCAACAGGCCAGATCGGGTGGGTGTCCATAGAAACGGCAATACTCGGTATGCCTGAAATGATGCCTTCCATAGCAGCGGCCACGGTGCCTGAGTAGGTTATATCGTCGCCCAGGTTGTTGCCGTGGTTGATGCCAGAGATTACGAGTTCCGGCACTTCAGGCAAGAAGCCAAGCACCGCGAGCGCGACGCAATCGGCAGGCGCGCCGTCGGTCTGGTAGGCTTTGTAACCTTCGCCAAGCTGCTTTTCGCTTACGCGGAGCGGCCTGTCCATGGTCCTGTTGTGGCCTGAGATGGACCAGTTGCGGTCAGGGCCGATTACCGCCACTTCATGCAAGGGCGCGAGGGCATCTCCCAGGGCTTTGAGGCCGGGCGAGTCTATGCCGTCGTCGTTTGTAAGTAGTATTCTCATAGGCTTGGGTGCAGAGTACAGAGTATACAAGACGAAGGAAAACCAACCCTCGTCTTGTATGCTCCATACGTCGTTATATCCTCTTCCAGCGCTGTCCTTGCGGGGTGTCCTCTACCTCGATACCGGCATCACGCAACTGTGAGCGTAATTCGTCCGACAGCTTGAAGTCGCGATTCTTGCGTGCCTCCTGCCGTGCGTCCAGCAGGGCTTGCAGTTCGGCGGGCAATGTCTCTGAGAGCCTTGCTTCGGCGGTTTCTTTCATGCGCAGGCCCAGCACCTTATCGAAATCATACAGGGTAGGCAGGATGGCCGCCGCCTGGCCGCGCCTGTTGGCCTCGTTGATTAGCTCCCGCACGGCGGCGAGCGCACCCGGCACGTTCAGGTCATCGTTGATGGAGGCGATGAACTTGTCTATGTGGGGCTGCTGCCATTCTTCAGGGACACCCGTCACGGCCGGCTGGGCGGCTGCTCTCGTTACGAAATCGTAGAGAACTTCGAGACCCTTGGCCGCTCCCTGGATTGCTTCGTCGGTGTAGTTTAGCTGGGTGCGATATTTCGCCTGGAAGCAGAAGTAGCGGTAGGCTATCGGGTCGATGCCCTGATCTACCAGGCTCTGCACGGTGAGGAAGCCGCCACCGCCCGAGTTGAGCGGCTCGATGCCCTCGCCCATATCACGCTCTGCCTGCTCGCCAGCAGCACCCGCGCTCTTAGCCATCTTGCCCGCATTGATCAGCAGGAACTCTGCGTGCATCCAGTAGCGCACGAACTGCTTGCCCGTGCAGCCCTCGGACTGAGCGATCTCGTTCTCGTGGTGTATCGGGATGTGGTCCACCCCTCCGCAGTGAATGTCGAAGGTCTCGCCCAGGTACTTCATCGACATGGCCGAGCACTCGATGTGCCAGCCGGGGTAGCCGACGCCCCACGGAGAGGGCCACTTCATCGCGTGGGTATCGTAGGCTTTCTTCCAGAGCGCGAAGTCGGCGGGGTTATGCTTCTCGGTGTTCACTTCCACGCGCGCTCCTGCCTCCTGCTCGTCCAGGCTCTGCCGCGACAGCTTGCCGTAGTCGGAGAAGGTCGCCACGTCATAATAGACACCATCAGTGATGACATAGGCATGGCCCTTATCTACTAGGCACTGGATCAGATCGATCATGTCCTGTATATGCTGGGTGGCGGGTGTAACGCAGCCGGGCCTCATGATGTTCAGGCGCTCGGAGTCGCGGAAAAAGGCTTCTGTATAGAACTGCGCGATTTCGAGGGGCGTCTTGCCTTCGCGGCGCATAGCCTTTATCATCTTGTCTTCGCCCTCGTCGGCGTCGGAGGTCAGATGGCCCACGTCGGTGATGTTCATGACATGCTTTACATCATAGCCGTCGTATTGCAATGTGCGCACCAGCACGTCCTCAAAAACGTAGGTACGCATATTGCCGATATGTGCAAAGTTATAGACGGTAGGGCCGCAAGTATAGAGTCCGACTTCGCCCTCGACAAGGGGCACGAATAATTCTTTCTCTCTGGTGAGAGTGTTATATATGTGAATATTGTATCTGGGTTTGGCCAATGATATGTTCCTCCGGGTTGTCGCCGCTTCGCGTTCGAAGTTGCGCGTAAGTAATGGTTTATTATACTGTATGCTATCTGGCATTGAGTATAGGGGGGTGAAGTATATATTCAGATACAAGATGGAGCCATCAGGCATGTCGGTAAGGGGAGGCCCACCCCCGACCCCTCCCACACCTGGGAGGGGAGTCAAAAAGAAGAAGGGTAAGTTAAGGGGACGCCCCTAATACCCCGGCAGGGGAGTGCCCCTGCACCCCCTCTTCACCCTAAGCGCGAACATTTACCGGGTAATTGTGCTTACACTAAGCTACTATCGTGCCCAGAGACAGATATGACCGCACGCAAACGTACCGACGCTGAGACTTTACCGGATTTGCCGGAAGATACGCCCAAACCGGACTACGGTGGATTGGGTACTATGATCGCGCGCGAGGTGGCTATCGAGATGCGCAGATCGCGGGCGCGGCGCGAGTTCTTCCGCATCGAGCATGTAAACCCCACCGTAAAGGGCGCCGACCCTGCGAACAAGTTCCTCGGGCTCTACAGTGTGACTGGCGAAAACAACCGCGAATATGATGTTCTGATACGCGATCCTAACCCGGAGCACCACGTCAACAGGTGCAGCTGCCTGGACTACGAATCGAACAACCTCGGGACGTGCAAGCATGTGGAGGCTGTGCTGGGTTATATCCGGCGCAAATTCGCACCGCAAATAAGGGCATCGCGTCCCCGCCTCGAAGAGATAAACCGCCTGACTGTTTACATTACCATGCGCTACATGGGCGATGGCACCTGGACGGCAGCCCCCAATTATGACCACGCGCTTGATCCCGGCCTGCTGAGGCTCCTGAACCACTATCTCCTGCCTTATCTGCACGAGCTTGAGGACATGCCCGATACCTTCCTCAAGAGGCTGGCCCGCTTCGTCGAGGAAGTGGATGAGTTTGGCGGGACGGCTATTGTTGAGCCGGAGGTCTACGATTACGCGGCGAGCGTCAAGAACCGCACTGAGCGTGACGCACGGCGGCGCGAGCTTATGAGCAGGGTGGAGGCGGGACAGGCGCGTCTCGATTTGCTCAAGCTGCCTCTTTATCCATATCAGGCAGTGGGCACGCTCTTTCTTGCCTTCACGGAACGGGCGTTGCTGGCCGATGATATGGGCCTCGGGAAGACCGTTATGGGCGTGGCGGCGGCTCGCCTGCTCAAAGAGTGGCACAATATCAACCGCGTGCTGATCGTCACGCCTGCCTCGGTGAAGTACCAGTGGGGCAAGGAGATTGAGCGGTTCAGTGATGAATCATACGTGGTGGTGGGCGGAACAAAGGCGAAACGGCAGGCGCAATATGAGACTAACTCATTCTTCACTATTGTGAATTATGAGCTTGTGCTGCGCGATCTTGAGCATATCCATGCGTTGAAGCCCGACCTTGTGATACTGGACGAGGCACAGCGGATAAAGAACTGGCGTGCCAAGACGAGCCAGGCGCTAAAGGAATTGCCGCGCCCGTTTGCGTTTGTGCTGACAGGAACGCCGCTGGAGAACCGTCTTGAAGAGCTGTATTCTATAGTGGAGTTCCTTGACGACAAGCTTTTGGGCCCACCGTGGCAGTTTATGGCGCGGCATATTATCAAGGACGAATGGGGTGGGATAATCGGGTACCGCGACCTGGAAGGGGTGCGCCGTGCAATCGCGCCTATCTTGCTGCGCCGCCGCAAAGCCGATGTGCTGCAGGAATTGCCGGAACGCATTGACAATGACTTCTGGCTGGAGATGGATACCGAGCAAGAGCGCATCTACCGCCCGCTCGAAAAGGCCCTGAACGAATTGCTGAAGCTGCCCGAATGGGGGCCGCAGCAAAACGGAGCGGCGCTTAGTCTGTTAGGCCGCCTACGCGAGTGCGCAACCGCGGCCCAGCTTGTAGATCCGTCTGTCCGGTCTTCGGGCAAGCTCCGCGAGTTGCCTACGCTTGTTAGCGAGATTGCGTCCGAGGGGCACAAGATGCTGATCTTCTCGCAGTGGGAGCGGATGACGCGCTATGCGCAGGAAGCCCTGAAAGATATGGGATTCAAGAGCGTGCGCCTGTACGGCGGCCTCGGGATGCGTGCTCGCCAGCGGGTGATCGAGCAATTTATGACCGACCCCGAAACGATGATGTTTATATCCACCGACGCGGGCGGGCTGGGGCTGAACCTGCAGGCGGCATCGTTCGTTATCAACCTCGATCTGCCCTGGAACCCCGCCCGCGTCGAACAGCGCATTGGGCGTGCTCACCGTATCGGACAGACTAACCCCGTGAACGTCATCAACATGATCGCCATGCACTCGATTGAACAGCGCGTGCTTGAAGTGCTATACCGTAAGCAGGAGCTATTCGAAGAAATACTGGACATCGAGCTTGACCCGGAAACGGGCACACTGAAGACGGATGTCGAAGTGCCTGCCGAGCGGTTGCGGCGTATTGTGGAGTTGTTGCTGGGCAAATAGTTGATTGGGCTTGAGCGTATATCGCCCAGGCTTGAATTGATGACATGATGAGGAGAATAACATGGGAAACTGGATGTCGGGAATAATGTCGAAGTTTCGGCGAGACGACTCGGACAATGAAGAAGTGAGCGCGGCAAGCGATGTCGAGTACGACGACCCTGGTGATGCCCCCGTAAGCCCGCTCGCCATGATGAACGAGAAAAGCCCGGAGGCATGGCTGGGGCAGTTCCTGACCATACTGGGCGCACCGCCCGCGCTGCAATTCTCAACAATCACGGCTGCGAAGCGAGATGAGCGATTGCTGGATCACCTCAGGGGTGTCATGGCTGAGGCAGGAAAGGAGCAGCCACTACTTCTGCTCGAGCATGGCTATGCGGACCAGATGAAGGCAGCTGACTGGGCTGCATGGTGGCGTGCTTCGGAGGCGCTGGGGCGCTATGCCTATGCTGCTATGTCGCTGACAATGCTGGGCGACGAATCGGTGGGCAGCGAACTTGTGCAGATGTACAGGCAGACCGCCAACTCGCGTATCCAGAAGGACGCGCAGTATGTCATTAGCTATTTGCTGGGGAAAGAGTGGCCGTCGTACAGCGTGACCGAGGCTGACCTGGAGCGGCTATCTCAGTAGCCTCGCGCCATGAATAGTGCCAGCGCCTCTTGCAGCGAGATTACGCCCTGCGCCGACCACCTGTGATAAGCACGCAAGAACGGGTTGACCTGCAGTGAAGCGGTTGCCACTTCGCGCATGAAGAGATAACCAATCGGGCCTGTCTCCTCAAGGTAGCTCGTTTGCTCGAAGCGCCTGAGCGTGCTTTCAACATCATACGGAACAGAGTGCTGTGTGATCTTCCAGCCGTCCCGGCGCTGTTCCATCACCAGATATTGCGCCGTAGTATAGCCGTCGAGCGCCCAACCAACCGAGCCGTTGGAGATAATGAAGCGGTTGTCCCACAGATGCACGCGCCCGACATGATTGTGCGCCCGCACTATGTACTTCTCAGTGACGCCTTCAAACATAGAGGCGATTTCGGCGTCGGGGGTATGCGCCATTATCGTATCGTTGTCGTTGCGCGCTGATGCGTGCACCAGCAGTATGTCCGGTGCGTCTTCGAGTCGGAGTTGTAGCGGCAAGTCCGCTATCTCTTGCCGCTCCTCGCCAGTGAACTGGGCTACAGTCCAGTGCAGCGGCGCGAATTGCTCGGTCTTCCAGATAGGGTGCGCCTGGGGCGTGTCGAAGTGGGCGACGTACCGCTCATGATTGCCGCGCAGGATAGGGCAGCCGAGGCTCTTTGCCATCTGCCAGCATTTGTACGAGTCGGGCGCACCGTTGATTATATCCCCGGCAAGCACGATCCGGTCGACGTTCTGGCTTGCGGCATGGTCAAGCGCGGCCTCGAAAGCCGCCACGTTGCCGTGTATGTCGGCCATTACCGCCAGGCGCATTCGCGATTCTCCCCTTACCGCTTCTTGATGGTGACTGTGTAGGTTGCCAGCTCAGTGGTTTTGGGAGCGAGGGGAGCAATCACAAGTATGGCTTCGCGGGTAGTCGTGCCCAGGCTGCTGAGATTGATCGTGCCCTGGCCGTTGGAGGCGATAGTCATCTCGCGCATCTTGTTAGGGCTACCTTTTTCGATTAAGGCGACGAACCATTTCTGGGGGATGCGGCTCCCGATCCTGATGAAGCCTTCGGCGGTCCAGTCGCTGCTTGTCTCGGCGTTATCTGAGAAGCCGATTTCGGGCACACGAATGTCGTCAATGGCCAACCCCGGCCTGTTGTAGCCTTCGTCAGTTATATACTCGAAGCGGACCAGGATTTTCTTGCCCGCATAGGCGCTGAGATCAACCGATTCCTCTACCCATTTGGGCACGCCTTTTCCGTTTGCCGAGCCGCTGATACCTGTCCAGCCGTTGCCGTAGCCCGTGCCGTTGGGGTTATCGGTGCTGGTGTACTTGCCTTTGAGGGTGTTCCAGGTCGCGCCATTGTCGGTTGAGGCCTCAACATAAGCGTAGTCAAAGGCGGGTTCGATGTCGTACCATGCCCAGAAGTTGAGCGTGGCCCTGCTTGCGCCCGAGAGATCAAGCTGCTTTGTGAGGGTGGCATCACCGGAGTCGCGGCGGTTGGAATACCAGAAGGATGCTCCACTGTGCGGCTCTGCGGCGATCACCTTCGCGGTGGCATTGCCCTTAAACGTGATCGTGCCGCTCGCCAGCTTTCCGCCAAGGCTAATGTAGTCGGCTGCGTACTGGTGAACGGTGTCGCTCCGCGTGGCGGGATATGACTTGATACTTCGGCTTGCCTGCACGCGCCCGCCCTCGGAATAGCTGTAGCGGCCGCCTTGAAGCTGCTTATCGTTCAGGACATTGGCGACGGTCCAATCTTTGAAAGCGCCGTCAAATCCCGCAGTGTCGCCTTCGGCTTTGAGGACAGTGTCTATTCCCTGTGTGCCCAGGCCGTAGGTCTGCATGAGGTTGCTGATAAAGCTCTCACCACCGTACTTGTCCATGAGATAGCGCAGGAAGAGATAGCTTGCGCCGTAGTGCGGCGTGGTTCGGGAAGGGTCGTCCCATGCGTTCAACTGGGTGTCAGGATTGAGGGTGAAAGAATAGTCAGCACCGCCCGGATCGTAGCCGTTCAGGTACATGGCGACCTCGGAGCTGCCTTCGTCGAGCCATACTTCGCGGTTGCGGTGCACATTCCAGTGGATCATGTGCTGGAACTCGTGGGCAAGGGTGGCCTCAAAGTAGTTATCGGGGTCGGCAGGGTTGTCGCGGGGCAGCGTGGCAAGGTAGATCATGTCGCGCTGGTTGCTGTATGGGTTGACTATCGTGGGATAGGCGTCCGCGTTCGAGAAGTAGCCGCCAACTCCCGGCACAGGGGCAACCAGCACCGTGATGCGTGGGTCGTTATCTACGCCCGGATTTATCTCGTGGCCAAACACCCTCCTGTTAGTGGGGTAGATCTTTTCTTCAAAGTAATCAGCCGCCTTTTGCAGAGCGTTGGTGTTGGCGTTATATCCGTCTTTGACGTACCAGTATGCGTGCTCGGTAACCACTTTGAGCGTGGTGGTGGCCGTGAAATAGCGGCGCTGTGTGACATCAGCGATATAGAATTGCTGGCGAGCGCCGACTTTATAATCGGGCTGCTGCGCGTTGACCGTTTCAGGGATGGGTGCATTGCTCTTCAGGCGCAAACGCTGTGTGAGCGAAATGAGATCGCGTCCAGGGGCGTCAGTCCCGGCCAGAAGATCGGCGGTCTGTTGCTCGACACTGGGGCTTCCGGAGAGCGGCGCGGCAAGCCCGGCGTACCCGGAATCGTCGGTCGCGGCGCTGCCTGGCGCTTCGGGCTGCCCCATGACGGGCAGCGCGATGATGAAGGCAAAGAGGATCATCAGGCCTGCGAGGAAGTTAGAGCGTTGCATATTGCAATTATACATTAGCAGCCCCGGCATATACATAGTGGAAGGCAGGAACGTGATATAATAACGTCGCGGTCGGGTTCGTGCCGTCTACAATTGCCCTAGTCTCTCTACTACATGGAGGGGTGTTCTACATGACTACAGGAAATACGCTGACTGATGTTTTTGTGATATGGCTGCCTGTTGTGCTTGCCGTTGTGATGGGCATTATCGGCCTGTTGCGTGGCACGAGACGCGAGGCCGTTGTGTCGATATCAATTGTGCTGGCCGCGCTGATTATGTCGGTCTGGGGAACACCCTGGGCAACAGACCTGCATTCGATGTTTTCCGGCGTCAGCCAGGCCGACACGCAAAATATACTCGGCATTATTGTCTTCTTGCTCATCGCCCTGGTGATCGGTTATGGTCTTGGCAGCGCGCTCGTGCAGCGTGGCCGCCTTGCCCCGATGTCGCGCCTGGGCGGCTTGCTGATTGGTCTGGCGAACGGCGCGGCGCTAGGAGGCTGGATCCTGCGCAACTACTACAACTCTCTGCTGACCGATCTGACAGGACCGAATGTCACCAGCCTTAACCAGCTCAACGACAATATAATCCCGCATGCGCTGATTATCTGGGCCGGGTGGTTCCCGCTGGCATTGGCCCTGGCGGCAGCGATTGTCGCCCTCATAGGGCCGTTCCGCAAAGCGCAGACTGCTGTCGCCACTCCCTCAGCACAGAGCGATTGGGCTCCCTCTACAGCTCCGGCGATCGCACCTACCACAGTTGGCGCTGTACCTTCATCGTATACTCCTCAGTACCCACAGCAGCAATATCCTCAACAGCAGTACGGCCAGCAGCAATATCCGCAGCAGCAGTATACACCGCAGTTCGGCCCGCCTCAGCAGCCTTCGCAGCCGCTATACAATCAGCCTAGCTATGCTCCGCCCCCTGCTCTCACACCCACTTCCTCGAATCAACCTACAACCCGCGTTGAGGATGCGCCGCCGACTATGCCTATGCCTGTGAGCGACGTTCCTCGACCTGCCGCGAGCGTGGGCGGACAGGATACCGTGTTTATGGGACAGGCATCATCGTCTGCTGTCGGCTCAACGTTCACGCCGAGCACAGGGCGCAGCGCACGAAACACAGGACCGCTGGGCGACCCTCCCGCTGAAGTAAAATCTGCCATACCGGCATGGGCGCAGCCGCCCGATTCTTCGTGGCTGTCGGCACCGAGGAGCACCACGAGCGGCGACAGCACTTCGTCTGCGACGGATAGCTCGCGTATCGCTCGATCGGAAGCTCCAACCTCGGCTTACCCGGTAACAAGCGGCACAACACCGCCCTTATCTGCGTCTACATTCAACCCAACAGGTACGGTAACATGCTCTCGTTGCGGTACGGTGAATTCGGCTGACGCGACATTCTGCGTGGAGTGCGGTAATCGTCTGAAGGATTAAGGCGTAACCAATCAAGTTGCTGTGCCGTAAATAGATTGCTGCAAATTGGCACAGAGCATATTGTCGGGCGTACTCCTCACTGGAGGCGAACATGCAAAATAACCGCTGGTTGCAGGCACTCATCATATTGCTGGTAATCATTGCCTCGGCCTGGCTGGCAGGGCAGGTATGGGGCTTTGTGCTGCAGTTTTCCAACATTCTGCTCCTTTTCTTCCTTGCGTGGTTGCTGGCGTTTATTCTGCGCCCGATCGCCCGCTGGCTGCACAAAAGCGGTTTGCCCTATACGCTTTCTGTGGCTGTGGTCTATCTTTCGCTTACGATTGTGCTTGTCATCAGCGGTGTTCTGCTGGTTCCGGTTATCTCCACGCAGGTTGAACAACTCTTCACGAATTCCGGCGCTTACACTAACCAGATACTGGCGCTTATTGGCCAGGGGCAGGATATTCTCAAGGGTTGGGGCGTTCAGTCGGGCGACCTGGACCGCATAACAAGCGATCTGGTAAATCAGGCTCAGAGCGCGCTTGTGTCTGTGTTGCAGAACACGCTGGCTCTCCTGCAGAGCGTTGCCACCGTGGCTCTCCAGATAATCTTCATCTTCCTGATCTCGTTCTATATCATGAACGACGGCGATAAGCTGGCTGCCGGTGTGCTGCACCTGCTTCCGCCCCGATGGGAGGATGAAATCAGGCTGGCCGCGCTCAGTATCGAAAAGAGCTTTGGCGGCTTCATCCGAGGTCAGATCGTGTTTGGCCTTATCTACGGTGTGTTTACCGCTGTTGTGATGATAGTACCGCCTTTCCAGCTTGATTATGTGGTTATTGCTGCCATAGTCTCCGGCTTCTGTATGCTGATCCCTCTCGTGGGCAACTTTATCGCTTATGTGCCGCCGCTGCTGGTATGTATCGTGACTAAGCCGAGTCAGTGGCTGTTGCTCCTGATAGCCCTGTTCATCGCCCAATCTATCATGATGAACGTGGTTGGCCCTCGGGTCATGTCGAGCGCGCTGGGGTTGCACCCAGTGTACGTTGTAGCGGCTATGCTTCTTGGCGGGCAGGTAGCAGGCGTATGGGGCGCGTTGTTCGGCATACCTGTAGCAGGGGCCGTCAACCTGATCGGCAGGCCCCTGATGAGACGTGTACGACACCAGATGCCTCTCTACCAGGAGATTGGGTCGAGGTCGCTGCCTACCAGCGCGTTTGTGACAGGCCCGCTAGCGGCGTCACTGGTGAAAGCAGAAGAGACACGCACTCTAAGCTCAGGCACGGTGTCGCACGCTGAACATCTAGATGAAGCAGCGCCGGTCGCGGTCACGGCGCAGACGCCGGACCTTTCTCATATACCGAGCGATGCCGAGGCGGCCATGGCAGAGGCTGAAGCTGATGCGGATCTATTGATTAGGCACTCTCCAACCCTTTCTGCACGAGCATTCCGGCTCATTATCGTGCTTGGTTCACGCGCTGTGAACTGGGCGTGGTCTCGCACCCGAAGAGAAGCCTCGGAGACGAATAAGAGCTAGCGCGTGAAACGTAAAACGTGAAACGTAAGTGGCAAATGTTCTGCGTTAGTTGGTGGGTTGGAGTGGGGAAAGCATGCATGGGGTCTTGTTGGGTTGGTATACTGTGTGGGTGTCTTTTAGGGCGCACATCGTTTCTGACCCAGATATCTGCATGATTTAGAGACCCAGTTTGAAGACCCAAGTTCTGTTACGTGAAGAAGAGGCTCCTTTACTGGCCGCCGAACAACCCGCTCCTGCTCCGAGGCGCAATACAGCGCGTTCGCATTTGCTTGTTATACTGGCGTATTCTCTCCTCACGGTAGTGATGACGTGGCCGGTGGCCGTGAAGCTGACCACCGATGTGCCGGGAGGTGGGGACGCCTGGCAAAACATCTGGAACCTCTGGTGGGTGAAAGAGGCCCTTCTAAACCTCCACACCAACCCTTATCACACCGACCTGCTCCACTATCCTTACGGGGCTAACCTCTATTTCCACACGCTGGTGCTGTCGGCGGGCATTATCGGCATCCCGCTCCAACTGGTCGGCCTTAACCTCATCACTACGTACAACTTGATCTTGCTGTCCAGCTTCGTGCTGGCGGGTTACGGCGCTTATCTCCTCTGCTACTATCTCACCGGCAATCGCTACGCCTCTTTCGTTGGTGGGCTGGTGTTCGCCTTCTCGCCCTATCATTTTGCCCACATGTTCGGGCATATGAACCTGGTTTCGCTCCAGTGGATGCCGTTTTATGTGCTGGTTTTGCTGAAAGCTATTGATGCGCCGGGCATAGGCAGGGAAAAGGGTCGCTCCGCCTTTCGCTTAACTAATCGCCGCGCAGCCTTTCTCGCTGTTGGGGCCGGGGCGCTGCTTGCACTCAACGCCTACACTGATTGGCTCTATGCCATCTTCCTTGTAATGCTTACGTGCGTCATATTCGCCTGGAAACTCTTTGTTCCTTCTGAGCGGCGTCTTTTGTCTGCATCGGGTGTGGGTATCGTTGAGGCGGGATCTCGGCTGGCGCTCTTCGGGCTGGCATTTCTGGTGCTGGCCGCGCCCATCTTCTTTCCCACGCTGGGAGAAGCGGGACAGGGCTATGCTCAACAGCCGCCTGAAGAGACTCTTTTCTACTCGTCTGATTTGATAAGCGCGTTTCTGCCGAATGAGCTACACCCGCTCTGGGGTGACGCCATAAAGGCACGTGTGAACGCGATGCCGCCCTACCTTCCACTGAAGAATTCGTCTGAGCGTGTGCTCTTCCTGGGTTACGTTGTGCTTGCGCTGGCGGCGTTCGGGGCGTGGCGGCTGCGTGCAAACAGGCATGTGCGCTTCTGGGGCTTCACGGCGGTCTTGATGTGGATTCTGAGCCTCGGCCCGGTGCTGCAGGTGATGGGGAAGAGTGAGTTCACACTGTTCAAGGTCAGCTTACCCCTGCCATATCTGCTGCTTTACAAGGTGCCGTTCTTCAGTATTATGCGTACCCCGGCGCGCCTCACCGTGCTGGTAATGCTTGCCCTGGCTATTGTCGTGGCGTTCACGCTGGCTACCTTGCTGCCTCGTGTGCTGCGGCTGCGTGAAGGTTTGCCTCAGCGTACCAGGGTTATGCAGTATGGCGCTGCGGTTGCCATACCTTTGCTGATTCTATTCGAGTTTCTTTCCGCGCCTTTTCCGATGGTCCCTCCCGGTTGGAACATTCCGATCTATGCGCGGATTGCGCAGGAACCTGGCCGGTTTGCATTGCTTGAGCTTCCCATCCGCCCGTTCGGGGATTACATGGCCTACCAGACTATCCACGGTAAGCCGATAATCGGCGGCTATCTCTCTCGCCAGCCACCGTATCCGCTGCTTGAGCAAAATGCTGCTGTGAAGTATCTGCTGGATACAACCCCTGTGGACGACCCTTCGCGAGAAGCTGTGAAGGATGGTCAGGGCGTGCAGTCGCTGAAGGACCTCAACGTGAAGTACGTTATTATCAGGTGGTGGGCTTTCACGCCTGAGCAGCGGGCTGCGATGGAGGCTAAGCTAAGCGTGCTGCTGGGGCGCGCGCCTGATTTTACCTATCCGGGGGATCAGGTAGATGTCTGGCAGCTGCTGCCATAGGGTTTCGTTTAGCAGCGTATTGCTCGGGAACGAGCTTGATTGTGAGGGACATACCCCTCACCCCCAACCCCCTCTCCCCGCTTCGCGGTGAAAGGGGGCTTTTTAATTGGTTAGGTGATGGGGGACACCCCCAGCCCCGTCATGGGCTTCGCCCCTGCACCCCGTTCTCAGAAACCTGCACGAAAGCACCCCATACCCTCGGACAGGGAGGCCCCTGTCAACCCCTCTTGCTTGGGTAGTATGCGAAGGTTGCTTACGCCTAACGCCGCCCCGGCTTCGCGTGGAAATGGAGCTCTTAGTGTGGAAGGGTGATGGGGGACACCCGCCCCCCGCTTCGCTCATCCCCCGTCATGGGCTTCGCCCCTGAACACCCTTCGCATATACTTACCCTTGAAAGCGCACTCCCAACGTCGCCTCGCGTCGCTTATCCCCGCGCTTGGCGGGACCAGGGGCTTTATTGAAAGGGAGATGGGGACAACCCCTAAGAGGTTGGACAGTGAGAATCGTGTCAACCCCTTGTCATCGGCGGGCGATTGGTTGATGATCGCCACACACGGGGTTGACTGCTGTTTGTCTGGTTGTGGAGTATCAGGGTTCGGCGGTGGGCCTTACTGTTGGGCCTGAGATGGGCGCTTCGTTCTTGAGGGCGTCTACGGGTACGCTGGCAGATTCGACCTGCTTGGTGCCGTTGGTCGGGTTGGAGCCTGTGGTCGGCGCTGCCACTGTGGCTTCGTAGACCTTGCGGCCTGCCACCATGTAGTACTTGCCCTTGGCTTCATCGACTGTCATGCCCGAAAGCTTGTCAAGGCCCGCGCCCGCCGGGGCTTTTAGCGTGGCGAGCGTCTGCCCTTCCTTGCTGATACGTGTGATCGTGCCGTCGTCGGCGCGCATGAGGTAGAGGTCGCTCACGTCCGTGCCGGTAAAGAGCCGTGTGGCGGCTGCCTGGCCTGCTACTGGCTTTGGCGTTATGGTGCGGTCGACCTTGCCACCTTGCATGGTCAGGATCTTCCCGTCGGCCAGCGCGACGTATATCACGCCATCTATTGCCATCGCGACCGGAGATTTGAGCGCATCAGACGACTCCGGAGTTTGGATCCAATCTGCCGGCGGCTGGCCGTATTGCCCTGATGGGTACTTCGATATCTGGCCGGGCTTTGCGCCAAGCATGTAAAGGTTGCCGTCGTAGGTCGATATATCGATGGGTGTCTGTAGCGAAGAGGCATTTCCGAGCGGCTCTGCTGTCCACGCGCCCGTGTCGGGGCTGAGGACAAACGATGTTAGCTTGTCGTCAAGCGCCACGAGGTTGCCTACCCGCATTGTCATGGCGATGGGCTTGCCCGCCTTCTGACCGCCCGCACTTTCGCCTTCGCTCAGTACCGCTGTGCAGGTAGACGCTGCTATCTGACAGCGGAATATCGTGTTAGCCGTGCGATCCAGCACATAGGCGTCATTGGTCTGCACGATTATTTCGTTCAGGACGAGCGGAACAGTAGCCGACAGGGTGTTCTCTACTCCTGCCCCTGCGGCACCGGTACCGCCTGCCACACCCGACTTATCAATCGCGTCAAGATCGAAGAGCAACTTTACCGAGCCGAAGCGAGTTATCCCCTGTGCCTGGTCTAATTCGGCCTGCAACTTGGCGACCAGCAGCTTTGCTTCCTCGGATTGCGGGTTGGCGGCGCTGGCCTCGTTGGCTTTGTCCAGCGCAAGCTGCAACTTTTCGGTGCGCTCGACCGGCAGCATCCCCGGCTGGTTGGCCAGCGTCTCCATCTGCTGGGCTTCCTGCAAGAGGTTCTTCGTGGCGGCTTTCTGGCTGTTCCCCGCCATGCTGACGACAGAAAAGGTGAAGAGCAGCGCGGCGATCACCAGGGCCGCCCCGATAACGAGCCTCAGTGGCAGAACCTTCCCGCCCAATGTGCCGCCAACCTTTAGCTTGCGCCCGCCGACCTGGTCGGGCAGCAGCGCACGCGTGGTGCTTACAATCCAGTTTCCCGCGTTGCTCGCGATACCTTTTATGCCGGCGGGTGAGGAGCGCCGCGTGGAGAAGGGCCTTACATTAGCCGGCTCTTCTTCTTCGAAGCTAGCGCCGCCAAGGAAAGCCGGTACCGCATAAGGTTGGTGGCTCTCGGTTTCGGGCCAGCTTTCGGCGGGGGTGTCAGTATATGCCGCCCCGTCCGCTTCGTCGTCCTCTATGTTGTGCACTTTAGGCTTGAATACGATCTTGTGGCTGCTATCGTAGCGCGGGTTTTCGAGCGCGGGGGGCGCGTCTTCCCAGCCGTCGAAATCAAGCTCCTCGGCAGTTTCTTCGCCTTCGGATTCGGCCGCCGGCTCAGGTGATGGCTGGGCGCTTGCTCTGTAGGGCGGCAGGTCGATCGGACGCTGAGGAAATCTCTGCGTCGGCTGTTGCGACCAGATGAGCGCGTCGTCATCAGCTGAGCCTTCAATCTCTGTTTCGCCCTGCGGACTCGCTGTGTCTTGCTGCTCGGCATCAACTTTACGGCGCTGCAGCCAGTCGCGTGGGCCGCGCAGCGCATCCTTAAGGGCAGGCATGGCCGGGCGTTGCGGTCCGTGAGGGACTGCCATCACGCCGCCGTTGTCGGCAACTTGCTTGCTCAGTTGCGGCTTCACAGGCAGGGTGTAATCCTCATCGACTCCGGAGGAATCCACTACACCCAGTTCGAGCACGCAGGCGTGCGCCTCTGCTAACCCCTGCTCAATGGCAAGGTCATGTAGAGCTGTTATTACGCCATCTGCGTCGTTGCGCGCAACTATCCCTTCGGCGGTCTCCCGCGTCAGGTGGCGAGAGAGGCTAGCCGACACAAGTATTACCATGTCGCCCTGTGCCACGCGCCTGTAAATCAGGTCGGCTTCAATGCCCGGCCCGCTCCCCAGCGATGGTGACGGCAGTATGGCGTCGGACAGATCGCTGATATCCTCTTCATCTTCGAGTGCGGAATCGGGACCGCCCTGCGCGCTGCTCATAGCAGCGACCGGGCGCTGTGCTGACGGTCGCCAGGCGGACGGCTCGGGTATGGCGGAAACCATGCCGTTGTGGAAAATATACGCCTGTGTAGGGGCCATCTGCGACAGGTAAATACCTGCACCATCGGGCCGTATAAGCACGGCCGTAGCGCCCACTTTGGCGCGGCGCGCACGGGTGCCGCCTCCCTGAACAGCCACTTCAGCCCCATTCGCCTGTGTGGAAGCATCAATGCCTTGCGAGTAGTTGTACTGAATGAGCGCAGTATTGGCGTTATCGAGCGCGGTGAGAAGACTGCTGGTTAGACTGAGCGAGTTGTCGGCAAAGTAGTTTTCTACAACAACGTGCTGGGCAAGCTTGCAGGCTTCTACCGCCAGCGACGGGTGCTCGCCTGAGCCTTCGGTTATCAAGGCCAGCGTTCCTTTGCGCTGGAGAGCCGGCGCGCTTGGCTGCACGCACACGGAGTAGTCTCCGGCATCTTGTTCAATGCCGCTCAGGATCGCAAATCGCCGGCAAGAAACTTCTAATCGCCCCATTCTTTTCCCCTTTACAGGCAACAGAAGCCTTGCATCTGTTTGCAAGGCATCGTGCTAATTAGCCGTTAAGTGCGTGCCAAGATTATAGCAACCGGGCTGTTGGGGGCTGGAGTTATCCACAATTGTGCAAAGGATCGGGGCGTGAAACGTGGGACCGGAAATGAGAAATGGGAAATGAGAAGTGAGAAATGAGAAGTAAAACGTAAGTTGCTCGGTGCATTTGGGCTGTTGAAGGGAGGAAGGAGCCCGCGCCTTTTACCTTTTGGGCTTATGGGTTACACTATCGGGGCATACCTCATAACCATGGAGAGAAGTACGATGTCCGCAGTTGATGATTATATTGACGCTCATTTTGACGAAACACTAAGCAGGCTGGAGCGTTGGTGCGCACAGCCGAGTATTTCTACTGAGAATATTGGGATTGGGGAGATGGCCCAGCTTGCCGCTGCTGATTTCCGTGCTAGCGGCTTTGATGTGACAATCCACCAGACAGCAGGCTATCCTGTTGTGCTGGCTACCACGGGGCCGCAAGATGCACCCACCATCATTATTTACAACCACTATGATGTGCAGCCGACGGGCGACCCGGAGGAGTGGGCCTCTAAGCCATTTGAGCCTGTTGTGCGCGAAGGCAAGATGTTTGGGCGGGGCGTCGCTGACACCAAGAGTAATATTGTGTCGCGCCTCGATGCTCTGAACGCTTACCGTGCCGTCAACGGTGAGCTTCCTGTTCGCATAGTTTGGATCCTTGAAGGCGAGGAAGAAATTGGCAGCCCGCACCTTGATGCGTTTCTGGCGGCTAATCGAGAGCAGCTACAGGGCGAGGGCTGCATCTGGGAGTTCGGCGGCTACGGGTGGGATCATGTGCCGAGCCTTATTCTGGGCTTGAAAGGCATGTTATCCGTCGAGCTAATCGCCACGGCTGCCAATCGCGACCTGCATTCGGGGCTTGCTGCTTATGTGCCAAGCCCGGTGTGGCGGCTGGTGTGGGCACTCAACACCATCAAGACGCCTGACAACAAGATACATATCCCTGGTTTCTACGATGCGGTGACTGTGCCGACCGAGGCACACGAAGCCCTGCTCGATTTGCTGCCTGACGAGTCGGAGCGTGACAGGGTCAACTTTGGGCTGGACGCGTTCATCAACAACATGACCGGGAAAGATCTCTTCCGAGCCTCTAACTTCGCGCCCACAGCCAATATCCTGGGAATTGAAGCCGGCTACAATGGGCCGGGCACAAAGACGGTACTGCCGAAGACAGCCCACGCCAAGCTGGACATTCGCCTGGTGCCTGACCAGGATCCCGACGCTATTTTCGTGTCGCTTACCGCCTTCCTCAAGGACAACGGCTTCCACGATATAGAGGTGCGCCGCATTGCCAACGAAGGCGACCTCTGGCCCGGAATTAGCGACCCTGAGTCTCCATTTGTGCAGACGATTATGCAGGCGTTGCGCGATGTGAGCGGCACCGAGCCTGTTATAACGCCTTCGTCTCCCGGTTCCGGCCCCGTTGGCGCTTTCGTCATGCCGCCACCGCGAGGGCTGGGCTTGCAGATTGCGTGCATTGGCACAGGATATCCCGATACGAGGTCGCATGGCCCCAACGAGAACATACGCCTGGACGATATGCGCGCTCACATGCACGTCATCGCCCGGCTGATGGAGCTTTATGCTGAGAGGAATAGGTAGCAGTCGCGGGACGGGCACGGTAGCATTGGGCCATGTCGTTCGGCGGTCAATCCTGTGAGCTCGGAGACTTCCGTCGTAATCCTCAACTGGAACGGCGCGCGGCTCTTGCCTGCGTGCCTCTCCGCGCTTGCCTCACAAACCTATCGCGACTTCGAGCTACTGCTCGTCGACAACGGCTCTATCGACGGCTCTATCGCGCTGCTCGACGATCTGGAGCGGAGCAGGCAACCGCACTGGCTGGACGCGCCGTTGCCGTCTCAAGCGCGAATTATTTGCAACAACCAGAACGTTGGCTTTGCTGAAGGTAACAACGTGGCGATTCGGCTCGCGGGTGGGCGCTATGTGGCCGCGCTCAATAACGATGCCATCGCGGGGCCAACGTGGCTGGCCGAACTGGTTGCTACGGCAGACAGCGCGCCTTCCTCGGTTGGGATGGTTGCCTCGACCATGCTTTTCGACAAGCGACCTGATTATGTGGCGTCGGCGGGCATATCCATACATCGCGATGGCGTGGCACTTGATCGTGCAGTTGGAATGCGCTCCTCCGCGCTGCAAGATGCGGGCGTGAAGCCTGTGTTCGGGCCAAGCGCCGGGGCAGCTCTCTATAAGACGGCAATGCTGCGTGATGTAGGGCTGTTTGACGACCGCTTCTTCAGCTACCTTGAGGACGCAGACCTGGCATGGCGGGCGCGGAGTCGCGGCTGGCGCGCATTGCACAACCCACATGCTACCGTCTTGCATGAATATTCCGCCACCGGTGGCCACAACTCGCCCTTCAAGAAAACCCTGGTATCCCGCAACCGTGTGTGGCTCCTCTATAAGAATATGCCTGAGGTGCTGCTGCGCCGCTACTGGCGGCAAATATTGCAATACGATCTGCTTGCCGTCGGTCACAGCCTGCTCAACGGCGACCGTCACCTGCTCAATGGCCGTTTGCAGGCGTTGCAGGCGTTGTCGCGCTTCACCGAGTCGCGCCGTAAGATACTCACCTGTGCGCGCTTGCACCCCGACGAGCTACAAACTATGCTTGCGCCCGCCCTGACTCCAGCCCAGACGCTGAAGTACCGACGTAGGCTCAGCAAGCTCCTCTCACCTGCTCTAAGTTGATATAATGCCCATCCCTGACCTGGAAGAGATCGCAGCCGGTCTGCTTCGTTTGTTTCCGGACCTTAGCAACATTAGTCCGCTGCAATTTCTGGGAGAAGGCTTTCGGAACGTCGCTGTGGAAACAGCATCGGGTTATGTATTTCGGATTGCCAAGAGCAGAGAGGCAGCAATAGGCCATATCCGCGAAGCGAACTTACTGCCGGCGCTGCGCGGCCACATTCCGACGCCGATACTGATTCCTGCGCCGCAATGGTATTCCGGTTCCTCAGATGCTTTCTCGTATGGCCTGCTCGGTTACCGGAAGCTGCCTGGTGTTCAGCTTGATCCAGCGCGACTGGCCTCTACCCATCTAGATAGCATTACGCGAGATCTGGCGGCATTCATTATGGCTCTGCATTCGTTTCCTGTGGAGAACGCCCTTTCTTGCGGATTAACTCAGGCTGAGTTCAGCGATATTGACGCTCTAGTGTCGCTGCGCGATACGGTCATGCCCGTAGTGGAGATGAAGCTTAGCGCCCGTGAGCACATTACAATAGCACGCTGGTGGGACAATTTACTTCAAGACGATTCTTTTCGTACGTTCAGGCCCGTTGTGCATCATGGCGATCTTTGGTACGACCATATCCTCATAGATAGCAGCCTCAGCCGTGTAGTGGGTATTTTCGACTTCGAGTCAGCGGCCATAGGTGATCCTGCGCAGGATTTTGCCACACTGCTTCACCTGGGCCGGCTCTTCACCGGCCGCGTGATCGACGCCTATTCTGCTGCCGGTGGAGTGCTTGATGCGGGTTTCTCCCATCGCCTGCAAAAGCTGTGGGAACTGCGCGAATTTGATGGCTTGCACACAGCAATAAGCACCGGCGATGCGCCCGAAATTCAGGACGCGATCCGCAAGCTGCGCACCGGCCCCGTACTCAATCCCTGATCGCATAATGGTCATACCCAGGCGGTCCCATAACTAGCACAAACTGGCTAGTACGTCTACCCCCCTATGGGCTATAGAGGGTGCCCGTGTGCTGCGTTATAGTTGATTTGACGCAATATGCAACACATAGGCGTGAATCACGCAACGCGATTCTACTTCTTCTTTATTCATATGGGAGGCTATGAGCCATGAAAACACGCGGTGGAAAATTCTTGATGATACTTGGGGCGGCCCTTGCCGTTATGGCATTCGTGGTTGTTTACGTTGTAATGTCCAAGGGAGGTATCGGCGGGATCGGCGCAAGCCAGGCAGCTTCAGTGCCTACCGCAGTACCGATGGTCAGCATAGCAGTGGTGAGCAGAGATGTTGCCGCCTACTCGATTCTTGACTCCACTTCCGTAGCAACGGTAGATGTAGAAGCATCCACGGTTGCTACGAATACTGCGACTTCACCGAGCACACTGTACGGCAAGATGACGCTTGTGCCCCTCACACAGGGCCAGCCGGTTCGCGTCGATCAGTTGACCGAAACAGGCTTCTCGAACATCCTTGCCAAGGGCGAGCGCGCCTTCAGTTTGGCGATACCGGAGCGCAGCACTTTCGGCAACGCCATCACAGAGAATGACCGCGTGGACTTAATCTGGACGGCTGCAATTCAGTATGACCGCCAGGTTCCCGGCACCAACGGCGTCCTGAGCTGGGAGAAGGCGGTATACTCCAGCACAAAGACACTCCTTCAGGATGTGCATGTCCTCCGCGTGATAACGCTGCAACAACCGGTTCCCGCCGGACAGAAGGATCCTAATGCGGCCCCCGCCGACGCGAGTGCGGCAGCGGCCACAAGCAAAGTCAACACGCCTCTGGCCTCGATGTACACACCCGATGCTCCTCTACAGTCCGTTCTGGTGCTCGGTCTTACCGACCAGCAGGCTGAAGTAGTAACATTTGCCCGCGAGCACGGCCTTATCGACCTCACTCTCCGCTCATCGGCCATTCAGCGCGATGATGCAGGCAACGTGATCAAGGACGAGAAGGATAAGGAAATCCGCGGCGACAAAGAGATCGAGAAGACCACCGGTATCGGTATCCAGACGCTCATTGAGCAGTACGGAATGCCTGTACCGAAGGAACTCGCACCCGCACCCTAACGATAATTGAACAGCGTAAAGCGTGAACCTGGCAGCAGTGTTCACGCTTTACGGAGAATGCCAAACACCAAGAGTAGCACAATAACAGCAGGAAATTACGCAGGAGAGGACGATGGACAATTCAGGAGCAGGCAGCACGATGCCGAAGATCGGGGTTTTGATTGTCGATGACATATCAGACACCCGCGAAAACCTAAGTAAGCTGTTGATGTTCGAGCGCGACATCGAAGTAGTGGGAACAGCGGCCAGCGGGCCGGAAGCCCTGGAAGTTGCCCGCGGGATCTACCCGGATGTTGTCTTGATGGACATCAATATGCCGGAGATGGACGGCATAAAGGCTGCCGAAATAATGAGCAGCGAAATGCCCGGCATCGGTATCATAATGATGTCTGTGCAGGGCGAACAGGACTACCTGCGGCGGGCCATGCTTGCAGGTGCTCGTGAGTTCCTGGTCAAGCCCTTCTCCGGTGATGACCTTGTCCGCTCGATACGACACGTCTACAGGCTAGAAGCCAGCAAGCGGGCCATGGCACAGGCGGCAGTTCCGATGCACGGAGCCGGTATGCCGGGCCATAAGGGAGAAGAAGGGCCAAGGCAGGGCAAGATAGTAACGGTTGTCAGCCCCAAAGGTGGCGTCGGAAGATCCACTGTCGCCGCGAATCTGGCAGTTGCCCTCAAGCTCTCCACTCAGAAGAAAGTAGCGCTGGTCGATAGCTCGCTCTACTTTGGTGACCTGGGCGTCATGCTCAACCTCCTGTCCAACAAGACGATGGTCGATGCTGTAGAGCATATAGATAGCCTGGACGACGGCCTGCTCAATGACATCATGGCCACCCATTCATCAGGTGTAAAGGTGCTGCTTGCGCCGCCTCAGCCGGAAATGGCCGAGCTGGTAACAGCCGAGCATATTCGCCGTATCCTGGTGGAGCTTTCTGCCAACTATGACTATGTAATTGTGGATACGTGGCCCACCTTCGCTGACACAGTGCTCACGGCGATGGACCTTGCCGACACAATTCTGCTGGTGATGACACTGGAGATGACCGCGATCAAGGATGTGAAGCTCTATCTTGAGGTGGTGGACAAGCTGAACTACCCTGCCGAGAAGGTGAACCTTGTGCTCAACCGGGCGGGCAGCAACAGCGGCATCAAGGTAGAAGCTGTAGAAGAGACATTGCGGCACAAAGTCATGGTAGGCCTCAGCAACGACGGCGTAGCCATGATGATGGCGATCAACCAGGGTGTGCCTCTGGTCATCTCCGCCCGCGAGCATCCTTTCTCTCGCGACGTATACCGCCTGGCTCGCCTGCTGACGGCGACGACTGCTGAAGAAGCCCAGCTTGCCCAGGTAACAGCCACCGCACAGGCCCAGGACGGCGCCATGAACACGCGTTTGATGTCGAAACTGAAGGCGGCCTTCAGGTAATGTTGCTACGGCACGACTTATACTTTCCATCTCATAAGAGGTAAACAAGATGTCACTACTCAAGCGAATCGGTGGAACAGGCCCCATGCCCGGCGGCGGAGAGGGTACTCCCCTTCCTGGAACCGGCCCCATACAACGGCCCACGGGCGGCACAGGCGGTCTCAACCCCGCGACAGCTTCTCCTACGGGCGTTATTCCACGAGCCACCGGCCGCCTGGGTACGGCACCTGCCGATGGCAATCGTCCCGGTGTCGCCACGAGTGGGGACAACTTCCTGGAGCTCAAGAACCGGGTACAGCACAAGCTGATTGCTGAGCTTGACCCCAAGCTTGACCTTACTCGCACTGACGAGGTGCGAAAGCAGGTCGAGGATATTTTCAGCGAGATTCTCGATCAAGAGAATATCGTTCTATCGCGTGTTGACCGCGCTCGCCTTTTTGAGGCTGTGGCTGCTGAAATCCTGGGCTTCGGGCCGATTGAGCCTCTGCTGAAAGATAACTCCATCAACGAAATAATGGTGAACGGCCCTAAGATGGTCTACATCGAGCGTCACGGTCGCCTTGAGAAGACGAATGTCACCTTCCAGAACGATGAGCATGTGATGAGGGTAATCGACCGGATTGTGGCACCGCTGGGAAGGCGTATCGACGAAAGCTCTCCCTACGTGGACGCACGCTTACCCGACGGCTCCCGTGTGAACGCAATTATTCCCCCTCTCGTAATCAACGGCCCTACTATCACCATCCGAAAGTTCTCCAAAGATCCCTTCATGGCGGAGGACCTGATCCGATTCGGCACTCTGACGCCTGAGATGTCGACCTTTCTGAAGGCTTGCGTGGAAGCCCGCTTGAATATTGTTGTATCGGGCGGTACGGGTTCCGGCAAGACCACCACACTCAACGTACTTTCCGGCTGGATACCCAGCGACGAGCGTATCGTCACGGTTGAGAACGCGGCTGAACTGCAGTTGAGGCAAGAGCACGTGCTGACGCTCGAGTCAAGGCCGGCTAACATTGAAGGGCGCGGCGAAGTATCGATCCGAGATCTGGTTATCAACTGCCTCCGAATGCGCCCTGACCGCATCGTAGTCGGCGAAGTCCGAGGTGGTGAGGCGCTGGACATGCTCCAGGCGATGAACACAGGCCACGACGGATCGCTCACGACATTGCACGCCAACACTCCTCGTGACGCACTATCCCGTCTTGAGACAATGGTGCTGATGGCCGGTATGGACCTACCCATCAAGGCTATTCGCGAGCAGATTTCGTCTGCGGTCGAACTGATTGTACAGCAGACACGCTTCAAAGACGGTTCCCGCAAGCTCTCCTCCGTCACGGAAGTGCAGGGTATGGAAGGCGATGTTATCGTTATGCAGGACGTGTTCGTTTTCGAGCAGACCGGCATCGAAGGGGGCAAGATCGTTGGCCGCATGAAGCCAACCGGTATACGTCCCAAGTTCATTGAGAAGTTCGAGGCAAGCAACATCTACCTGCCGCCGAACCTGTTTGGGTACAACGAGAGATTCTTCTAGAGTATTGCTTACTGCTTGGAGGCTGCCGGTTGGCAGGAAGCAGTACAACAAAGACAAGTGGGCAAGCGGGCAGTTTCGTTCTCAGAAGAACAGGTAAGTAGTAAGCAGTAGACACCGGAGGTTACGTTGGAACCATTAGTAGCTGCATCAATCATGGCGGTGGTTGTGCTTTTGCTCTTCGTGGGCATAGCACGACTCAGCGCGGGCAACCCGGACATTAAAGGCCGGCTGCAAAAGTTTGTCGGGGATGACCCTGTAGAAAAGCCCAAAGAGAAGGGGCCGAAGAAGCAGTTCAGCCTGGGGTTGGGCGGTACAAAGCTCGCCGCACGCGTTGACAAGGCCGTTTCCGACCGCACGTTCGGCAAGACTGTACAACGCAAGCTGGCCCAGGCCGATCTCAAGCTGACGCTCTCAGAGTTTATGCTGGTCAAAGTGTTCACTGTTGCCACCGGCCTTATGGTTGGTCTCTTCCTGGGACGTGGCAGCGCGGTCTCCATGGTGATATTCACGCTTGTGGGTGTCGCGGTGGGCTATTTTGGGCCGGACATCTTTGTGAAGCAACGGCTTTCCAAGCGTCTCAAAGAATTTAACGGACAGTTGGGCGACACTATCAGCCTCATGGCCAACTCGCTTCGCTCGGGCTATTCTCTATTGCAATCAATGGAACTGGTTTCGCGAGAGGCCCCCGACCCGATCGGCACAGAATTCAAGCGCGTGGTCCGTGAGGTCGGCCTCGGCCTTTCTCCCCAGGATGCCCTGAACCACCTGCTGGAAAGGATGCCCTCTGACGACCTCGATTTGCTCATAACGGCCATCAATATACAGTACGAAGTGGGCGGTAACCTCGCTCAGATCCTCGACACCATCTCTCACACCATTCGCGAGCGCGTGAGGATCAAGGGCGAAATTCAGGTGCTCACCGCGCAGGGTCGCATGTCGGGCTATGTTATTACAGCGTTACCGCCGGGAATTGGTCTGATTGTAACAATAATCAACCCTACATATATGAACACGATGTGGGAGTTCCCCTGGATTATTATGCCCATCTGCGGCGGTGTTATGGTGTTTGTCGGCTACATGGTGATCCGTAAGATCGTCAACATCGAAGTATAATGCCGGTCTTTAGTACCCTTTATCCGCAGACTTATTCGTCACGCAACTCTTATCAAACGCGATTAACTTGGAGGAACTATAACCATGAATGAGATCATACTCTTTCTCCTGCCTGCTGTTGTAGCCTTAGGCATTCTTGGGGTCTTCCTCAAGATGAGCATACCGAAGCGCAACGCCCTATCCATTGAATCGCGCCTGAGCCAATTTGCCGAGCGTCCCCGCACACTCGAAGAGATTGAGTTGGAGCAGCCCTTCCAGGAGCGCGTAATCAAGCCTATTATTGCAGGGCTGACGCGTACTCTAGGCAAGTTAACGCCTTCCCAAGGCATGGACAAGGTGCGCATCCAAATAATCCAGGCAGGCAATCCCTACAACATGGGCGTATCTGAGTTCACGGGCGCTCGTATCCTGGGTACTGTAATCCTGGGCGGTATCGGCTTTTTGCTGAGCATTTTGATGGGCGCTGCCCCAATGCAGATGCTCCTGTACACGGGCGTGTTGGCGCTCTTTGGATTCTTAGGTCCAGCTTTCTGGCTGGGCGGCAAGGTGAAAAAGCGGAAGAAGATCATCCTCCAGACCCTTCCCGACGCAATTGACCTGATGACAATCAGCGTGGAGGCGGGCCTGGCGTTTGACGGTGCGATGCAGCGTGTGGCCGACAAATGGGACAACGACCTGGCGCACGAATTCCAAAGAGCTATCTCTGAGATGCGCGTGGGCAAAACAAAGCGCGAGGCATTGCACGAGCTTGTAGCGCGTTGCGGCGTTGCCGACCTCGGCACGTTTGTTGCCTCTATCGTGCAGGCCGACCAGCTTGGTGTTTCGATAGCGAAGGTGCTCAGGATCCAGAGCGAGCAGATGCGCATACGGCGCAGGCAGCGCGCTGAGGAGCAGGCTCACAAGGCACCGATCTTGATGATGATACCGATGGTGTTCCTTATCTTCCCGGCGACCTACATCGTAATTCTGGGTCCGGCTGTGCCCAAAATGCTTGCCGCGTTTGGCAGCTAGTTATGACGGTGGTAGAGAGGTAGCTGAGTAGTTAAGCCCGTATTGTGATGCCGGTATTATGATGATTGTTAACACGACTCGTGGCACCTCGATAGCCACAAGCGCAACCAAGGCCGATAATTTTCTGGCGCGGGGGCGCGGCCTGATGATGTCGCCTCCACTTCCGGAGGGTGGCGGGCTTGTGATAGATCCATGCGGCTCTATTCACATGTTCTTCATGCGCTACCCTCTGGACATTCTCTTCCTGAACAAGGAAGGAAGAATAGTGTTCATGTACAAGGGTATCAAACCGTGGAGGGTGGGGCGCATCGTCCGCGGCGCGAAGATGGCGATTGAGCTTCCGGAGGGCACGATTGCCGGCACTAACACACAGGTTGGCGACACCGTGAGCCTCACATAAGCGGCAACATAACATGCAGGTTCTTTAGCGCTCATGTAACGGACCACAATATTAGTGCAGGGTGTTACTGGTTGGAGGAGAGCCTGTGGTTGGCTCAATTTACGCGCCCTATTCAGTAGGTAAATCTAACAGTAGAAGCAAGGCAACACTGAAAGGATCGCTTTTAGTTGTGCCTTGCTTTTACGTGCTTACGGCACAAGCATGAGGAACCTCCGCCGCTACCAACCCAACCTCCTTACTACCTTCTCGGTGGTAAGCTTTGTGCTGCTGGCGGTGCTGGGGTTGGCACTTGCATGGGGAATCCAGAACCGGCTAGAGGACACAGCCCTCCGGCAGGAAGGGGATCGAGCGGCGGGGCAGGTGAGCATATTCCTCGCCCCCATGTTCACCGCCGCCGATCTTGCCGGCCCACTGAAGCCGGGTACTCCACGATTCAACGAGATTGACACGCTGATTCGCTCCACTATGATGCGTGATCACGTGGTGCGAATTAAGATCTGGGGTAAGGACGGGACACTGCTCTATTCGGATGAGCCTCAGTTGATCGGCCAGAAATTCGAGGTCGAAGATGATCTTATAGAGGCGTTCTCCGGTAAGGTACACAAAGCTGTGTCCCATCTTGATGCCGAAGAGAACAAGTTTGAGCAAGGGAAATTCGACCGTCTTCTTGAGCTTTATGTACCGCTGCGCCCCGCAGGCTCAGATCAAAACCTGGCCGTTTTCGAGGTCTACCACGATCTGGTGGAGGTAGACCAGAGCAACGCCGAAATGCGCAACTTCATCTGGCTTGCACTTGCGCTTGGGTTTGTCGGGCTGTACGGGTCGCTTTTCACGTTGGTTCGCGGCGCATCGCGCACCCTGACCCGACGCAACAAAGAGAATGAGCAGCTTTACAAGGAAGTGAGCCAGCGTCTGGCCGAGCGAGCCAAAGCCGAAGAAGCCTTGCGCTACCAGATTGAGTTCGAGCGTTTGGTAATGGCTATTTCCACGAACTTTATCAACCTTGATCCCGCAGATATCGACGACGGAATACGGCAGGCCCTCCACGCTGTCGCCACTTTTGCAGGTGTTGACCGCAGTTATGTTTTCTTGCGCACAGACGCCTGGTCGACCACTTTCAACTGTAGCTACGAATGGTCGGTAGGCGGCATTGTGCCATTGATGGGGGTCGCACAGAATATGCCCTCGACTTCTCTACCCTGGCTGTTCAATAGGCTGCAAAATGGCGAGCTTGTTCATCTGCCGGATGTTGGCGCGCTACCTTTTGAGGCGGCTGCTGAGAAGGCGTTTTACAGTTCACTGTCCAACAAATCTGTAATCGCCGTACCGATGATATACAACAAGGCGCTGGTAGGCTTCCTTGGTTTCGATTTCGTGACCGATGCCCCTGCGCGTTCGCATGAGACAGTCATGCTGTTCAATATCGTGGGTGAGATCTTTGTCAATGCCCTGGAGCGCAAGCTAGCAGAGGATGCCCTGCGTGAGAGTGAACAGCGTTTTCGTGCTGTCTTTGAGGGGACCGCACTGGCAATTGGGCTATCCGACCTCAGCGGTAAGATCGTGCAGAGTAACCGTGCATTTCAGGACCTTGTGGGTTACACCGGTGACGAACTGAAAGAGCTCAGATTCGCAGATATAACTTGTCCGCAAGACATAGATCAGAACGTAGATTACTTCAGGGAGCTTATTGAAGGTAAGCGCAGTTATTATGCAATGGAGAAACGTTATCTGCGCAAAGATGGCACCATTGTGTGGGTGAATCTGCTGGTTTCGCTGCTGCAAGATGCGCGCGGCAATCCGCGCTACACTATTGCAATGGTGCAGGATATAACAGAGCGAAGGCAGGCACAGGACGAAATCCGGCGTCAATTTGAGCACCTGGGGGCACTGAGAAGCATAGACAATGCTATTACCTCCAGCTTCGATTTGCTGATCACCCTCGATATAATCCTGGGACAGGTTGTCCAGCAGCTTGGTGTGGACGCAGCTGATGTGCTTTTGCTCAATCCTAAGACGGGCAGCCTCGAATATGCTGCCGGGCGCGGCTTCCGCTCGTCTGTCACAGCGCGATCGCGCTCAGGTCTTGGACGAGGCCCCGCGGGTCGCGCAGCGCTTGACAGGCGTGTGATCGCGGTGCCGAACCTTTCCGCGCTGGCCGATACGCAGGATATACAATTTGTGGATGGAGAAGATTTCCTCGCTTACTATGCCGTCCCGCTGATCGCGAAGGGCAAGGTAGGCGGCGTGCTGGAGGTATTCCACCGCTCGCCGCTCAACCCGCCCTCCGAGTGGCTCGACTTCCTGGAAACGCTGGCGGGACAAACAGCCATCGCCGTGGACAACGCGTTGTTGTTCCAGGACCTTCAGCGATACAACCTGGAATTGTCGCTGGCATATGACACCACCCTGGAAGGCTGGTCGCACGCCCTCGATCTCCGCGATCATGAGACGGAAGGCCACACGCAGCGCGTGACCGACATGACAATGCGGCTGGCGCGCTCGATGAACCTTGACGAAGCCGACATGGTGCACATCCGTCGGGGCGCGCTCCTGCACGATATTGGCAAGATGGGCATTCCTGATGCGATACTCTTGAAGCCCGGACCGCTCAATGATGATGAATGGGCAATCATGAGGCTGCACCCTGTCTACGCCTTTGAGCTTCTTTCACCCATATCTTTCCTGCACCACGCCCTGGATATACCGTACAATCACCATGAGAAGTGGGATGGGACCGGTTATCCACGCGGACTAAAGGGCGAGCAAATACCGCTGGCGGCACGGATCTTTGCCATCGTGGATGTTTATGATGCTCTGCGATCGGATCGCCCCTACCGAAGGGCCTGGTCTGAGGAGCGCGTAATGGCTCATATCAAGTCGCTTTCGGGCACGCACTTTGACCCTCAAGTAGTGCAAGCCTTCTTGCAGATCGACCGCACATCTGTCCAGCGTACATCGCCTGAGCTTGTGTTGGATATACTGGGGCTGGGTTAGTAAATGTTCAGATTTAGGGCGGAGCAATCTAACATTTCGCTAAGGGAAGGCCCTCCCCCAACCCCTCCCACACATGGGAGGGGAGTCTAAAAAGAAGGGAAGAGTGGGGACACCCCCAGCCCCGTCATGGGCTTCGCCCCTGCACCCCCGCTACTCTTGTTCTGAACAGTTACCTAGGTTAGTTCTTTGACACTCAAGGTCCGCTCTGTTATAATTCAGTGTCGTCGGGGTGTAGCGCAGCCCGGTAGCGCACTTCGTTCGGGACGAAGGAGTCGCAGGTTCGAATCCTGCCACCCCGACTAAATAGACCGGCGGGTATACGCGTGCAAGAAGGCGGGATGTTTTTGGCATCCGGCCTTCTTTTTGCTTGGCCTAAGCAACTTAGTTCAGCGCTGGTATGCGCCCGAAGCCGGATGCGGCTTGGCGTCAGGCTGGGTTCGTTAGGTTTGACAGGGCAACGGTATATGGTTAATATGGTTCTAAGAGGAGCACATTCTATTCAAGAAGTAGTCCTCTTCGCTGGAGCACTTCCAGCCTTTACAGGCACACTTGGCTGTACCATCGAGCTGCAACACCAGGTACCAGGCCGCCCACTCGATAGAAAGAAGGGCGCAAAATTGTGAACAGGTCCTGCATTATAAGCGCTTCCGCCGTCCTGCTGCTGCTCCTGAATATCGGTATGGAGGCGCATTCAACCAACGCCTATCCACGTCGCCTACAGCTATACGGTTCGGCTACACACTTCATGTGGCATTCGCTGGCGGAGGCACAGGGCGAGATTAATATGCTCCGCGATGCGGGCGTGACCGTTGCTCGCTTTGACCTTAACTGGTCTAGCATTGAAGTGAAAAAGGGTTCATACCAGTATCTCGACAAACTGGACGCTATTCTGTCCCTGCTCGATGCTGCGGGCATTAAGCCAGTAATCACTGTGGGCGAGACCCCTGAATGGGCACGACCTCCTGACACCAGCGGCTATAACCCGCCAACGGACATGTCTGATTATGCCAACTTTATGGGCATGCTGGCTGGTCGTTACGCGAACAGGCCGGGCATGATTTGGGAGATATGGAACGAGCCTTCGCACTCTGATTTCTGGAAGCCATCACCCAATCCGGCGCTCTATACGGAAATGCTAAAGCGCGCATATGTAGCTATTCATGCCGCCGATCCAGATGCTATTGTGTTGGGAGGCTCCATCCACCGTAATTACCCTGAGTTCCTGAGCGCTATGCTTGACGTGGGAGCGGGACCTTACATGGATGCCCTCGCAGTGCATGGTTACTCCCAGGAGCGCGGACCTGCGAACACTTCACTTCAAGACAGCTATGTGCGTTCTTTTACGGAGCTGCACGCAATCCTTGAACAGCGAGGCTTTCCCAAGCCTATATATCTCACCGAATTTGGATGGGCTGTGCCGGGGCCGCCAAATAAAGCGTATACGCTCACCGAGGAGCAAAGAGCACAGTTTCTACGGGATGCCGTCGATACGGCACGGAAGTACCCCTACGTCGCGGGTATCATGGTTTACACGACGGATCGCTATCGTACTGACGGCTATGGATTGTGGCCCAATGGCGTCCCTTCGTCTGCCTGGCTTGCATATTCAGATGCGATGAAGACGGCCACTACTACAGCCGATCCACGGCCCAGCGTAGATCGGCAACCAGGGTCTCGCTCGCAGCTTCTACTGGGGCCGGTGGAAAAATCAATCATAAGCGCAAGGCAACTTATCCATTAGGAACGATAAGCAAGAGAAACTCCCCTGCTGAGGGGAGTTTCTCTTAATGCTATGAAGGTCAGGATTAGTCGACGTCGGCCCTGGCCTGTGCGGCCATATCGACTCCATTGCCGTTGGGCGGGTGTAGCTCGCCTGGGTCATCGAGTAGTTCGGCCTGGATCTTGCCCGCCTCAGATGAGTCCTCAGCTTGCCAGCACTGATCGTTGAAGCAATCAATAATCCGCTGGCAGGCTTCCTCGACGGAGTCCGTCACGACCAGCAGGTCCAAATCAGTTGGAGAAATCTTCTTCTCGACCAGCATGGTATTCTTGATCCAGTCTATGAGGCCGCCCCAGTACTTTGTGCCGAAGAGAATTATAGGGAAGTTGCGGACCTTGCCGGTTTGTATGAGAGTGAGCGCCTCGAACAATTCGTCCATCGTGCCGAAGCCGCCAGGGAAGATTACGAAGGCTTCTGAATACTTCACGAACATGGTCTTGCGTACGAAGAAGTAGCGGAAGTTTACGGAGACATCTACATAGGCATTCGTTCCCTGCTCGAAGGGCAGTTCTATGTTGCACCCTACCGACACGCCTCCGCTCTCTTTGGCGCCTTTGTTAGCGGCCTCCATGATACCGGGGCCGCCACCTGTTATGATGGCGAATCCTTCCTCTGCCAGCTTGCTTGTGAGGCGGACGGCATCCTGATAGGTAGGATCAGTGGCGGGGACGCGCGCCGACCCGAAAATGGTGACCGCCGCGCCAAGACTGGCCAGCGTATCGAAGCCGCTTACGAATTCGCCCATTATCCGCAACACACGCCATGTGTCGGAGCGGGTAAAATCGGCGGGTTCATCCGCCGGCTTTCGTAGTAGCGCCTCATCTTCAGTAGGCGCGCCCATACGGGTTGCCTGATTGAGCGTCTTGTTTGGAGTGAGCTTCTTGTTCTTTTCCTGTAAAGTCGCTGCGCTCTCGGTTAGTGGCTTGCGTCCCTTAGGTTTAGTCGTGTGGAGTTCAGGTTTCTTGTCATTTTCGGAACCGGCCATACTAATTTACCGCCTTTTAGTCGTTGATTGGGAAGGAGGATTGGTTGGCAGAAATCGTGCCAACAGGGTCACCGGATAACCAGGGAATATCTGCTTGATTTACGAGAACAGGCATACGTTCGTGGTGGGTGTGGTCGAGGAATTCAGGGTTCGCTTCACGGGTCAGCATGTAGATTCTTTCTTCCCCGTCCTTCTGGACGATCAGACCTGCAATGCCCGTCTCGATGTTGAACCACTTGCCTTTCTCTACGCCGAACTCGACCGGGATCAGCGCCGGCTTTGGCTTGAGATGGCGCCATTTGCCCTCATCGATGCTTTCCATACGCGCCCAGCCTGTTTTAGGGAAAGGCGCTTCTTTGTCACGGTTACCCCATCGCAGAAGGCGCGGCGCAGGTTCCTGCGCGTCGCTATCTTCGTCCGGCCCAGCAGCGAGCACAGGCAGCACAGGCTCGCCACGCTGCCAGTAAAGCGATTTCACTTCGCCTGTCGCTTCAAACTGCTCCAGTTCTGCCGGGGTGTAAAACTGAGCAAGCATCTCCCTGTATTCTTTCCTGTATGGGAAAATTACTCCTCCGCACATAGTGGTACTCCTGTTTTCTACAATGCGTCTGGGCTATCCGGCCCTATAACCTGCAATACCAATTCGCCGCAATGTTACTCTTTACTATCCGGCAGGCCCGCGAAAAGATTGTCCTGAGAGGTGTCACCTGGCGGCATGGGTGTGCCTGCCGCCAGCGCGTAGTGTTCGGTGGAGCGCATAGTCTGCATCCACTCCGGGGGTAGCTTATTGAGGATGTTGTCGGGGTTGTGCTGCGTGCGGTGCTGCAGCAGGCTCTTCTCCTTTACGGCGAGCCAGCCGTCCACACTTATCTTGTGCGTGACGGTAGCATCGTCGAGACCGAAGGCGCCTTCCGCGAAGTCGGCCAGACCGCTGTCCTCACCTAGCTCCTTCAAGACTTCACCAAAGCGCGAAGTCTGGCTCCGTGGGAATCCTGCGTAGAAGAGGCGCGCGGGCTGCCAGGGTGCACCCGCGTCGGGGTACTGGGCCGGGTCGCCTGCCGCGTGGAAGGCTGCCGTCGCCGCCCTGTATATCGCGATATGGTCGGGGTGGCCGTAGCCGCCGGTGGGGTCGAAGGTGACCATAACTGCGGGCTTGAATTCGCGTACAAGCTTCACTATTTTGCCGACAACTTCTTCCTCGTTGGCCCGAGAGAATGATGCAGGGTCTTCGTTGCCCTCGGTGCCGGCCATGCCTGAATCGCGGTAATCGAGGAACCAGAGGTACTTTATGCCAAGAACCGTGCAGGCCGCTCGAAGCTCATGCTCGCGCACCTGGCCCAGGTTCTCGGGCGTCGCAAGGTCGGGGTGGGCGATTTCGCCTAGCTCCCCGCGCGTGGCGCAAATAAGCCCGGTTGGTATACCGTCAAGCGCTGCCTGCGCATAAACACCACTCATTAATTGTTCGTCGTCCGGGTGGGCGAACACCCCGAGCAAGCCAGGAGCAGACATAGTAGGTATCTCCGATCTCCAATGACGATTAGTGCGCCGAGGAAATATGGGCGTCACTTAGAGTCTATTGTACTACAAAATGGCCGTTTCACCCGCTTTGTTCTCGCACAAATATCGGGCGTTGTGCTATCGTGGTTCGTTCAACATGGCCTCTTTATGACTATTAGTGTTATAACTGTGGTAACTGCCTTCTTCACGACTATCTTCCGAAGGAGATCAAAATTGGCTATCGATAAAACAAATAATACGGGGTTGGTGCTGAAAGGCGTTCGCAAAGAGTTCCAGAAGATCGTTGCTGTGGACGATCTTAGCTTTGTCGTTCCACGCGGGTCGATGTTCGGCTTGCTAGGCGCGAACGGGGCCGGCAAAACCACGACTCTGCGCATGATATTGAACATTCTGTCGCCCGATGCCGGTACTATTACCTGGAACGGGCAGCCTGCTGTGAAGGTAGATCGCAGCAATTTCGGCTATTTGCCTGAGGAGCGCGGCCTCTACACCAGGATGAAGGTGGGCGACGAGCTTGTTTTCTTGTCCGGTCTCTATGGCATACCTGGCGCGGAAGCAAACCGCCGCGCTCACGAATGGTTGGAAAAGCTGGGTCTAGGGGATGCCTGGAATCGCAAGGTGGAGGAGCTTTCCAAGGGTAACCAGCAAAAGGTGCAGGTGCTCGCTGCTATTCTTCACGAGCCTGACCTGATGTTGATGGACGAGCCGTTCTCCGGCCTTGACCCTATCAATACGGAGGTGCTGCGAGACACTCTATTCCAGCGCCAGGCCGAGGGACGAACAATTGTCTTTTCCAGCCACAGATTGGAGCAAGTTGAGGAAATCTGCGACCATGTCGCCATGATCCACAGGGGACGGCTCCTGATGTCCGGCTTGCTTTCTGACCTGAAGCAGCGGAGCGGGCGTAAGATGGTTGAGCTGGCGTTTATGCCGGCCGACGGCCAGCCGCCAAACCTGGGGACTTTCATGGAATCGCTGGCTCCTTTGCATCTCCTGGTGCATGAGCAGCGTGCTGACAGCGTGCGTTTCGAGATGACAGATGGTGTTAAGCCCGACCAGCTACTTGCCCAGGCGATAAAGTATGGCCCAACTGACGTTCGTCGCTTTGAGCTTGCCGAACCTAGCCTTCAAGAAATTTTCATCTCGGCAGTGCAAGCCGCCGATCCGCAAGCAGTCGAGCAGTTGGCGCAAGAAGGCACCTTACCGGGTGCAAAAGTGCTGACGGAGGGGTAACCCATGAACTTTAACCACATTCGCCTGGTAGTAAAGCGTGAGTATCTCCAGCGCGTCAGAGTTCCCGGATTCATCATAGGCACTGTGCTTGGTGTGTTTGGCATTGTGGCGCTTGCTTTCCTCCCGACCTTTCTCAACCTTCTGGATAACCAGTCGGCAACCAGGGTTGCGGTGGTTGATCCGCGTAATATCATATTCCCATACTTGCCTGTCCAGACCAGCCCTACCCCCACTCCGGCACCGAGCAGCCAGCAGAACGTACCCTCTATTTCGACGGGCCTCAATTTCAGTAAGGCCGATACAGAGGACCAGACGGTGCTGAGCCAGAGGATCACGGATGGGAAGCTGGATGCTTATGTGGTGGTAAATGGCGACAACGCGGACAATGCAACTTACACATTTCACGCCAAAGACAGGCCGGGCACTACGACCAGCACGCAGTTGACCGCGCTGTTGAGCGGCGCGAGCATACAGGCCAAGTTGGCTGCGCTCGGTATTAGTCCGGCACAGGCACAGACGCTGTTTACTCCCCCGCAGTTACGCATAGAGCCTATCGTTGGCGGCACGCTGAAGGACGAAAAGACATACTTCCAATCTGTAGCACTGGTGTATGTACTGCTCATCCTGCTATATGTGACAATTTTGATGTACGGCATCCAGGTAGCGATGGGCGTTGTTGAGGAGAAAAGCAGCCGCATAATGGAAATACTGGTGACGGCTGTGCGGCCGCTGGATTTGCTACTTGGCAAAGTGCTGGGTGTGGGGCTAGCAGGTCTGACTCAGTATGGATTGTGGGTTGTGGCGGGCCTGGTTGTACTGTTGTTTAGCGGCTCCGGAGGGAGCACCGGGGGGACGGGCCTTGATGTAGCGTCGGTTCCCGCCGGGACGCTGTTTGCCTTCCTTATTTTCTTCGTGCTCGGCTACCTTCTTTTCGCGGCCCTTTATGCGGGGTTGGGTTCTCTTGTCAGCAGATCGGAGGACGTGAACAGTGTAACAGGCCCCCTGACAATCGTTATGGTGGGCGTGTACCTTGTGTCGATCTATGCGCTCGGTAACCCTGATGCGGAATTTGTCCGGTGGCTCTCGTTCATACCGTTCTTTACGCCCATGCTGATGTTTATCAGGGTCGCGCTCTCGAACCCTGCTCTCTGGGAGGTGGTGCTGTCGATCGTCTTGCTCGCGGCGGGTGCCCTCTTCCTGACATGGATCGCGGCCAAGATATACAGAGTCGGCGTGCTGATGTATGGCAAGCGCCCATCCTTCCGAGAGGTGGCGCGGTTACTGCGAACTACGTAGCGTACTGCGTACTGCGTACTACGTAGGGGTCAGGGCCAGGGGTCAGGACTTACGTATTCACAGCAGAGGCGCTGAGGTTTTTGAGGTTTGCCGGGTGCTGAGGCAAGAGTATCCGGCACAAACGGACAACTGACAACTGACAACGCGGTCGGCGGTCTGCTGTCGTTCCTGACCCCTACGTGGTACGGTTACTGCGCCATCTTGCCTATGTCCCGGCCGCTGGCTTGACGTGTATTGATCGTTTCGATGACCTCGCCCGGTCGTGGGTGGCGACGCTCTTGTGCTTTAGAGAAGACTACGGAGCCGTCAACGGTTACCTCAAACCGCCCTCCTGCGCCTCTCACCAGCGTAATGCTGTCCAGCTTATCTCCGAACTCATTTATCAATTCCTCCGCCAACCTGGCGGCACGCGAGCCGTAGTTTCACTCCTGGCAGTATAGTATCTCAACCTTCATCGCGATCTCCTCCATTGTGAACTCGCCCCGATTAGTGGAGCGGCATGGTTATTCTCTACCCACAGACAGAAGCAGAGGATGTGCCAGCCCGATTAGAGCGATGAAGATTGAGTACAGGGGGCACGAATATTCCGTACGGACGCTGCAACTACAGTGGTGATGCAAAGTCGGTATGCAGCGTGCCCTCTGGGCGGTGTCATTCTGAGTGCGTCGCTAACAAAATAATGTCAGTGACGCCACCTCCCCTCCCTTTTGCCATTCTGAACGGAGTGAAGAATCAACCTCCATACTAATTTCTACCGAACGGATTCTTCGCTGCGCTCAGAATGACACTGCCTGGCGGGGCGCTCGTATATGACACATCTTAGTTAGTACGGTATTCAGAATGACAAAGTACACGTGGTGGCCAGTTCACCAGCATTTCCAACTTTGCATCAGCCCTGGCTGCAACCAGCTCAAACTTTACTCTGCCTCACAGCTATAGTACAATATTAGCTATACATATTTGCCGTTCTGTAAACGAAGTAGATTCGTGATGCGTCACCGCAATCGACACGAGACCTCGCACACTTATATGACCATAGGGGTGGATCATGTCCGAAATAGATGTAAAACGCATCAAAGTGCTCTCAGGCCCGAACATCTGGGCCTATCGCCCTGTACTGGAGATACTTGCCGACATAGGGAAATACGAAGAGCTTCCCTCGACAAAGCTGCCGGGGTTCACCGAACGCCTCGTAGAAGCGATACCATCTCTCTGGGAGCACAGGTGCTCCGAGGGCAGGCCGGGCGGCTTTCTTGAGCGGCTGCGCCTCGGTACATATATGGGGCACATCATCGAGCACATGATCCTTGAACTGGAGTCGCTGGCAGGTATGGACGTCGGGTTCGGGCGGACGCGCGGCACCGAGCACTATGGCGAGTATCGAATCGTGGTCGACTACAAGGACCCTGAAGCCGCCAAAATGTGTGTGAGCCTCGCGGTCGAGATGGCCGAAAAGCTAGCCGAAGGTGTGCCGCTCGATTTCGACCTGGCAGAGCGTATAGCTGATGTTCGCGAAACGGTTGAAGACAACGTGCTCGGCCCTTCTACGCAGGCCATAGTTGATGCGGCGAAAAAGCGCGGCATCCCGTGGATGCGATTGAACGAAGAGTCGCTTGTCCAGTTGGGGCACGGCCTCCACGCGCGCCGCATCCAGGCATCAGAGACCTCAAACACCTCTAATATAGGGGTTGAGATCGCCTCTGACAAAGACCTCACCAAAGAGCTTTTGAATAAGGTTGGTGTGCCTGTGCCGCGCGGCGTGGTAGTTTCGACAGAGGACGAAGCATGGGAGGCTGCTCAGGATCTTGACGGCCCTGTTGTGCTGAAGCCATATGATGGCAACCAGGGCAAAGCCGTCAGCGTAGACTTATCTACGGAGGAGCAAGTACGAACCGCCTTCGCTCTCGCGCAAGAGTTCTCACACAGGGTCATCGTGGAGAGGTTCCTGAAAGGGCCGGATTTCCGCATGCTCGTAGTAGGCGGCAAACTGGTCGCTGCTGCCGAGCGACGGCCCGCGCAGGTGGTTGCCGACGGACGCCACTCAATCAGCAACCTCGTAAAGATGGTGAACGACGATCCACGTCGCGGACATGGTCACGGCTCAGCCCTTACACGTATCAAGATTGATGCTGCCGCAGACCTGACGCTTGCCAAGCAGGGCCTAACCTGGGACAGCGTTCCTCCGGCCGGGCAGGTGGTTCTGCTGCGTGATAATTCTAATCTGTCCACGGGCGGCACCGCCACCGATGTCACAGACATCGTCCACCCGGATAATGCAGCGATAGCCGTGCTCGCGGCAAAGACGGTCGGCCTGGATATCGCGGGCATTGACGTGGTGTGCCAGAGCATCAGGCGGCCTCTGGAAGAGCAAGGCGGCGGTATTGTCGAGGTGAACGCCGCGCCTGGACTGCGCATGCATGTTTACCCGTCTGAAGGCAAATCGCGGCCTGTCGGGGAGGCTATTATCGACCAGCTTTTCCCTGATAAGACGTCGGCGCGAGTACCTCTCATCGCGGTGACGGGCACGAACGGCAAGACCACTGTGACCCGCATGATCGCCCATATCTATTCTACAATGAAGAAGTACGTGGGCATGACCACAACGGACGGCATCTACTTTGGCGGTGTGCGTCGCGTGAAAGGCGATTGTGCAGGACCGCGAAGCGCTGAAGCTGTCTTGCAGCACCCATTGGTGGAAGTCGCGGTGCTTGAAACGGCGCGCGGCGGCATACTGCGCTCAGGACTGGCCTTCGACAAGGCGCTGGTGGGCGTGGCCCTGAATATCGCTGCGGACCATCTTGGCATAGAAGGCATCGAAACGCCTGAGAGATTGGCCCGCGTGAAGCAGGTGGTGATTGAAAGCGTAGCTGCGGATGGCTACGGCGTGCTGAACGCCGATGATCCGTTGACTGTAGAGATGGCTGAGATGTGCCCCGGGCAGGTCATCTTCTTCGGCATGAACCGCTCGGCAAGAGCGCTCGCGCTGCATCTTGCGGGCGGCGGCAAGGCGGCTTTCTTCCGCAACGGCGATCTTGTGCTCGCGCAAGGCTCCGATGAAAAGGTGCTTGTCCGGGCAGCTGACATACCGGCGACCTACAACGGCCTTATCCCGTTCCAGATTCAGAACGCGCTTGCAGCCGCAGCCGCCTGCTGGGGAGCGGGAGTGCCTCTGGAGTCGATCAGTCTGGGCTTGCGAACATTCCAGACCGACGAGAAGAGCGCGCCGGGCCGCTTTAACATGTTTTCCCTTGGGCAGGCCAACGTTATTGTTGACTACGGGCACAACCCGCACGCACTCAAGGCTATCCAGGCTGCGCTGCAGCAAATGAAGCCGCGCCGCAAGATCGGCGTGGTGGCAGCTCCCGGCGACCGCCGTGACGCGGATATACAGGAGCTTGCGGTAGTTGCCGCCAACACTTTCGACTGGGTAATTGTGCGCGAAGACAACGATTTGCGCGGGCGCGAGAGGGGCGAGATAGCCGATCTCATCGCCGAAACAATACGCAGGACACGCCCTTCGCTGCCGGTTTCGATTATCCTTGACGAGACGGAGTCGGTCAACCAGGCGCTGCAGATGGCACGGCCGGGGGATATGGTGGTGCTGTTCATTGACAGCGTTGATCAGGTTATCGAGCAGGTGAAGAAAGCCGGGCAGGCTGCCAGCATCGAGCAGAGCGATGCATTCTGGTGCCCGGTGCCCGAGCCTGGATCACAAATACAGGGGGCACGCAACGATACAGGCGGCGAGATAGCGATGGTGGGCGGGGCGTTCGATAACGTTGGCAGTTCCAATGGTGCAGGAGGCCCTGCAAGCCCGGTGGCAGGCAGCACTCAGCGCAATACGCCAAGAAAGAGCGCGGTAGCAGACCTCGTCCGCCAGGATGGTGAGCCTGACGGACACAGCTAGATACGGCATAAGCATGGAAGAAACATGAAGCGTAGACAGTGGCGCTCTGTTACCGGGGTTCGTGCTGCCGAAGTATCCAGCTCCGTATACCAATGTGTGCAAAAGGGCGTTGAGTGATGGGTGTTCGTGCTAGCTTTGTGTTGGCAAGCACCTTGCCATATATATGATCATGGCAGAAACGGCACGCGCAGATTGCCGTTTGCCTGTAACATATGAACAAGTTGGTGAACAGTATTGTCGACTAGAAATGGCGCCGGATCACGCGGCAAAATACTCATGAGTAAGGACGAACATCAAATCGGCGGTGCCTGGCGGACGCCTGGTTATCTTATGGTTATTGGCGGGGCGGACAGGTTGGACCCCGAAGGGCGGTTGGCGCGCCTCTTTTTGCAGTTGGCCGATAGAGCAGAGGCAAACACTGAGCTTCGCGACATCGTGTTGATCAGTTCGGCGACTCGGCACCCGGAGATCCTCACAAACGACTACATCAACATATATATGCGGCTGGGCGTGGCTCGCGACCGTATACATGCACCCTTGATACGAAGCAGAGACGAAGCATTAAGGGGCCACTATGTTGATCTGATACGCAACGCGGCGGGGATCTTTATTACGGGCGGCGACCAGTATGCACTGACCCAGGCTCTCGACCGCACACCCACCGAAGAGGCGATACGCGAAGCATACAGAAGAGGGGCCGTCGTTGCGGGCACGAGCGCGGGCGCAACAGCGATGGGGCGGCCCATGATTGTGGCGGGCGGCGGCAGCGGCGAGCTTCGCAAGGGGATGGTGCAACTCTCGACCGGCCTTGCCTGGGCAGGGGATGACGTGATCATTGACACCCATTTTGGGGCGAGAGGGCGCTTCCCGCGGCTCTCGGCTGTGGTGGCAGAACACCCTGCCTCGATGGGGCTGGGCGTTGATGAAAACACCTGCCTGCTCGTTGATGGGGATGGGCATTCGTTGGTTGCCGGCTCCGGTGTGGTCTACTTCCTGGATGCCTCAACGTCCCTGTTGAATACCGCGCCTCGCGCGCACACAGGGGAAGCTATTTCGGTTGGCTCCTTGCAGGTATATGTGCTCTCGGCAGGGCAAGAGTTTAATCTGCGGACGCGCACGCTAATTACGGGCGATGTCCGGCCCGTAAAGGCCAAAGCTGCCGCCGGGTAGCAGCTCCTGTCAACCCCCCTGGTTGCATAGACAGCAAAGATGCAGAACCATGTTTTGGCCCGGCGTGCTACAGATATGAGCGCGTGCGGCGGCGGGTGCGTCTTGTCACTGCGTGCGAGCATCCGGTATAATTGGGCTGAACAGGAGCGCTTTGCGCGTGTAGCTCAGAGGATAGAGCAGAGGTTTCCTAAACCTTGTGCCGGGGGTTCGACTCCCTCCACGCGCACATCACAGGGCTGAAGTAGGGTTGAGCCATATGGACTAATGCAGGGTTTTCGCTCGCAACGACTGGCCCGCCGGTGCTCATCTACCCTTCAGTCCTGATTTTGTAGGAGGAAGTCAATGGAAGTTACTATTCGCCCCAAGAACTTCAAACTCCCAGCCGATCTGGACAGCCAAATACGCAAACGCATGGAGCGGCTGACCCGTCAGATGGATAGTGTCGACTCGTGCGAAGTGATACTCAGTCAGGAGCCGACACACTTCAACGCTCAACGTCTTCAGTATGCTGTTCAGTTAACGTTGCGCACGCGCAATAATAGCCTCATTCGCTCGG
Source organism: Chloroflexota bacterium (assembly GCA_039932335.1). Classification (GTDB taxonomy): domain Bacteria; phylum Chloroflexota; class Chloroflexia; order QHBQ01; family JADMIH01; genus JADMIH01. The sequence continues at coordinate 125,001 of JBDTQH010000012.1, forward strand.
AAGTACGCAATGCGGACCTGCTTACCGCGGTTGACCAGGCGATGGACCGCCTGTCCAGGCAGATCGAGCGATTCAAGGGCCGCTTCTACCAGAGGAAGAAGGGAAAGCAAGGTATTGGCAAATCGTCGGCTGATGTGCTGGCGCAAACGTCTGTTGTTGCCGGTGCTGCTGATATGGAGCCTGTTGCTACCGCCACTCCGGCCGATCGTGACGGCGCTGCCCTTGACGATGAGCTTGGTGAAATCGTGCGAACCAAGCGCTTCGCGGTCCAGCCGATGTATCCTGAGGAGGCGATCGAGCAGATGGAACTGCTTGGCCATAGCTTCTTTGTTTTCTATAATGCAGGCGAAGAGCGCGTCAATGTCCTCTACCGCCGGGCAGACGGCAATTACGGCCTGCTCCAACCCGAGCTAGCTTAGCAGCTGGCTTACGCTGTGCCGCTTCGTCCACAGGTTAACACTTCTCTATGAAGCACATTCGCCCCACCCTGGTTGTATTCCAGGGTGGGGTTTTGTCTTTGGCCTCCAGGCTGGAGAGGCTGGTGGTTGAAGCGCAGCACGCGGCGGCGCTCGATCTTCTGCTCACCGCAACGTCGTCCCGGTCCTTCGCCGCTGCAATCTTAGTGGCCGAGGATGAGTCGCTGGCGGCTGCTGCCCGGAAGCTACCTCTTGACGTGCCTTTGACGGTTATGCCCGCCCGGATAGAGCCGTTCAACTTCGGGGAGAACCTGCGTGAAGTCTGCCGAAAGTATGGGCTTGAGCGTGTGGTGTACAGTGGTGGAGGCTCTACGCCTCTTGCCTCGGCCGCTACCTTTGCCGACCTCGCGCTGACGGTGAGTGGGGCGGGCGAGTGCGTGGTGTCGAACAATCTCTTCTCGGCTGACCTGGCCGCATTCTACCCGGCATCGACCCTGGACAGGATAGCGCTGCCCAAGAACGATAACGATCTGGCGTGGCTTCTGCATTATCGAGGCGGCCTACCCCATGCCACCACGCCGAGGACGCTCGCCACCAATTTTGACATCGATACTCCCACCGACCTTGTTACGTTGTGGCTCGCTACCCAATCTCCACCGCTCAAGGGCCTTGTGGGGCCGCACCTGGCCGCAATGCTGGAGCAAGTGCCGTCTGTGATGCCTGCGCTAGTGGCCGCGCTGCAGGGGGCATACAGGGTGATGACTACGCGCCGTGCTCAGGTGTTGCTGGCGGGCAGGGTCAGTAGTTGGACGTGGAGGAGGCTGGAGACCAATCTGCCCTGCCAGACACGTATTTTCTCGGAGGAGCGGGGCATGCGTGCCAGCGGTAGAGAAGAGCGTGGCGAAGTGCGCTCGCTGCTGGGCCTGTATGTTGACCTCGCGGGTACAGGCGGTCTTATGTCGGCCTTTCAGCAGACTGCCGATGCTGTATTCCTCGACACAAGAGTGCTGTTCGCTCACCGCAGGCTGTCACCCTCACGCGCCGACCGCTTCGCCTCCGACGCGCTGCTCCCGGAGGAGGTATCTGATCCGTGGATCAGAGAATTGACGGAAGCGGTATCGACCGCTGCGCTGCCCATTGTGCTTGGAGGCCATTCGCTTATCTCGGGCGGTGTATGGGCGTTGTCGGAGCGTGTGCGTGGGTCGGCATCGTCGGCGGCTGGGTGAGGTTTGTGGATGGGGTTCACAAGATGGCTGCTGTATCGTGGGCAGGGTGTATTGTGCGTTCAACTTTTCGGTGGAAGGCCAACTGCTCACACCTACAAGATGTATACATGTAGTGATTGATATTGGTATGCGACCATGTACAAACCGTTATGGCTAGATGATCTGGCACGTAACAGGGGGGACAAATGAAGCAGAATCGCATCGCTTTAGTCTATCCATCGAATAACTTGAAGTTAGTTTCGTTTTGGATAGCCTGGATAGCGATGAGTATAGCTGGGGCAGCAGTTGGGTGGGCAGTAATCGCCTTGGGTTCCGTTTTCACTGCTGGCATTTCACTTGTCTTAGCGGGACTACCTGTTGGGTTCACTATGGGTTGGGTACAATCACGTCTACTTCGGGATTGGTTACAGTACAGTCATCCTTCGCTTTGGCTCCAACGGACTCTAATCGGTACTACTTTAGCCTGGTTAACCGTTGTGATTCTTTATTTAGCCGTGGCAATCCTGGACGGTTTAGTTCTCGACAATATCATTGGATCCAACCAGCTAATTGCGCTGCCAATACTGGGGATTGGTGGGCTCGTCTTTGCAATAATCCAAAAAGAGGCATTGGGAGGGCTTCTCAGCGGCAACTGGTGGTACGCTAGCAATGTAGTTGGCTGGATCATTTCCGGCTACTTGGGTTTCGTAGGTACCAATCTAATCTTGGCCTATCCAAGCGGATCGCTGCTTGTTTCACTGCCCCATGCTTTATATTTTATGGTGGCTGGCACTCTGTGCACATCACTGATTAGTATAATAATCGCTACTGATCTAGCTTTCCGCATACACAAGGGCGCGGGATAGCAGTATTTCACCTTAGTACTTAATTGGCAAGATCACTCAGTGAGCGGCACAAGGCTGATGCAAAGTCGGTATCCGGCGTGCACTCCGGGCAGCATATAGGCGCTAGATGGTCTGCGAAAGACTGCCCAATCTCGCACGCAACGATGCCACAAAGCTGTTAGCATTCTCAACGGTAATTTCAGAGGTTGCCCCAATGTAGGTATGGGACCGCCCATCTTCCGTCCGCCCTACATTTACCATAAACTGAATCGAAAATTCGCCATCACTGTCGGACCGTACTTCTCCGGAGAAAGCTTGGGCTGTAAAATCTAGGTCGCTATTGGTGAAGACGTCGGACTCAGTGTCGTTGTTAAGCGATAAGCGCGTGAGGTGCTCTTCAAGGTAGGATGACAGACGTTCCAGATCTTTGACAAATATCCATGCAGGGGGAGTCGCCAAAGCAACGTTGCCAAGACGCTGGTCCAGCTTGAACTCAATAATAGTCCGAACGTCCATATCAGACGTTCTTAGCTCAAGTAACTCAAACGTAACGGAGTATCCGTCAGTCTTGAGTAAGCATTTGCTACTCATACAGACTCCCCAAAGAACGTGCGCGATAAGTCCCCACAATAGCTCTGTGAAGGGTCTCAACCACCTGGATTTATTGCCCCTGCTATAATAGTCGCTAGAACTCACCAACATTATCAGAATGCACATACTTCTAAAGCGAGGGTAGCTGACTCATGGTGAATCAAAGTGCCACGGAACCGCCGGATAGTGACGTTGGAAAACTGCCGAATGCGTCCGACGATGCTCTTGCAGAGGCGAGAATTAGCTTTGCCAGGGAAGTGTTCTCCAACGTGCAAGACCTGACGAAGACGCTAGACCAGAAAGCTAACAATCTGTTGTCTTCCGTCGCGCTGCTGACTGCCGCCCTCGGCATCCTGGCCTCCAGTGCCATAGGTGCAACTACACAGGATGTGTGGCAGCGCCTGTTGAAGGGAGCGGGAGTGCTCCTCATCGTGGTTTACCTGCTGATGGCTTTCTACGTAATCTACACAGCCACCAAAGTGTACCAGGCTCGCCCGAACTCGGTCCGGCCCGACACCACAGCGCCCGGTATGTTGTTCCCGCTAATGCTTGTTGAGCGATACTCAGTCGAGGGAAGAGTCGATGAGGATGCCTACCTGAACAGGCTGCAGCGCCTCCAACCGAACGAGATATTGCACGACTACGCCAACCAGATTATTGAGGTCTCGGATATATACCGTGCAAAGCAGCAACTGGTAAATCTTGCCCTCAATAACTTCAGCAGGCTGAGCATACTGTGGGTCGTGACCATGCTCGTGCTTACGCTGATAATCGTCTGGCTCTGATGAGTGCGCTACTGCCCGGTGCCGCTTGACGCTGCCGTATCCTCGGTTGCCTCGTCCACACCCACATTGCCTGGCACGCTTGCTTGAGTCACCGGAATGGCCGTCTCTCTGTCCAAGTATCGTCCGGCTTTCCATAGGCGGCTCTCTAACTTGTCACGCATAGAAGTCAGAATGCTGCTCTCGTAATAGTCGCGTTGGACATCGGCTAATTGGGTGCCCAGGCTGTCAAGCAGCTCTTCCGCCGCCCCAAATAGCCTGGCGGCGACCTCATGCTCGCCAAGTTCGAACTTTATATCCCCGATAAGCAAGATGCAGTCAGCGGATAGCATTTCTTGATCATAGGTATGTACGTATAACTACTATGGCATCGTTCCAAGTATTTTTGTGGTCTTTCTAATCCGTGAACGCCAAAGCTTTGGCTTTTTGGGAAGAGGTTCTGGTGTTTGCTGTACAGTTCCATCTTGACAACTAACGTTAGTAACGTTACAATTGCGTCAAGTCAAGTTTTCGCACTTACGCATATCAGGCCCTGCTTTTCATTGTATGAATCGGGCCATACAAACGCTGGGGAGGTTACTACATGGATTTCCCAACTCATCATAATGGCATAACCGTAGAATGGCTCACATCCATACTTCAGGAGAGGGGCGTGCTTAATCAGACTAGCGTCCTTTCATTCACAACAGAGATGCTTGGGCCGGGCAAAGGCATGACCGGGCAGCTTGTTCGCTTAAGCCTCGTCTATAGCCGCCCAGACGCGGCAGGCCCGCGCTCGCTCATCGCGAAGTTTTCGGCCCCTAACCCGCAGATGCGTGGCCCCCTTCATTCTATGGGCTTCTATGAGCGCGAGATGCGCTTCTACGAACAGATCGCGCCGCAGTCCCTCCTTCGCACGCCCCGCTGCTACTTCAGCGCCGTTGATCCGGAGGAGGGTCTCTCGTTGCTTCTCCTGGAAGACCTTTCTTACGCCCGGAACGGGAGCGCGGTGGAGGATTGTTCCGTGGCGGACGCTGAACTCGCGGTGATTGGGATCGCGTCATTTCATGCACAGTGGTGGCAACACCCTCTCCTTGATGGACAGGATTGGTTGGAAATGCGCGGATTCCTCGCGGCCTCCCAGGTGCAGGCGACTTTTGACCTGTCGTGGGCTCCTTTCCTTTCCATCATCAGCGACTCCCTGGCCGAGCAAATCGTTCCGCTTAGTGACGACCTCCACCGGCATCTAGGCCGCATCAGCACATATCTATACATGGATGGTCCTCGCACGCTCATCCACAACGACTACCACGCGGAGAACCTGTTCTTTGTAGGTGCTGGACATGATGGCTCGATTGCTGTTGTCGATTGGCAAGTAGCGACGCTTGGTCGTGGTGTTATCGACGTCGCCCGGTTCTTAGGTGGCAATCTCCACCCCAACGCTCGACGTGAGCACGATCTGAGGCTCCTGCGCTCGTACCACAAGATCCTGCTGGAAAACGGCGTGAGCAATTATTCTTTCGAGCAATGCTGGTATGAGTATCGCCTAGCGATGCTTCTGCCGCTGGGTCTAATCGCAATGGTTATGGGGTTGGCGGCACGCGTGACAGCGGGTCCTGATGCTATGAAGGGTGGGCCGCGTGAGGTCATTGTTACACGCTATTGCCGGGCCATTACTGATCTCAAGGTAAGCGACCTGTTGATGGCGAGTGTGGAGGAAAGGGACGTTGCACATGGCCCTCCTATTTGTCCTTAGGGGTGCTGGGCGCTGAACTCGACGCAACGTTGGCTACGTATCCCACCACGTGGGCTTCCTGTCGAGGAGCAATTAGCTATTGCCTTTCCTGCTCACTTGCGCACCGTAGCGCCCTTTCCGCAGGTCACAAGCAAAAGGCCGTACCTTCAACAGGTGCGGCCTTTTCGCTGGGTAGTAGGTTTTGGCTACTTTTGGGTAGGTGTCTGGCAGCCAGGGAAGAAGGTGTTGGCCACTATCTTGGAGGCCTGCCCGCGCGACACTGGATTGTTTGGCCGGAAATACGGCCTGCTCTGGCTGTCGCACGGCTCGGTCGGATCTACTCCGCACGGGTAACCGTTCATAGCACCTGGCCTGTTGAACAACAGCCTCTCCACGTACACGTGGAATGTCGAGCCTGGCGGTACGTCTGTGAAGGTATAGGTGGCAGGTGCGGGATCGGAGAACCCGGCTGCATTGGTCACGATCTTGGCTAGCTGACCACGTGTGGCCGAAGTTGCCGGCCTGAAGTACGGCCTGTTCTCCGGGCCAACACATGGCTCATTGGGGTCTACGCCACAAGGATAGCCGCCCATTACACCGCGAGCTGCAAGGCGCTCTATGAAATCGTAGAAGGTCGAACCCGGCACTACATCCTCGAAGGTCTGGCCGGTAACAGGCTCATTGAACCCTGCTGACTGGGCCGCGATCTTAGCCAGTTGACCACGGCTGACGGAGTTACCGGGCCTGAAATAAGGGTCGTTGTTGGAGTTGCAAGGCTCCCCTGTGCCGCCACAAGGGTAGCCGTTGATAATGTTGCGGCAGGCAAGGCACTTGATGAAGGGGTAGAAGGTATTGTCTGGCAGCACGTCCTGGAACTCGATGTTGCAGGCTGTTGGTGTAGCTGTTGCCGACCCTGCTGTTGCCGTGGCGGTAGAGGTCGAAGAAACACTGGTGCCGGTAAGGCTAGGAGGTGGCGATGTTGCGGTAGCCACAGCCGTAGTTGCAGTTGTGGCTGTTCCTGTGGCTGTGGGCGTCGCTGTGCCGGAAACCGCCGTATTTGTGGCCGCTGCTGTAGCGGTGGCAGTAGACGTTGCTAAGTGTGTGGCGGTAGCAGTGGCTGTGGCCGTCACTGTGGCTGTGCGTGTTGCAGTGCGAGTGGCAGTTGACGTAGGAGTAGCACCTCCTATGGGTTGGTAGTTAGCCGTGTAAGTGGTATTGTTCGTCGGGACCGTGATCGTATGGGTAGCAGCGCCCCCATCCGACCATGAGACAAACTGATATGTGACGCCATTATAGGTCTGTGGTGATACTGCACCGATGATCCTGTCCATACCCACCACGCTACGGACCGACAGCGGCCCCGCACTTGGCTGGCCGTCCAGTGTGATCTGAAGCCCCGTTGGATTGGTCGCAAGTGTAATAGTCGAAAGGTGCGGATGTATGTCACGATAGGAGGTATTTGTAAAACCACCTGAGTCCCTTACAGTTAGCACAATGCGATACCACACATCAGGGGAGGTCTCCCCGCTCGTCGGAATGGTAAATTGCCCGGTCCGACTGCCGCTAATGGGTGGTCTAAAGGGATGGGTGTGGCAAACGTTGGGCTGCGTGCAGTGATAGAAATCCACTTGCCATGTGAACGCGCTGGCCGGCAGCGTACCATCCTCAGGGTCCGTGCCTGTTCCGGCATACTGGATAGTCTCGCCCGCTGTGTACAGTGTGCCACTGATCGGCGCGGTAATAGTGCCCGTAGGGTGGTGATTTGTCGTTACCGTAAGAACGGCCTCGCTGCTGGTTACGCTTCCATAGGTATTTGTCACGATACAGCGGAACCTGGCGTTGTTATCCGCCATTGTCACCGATGGAATAGTGTAGCTGGGTGAGGTAGCGCCTGAGATGTTGACACCGTTCCTCTGCCATCTATAGGTCAGCGGCTGCGCGCCGGACGCTTCGATGGTAAAGGTTACAGGATCGCCCACAGTTATTGTCTGACTGGTGGGTTGTATGACGATATTTGGCGCCTGACTGCCCGTATAGCGCACCTTGTACAGCGATCCGCTAGTGGGGTCTATTTCGCTGTTCCCGCCCCTGCTAAGGTAATAGAGGCTGCCATCTGATGCTACTTCGAGGTCGACCGGGTAAGCTATTTTGTTCCCGGTCCCACCGGCAAAAACGGGCGCACTCTCCGGGTGGGTAGGGTCCGGATGATCGGGGTCCAGCACCCTTATCCACCCATTGCAGTAGTCCATGAAGAAGTACTTTCCAATGTACGATGCCGGGAATTGGTTGGTCGCCGGATTATAGAACGTACCACCCGTGACCGCACAGCCCATTGTGTTTCCTGTGCCGTGGTGATAGTAGAAAGCAGGGCTTAAGAACCTGGGGTCGCCGGTTGGACCCTCTGTAAGCCGCCACCCGTAATTTGCGCCGCGCTGCCCGTCGTTTATCTCTTCCCATGTGTTCTCGCCAACGTCATTGATGAACATCCTGCCTGTGCCAGGCTGAATTGCAAAGCTAAAAGGATTGCGCAAACCATATGCCCAGATAGCTCGGTTCTTGCCTGAGGCCTGGTTGTAGAAAGGATTATCTGTTGGAATGGTGCCGTCCGCATTGATACGCAACACTTTTCCGAACAGTGTTGTAAGCGTCTGCGGGTCATGGGTGGGGCCGTTATCGCCTACAGCTACGTAGAGCTTACCATCCCGACCAAAGTTCAAGGCACCCGCGTTGTGGAAGATAAAGTTGGGTACTAGATTGTCAAGTTCAAAAATGGCTGTTTCGCTACCAGGGACCGCCACATCCCCATTCGCTGTAAAACGCGTAATCCGGTTATGCACAGCCGGAGTTGTGGCAGTGTAATAAACGTAGATGTAATGGTTGGTCATATAATTTGGATCGATAGTAAGACCGACCAATCCTCTCTCACCGGAGTAGTCCACGTTCACAGTCGCGAACGGTGCCGACAATAACACATCGTTCCTGACGACACGCACACGCCCTCGCTGTTCAGCGACAAATATCCTACCGTCAGGTGCAATAGCGATGCGATCAGGGCTTTGGAGGCCGGTCGCTACTCGTGTTTCGGCAAAACCGACAGGAAGTTCTGCTTCTGCGGCTGCGAGAGGCGCAAGTAATATCGCTGTTATGATAGGCAATAGCAGACACAAAGGGACTGCAAGCTGCCTTAAGATGAGTCGTTTCTTTGATGCCTCGCGCTGATCGCCGGTAGGAATGATTCGATGCCGGCTGCTGCGCGGTTCAGGTGCGGCCACAATTCGAGAGATAGCTCGCAACATAGATGGTCTCCTACACTTCTGGTGGAAAATCTCCTCATCATCCCGAAGAGCAGCCGGAATAATCGGAAGCGAGGCAAAGGGGTTAGTCGCAGAAAAGAGGCAATATGCAGTCAATGCCCTTTAGTTAGAAGTAGAACGCGACTAGGTCTTATCTGCAAACTAGAGCCAGAGAAGGATGGCAGCGATGGTCAAGAA
>JBDTQH010000013.1:0-123818 GCA_039932335.1 Chloroflexota bacterium
GTCGCAAACCGGAGGAAGGTGGGGACGACGTCAAGTCCGCATGGCCCTTACATCCTGGGCGACACGCACGCTACAATGGCCGGGACAATGGGTAGCCAAGCCGTAAGGCGGAGCGAATCCCAAGAAACCCGGTCTCAGTTCGGATCGTGGGCTGCAACCCGCCCACGTGAAGCCGGAGTCGCTAGTAACCGCAGGTCAGCAGTACTGCGGTGAATATGTTCCCGGGCCTTGTACACACCGCCCGTCACGTCACGAAAGCCGGCAACACCTGAAGCCGGTGGGCCAACCCGCAAGGGGGGCAGCCGTCGAGGGTGGGGTTGGTGATTGGGACGAAGTCGTAACAAGGTAGCCGTAGCGGAAGCTGCGGCTGGATCACCTCCTTTCTAGGGAGTTTGTTGAGCGCTCGAGGGTTCGCCCTCACACCGCTCACGATCCCAGGTCAACTTACCTTCCCCTCCTTCGGGGGCGAACCTGCGGCAGTAGGTTCTAAGGGAAGAGTGATACCTGCCAAAATAAGGCAACATGGTTCTAACCTAATCATGTTAGCTAATAGAATTGATATGGATCTCGAACTCTCACCACTCTTCAGTTGTATAAGTAGCCTGAATTATAAGAAACCTGACACCTGTCAGGTTTCTTTTTGGTTTAATAGTGGTATATTAATGCTGTTCCGTCGATCGTATATATTGTTACGGTGGTGTCTTCATGTACCTGCCGCAGAACGGATGGGGGCCGCAGTCCTTGATTTCGCGCTTGCTTACTGCTTAATGATGACTCCTTGGTTTGACGGCGGGACGTTGGAGTACATGAAGTTATGCAGGGAAGAAGTCTTAGTATGACCATCATGAAGCATGATTAACTCAGTTGACGTGCCAGACGCATCCGTGATGAGTCGTTCCCTTCCTGTGCGGCGTTCGAGCAGTAAACTACAGCGTCGTGACAACTGGTTGTTGCTCGCTCCTATTGTGCTGCTCGGTGCCATTTCGGCGCTCGCCTACTATTTTGGTTTGACACGCCCCTATCCGCTTGCAGACCTCTACCAAACGCCACTACTGGAACTGGGGAAGATTACCGGGGGCACTATTCAGGCAGCAAACGGGTGGATAATAACCTGGCTTGTGCTATTCGCCGCTTACTATCTGGCATTCCGAATATGCCCATCGGGCGTGAGAGTGTCGGCAGCTTTTCGACGTACTGCTCTTGCTATCATAGGCGGGGGCTCAGCACTCTTCACAGGCTGCCTCTTCTTCATGTACCCGATAACAGCCGCCGACATCTTCGACCAGATTTTCCGGGCGCGCATTACTTCACATTATGCCCTTAGCCCGTTCACGACCTTTCCCGGCACGTTTAATCAGGATCCCCTCCAACGCTTTGTTGCCTGGAACGGGGAAGGCTCGCCGTATGGGCCTGTGTGGGAGGTATTCGCTGCGATTCCTGGTTGGCTTGCGGGTGACAACCTCTGGAATAACCTGCTCTACTTCAAAGCATTGGTCGCGATCTTCTACATAGCAAGCACCGTACTTACTTACTTCATACTTCGTAGTCTGAAGCCCGACTGGGCATTAAGAGGCACGCTCTTCTTCGCCTGGAACCCCCTCGTCCTCTTCGAGGTGGCGGGTAACGGCCATAACGACATTGTGATGGTCACCTTTGTACTGCTGGCCGTCTACCTGTTTGTACGCGGACAACGTATCGCCGTGCTTCCGGCACTGATGCTTGGGGTGCTAGCCAAGTTCATTCCCTTGCTGCTTGTGCCTATCGCTATGACAGCAATCTGGAGGGACAGGCTCAACCTGAATATGCCTCCCTATATTAGCCGCTCCCGGTGGAATACCCTAAGTGCGCGAATGTTGGGAAAGACGCGGGCCATGTCGATCAGTACAACAATTGGAAGCCAGCCATGGCGCGCTCCGCTCTCGAACCGGGCTGTGCTCACAACCCTGGCCATAGGTGGTTTGCTGTCACTTGCGCTGGCTGTTATTTTCTATCTCCCTTTCTGGGAGGGTACCAAGACAATTGGTGCGCTCGGCAGGCAAACGCTCTTTACGACATCATTGCCCACACTATCATACTTGCTGCTTCAAACGCATCTGCACATCAGCATCACCGAAGCCCAGGGTATCGCGCGCAATGCGGCTCTCGCAATCGTTGCCATAACCATAATCGGCCTCACGTTGTTCGTATTCCTCAAGGGCAACGCAAACACAATCTCTGAGCGACAGGCGCTTGTCTCTCGTACTCTTGGCGCGTTTTACGAAATGATCTTTGTTTATCTGGCGTTTGCCACCCTCTGGTTCCAGCCCTGGTACTTGATATGGCTCGTGGCTTTGACACCACCCGTTGCGCTCTACACCAACGCGAACCGCACGGTGCTTTTCTGCACAGGTGGCGTAGCCGCGTACTTCGTCGGGTTCTTCATGTGGGGTTGGACAAGAGCAAATCCGCTCGACATGACAACTATGGGCATTATTGCGGTCTACTTCCTAACGCTGTTCTATACGCTTTACAGCGCGCTGAAGCTAAAGTTTGACAACATCTGGAGCAGCAAGGATAGGACGCCCAAAATTGATGAGAAGGTTCCAGGTGGCCTACCGACGCGGCCATTGCGGACCAAAGCCTGATTTCACCCGAGTATAAGTGAGAGCGCAGGCGGGCCAACATGTTCAACAAGGAACGTTCGGTACCACGCCACGCCGTGCGAACTTCCTTGACCCACCCTTGCCTCTGTGCTACACTTGTCGTGATGTCTGGCAGTTTGCCGGAGCCCAAATATTCAATTGTGATTGTCTCAATGGGGAGAAAGGAGCACGTAGATGGACAAGTCTGTAGCCGGTCCCGGCGACCCTCGTGTGCAGCAGGCGGAGTATGCGGAAGAGGCCCACAAAGCGGGCAGCAAAGAGAAAGCGACTTTCGCACCCGATCTCGTAAAGAACTTCATCGGCGGCAAGTGGGTCGAAGGCTCAACAGGCAAGACCTTTGAGAGCCGCAACCCCGCGACGGACGAGCTGCTCGGTGTAATGACTATTTCGAATGCCTCTGACGTTGATAAAGCAGTGGAGACCGCCGAGAAGGCCTTCAAGCATTGGCGGCTGACACCGGCCCCCAGGCGGGGTGAAATCCTATTTCGGTGTGCTCAATTGCTTGTCGAGCGCAAAGAGGACCTTGCCCGGCTGATGACACAGGAGATGGGCAAAGTGCTTGCCGAGGCTCGCGGCGATGTGCAAGAAGCCATCGACATGACCTTCTACATGGCAGGCGAAGGACGCCGCCTTCTTGGCGAAGTCACTCCCTCTGAGCTTCCTAACAAGTTCGCCATGGCCGTCCGCGACCCCATTGGCGTTGTTGGTGCGATCACACCCTGGAATTTCCCCATTGCTATCCCCTCCTGGAAATTGATGCCCGCCCTCATAGCAGGCAACACCGTGGTATTCAAGCCTGCCTCCGACACTCCCCTTCTCGCCATTGAGCTTGTGAAGATTCTCGCTGAAGCAGGTCTCCCTGAGGGTGTCGTTAACGTCGTGCTGGGACCGGGCGGCAGCGTGGGCGAGGCCATTATCCACAACCCACACGTATCGCTGATCTCCTTCACCGGCTCGACGGCGGCAGGACAGCAGGTCGCAATTGAAGGAGCAAAGACTCTCAAGCGTGTGTCGCTGGAGCTGGGCGGCAAGAATGCCATAATCGTGCTCGATGATGCCAACCTTGATCTGGCAGTTGAGGGCATTCTCTGGAGCGCATTTGGCACCACGGGCCAGCGCTGCACCGCAGCCTCGCGCGTTATCGTACAGCGTGGCGTCTACAAGGAGCTGCAGGACCGGCTCGTCAACCGCATCAGCAAGTTCCGTCTCGGTGACGGACTCGATCCGAAGACCGATATCGGTCCCGTAGTCAACAAGGCGCAGGTCAAGCGTATCCATGAGATGGTGCAGGACGGCAAGAAGCAGGGCAGCGAGATCGTTATCGGCGGCGAGATCGCCGACAACGGAGATCTATCGAAGGGTAGTTTCTACCAGCCTACCCTCTTCACCGGCCTGAAGTGGAACGACATGATCGCGCAGGAAGAAATCTTCGGCCCGGTCACGGGGCTTATTCCTGTCGACAGTCTGGAAGAGGCCATTGAGGTAAACAACAACACCAAGTATGGCCTCTCTTCCTCAATCTTCACCGACAATGTCAACAATGCCTTCCAGGCCATGCGCGACATCACGACCGGCATACTTTATGTCAACGCAGGCACAATTGGGGCGGAGATTCAGCTACCGTTTGGCGGCACGCGTGGAACCGGTAACGGACACCGTGAAGCAGGCCAGGCCGGGCTTGATGTCTTCACCGAGTGGAAGACCCTCTATATCGACTATAGCGGCAAGCTTCAGCGCGCCCAGATCGACGTCGAAGAAATCTAATAGGTAACGCATGCAAGATAAGCGGACGGCAGCTTTCACGCTGCCGTCCGCTTATCCTTTTCTACCGGGTGTAACACCCTGCTACATTGCCAGGGCTGATGGAAAGTCAGAAATGGTGGCAAATCGACCAGCACCCAGAGTTTGTCATTCTGAACGAAGTGAAGAATCAACCTCCATAGCAATCTGCCCGGGGTAGTGATTCTTCACTCTGTTCAGAATGACACCGCCGAGAGGGCACGCTGCATACCGACTTTGCATCACCCCTGGCTACATTGCGCCAGAGCAACTTCTTACGGCGACCGTTGTGCTATACTAAGGATAAGGTGGCCCGATGGCGGGTCATTCGCTGTACATCACGAGCCGCGACCATTGCGCGTCTAACTTAATTCAGGAGGAGCAATTCAGTGGCCCAGGACAACCAGGAGGGGACGCCGCAGTCCCCCGAGAAACAGGATAAGTACGTTCGTGAGGAGTTGAATCAAGAATTCATAACTCACCAGGGTGACTACCGCCAGGCGCCTATGGAGCCGGTAGCGGCATCGGAGCGCGGCAAGCATCTCGGTGCAACAGACGATGAAGTCGTTCCTAACGTCCCCCCTATGGCCGGTCCCGCAGATCTTGTGGGGGAGGACAATGAGGATGCTCAGGGGAACGAAGACGGCAGCACCAAGATCGGCGAAGAAATGATCGACCCACGCGACGAACTCACGCCAGGCTAATAGTTATAGAGGCCGGTGGCTCCGACAATGGAGCAGAAGACGGTGACCGTCACGTTTGTGACAAAGTGACGGGTTTCGTGGTAAGAAATAACAAGTTGGAGGAAACGCCATGAGCACGTTAGACGTGCTGGAGAAACCGGACGAGACTGGTTCGACCGACCGTCCGGGGACAGTAAACGATTTTTCGATTGTGGTTGCAACCGTGAACGGATCCGGTAGCCAGACCGCGAACGGCTTGTTGGTGCGGGCTGCGTTCAAGATGGGTATTCCCGTCAACCCTAAGAACCTCTTCCCATCTAACATATCGGGTTTGCCAACCTGGTACATTATTCGGCTGAACAAGGACGGTTACACAGCCCGCCGCGAGTCGTCGGAGATCCTGGTCGCCTTCAACCCTGCCACAGCAGAGGAAGACCTGGCGAACCTTGTGCCCGGCGGCGTCTGCATTTATCCGGACGACATTAACTTTGCAAGCCCCCGCGCTGACGTGACCATGTACGCGGTGCCGGCAAAGGAAATAATGAAGCAGGCGGAAATCGATCCCAAGCTGCGCGATCATGTTCGCAATATGGTCTATGTAGGCGCGCTGGCGCACCTGCTCGGATTTGAAGTAGACGAGCTTCGCGACGGTCTGATGTATCACTTCAAGGGCAAGGTAAAGCCTGTTGACATGAACATGAACGTGGTGCTAAGCACAATGGAATGGGCAGCCGCCAACCTCGTCAAGTCAGACCCGTACCGGATTGAGCGCATGGACGGAACTAACGGCCTGATCATGATCGACGGCAATACAGCAGGTGCGCTTGGTGCCATCTTTGGCGGCGTTACATTTGCCGCATGGTACCCCATTACGCCTTCCACCAGCCTTGTTGACGGCCTCAACGCCTACTTGCCAAAACTCCGGCCGGCACAGGACGGAGTGAACGATTATGCCATCGTACAGGCCGAGGACGAGCTTGCAGCTATCGGTATGGTCCTGGGCGCGGGGTGGGCAGGCGCACGCTCGATGACAGCCACATCCGGCCCAGGTATATCTCTCATGACCGAGTTCGCGGGTATGGGCTACTTCGCTGAGATTCCCGGCGTAATCTGGGACATTCAGCGGGTTGGTCCAAGCACAGGTCTGCCAACGCGTACCTCGCAAGCAGACCTGCTGCCTGTATACTTCCTGGGACATGGAGACACACGCCATGTGGTGCTGCTGCCGGGCAACATGAAAGAATGCTTCGAGTTCGGCTGGCGGGCCTTCGACCTTGCAGAGCGCCTGCAAACGCCCGTATTTGTGCTGAGTGATCTCGATCTCGGTATGAATTCATGGATGACAGAGCCGTTCGAATATCCCGACCAGCCTCTGGACCGGGGTAAGGTACTTACAAAGGAAGATCTCGACAACCTTAACGGCCAGTGGGGACGCTTCGAAGACGTGGATGGCGATGGTATTCCTTATCGCACCCTCCCGGGCAATAAGCATCCCAATTCGGCCTATTTCACCCGCGGGACGGGTCATAATACGCAAGCAGTTTATAGCGAGCGCCCGGACGACTGGGAGCAAAACCTCAAGCGCCTCGAAAAGAAGCACGAGACTGCCCGAACAATAGTCCCGAAGGCTGTCGTTGACAGGCGTGAGGGAGCCGAAATAGGCATCATCGCGTATGGATCGACCCACGACGCTATAGACGAGGCTCGCGATCAATTGCGTGCCCAGGGCATCGAGACCAGCTTTTGCCGGGTGCGTGCCCTTCCCTTCGAGAATACTCTTCGCGAGTTTATCGATACTCACAAGCGGCTCTATGTGGTTGAGTTGAGCATGGAAGCACAGTTGCGCTCCCTCATCAGGCTATACGCCCCAGACCGGAGCATGGACCTCCTTTCGCTCGCTCACCTGGATGGATTGCCACTTACCGCCAACTATGTCAGGAACGGCATCCTGGAACTGGAGAACAAATAATGGTAGCCACAGCCACCCAAACTGAAGGCCGTCGCGACAAAGTCAACCTGATCGGCCTTGAAAAAGGAGACTATAGAGGGCGCCCTTCCACGCTCTGCTCGGGCTGCGGGCACGATTCTATATCGAGCCAGATCATCTCAGTCGCGTGGGAACTCTCTCTTAAGCCTTACGAAGTAATCAAAATGAGCGGTATCGGCTGCTCAAGCAAGTCGCCTGCATATTTCCTGAATAGATCGCACGGCTTCAACGCCCTTCATGGACGCATGCCGTCCGTCGTGACAGGTGCAAGCCTTGCTAACCGCAGTCTTGTGCCGATCGCCGTTAGCGGCGACGGCGACACAGGCTCGATTGGCCTGGGGCAATACAAGCACCTGCTGCGCCGCAACGTGCCTATGGTCTATATCATCGAGAACAACGGCGTGTACGGCCTTACCAAGGGGCAGTTCTCCGCGACTGCCGATGTCGGGCAGAAGTTGAAGTACGCAGGCGTCAACGAGTTGCCTCCGATAGATCTCTGCCTTGAAGCCATTGCTGCCGATTGCGGCTTTGTAGCTCGTTCTTTCTCGGGCGATGCCAAGCAAGTGCGCGAGCTGCTCAAAGCTGCGATCAGCTTTAACGGCACTGCTGTTATCGATATAATCAGCCCTTGCGTGACTTTCAACAACCACGAAGAGTCGACCAAGAGCTATCCATACGGCAAGGCCAACGAGGAGCCGCTGCACGACATCACATTCATACCAAAGTATGATGAGATCAGCGTTGACTACGAACCCGGCGAGCAAATTACTGTGCAAATGCACGGCGGCCCTGCCATCCGCCTCAAGAAGATAGATCGCGAATACGACCCTACCGATAAGATGTCGGCCATCAAGCTTCTGCTCGAAGCCGAGTCGAACCAGGACTTCGTTACAGGATTGATCTACTTTGACGAGAAGCGCGGCACGATCCAGGACGTGTTGAGCCTAGACCAGACGCCTCTTGCAGAGTTGCCTGCCGAGCGCATCCGCCCCTCACGCGAGGCCCTGGCAAAGCTGAACGCTGAGCTAGCCTGAGAAAGTTATGAGAAGTGAGAAATGAAAGCTTGCGTCAGCACGCAGCTTCTCGTTTCTCACTTCTCATTTCCATACACCATGGATAAGCCAAGACTCCGAGCCTACCTCTGCTGTGGGCCGAACTGCGGGCCAAAAGGGGCACAGGCACTTGTCGATTTTCTGGCTGCTGAGGTCGTACGCAATGGGCTGGATAACGAAATAAGCGTCGCAGCCACCGGTTGCCAGGCACACTGTGAATCCGGCCCCACGATGGTAGTCTATCCAGGCCCAATCTACTACCAGATGATCGACCGCGGGCGGCTCTCGCGCATCGTTGCCGAGCATTTCATCGAAGGCGAACCCATCAAAGAGTTCTTCTGGACAGGCATACGCCGTCGTATTATTCCGGGTGGACAATCACAAGTGCGTCCCATGCCCATGCCGGCTCAACACACTCACAGCACCCCACCGCGACCCGAACATGAGCCCAGGCCAAAGCCAAAGCCACCTGTTAGAGAAGTAGACGACTTCAAGTGGTAGAAGTCCCTGTCTCCCTGGCAGAAGGCGTCGATATAACGACGTCTGTCGTGCGAACCGTGCGGAAAGGGCGAGCGATACCGGTCAGCAGGAGTAGCGCCAGGAGCGCGAGCAAATGCTGCAATGTCAGTTGCAGGTAAAACCCGGCGAAGAATAGCAGCAGCAGACCCATGCCTGTGTTCGGACTTGCAAACGCAGCGGCTTCTGCCCCCCCCTTTCGACCAAAACAGGTTTGCAGCGCATATAGAAACAGCGCCAGTGAAACTGCATACAGCGGCCAAGGGAGATAGAGCGTGAACCCCACCGACCAGATAGCGAACACTCCTGTGTAACCCTGATCGGCAATCATATCCGCGATATTCCCGGCCGAAAACAATAGCAACGCCACAATCGGCAGGACCCACCTGCGCGGTCTCCGCCACTCGCCGCCCGGTATGGCAATCGCCACGAAGAAAGGGAACGGCGCCAGCGCGGCCGCAAGCTCGCCCAGGCGTAAGGCGTCACCCGCACCCCCGACACCCGCAGCGGAACCAGGCTCGCTCAACCACGAATAAAGGATCGAGTAGTACCATCCGGAGTAGGCCAGCGCGACCAGAAAGACACCTATCTTGGACGCAAGCCCTATCGTTTCCTTAGAAGCAATGGAAGCAGTCTCAGCAGCCGGATGCCTCGATAAGAGAAAGCGCAACGCGACCCACCAGAGCGCCACAGCCGAGAGAATGTTAAACGTGACGTTCAACCACGCTTCGTCCGCGAATATCGCGAGAGCACTCAGGAGCGCATGGGCTGCCGTGAAAACGCCAAACAAGGTGAGGTAAATTGCAAGTGCGAGATCGGCAACCTGTCGCCTGCGGTTCGCATGCTCGCCAAGATTCAGCGCAGCCAGCGTGTAGAGCGCAGCAGCCAGCAAGAATGATGTAGAAATCAGGAAAAGCCCTGTGCGGCCAAGCGTCTCGATGATAGTGCGGCCAACACCTTCGAGTGGAGGGATAGCCGCAAAGCGAGAGATTACTCTGCCTAGCAACCACTCCAGCCCGCCAAGAACGATCAGACCCAGGGCAGCATAGCGGGCCAGCCAGGCGCGCTCACTCATCTCAGGGCGTGGCCGTTTCAACCGCCCGCTCGGCAAGCCCCCAGATGAAGATCATCCCCGCTCCATAGAGCATAGAGTCGCGCACGGTGTTGCTCCCACGCGTAAATGCAAAGATCCCCGGAATGACAATCATAATGGCGACGCCATACAGGAAGTGGATACCTCGCGACGGCTGCAACCCGGTGAGCACCATAATCACGCCGAGAATACCTTCAACCACAAACAGACCCACACCGATGGCAAGCGCGCCGTTATAGTTGCCGTCCGGGGGCATCTTCCGCAAGAAGTTCATGACGCCCCAGATGCCGACAAGCAGCGCATATATCGCGACCATATTAGACAGGGTGCGATGCGCCTCGATCAGAAAAGTTTGCATATAAAGAAATCTATCATAGGCTCCTGCCGGTGTCAATGCGAATTGGGATTAATATTGCATTGCACCTGCAAGCCACCTGGTGCGTAAAGTGAGTGTACAAGAGCCGATATTGTGATTAATCTTGCATAGTCGGCAGGGCAACCATATAATAAAGTAACAGAGGTATCATAGAAGGGAGCGCTGAACATGAAATATGTCTACACAGGATCACGCTCGCGATTCATGCCTCTGCCCGTTCGTCACTGGTTCCAGGGCGCATCGGGGCTTCTCTTCACGCGCGATGGCGTTCCGAGTGTTGATGGTCTTGACGCTGCCATCCGCGGCTTCGGTGTCGCTATCGTCGCCATCCTGAGTATCATCGGATACGGTAGGCCGGAAGGACCATACTTCTTCGATATTGCCGACCCGCGAGTGGTCGCTGCTGCTCTCGTTGCGTACAACCTCGTGGTGATAACGATGCTTGGCGTCCCCTGGCGGCACACTCCAGGTTTTCAACTCTTCCTACTGGATTGGCTGGTGGCCTCTACGGCCATTGTGCTCACAGGGGGCTTCATCAGCCCGTTCAACATTCTGTATTACGCCCTGGTTATTGGTGCTGCGCTTCGGATAGGGTTATCACGATCTCTGGTGCTTGTGCTCTTCTGCGCGCTCGTCTACATCATGCTCACAGTAGTGCACCCCGAAACCGTGGCGGCAATTAGACTCCCGATACTGATCGTCCAGATTGCATCACTGGCAATGGTCATGTTCATGTCGGTCGGCATGAAGCGCGCTGTTGAAGCTGAAGTACAGAAGGTCGAGCTTGAAGAGCAAGCGGCAAGCCAGTTGCGCCTTTTGAATAATCTGACCAACACGGTCCTCTCAGGCTCGCCCGATCTGGAACACGTTCTCCGCACAGTCGCGACCGTCTCAAGCGAGGCGCTTCAAGCTGATAGCGGCCTGGCGGTACTCTTCGACTTGAACAACGACACTATTGACGGGTACATAGGTAGCGTGCCGTCGGAGGACGGTTTCCTCATAGTCGCCGACCGTGATCCGAACCCGCCAACCCTCTCGGCTCAGGAAAGATATGTGCTGAAGCATGCAGTCGAAAGTCGCAGCCCTGCCCTGATACAGGATACGGAGCATGGCGAATTGCAGCCCAATTCGCCGCTTTACGCCGGCTTTGAACGCCCCGGTGCAACAGTACGTGCGATCGCGTGTGTACCTTTCCTGCTCAATGATCGAGTGATTGGCGCGCTCTTCGTAGGTCGCTATGCCGAGCGCCCCTTCAGTGTGTCTGAAGTAAGCCTACTTACCGCGATAAGCCAGCAGATGGCGGTCGCGGTGCGCCTTGCACGGCTCTATGATATGGAGCGCGAAAAGGCGGTGCGCTCAGAGGAAAGGGAAAGGCTGGAGCGCGATCTGCTCTCAATGGTTTCCCACGAGTTGCGAACGCCGCTGACATCCATCAAGACCTGTGTTGGCGCGCTGTCCAATGCGGGCCACAAGGCAGAAAGTGACGATGCGGTTGAGTCCAAACTTCTCAGCAACATCGGACGCAGCACTGACAGGCTCATCACGCTTGTCAACGAACTGCTGGACATGGCCCGCCTACGAGCCGGACGCGTGTCGCTCAGCCTGCAAACGTTGAATCTGGGAGATGTAGTGCTCGACACCGCCACACAGGTGCGGCCGCTGCTGGAAGCCCGCCAGCAAGAACTGGAGATAGATTTGCCCGTCGCCGGCTCGCCACGATGGCACAAGTTAAATGCACTCGCCGATCGCAGGCGAATAGAACAGGTGCTGCTTAACCTGGTATCGAACGCGAATAAGTATGGCCCGTCGGGCAGCAAGATTGTGCTTGGCGCGACCCCTAGAGGCGGTGTGATAAAAGTCTTCGTGCGCGACGAAGGACCGGGAATCGCAAGTTACGAACAGGATCACGTATTTGAGAAGTTTTACCAGGGTGCCTCCGCCTTCCCGCGGGGAGGCAAAACCGAAAGCACCGGCCTCGGTCTCGCAATCGCCCGTTCGATTGTGGAGCTACATGGAGGCCAGATCGGTGTTTACAGCAAGATCGGTTGCGGCAGCACATTCTATTTCACGCTGCCATTCGAGGATTGCGAAGCAGGCGAGCAGGGTATCGAGCCTGACAGCCTACAATTGGAGACACAAGAATGAAGATACTCGTCGTTGATGACGATCCGGATGTAGTGGAAGCCATAACCCTCTCCTTCGGCCTACAGTGGTCAGAGGCCGCCGTGGTGCCAGCCCAGGATGGCCGCCAGGCAATGACTGTTTTCTCACGCGAAAATCCAGACGTGGTGTTGCTCGATATTGCCCTGCCCGACACAGACGGCTTCGAGATCTTGCGTTGGATTCGAGAGCGGTCAGATGTGCCGGTGTTGATGATATCGGCGCGCGGCGAGGAAATAGACAAGGTACGGGGGCTGGAACTGGGAGCCGACGACTATATCACCAAGCCCTTCGGTTATCTCGAACTTTCAGCGCGCATAAAGGCCGTTGTACGAAGGGCACAGTCGCTGCCGCCGATGAGTGGCGGCGGGAAGTTTGAGGCGAACGGTCTACTGATCAACTATGCTTCCCACCAGGTGTTTCTGAATGATAAGCAGGTAAAGCTCACCCCTATCGAGTACAAATTGCTGTACCAGCTAACGCGTAACGCGGGGCAAATCCTGTTGCACGACCACCTGCTCACCAAGATATGGGGACCGGAGTATCTGGGCGAGCTCGATTACCTGCGTATATATGTGCGCCGCCTGCGCGAAAAGCTGGAGGCCAACCCCCAGCAGCCGGTCCGCATACTTACCGAGCGGGGCCTCGGCTACAGGTTCAGTGCTACACCAGAAGCGGCATGAGTGCGTCTGACGCACATGAACGCAACGCTAATAAGCGTAAGCAGGGCCTCTTACCCGTAGCGCTTGATACAACCTATGCGGGAGTGAATCCTACAGGTGTAGGCATCTATTCTGCGCGCCTGGCAGACGAACTTCGCCGTAATAGCGCCCGCCTTGGCATCCGCCTAATCTGCTATGGCCCCGCCTGCGTGCCGCAGGGGCCACACCGCACTATCCCCGGCACAATACAGGAGTGGCCCGTCTATACGCACGGCATTCTGCCGGTGAGGCTACTCGCCACGCGACCAGGCATTGTGCATTCGACGTCGCATATTGGGCCGCTGTGGGGGCCGGGGCGCCTGATTGTTACCGTCCACGACCTGATCTTTATGCGCTACCCTGCGGACTATAATCCGGCCTGGTTGGCAATAACGCGGGCGATCTTGCCGTCAGTTCTGCGGAGAGCGACGGCCATCATTGCCGACTCGCAGGCCACCAAAGACGACATTCAAACTTTCTTCGGTGTGCACTCAGGCAAAATCGTCGTCATCTATCCTGGTATGGACCAGCCCAGCGCGGCTGCTCAAGCAACCGAAAACCAGTATCGTAGGAACAATGACGACAAGCCATACATCCTCTGCCTGGGACCATGGGTGCGCCGTAAGAACATCGAAGTGGTTCTGCGCGCCTTCTCAATCCTCGCACCCGTCATACCCGATCTACGACTTATCCTGACCGGCGATAGACCGCCAGGTATGAAGGGCTATTCGCGCGCCGAACTTTTTTCTTATATAGACGCCAAACATAATAGTCGAATAGAGCTAACGGGATATGTAACCTCCAGCGAGAAGCACCAGCTTATTGCAGGCGCAAGCGCCCTCTGCTATCCGTCGCGCATTGAAGGCTTCGGACTGCCGCCGCTCGAAGCGATGGCAGCAGGCACACCGGTTGTTGCGTCAAACACCCCGGCTGTTGCTGAGGTCACCGGAGGAGCGGCGCTGCTCGTTAACCCTGATGACCCGTTCGACTGGGCAAGAACTCTGGAACAACTCTTGCTGAACGCTGATCTTCGTGCTGCGTTGCGCAAAGCAGGGCTGAGTCGCAGCCGCAATTTCACCTGGCAACGGTGCGCCGAGCAGACCGCCCGGCTCTACCACAGAGTAGCCGAGCGCGTCTGACACCAGGGTTGAACGTCGCGCAAGCCGTACAAACGATATGTTTTCACAGGCGTGGCGGCGATAGCGCAACATTAACGGATTTACATGAAATATTAAGCAAATATGTGTAAAGATTCGTCGGAAAAACGCTAGCCACTGCACGTCTTGTAAGATATAATACTTTGACTGCGGACCATGCCGCTGCTCCACCGTGCGTAGGAGGACAGGATGAATCTCACAGAGAACCAGGAACCGTTTGTAATCTTCCCCGCTCTGTTATTAGCATTGTTCTTGCTGGTCATTATTGACCGCATTGGCGCTATTCGATCACCCAAGGACGAAGACGAGGAGGAGATTTAATGGCACGTGCTAGTCGCTCTCTGCGGGACAATATCCCGCCGGTTCCCGGTCCCAAAGACCTCGTGGACCGACTTCCGGGCGGATTGCGGGGTCGGCTGAGTAAGATCGGGGCCTCGGCCAAGCGCACACGGGAAGATATCTCCGGCTCAATCGTTCGCAACGGTTGGCCGACTTCTGTTCGTGGCCGCTCGCTCGCCGTCATGAACAGTGTGTTCTTGCATTTGCACCCGATCAGGACCAGGCAAGACGCCATCAAAATGACGTACACCTTTGGCCTGGGCGGTATCTCGTTCTTCCTGTTCCTGCTGCTCACCCTCACCGGCGTGCTGCTGATGTTCTACTACATCCCGTCCATTGACCAGGCGTGGCAGACGATGAACATCATCAAGACCGAGCAGCCTTTTGGTTGGTTCCTCCGCAACATGCACAGGTGGGCCGCACACGGCATGGTAATTATGGTGTTCTTCCATATGTGCCGCGTATTCTATACAGGCTCATTCCGCGCACCACGCCAGTTCAACTGGGTGGTGGGCGTTATTCTCCTCGTGCTTACCTTCCTTCTGAGCTACACAGGCTACCTGCTCCCCTGGGATCAACTTTCCCTCTGGGCGGTAACAGTAGGCGTGAACATGGTCGGCTCCACACCTCCCCCGTTTGTGGGCGATCTCGTGAAGTTCTTCTTGATCGGTGACTTTACTGTGGGGCAGAATGCGCTCTTGCGCTTCTATACCCTGCACGTCATAGCCTTGCCGCTCTTGCTCTCTATTTTCCTGGCGGTCCACTTCTGGAGGATCCGCAAGGACGGTTTCTCTCGCGGCCTGACCTTCACCTCTCGCATAACCGATTACGGCGACACCCGCTCGGCAGGCGAGAAGGCAGCTGGAAAGGAGAAATAGGAGACCACTATGGCAACTACCGGCGACCGCGTAACACAAGAGGCAAACGTAACAGTACAAAAAGGGACGAGGGTGCTTACCCCACCCGCCCGCACGCGCCCGACAACCCCAGCCGAACAAGAAACCGGAACCGTACAGGTCTGGCCTCATCTGGTGGTGATTGAGTTCCTTGGCGCGCTTATTATCACGATCAATATGGTGCTCCTGTCCACACTCTTCAATGGTCCCTTCCTGGGATTGGCGAATCCGGACAAGACACCGAACCCGTCAAAGGCCCCGTGGTACTTCCTCAACCTGCAAGAGCTGTTGCTGCACATGAACCCCGCACTGGCGGGCGTGATTGTGCCGACCCTAGCGCTGGTCTTGATTGCCGCGATACCATACGTAGACCGCGGCTCCAAAGGCCTCGGTGTATGGTGGTACAGTCCTCGCGGCCCCAAGGTGGCGATGTTCACAGCGATATATACTACAGCAGTTGCCGGGGCACTCATCGCGCTTGACAAGTTCTTCCCGCTGAAGTCCAACTTCACAGCATGGCTCGATACTGCTGATGTATCGCGCGTCGGGCAAGCAGGCTTCCTGTCGTTCCTCACAGAGCTTGCAGGTGACTTTCTTGGGGGCAATTCGCCGGAAGCCAGGCATGCCAACGCAGTGGGCGTTCTGGTTGAGGCCATTGTTGGCTGGGGTATTCCGATACTGTGCTTCATAATCTTCCCGATCTTGCTTGTAGTGCTTTTGAAGGCCGCCTTTAAGGGCATCGACAAGACTGAGATCATCATCGGATTGTTCACCGGGTTTGTGACGCTCTATTTCGTCCTGACTTTTGTCGGTACAGCTATGCGCGGTCCTAGCATGGACCTTTACCCACCCTGGGCCCTTCCGCCTAACCAGGAAGGCTAGTCAATAAAGGAAATACCTGATGCAGATTGCTGATAAGAGAGGCGAAACTCTAACACCACGGACCGGGGTGGAAGGCACGGGGCGTCCCGAGGATACAGCGGGCGGACGGGTCGCACCCAAGACGCGCCGCGACGTCATGAAATGGGGCCTTTTCGGCTCGCTGCTCTTGATGTTGGGCACCTTCGCCGGCGGCTTCCTCCAGTATTTCTACCCGCGCAAAGTCGGCACGTTCGGCGGTAAGGTCACGGTTCCTGGCACAGTGGCTGATTACCCGGAGGGAACAGTATTCCGCGTCAGAGAGGGCAAATTCTACCTGTCGCACGTGCCTGAGGGCATGCTGGCGCTCTACTGGAAATGCAAGCATCTGGGCTGCACTGTACCCTGGAAGCCGGACGAGGAGTTCCAGGGACAGTCGGGCGTGTTTCACTGCCCATGTCACGGTTCGGTCTACCTTCGGAACGGCCAGAACGTGGCAGGTCCCGCTCCCGCACCACTCGATCTCTTCGCCATTGATCTTTCAGGCGGCAAGATTGTCGTAGACACAGGCAAAATCACCACACGCGTTCAGTGGGAACCGTCCCAGGCTGTAAAAGTTTAGTCACATATACGTCGTCGCAGCAGTGCGACTTGGTTTAGATAATACAAATCTGCCATATTTCCAGGTCTGCGACGACCCTGGCCAGGAGGAACTATGCGGGATAAAGTCATACTGGGTGTTACGCTTTCTATCGTGCTTCTTCTCACACTCGTAATCTACGCGGTGGTAGACAGCCAGCGCGGCCCCACAACCCAGGCTGCCGACCTGGAGCGAGCGGTGAAAGCCGGCAAGCACCTTTACGCACAATATTGCATCCAGTGTCATGGGCCTCTCGGTGAGGGCTGTATTGGTCCTGCTCTGAACCGCGCCACATGGCGGCCCGTTACGGCAAACGGCGAGAAGAACGCCAACTACGACGATGGCTCGCATGACTTCATCAAGAAGGTTGTTGAGCGAGGACGTCCCTCAAACCAGCCCGGCGTTCAAATGCCTGCATGGTCTGTGAACGAGGGGGGTGCGCTGAACGATCAAGAGATTGAAGAGGTTATCGCCTTCGTCCAGAACGGTGATTGGAGCCGCACTCTGGAAGACGCAGCATCCGCGACGAACCTTGGTGAGCCACTTCCCGCCTACCCCGGCTTCAGCGACGCTGCCAAGGTCTCCCAGGTGAAAGAACTCATGCTCTCCAAGGGCTGCCTGAACTGCCACCAGCTTGGCAAGGGCGGCGGTCTTATCGCGGCGGATCTGACTGATGTCGGCAGCCGCCGCACAGCGGACTGGCTCCGCACCTGGATAAAGAACCCCAAGGCTGTGCCCGCCGAAACACGCGGTCCAAACCTCTGGCTTGTGGCTCCGACCGTTACCGTGCCGGTGGCGGGTGTCCCCGCCGGTACTCCGGTGGCGCAGCCAACAGCGCAGACCTTTCCAATGAACACGACATATATGCCGACAATTCCAATGACCGATCAGGAACTTAATCTGCTGGTTGACTACCTATCGAAGGCCCGCACCAGCAAGTAACGAACGTCGGACAGACCAGAGGAGTCTTTATGGCCGTTCTCGGCAACCTGTTTCAAGAAAAGCAAAATGGAGGCAAGAAGCTTAATCCCAGAGGGCACGCGCTTGGCATGGTTAGCTTGCTCGTGGCGCTTGGCCTCGGAATGGGGGCGCTCAACGTGCCCCTGGCCTCGTCTGCGGCAAATGCCGTAGAAGTGCTGCATACAGCCCAGGCCGCACCCACCGACCCGCAGTCGCCCGCCTGGGACGGGGCCAAGGAGATACAGGTTCCCCTGAGTGCTCAGCAGATGCAGCAGCCCGGTGGCGGTAGCACTCGCCAGGTATTAGTTCGCGCTATCGAAGACGGCCAGACATTTGCCGTCCGGGTCTCATGGGATGACAGCACCAAGAACGACACTAACGGCGCCATACCAAGCGACGCCGCTGCCGTCCAGTTGCCAATTGATCCGGCCCACGCGCCATACCAATGCATGGGCCAGTCTAACAGCCGCGTAAACATCTGGCAGTGGAAGGCCGCGCTCGAACGGCAAGGCATGGAAAATAACGCACTTGAAATAGAAACGGCAGGCATACGGAACCTGACGAGCAACGGCATTTGCAAGGCAGTCGATACGCCAGGTCTTCAACCCAAAGTTCGTTCCTACCACGATGGCAAACAATGGCACGTAGTCTTCTACAGAGCGCTTTCAAAGGGCGACCTCACCAGTGCTCCTTTGCTTCAAGGATCAAACACATCAGTCGCCTTCGCGGTGTGGAATGGCGCTAACGGCGAGACTAAGGGAATGAAGGCTGTCTCAACGTGGAACACCGTCCAGTTTCAGCAACTTGATACCAATAACGCAGGCAGCCTCGTTTCGCTGGCGATAGTTGTTGTCGTAGCGGGCGCAGCTGTCGGCTGGGCAATGCGCCGCATGTCATCAAGCTAGCATACTGCCGACCATAAGGTCAGCGCGGGTATCAACATCACAAATTAACGCCACCTATAAAACGCATGGGGGAGAGTGAATGAGTTTAGCAGCCAGAGACATGCAACTGGAGGGAGTTCGGAACGGCTTTTTGACGAGCGAAGGCAGCGCGTCTCGCAACTTCCTCTACTCAGCCATCTTTTGGCTGACCATAGCAGACTTCGTTGGTTTGATAGCCGCGATCGAGATGATCAGCCCCGATTTCCTCGCCGGCATCCCGTGGCTGACATTCGGACGGTTGCGGCCAATGCACACCAACGGCGTGCTGTTCATGTGGCTGTCCATGGCCCAGATTGGCGCGTTCCTCTACATCGTCCCACGCCTTTGCGGGGTCAAGCTGCATAGCGAGATCCTCGGCAATATCACAATGATCCTCTGGAATATGGTTGGCATAACCGGCTACCTCACTCTCATGAACGGCATGACCCAGGGCCGCGAATACGCAGAGCTAATCTGGCCCATCGACGTCATGGTAATGGTCGGACTGCTACTCACAGGCTACAATATTTACCGGACCATAATGGGGCGCAAGGAGAAAAAGCTCTTTGTATCCTTATGGTACATAATGGGCACCATGGTCTGGATGCCGATGCTTTACTTCGTCGGCAACGTCATGTGGCAACCCCTCTTGCCGAACAACAACCCCGGCATCCCCAGCCTGCAAACCAACCTCGCAGGCTATCCGTCGGGCGGCCTAACGGGCATCGACGACGTCACATGGCAGTGGTTCTACGGTCATAACGTGCTTGGCTACTGGTTCACCACGTCCGGCGTCGCCATCGTCTATTATCTTGTGCCTGTAATCACGCGCTCACCGCTATACAGCCATCTGCTCAGCCTCATCGGCTTCTGGTCTATCGCATTCTTCTACGGGCTTGTGGGCCAGCACCACATACTCCAGACGCCAACGCCCGGCTGGCTGAAAACACTTGCAGTGATCGGCTCCCTTGGGCTGTTTATCCCGGTTATCACGTTCCTCACGAATATATGGCTAACAATGAGAGGCAATTGGGGGAAAATCTACGAAAGTATACCGCTCAAGTTCGTCATGGTGGGAACCATCTTCTACTTTGTTACCTGTGTGCAGGGGCCAATGCAGGCCATTCAGGGCTTCAATCGCCTCATCCACTTTACAAACTGGATCGTGGGGCACGCTCACCTGGCCCTTCTTGGCACGTTCTCCTTCTGGGCTATGGCGGCAATTTACTACATAGTTCCGGTGACGTTGAAGAAGCGCATCTACAGCCCAGGGCTTGCAGAAGCGCAGTTCTGGATGGTGACCATGGGATTCCTGCTCATGATGCTTTCGCTACAGATCGGTGGCCTGGTTCAGGGCGCGGCCTGGCTAAACGGCGACTCCGTATACAAGGTGCTCCCTATGCTTAAGCCATACCTCGTAATTCGAGCTATATCAGGTGCAATGATCGTTATCTCAGGCATCATGCAAGCCTGGAACATCTACAAGACTGTAACTGCCAGCGAAACAATGACGGCCGCCGCACCTGCCCAGGCCGAAGCTCCGGCGTAACAGAAATGAGCGGTGCCGAGCAGGGCGATGCAAGCAACTTTCGTGGCGCGGCATAGAGTCAACCTGAGGTATTACTTCTCACACATTACCGATAGGATACAAAGATGCAAGAACAGGGTGGACATGGTGGAGCAGTTTTCAGGATGGACGGGCGCACAATCTTCATAGGTGCGATCGTGGTCTTTGCTTCCATTATTTTCGTGGTGACAACTTTACCCTATCTTACCTTCAACCCTCCGCGCTCTGCTGATGCTCGCGTGTTGACCGACCAGGAGGAGGCAGGGCGACGTCTCTACGCAGCAAACGGCTGCCTCTATTGCCATACCCAGTACCTGCGCCCGCAAGACTGGACCGGTGTCGGCTCGTTCCGCACTGTAGGTCGAGTGGCTCAGGCCGGCGACTATTATTACCTGCAAAGTCCCACGCTCGGATCAGAGCGGACCGGCCCGGACCTCTCGCAAGAAGGCGGCGTTCATACCGATGAATGGCATCTTGCCCACTTCTACAATCCCCGGTGGACCTCCCCCAAGTCGATCATGCCTCAGTTCAGTTTTTACTACGAGAGCAACCCCGCCGGCGGTAACGAGCCCGGCAAAGAAGTCATGGATCTGGTTGCATATGTGCAGAGCCTTGGAGGCAACGCAGGTGTGGAGCGAGCGAACCGCCAACGCGAGCTAAAACAGAAGCTGAACGATGAACGCGGTCGAGGCAACGAGGCAATAATTCACGAGTGGTTCCCTTCAACGTGGCGCACGGTGCGTAACCCGATGGAACCCACATTACGCTCGCTCATCCACGGCAAGCAGGTCTTCACTACAAACTGCATAGGTTGTCACGGACTCAAAGGCGATGGAAAAGGCCCTGCCACTACGTTCATAAACAATCCCGCGCCGCGCAACTTCACTGACGCCAGCCAGCAGCTATATTTCAGTGACGGTGAGATGTACGACGCCATTCTCTTCGGCGTTGATGGTACTGCCATGCCGGCATGGGGTGACATGCTTACAGTGAACGACATCTGGGATGTCACGAACTTCCTTCGTACAATTCCCAACGGCGGTCTGAATCGCGATGATCTATCGGCCAGCATGATGGTCAGCCCGGCTGACATTAAGCCGATTGAGGTAACGCCGCTGCCGGCAGACGGAGATTCGTCTGATGGTGGTCTTGGGCAACTTACCAACGCAACCCCGGCCGTTACCGCCCCAGGCCAGGCCACCGCAGTCCCGACCGCCCTGCAAAACACAGGACAAGGCGCAGGTGCGCAGCCCACAGCAGGCGGTGCCCCTGGCACGCCTCAATCAGTGCCCGGTGCATCGCCGGCTGCTAATCCATAGCCGGTAACGAGGAGAAAGGGAAGGTAACGCCATGAAAGCAAAAATGCGGCTTATGAGAATGCTGGTAGGGATGGGCGGCGTCATGATGATTGTCGCGCCCTCTACAGCGTTCGCCCATGATAACCTGGGTGGGGACGAGCTGGCAACCGCTAACTGGATGCTCGTTGGCGCGCTTATCACGATTGTACTGGGTATTCTCGCCGGTCTCTGGGCAGCCAGGAGCGGTCAGTTCTCCAACATAGAAGATTCAAAGTACACAATGCTCGAAACCGCTGAAGACTACGACGCTATCATGGCTGCCTACGACGAGCGCGAGCTAGCAGCAAAGGCCGCTCGTACCGCCGAGAAGCAGGCCGCGAACAAGACCCCCATCGAACAGGTTATACCTGGCGGCAAGCAAAAGCAAGCCCACATCTAGAAGGAGCTTTACGTGCCTTTTCCGAACGAAAACGACCTGATAAAACCCTGGTCCTGGAACATAGCCATCGAAGCAGTAATGTGGTTTGTCATCATACTGCTGGTCGCTGGTCTCATTTCCTGGACATGGGCCGGCAAAGACCGCAAGAATCTGCCCGATATAGTCGGCCGCAACATTGAAGACTTCGCTGGCGTAACGCAGGAGGGCAACGGCCCGATACCTGTCTTTCTGCTGGCATTCTATCTCGTTGTGGGTCTCTTTATGATTGGCTATCCCGCGTTAACCCTCATAGTCAATTACAACTATTAGAAGATCCTACTTACTGTTCGACAGTGAGGGCTTAAACGTAGCCCCATGGAGTACTAGATGGAACATGAAGCGCTAGCAACTCAGGACGCTGTACAACGGGCACATGATCGGCGCGAGATCGATGTGCACGAGCCACTCTACGGGCTTGCACCTGAGCCAGGTGGAGGTGGTCCAAGGGAAACCGGGGATCCTAATCAGCCTGTTGTTGAAACACCGGTGGAAGAACCGGCGGAACCGGGCGATGATCGCATCAATATGACATGGGGTATCGTATTCGGTGGCGTCTTGCTCCTCTTTCTGATTGTCGCAATTCTTTATCTGGGCATCGGGGGCACATACACCACCTCGCCACTCTCAAGTTATCCCGTCAAGTAAGAAAAGTGGAGGACTTTCCACAAGATGGCATTTGTTCGCACACTGACATTCACCGTCCCACCTGAGCGCACTCAGGAGTTGGACCCCGGCCATAATCTCTATCTTGCCGCTGTGCATGGCATCAAGATCGCAGCGCAAAACGTGCAAGGCTACCACAGGGGTGGCGTCTGGATGCAGCGCCAACCCACCGGTGCCGTAAAAGTAGTCGCCTATTCACAGTGGTATGAACTCGACAATATCGAGACCTATTCCAACATACCAATGGTGCGCGACTTCGAGAAGGACGTGTCAACGTACCTTAGCACGCCGGTGATAGATGTATACGAGGTCATGGGCTAGGCGGCGCTGTGTTTGGTTTTGCTCAGTGGGATAGCCCGCTCGCTCTCGTTCTTGAATTTCTGCTTTCAGTGGCGATAATTGTTGCACTACTATTGGTGGTGCGCAAGGTTAATGCGAACGCTGCTGCCGAACGACAGAGATACATTGAGACACGTCGCCAGGCGGGCGCACCGCACGATGCGACACAAAGCAGCCGTTCCATGCAGGAAAACGGGCAAGACCAGCCCAATGGGGGGCCAACAGGCCCCAGTTAGGGGATTCTTTTGATCGACAGCTTAACGACTAACCTGAAGGTACGGCGAGGAGTTTATATCCTCATGGGCCTTCTTACTCTGACGATGGTGGTGCTTTCAATCTACCAGGTGTGGTTCCTCTACAATGCCCCCGATGTCGCCGGCTACGGAAGCATACCTGCCAACGCAAACGGTTGGCCCGACGGCGATCAACGTGGTGTCTTCGTCGTCCTGAATGATAACCATAATCCTGTTTACTCCGGCAACCTGTTGCAACTTCTCGCAACCACCGAGCCTGGCGTTATTGACGAGACGCAGGGCGCCCACCTCCGCTCTGCTGAAATCAAGTCGCTGCTGGTACAAGCGGCCGCACTCAACGAACCTGCCGACTACAGGGTATACCGCATTGGCGATCCTGAGATGGAAGCTATGAAATACGAGCGCCAACCAGGCGGCAAAGTTCTTCTCATAACCCCCGAAAGCGGCAACTGGACGCCCGGTGCCTACAGCGTTGACACACCGGCAGATGGTATGTTCGGGGGGCGCACATACTTCCAGTTTTACGTTGACCCCGAAAAGTAGGGTCCTAGGAAAGAGGTCTATCGAATGGCAACCATAGCAGCCCAGGGCGCGATCACCAGGGCCACAGAGTCGGAACAGGAGGCCACGGGCGGCACACTTGCAGAAGGCGAAGACGATCACGGCATTCCTCGTTTCTTTTACGCCGCTGCGGCTGCACTTATCCTCAGCGCAGTGCAAGGCGTAGTGCAACGACTGCCTGGTATCTCAGACTGGCTGCGTGATGCTGATTACGGCGGCCACATGGTCACCAACCTGGCACACACTCACATCACCATTGTGGGCGCAGGCACAATCAGCCTGACAGGGCTAATTTACTATGTCCTTCCCAGGGTCACGAAGCGTCCTCTCTTCAGCAAGTCGCTAACCAACGTTTCGTTCTGGGCTACGCTTATCGGCGTGTTCGGCTTCTACCTGGCCATGCTGAGCATTGGTCTTTACGAAGGCATGATGGTGCACTTAGGCTGGTCGTACGATGCCGCACGCGACTGGATGGGCGCGTGGCATAAAGCGCCCATGGCAATGACGGCCGCTGTTATGGGTATCGGCTACTGGACGTTCGTGACTAACGTTTATGTCACGGTCGGCCGCGCATCGGGGGAACGCAAAGTGTTTCCGGAGAAAGGTCCGACCGATTCCGAGTTCTTGCTGGCAAAGTTCTTCGCGGTTGGCGCGACAGGCCTGCTCTTCGGCACTGTCCAGGGCGTGTACCAGGTGCTCCCGTGGTCGCTCGACTGGCTCCACAAGACGGGAGCGGCGGGCCACATGATCGACCCGATGGCACACGCGCACATGAACCTTGTAGGCGGCGTAAGTGTCGCCATGATGGGGCTTCTATACTACTTTATCCCAAAAATGACCGGACGTCCGATATACAGCCTCGCGCTGGGCAAGTTTAGCTTCTGGTGCATACTGGTTGGCGTCTTCGGCTTTTACTTTACAGCAGTTGGCCTGGGCTGGATTGAAGGAAATATGGTCCTGGAGGGAATGACGGATGTCGAGGCACAGGCGGCCATGGGCATCTGGCACCCGCTCCTTCTCTCTACTGCAGCCACCATTATGGGAATTGGCTTCTGGTCATTCATCACTAACATCTTCCTCACCCTACGGCAGAAAGCAAGTCCCACGGCACCGCCAGACCGCAAACTGACATTCTTTATCGGCTTCAGCGTCGCTGCACTCCTGGCAGGGACCATTCAAGGTGTCATCCAGATCCTTCCCCCCGTGGATGCCTGGTTAGAGGACGCGCTGCCGGCCGGCTACTTCGTCACTCCCCTGGCCCATGCGCAACTAAACATGGTCGGCTTTGTTATTATCAGCCTAGCGGCCATGATGATATTCTTGCTGCCGCGCCTGATGGGCCGCCCCGCCGCTGACCCTGTGGGCGGTCGCCGCGCCCTCACTGTAATGGCAGTGGGCGTGGCTTGTACCTACCTGGTTTATTTCGGAGTGGGCCTCCTTGAGAGCATTCAGATACACAATGGCTACACGCCGAGTGAAGCACGCGACGCGGTCGCCGGAACGTGGGGACGTTATGCCCTCTTCATTGGCGCACAAGCGATACTTGGCTTCGGCTATATACTGCTGTTCAGGCACATATCAAGCGTAATTGGCAAGGAAAACGTTCGCGCCTACTTCCGCGCATTCCGAGGAAGGATGGGAGAAGCCCTTCAGCAGAGCGTGAGGATTCACCCCAGAGCGCGTATTGCCGACCCGGCTGCGTCACAACGTAGGGCGTTGCTGTCGCTGGTTCTGGAGGCCTGTTTCCTGGGTCTCGGTTGGTTCTTCAGCGGCAGGCCATTCATTGGCATTATGATGTTCAGCCTCGGCACGATCTACCTGACCATCGTCTATGTGGTTGTGGCGATCGCAGGCAACAGCGGCCCTTTCCTTACGCTCCTTGCAATCTATGTCGGCCTGCTCATTCTGAGCGGCTTCGCGTGCTATCGGACCTATGTTCGAGATAGCCGGCTTGGCACCCAGGTAGGTGGCTGAGGCTATTCCGGTCCGCGCAGGCACCCTGATTGTGCTGTGCGGTGTCTCGGCATCCGGCAAGTCTACATTCGCGGCACGGCACTTCATTCCCACAGAGATTGTCTCTTCGGATGAGTGCCGCGCTCTTATTGCCGACGATCCAACCAACCAGAGGGTGTCGGGCAGTGCGTTTCGCCTGTTGAATTGGCTGGTGTCCGAACGGCTTCACTTTCGCCGCACAACCGTGGTAGACAGCACAGCCCTTGACCGCCGTTTCCGCAATGACATGCTCAAGATTGCTGCAGAGCACAAAGCTCCCACGATGCTCATTCTCTTTGACATAGACATAGAAACGAGCATCGCCAGAGACCAAAGCCGCCCCCACCCTGTCGGGCAGAAAGTGATCGAAAGCCAGTACCCGCGCTTTATCAAGGCCCTTAGCGACGTGTACTCCCAGGCATGGGACCGGATTATTCTTATCCCACCGGGAACAAGTAACGACGTTACCGTGACACGGCAGTTGGGCACTTTCGACCAGCGCCATCGTCACGGTCCTTTCGACATTATCGGTGACATTCACGGTTGTGGCGAGGAACTGCTCGAACTGCTCGACAAGCTTGGTTACCGGCACGACGCTGAAGGCGATATGTCTCACCCGGACGGGCGCACACTAATTTTCCTTGGTGACCTGGCCGACAGAGGGCCGTGCAACGTGGATGTCTTTGAATTGGTCATGTCACTCGTCGGCAGAGATCATGCACACTACACGCCCGGGAACCATTGCGACAAGCTGATGCGCTACCTGCGCGGCAGCAAAGTAAGCATGTCATTCGGGCTTGCGACCACAGTCGAAGAAGTAGAGGCGCGCGAGAAGATCGAGCCTGGCCTCAAAGAACGCATAAGGCGGTTTATCAGCGATGCGCCAACCTACCTCTGGCTGGATGACGGCAAGCTCGTGGTGGCACACGGCGGCATCAAAGAGGAGATGGTCGGAAAGAACAACCCGAAAGTGAAGGCAATGGTCCTCTACGGGGACACCACCGGCGAAACCAATCCCGATGGGACGCCCGTGCGCGTTGACTGGGCTGCCAACTATCATGGGACCGCTGCTGTCGTTTACGGCCACACTCCTGTCGCTGCGCCCGAATGGCGTAACAACACGATCAATATAGATCAGGGCTCTGTGTTCGGTGGCTGGCTGACCGCTCTCCGCTGGCCTGAACGAAAAACCGTTCAGGTTCGCGCTCATGCAGCCTACGACACCGAACGCACGCCACTTTTTCTACAGGCCGATAACCTTCCTCCTCAAGAGGATGCTCCTAAAAGGTCTGCAAACGAGAGTTCAAAGCACATATAGCCGCCATACAAGTCAATATTACGAGCATCCGTTCATAAGTTATTGACTCAGCACGCACTCGCGTGTATAATCACGCAAATGTCAGGTTCGTGTGCGCCCACACACGGAGCGGGTGCCACGACCCCCGAAACCATCTAATCACTTCATGGAGGTGTTCAAATGCCACAGGCGTATTGTGTGAAAGATCGCAAGATGGTTGAAATGAAAGACCCAAAAGAAATAACGCTAAAGAATGGTCGTCCCGCAATGCAAGGCACATGCCCGGATTGTGGGACAAAGGTAACCCGAATTGGAGCCGCCAAGTAGCAAACCTGACCGCGATCAACCTGCTCAGCGCACTCTCACGCGATACGGCTAACTCTACATTGGAGCATTTCAGCGAACGCCTGCTAACTGCCGGCGGTCTATCGTTTGTCCATAACTCGAGCAGCACGATGGGCATTACGCATTGCGCAACCGCACATTGTGTTATAGTGGCAAACAATCCTCCATCGCGCACCGCCACTCGCATCACACCCGGCAAACAAAAATGAACGCAAGATGGCTGCCGGATAATGCCGCAGCCATCTTGGTGAAATAACCCAACGGTGAACCGGAAAAGCAATCCACGCCAGGAGGCTCAGAGATATGGATCAAGACGATCAATTCCTTACCCAGATACTCTCCGCCATTGTAGAGGCCGATGTCATTTCAATCTTTTTCCCTTTGCTGCGGCGTGCCCTGGTAATCGATATGCGAGAAAGTGGCGAAAATAGGCCCGTTATTCAGATTATGGGGCAGGCCAACTCGATGGAAGAGCGCATTGTCAGCATTGAAAAGCTTCGCCCCAACCTCGGCAAGATCAGGAGCATACTTGGCGTACCGTGGCTCAAGTCCGTCCGCAGCGTAGAGGAAGCAGGCATTCTGGATAGCCTTGTAGATAGATTGTCCGCTGCGGGAATGCACCCGGCAGAAAGCCGCCCCGCCCTCCGACGGGCCATCAACCAGCTCTGGAATATCGAGCGCCTGGCATTTGTTGGGCTTATCCAGGGCGAAGGTTATAAAACCCTCTGGACATCCAAGCAGTCCTGAACCGCTGACTCAGAAGACAAAAAGAAATCACCCCACTGACGGGGTGATTTCTTTTTGTCTTGAGTAATGGCTAGTATTTGTCGTCGTAACGCTCGTACTTGTAAGGTTGGTTCGGCGGCTGAGGAGCGGGTGTGGGGTTCGGGTACGACGGTTCGTTCACCGTCCCGTACAGCACCCATATCTTGTCTATCGTGCCGCTCCAGTACATCTCGCCCTGCTGGAAGCGTTGGTACGCTCCGTCGCTGCCAAGTTCAGGTGAAGTAGCCCAACCGAGCCGCTCACGCACTCGTGCTCCTGTTCCCTCGCGCCAGACCTTGCCAAAGCCTCTTACAGGCTCCAGGAGACCCCGCGGCGGCGTTTCGCCACCACTTGCCGGCTGTCCATCGCGATATGTGTCCTCGAACTGCTGGAACGTTCCTTCGTCAAAGAAGACGTATATGATCTTCTCCTGCACGTAGGTAGTGCGGCTTATCCAGAGCATCGCTCCGTGCTCAAAGGGCTGGTATGCGGTCGGTACAACAAGCTCATGGTCGAATGGAGGGAACTGCTGCGGGCAACCAAGGCCGCGCTGAACATTGCGGTGTCCTGCCCACACTGTACCGAAGCCTCGGACAGGTACGCGCTGGCAAACCAACGACGGTGTCTCATAGCGCCACGTGTAGTATTGCGCGCCCACGTTGCCCATTTCGACCTTCCAGCCGTCTGGATTGTTGGGCGAGTAGGTGAGGATGCGGCGCTGGAAGGCCTGGGCAAGTATCATGCGGTCCTGCCCATTTACTCGAATTGTTGTCCAGAAAGGCTCAGTGACCGGGAAGCCGAAAGCGGATACCCAGTTCACGATGGGCGCGTTCACAATGTTGCCGTTCTCATAAACAGGTCCAAGCGAGTTGAAGTAGTTCATGAACACATCTGCCACATTGTGTCCCGTCTCGTTTACGTACCCAGCGGCTCTAATGGACTGCGGAACAGCCTGCCCCGCGCCCAGTGTCGAGGCCGCTCCCGCCTTATTTATGTAGGTGGCAGGCATTAAGGTGCCGGAAGCCAGCAGAGGGGCGCGGTTATCCCTGCCCGGTATGCCAACCGACGCCACGTTCTGCAGAGCAGCATAGCTCGGTGCATCGGACCCATCGTCACCGGCAATGCGCTGGTCGCCGGCGCTGCTTATGTCAAAGCTGCTAATGCCCGTTTGCACCTTGCCGCTTATCATCTCGACGACAAGCAACCCGTTTGTCACGTAGAAGGGGTCAGCCGGGTTGCCGCCGGGATTGTTGATTTCCATCCTGGCCTTGTCAAAGTACTGCACGAGGTGCGTGCCGTTTGGCCCTTCTTTGAATGGTTCCTGCAATGAGCGGCCCGGCGACGGCCCCCATACCCATGTGCGCGCAACCTTGCCTTCGACCACCGGCTGGTCGGTGCGCTGCCACACTGTCTTGAAGGCGGGATTTGCGAAACTATCGGTTTGTGCCTGGGCGCTGCCTGCATAGGCAACCGCGCCCGTCACCAGAGCAGCGGCCCCGAGCACTGCTGCAAGCCCCGTGGGCCAACGTTCATGTTTGGTAGCTGTGTTATTCATGCGTTTTTCCTCAATCGTAATGCTGGGATTCTATACTTTATTGCCTCTTGGCAGGTGGTTGTACACACCCTTCTACATAATGTAACGGGAGAGCTATGGGCCGGTTGCGCCCGCACAGAAAGAGAGGACGATAGCATTATGCTATCGTCCTCATCAGTTCCCAGCCTGGTGCTCTAACTGCTAGATTACGATGGCGAGCAATCCGTCGAGATCGAACTCACGTATGACACGCATTTCAGCGTCCGTGGGCTGCGGCGTCGTGGGCACAGTGCCCTCTGGTAGCGCCAACTCGAACCCTGTATTGCTTACAACGTCTTCCACCGTGACGCCTGAGTGGACGCTCTGAAGCTGCATGTTTCCGTCGTCCGTAAAGTCCATCACGGCAAGAGGTGTCACAACAAGATCCGGCCCTCTCCGCCCACTCTTCCCAGCGGCGCTCGGCCAACCTGCCAGGCTGACGAAATCCACCTGCTCAACAAAGAGCCTCGTGGTGTGTGAAGTTGCATAAAGAATGGTGCGACCGCACTGTGAGGCCCACGGGATGCCGGCAGAACCTGGGCCGCGCATAACCGGTCTATCGGATTTGCCTACCCTGGCTAGATTACAGTTGCCGCGCCTGTCGATCTGCAAGCC
Source organism: Chloroflexota bacterium (assembly GCA_039932335.1). Lineage (GTDB taxonomy): Bacteria > Chloroflexota > Chloroflexia > QHBQ01 > JADMIH01 > JADMIH01. The sequence continues at coordinate 30,510 of JBDTQH010000013.1, forward strand.
CCCGGCAAAGAAGACGTCGGCTTTCCCGCCCATCTGAATCATCAGCACTTCGGGAAAGGTAAGCACGGCCTCTGCGACCAGATTGGAGTAGTCGGCCGAGGAAGGCACTAACGGCTCCAGCAGCGAATTGACCCCACCGCTTGCCCCCGCCACGAGGCTGAGGTTGGGCGCGTGGGTAAGCTGAGCCAGTCGCGCCGCAGCCATCGGCAGCAACGAGTTAGCCCCTACGACCACAACATCACCATCGCGCAGGTTGTGAGACATGGCGGCGGCCATAATATGACCCTTCGAGATACCGCTGCCGTCATCAGCCCCAGGGTATTTGAAGAAGACGAGTGGATCGGAACCCGCCCGCAAAACAGGCTTGTAGTCGTCGCTCATGGTTGCCCCTCCTGTATCGAGCTCCAATCCTGGTTCTGAACTCGGCGCATATATTCTTCCTGGTCTTCCGGGCCGGATACAAATCGTTTCACGTAATCCGCGAAGCCCGCCTCCGTGGATGCCGCCTCAATATAAAGCCGCAGATGCACATCATCATAGTTGTAGTAGCGGTGCGACGAGGTAGGATGGCAGCCGAAGTTGATGGGAATGACGGCCGAGACATTCAACGCGGGTATGCCCGTCTGGAGAGGATATTTCAGGATCTGGTTGTTGTCTACTACACCCTCCACCTGCATTATCATAGTCCGGGCGGCAAGCGCAAGCAGGCGGTCTGTGAACACGCTCCCCTTGAAGATGCCGTTGCCGTATTCATCGGCCTGCTGGCAATGTACCAGCGCGATAGATGGCCGAATCGCCTCAACCACGAACGCGGCGTCGCCCGAGAAAGGATTATCAAGCCGTTTGTAGAAGGCAGGAGAGGCGGCAGGCAAGTCGGTGTCTGCAATGCCGTCCGGTAAAGCCGCGAAGGGCTGTCCCCAGGCTCCCGCCTGCAGCGCAATAGTCATGCTGCCGGAGTCCGCCTCAACAAACTCTATCTTGCTCGCACCGTTCTCAACAGTACGTCGAAACACAGGAGCAAGCCCGATGTGTTCGAACCCTATGTAGCCCACAATTACGCGGTCGACGGAACCTGTGCCGATCAGTAGCTCAGCGGCCATCGAAGAGGATGGCCCTGCATAGAATGTCTCGAACCGCTTTCCCTGGCGAATGCATTCACGCACCAGCGCCATCGGCACATTATGCATGTGCATGCCGCCCACCCAGAGCGATTCCGATATAGCGGGCACTAGCGTGCTTATAGCTTCTTCCAGATCCAACAGCTTCGAGGCACGCGGCGACTGCGACTCACTACCATTATCGTCCATAGTAGTCCTTTCGGTCTGAACAAAAGCGATAGGGCCTGGAGCGTCTGTAGTATCGCCCCAGGCCCCGCCACCTGCGCCAGAATATTCCCTTACACAGCCACCTCTTCGGTAACCGCGTTCCGGACCGGAGTAATCGTAATCTGTCCGTCCTGTACATCAACGCGCACTGTGTCGCCATCTTTGATTTCGCCACCGAGCATTTCGACTGCAAGCCTATCAAGCACGTGTCGTTGGACCACGCGCTTTAGCGGCCTCGCGCCGTACACCGGATCGAACCCCTCGTTGCCAAGAAAGTCTTTAGTCGCATCGGTTATGTCAAGCACAATGTGCCTGTCTTCCAGCCGCTTCCGCAGCCTGTTTAGCTGGATATCGACTATAGAGCGTAGCTCGGCGCGGCTAAGCTGCTTGAAGATCACAGTCTCGTCTATGCGATTCAGGAACTCAGGCCGGAATTGCTCGCGCAGAGCTTCACTCACCCGTTCGCGCAGAGTCGCCTCATCAGCGAGACCCAGATCGGTGATGTACTGCGAACCGACGTTCGAAGTCATTATCACAATTGTGTTCTTGAAGTCAACTGTTCTACCTTGCGAGTCGGTCAGCCTGCCGTCATCGAGGATTTGCAGGAAGACGTTGAACACATCCGGGTGAGCCTTCTCTATCTCATCGAAAAGCACAACCGAGTAAGGCCGTCTTCGCACAGGTTCCGTTAGCTGGCCGCCTTCCTCGTAGCCGACATAGCCTGGAGGAGCACCGATCAAGCGTGACACCGCGAACTTTTCCATGTATTCTGACATGTCAATTCTGATCATGGCATTTTCATCGTCGAAGAGATACTCCGCAAGAGCGCGTGCAAGCTCTGTCTTGCCAACTCCCGTAGGACCCAAGAAGAGGAACGACCCCAGCGGGCGATTGGGATCCTGTAACCCGGCGCGAGCGCGTCGTACAGCGTTGGCGACCGCTGCTATGGCCTCATCCTGCCCGACTACACGCAGGTGCAGACGCTCCTCCATCTTCAGCAGCTTTGCAAGCTCGCCTTCAAGCATCCGCTCAACAGGAACGCCCGTCCAGCGGCTCACAACGGCCGCGATGTCGTCACTGTCAACTTCTTCTTTCAAGAGGCGTTGGCCGCCTGCCCCGGTCGTGGTGCCGGATTCCAGTTCCTTGAGACGCTGCTCAAGCTCGCGAAGCTCACCGTACTGTATCTGCGATGCGCGGGCAAAGTCAGCGTTGCGCTGGGCGCGCTCTAGCTCGGCATTGGCCTGCTCGATCTTCTCCTTCACGTCGCGTATTGACTTCAAAGCGTCACGCTCGCCTTGCCACCTTGAACGGAGCTCTCGCCCGGTTTCCTCAAGATTGGCAAGCTCTCTGTTGATCTTCTCAAGGCGCTCTTTGCTGGCAGCGTCCTTCTCTTTTCGCAGTGCTTCACGCTCAATCTGCAACTGCATTGATCTGCGCTCTACTTCGTCAAGAGCGACAGGCATACTCTCTGCTTCCATTCGCAAACGGGCCGCCGCCTCGTCAACAAGGTCGATTGCTTTGTCCGGGAGGAAGCGGTCGGTTATGTATCGGTTCGAGAGCACAGCAGCGGCAACCAGGGCACTATCAGTTATGCGGACTCCGTGGTGAACTTCGTATCGTTCACGCAAGCCGCGCAGAATGGATATCGTTTCGTCCACGGTCGGTTCATCAACAAGCACCGGTTGGAAGCGCCGCTCCAATGCCGGATCTTTCTCTATGTGCTTGCGGTACTCGTCCAGTGTTGTCGCACCGATAGCATGAAGCTCGCCGCGCGCCAGCATGGGCTTGAGCATGTTGGAGGCATCCATTGCTCCCTCGGCAGCGCCCGCTCCGACAACCGTATGCAGCTCATCGATGAACACGATAATCTCGCCTTCAGACTCCGCGATTTCCTTCAGCACAGCCTTAAGACGCTCCTCGAACTCGCCGCGATATTTGGCCCCTGCCACCATGCTGCTCAGGTCGAGCGCCACCAGCTTGCGGTTCTTCAAGCCCTCCGGCACATCACCGCGCACAATACGCACGGCCAGTCCTTCGGCAATTGCCGTCTTACCGACACCCGGCTCACCAATCAGCACCGGGTTATTCTTTGTGCGCCGCAACAAGACCTGAATTACGCGCCTGATCTCTTCGTCGCGGCCAATCACCGGGTCGAGCTTATTCTTACGTGCCATGTCGGTGAGGTCGCGGCCATATTTCACCAGGGCAGCATATTTGCCTTCAGGATTCTGGTCGGTCACACGCTGGTTACCACGTATCTGAGCCAGCACCGCGAGCACCTTATCAACGGTCACGCCCAAATCACGGAGTATCTTCCCCGCCGGGTCCTTATTCGCATCGTCCACGATCGCCAGCAGGAGATGCTCCGTGCTGACGTATTCGTCCTTCATTGCCGACGCCCTGGTCTCGGCCCGCTTGGCAACATCGTTCATGGCGCCCGATAGGTAAACCTGGGTGTTGCCGTATACGCCTGGCAGTTTTGCAAGCTCGCCCACGACGCGCTGCATGGCGCCGCCCGCATCGACCCCAAGGCGCGCGAGAAGCTGGGGCACAACCCCTTCGGGCTGCTCAATCAAGGCAGCCACTAAATGCAGTGGCTCAATCTGACTATTGTTGGCTTCCTCAGCCATTTGCCGCGCCGTGAGCACGGCCTCTTGTGCTTTCTCTGTATATTTTTGTAGGTTCATACCTTCTACACCCCCAATAACTATTACTATGATATATCTAAGTATACCATACTTGAGTGTAGTACTATCAAGTTTCCTGCGGTGATCATTGCCTACCTAGCGCCTGTTTCTGCAGCCTTAGCAGATCGCCGATGCCCTTGTTCGCGAGGTCCAGCAGATCATCCAGTTCGCCTCGACTGAATGGCTTGCGTTCCGCTGTAGCCTGCACCTCGACCAACCACCCCGCTTCCGTCATTACTACGTTACAGTCGGATTCGGCTTTGCTATCCTCACTGTAGTTAAGATCGAGGAGAGGAACGCCGTCCACGATGCCCACGCTGACTGCGGCTAAAAGCTGCCTCAAGACTGGAGCACCGCTCTTCGGGAGCACGCCGTCCGCTTGCAGCTTGCGAACCGCCAGGCCCAGCGCCACTACCGCACCTGTAATTGAAGCAGTCCGCGTGCCGCCATCCGCCTCTATGACATCGCAATCCACAGCTATTGTACGCTCACCCAGCGCGTTTAGGTCAACAATTGCGCGCAGCGAGCGCCCTATCAGCCGCTGTATCTCCTGTGTGCGGCCCTGCGGCTTGCTGCCCGCTCCTTCGCGCTGGCTGCGTGTGGGCGTGGATGATGGTAGCATTGAATATTCGGCTGTCACCCAGCCCTTGCGACTTCCTACCATCCAGCCGGGCACCCGCTCCTCCACGCTCGCGGCGCATATCACTCGCGTTCTCCCGCACTCGATCAGTACGGACCCGGCAGGGAATAGCTGGAAGTTTGGTGTAATGGTCACAGGCCGCAACTGGTCGGCTGCTCGCCCATCAATACGTGGTTTTGCCATGTGTACTCCTTATTCGCGTGCGTGTGCAGCGCTAGTTACTGGAAACTACAAATTCTTGCAGCGTAACCTCTCAAGAATGCTCCGGGGCCTTGTTGCTCATCCTCTGTGATGCTAGCAAGCCGAGTGCCGATAGCACAAGCGACAAGAGGAAGAGTATCTCGAAGCCAACGAGGTCGGCCAAAAGGCCACCCAGCACCGGTACAAAGATCACCACCCCAAGAATTGTGTTCAAGAATCCTACATATGTTGCGCGCTCGGTTGGTGGGGCTATCGTGAGCAGCATGTTATTGTTCACGATACGGGCCGCGCCCAGAGCAAGCCCCGACAGCACAAAAACGAGCGTAAAGGCCGGATAAAGCACATCGTCGTCGATTGCGCCAACGAAGCGCGAAATAATGAATGCAGTGAACGGTACCAGCGCGACAGACGCTACCGTGAGGGTCATAAGCAGGCGGTTGCTTGCGCGGTCGGCAAGCGGGCTCCAGAGGAAATTGGAGAGAAGGGACGCGATTGACAATGCCCCCAGATAAAGGCCGACCGTGGCCGCAGGCGCGCCAAGATTGGTCTTGGCATAAACCACATAGAAGGGATCGGCTATCGACGCCAGTGAAATAAGGATCCTTGCCACCATAAAATTGCGGTAATCCACGTTGGTTTTGTATGCACGAACCCCTTGCTTGAAGAGCGCGCTAACGCTTACTTGCGGCGCTGACTGTGTGGCTGCAGGCTCGCGCACCGACGACCAAAAATAGACTCCCAATCCCACCACAACAGCCGTGATGCCAAAAAGCAGGGCAAAATTGTATGGAAAGGTGAGACCCCAGAGATCCTCTGAGAGAATAGCCCCGATTGGTCCCGCCGCGAGAAGCGCCAGAAGTCCGCCCCAGAAGTTTCGCTGGCCGAAGAAACTGCCTCGCCTTCGAGGTGCAACCACCTTTCCAACCACCTCCAGCCACGGAATACCCGTCACACCGCCAAGAAAGCAATAGACCGAATAGAAGAAAAAGAACGAGATCAAGAGCAGTACCGGCTGGTCGGCCAGCAACACGGTGAACGCACATAGGAGCACAACCGCAACCGTTCTGAGCGCGCCGGTACGAGCATACCACGGCATCATGTGGCTCAGGCCCTGCACGCGGCTTGCCACCAGCATCTGAGGAAGGAACCAGCCTCCCGACAGGATCGCAGGCAGCAGGCCGACCAACACATTGGGAGCGCCGAGCCTGCTTATGAACCACGCCAGAACGAGGGTTGGAGCGATAAGGGCGTCCACAAGGGTGAACATGACGCCGTTGAGTACGCCCCGGCGGAAGTTGTAGGTGGCGTATCGTGCGGCTTCGGGCACCAACCCTTCCATCGTCAGCATACGGGAGCGCCTGGCCGCCTCGCCTCCAATGGGCAATTTGGGTAGACGCTCCTGTACTTCGCGTCCTGCACGGCGCAGGCGGATCATACTGGCCTTAACCGGCACCGCCACTCGCCGCTGGCGCGGTTGTGTACCATTACCGGCAGGCGCGTGTGATCTTGGTTTACCGCGCCCACGTGTTGTCATCAGGCACCTGCTTTGATGGATTGCATCTCGCCCCAGTTCTTACCGTATTTTAGCTCGACCCTGAGAGGTACGCTCAACTCCATCGCGCCCTCCATAGTCTCACATACCAGATCGACCATCTGCTGTAGCTCGCCCAAGGGCACCTCAAACAGAAGCTCGTCGTGCACCTGCAGCAGCATCTTGCTTTTCAGCCCTTGTGTCTTCAATTCGTGGTGCATCCTGTTCATTGCGATCTTTATGATGTCGGCTGCCGTGCCCTGCACAGGTGCGTTGATAGCCATACGTTCGGCCTGCTGCCTTAGGCCGCCGTTGCGCGACCGCAATTCCGGCATATAGCGCCGTCTGCCCAGCAGCGTACTCACGTACCCTGTCTCGCGCCCCTCCTGCAATGTGCGATCCATGAACGCTCTTACCGCAGGATAACGTGACCAGTAAAGCTCGATGAACTTGGCCGCCTCTGCTTGCGAAAGGCCCGAGTCCCGCGCAAGCCCGTAGCTGCCCATGCCGTAGAGCACGCCGAAGTTGATTGTCTTTGCCAGCCGCCTGGAGTCCGGGTCGACCTGTTCAATCGGCACACCCATGACCTCGGCAGCCGTGGCCGCATGAATATCAAGCCCCGCCTCAAACGCCTGTACGAGACGTTCCTCGCGAGCCATGTGTGCGAGCAGGCGCAATTCAATCTGCGAGTAATCGGCGGCCAGAAGCACGCTATCCTCGCTAAACAGCCGGTCGTGAGGCGAGTTCCCCGCGATGAACGCTTTGCGCACGTCGCGGCCAATCTCGGTGCGGATTGGTATATTTTGCAGATTGGGTTCGCTGGACGATAGCCGGCCCGTTGCCGCTACCGCCTGGTTAAAGCTCGTGTGCACGCGTCCGGTAGTCCTGTTGACCAGCAGAGGCAGGGCATCAATATACGTGTTCTTCAGCTTGATTAGCTGCCTGTACTCCACAACAAGATCAACAATCGGGTGCAGGCCGCGCAATGTGTCGAGCACTTCACGATCTGTCGAGTATCCTGTCTGGGTGCGCTTGCGTCCGGGCAGTTGCAATTCTTCAAAAAGCACCTTGCCAAGCTGCTGTGTCGAGCCGATATTGAAGGGGTGCTTCGCCTCCTCGTATATTTTGTCCTGCAATTCAGTGATCTTCGCGTGCATGTCCGTGGAGAGCTTCTGGAGCCAGGGCACATCTATGGCGACCCCTGTCAGCTCCATATCAGCCAGCACGCTCACCAGTGGCATTTCGACTTCAAGCAGCAACCCCTCAAGGCCATCCCGCGTCAGAATAGGAGTATAATACTGGCGCAGGCGCTCGGTCACCGCGACATCAGCAGAGGCATAGCCTGCTGATAGCTCAACAGGCACATTGTCCATAGTGGTCTGCGTTCGGCCCTTGCCGATTAGCTCGGTGATCGGAACCATCTGCACGCCTAGCTTCGTAAATGCCAGATCCTTGAGGCTGATGCTGGTTTCGCCCGCCAGGTATGCAGCAAGCATGGTGTCATAGCCGAGGCCCACCACGGGCATACCGCTCCGCACGAGCACTTTCATGTCGTACTTTACGTTGTGTGCATCTTTAGGTATCGCAGCGTCCGCAAGCAGCGGGCCAAACACGGCACGCACTTCATCCATGCTAAGCTGCGATGGGTCGCTCACGGCGATGCCGTCCTCGCCGGTGACAAGATGGCCTACCGGGATATAGAAGCCTTCTTCTACTTCTTCGCCAACGGCAGGCAGCGCAATTGCGATACCCACCAGGTCAGCCGTCATATCGTCTTTTGATGTCGACTCAACATCGACCGTGAAGCGCCCGGAAGCCCGAAGGCGCTCGGCCAGATTCCGAAGTGCATCGCTGCTGTTGACAATCTCGACGCTCGCCGGCACCCCTGCTCGGAGCCGCTCTTCATCGACGGCAAGCGCCGACGCAGCAGAACGCCTGGAAAGGTCCAGGTTGGTGTCAGCCTGCACAGGCACAGCCGCCGGGGTAGCAGGGTCGGCAAACATGTCCAACTGCTGGGGTGAACTTGATAGCAATGTGGGCTGTACGGGTTGCTCCGTCCGGACCGCTTCAGGCGCAGCCGTGGCAGGCTGAGGAAATACGACTGCCTCGACCTGGTAGATTTTGTTGACCAGCGAACGAAACTCAAGCTCCTGCATTAGCTTCAGCAGCTTCTCGCGGTCGAAGCCCTGCATGCGGCTTGCTTCAAGATCAAGCTGCACGGGTGCATCGCGAACAATCGTCGCGAGAACCTTGCTGTGGCGGGCCTGCTCGGCATGAGCACGGAGTGTCTCTTGCTGCTTCGGTTTCAACTCGTCCAGGTGATCCAGGATGCCTTCAAGATTGCCGTACTTATTGAGGAGCGCCGAGGCCGTCTTGTCGCCAATGCCCGGCACATTAGCTATATTATCAGTCTTATCGCCCACAAGGGCCTTGAAATCGGGCACCAGTTCAGGCCCGAAACCATAACGCTCATGCACAGCGGGCACATCGTATATCTTGGCCTCGGCGAAGCGCTGAGCATAGCCTCCCGGCGCGATCATCTTTACATGGTCGGAAATAAGCTGGTGCTGATCGGTGTCCGCCGTAAGTATGTAGGTGTCAACGCCCATCTCTTCCGCTTGCCTTGAAAGCGTGCCGATCAGATCGTCCGCCTCGAATCCCGCCAGTTCCTCTATAGGTATGCCCAGGTTCTGTACAACCTCGCGCACACGCCCAAGCTGATCGCGCAGATCGTCCGGCATCGGGCCGCGCTGGGACTTATAGTCCGCTGACGCCTCGTGACGGAATGTCCTGCCCTTGTCGAATGTGACAATTGCGTACTGGGGAGCCTGATTTCGCAGTGTATCAAGCAGCATTTGCGTAAAGCCGTAAACCGCATTGGTGGGCTCGCCGCTTGCAGTTCTGAGGTCGGGCGGCAGAGCGTGGTAGGCTCGGTAAACCAGTGCGTGCCCGTCCACGAGCAATAGCTTTGGCGGGCTTGTCGCCGCATCTGCCGGTTGGACGCTCTTCTCACTCTGAACCGATTCAGGCTCGCTACTATTTATGGTCAATTTATGCTCCTCCCAGGCCAAAAAAGGCACAACTACCGCTAAATTATACTTCACCAGCTTACCTCTTGCCACATATTTTCATGCTCCTCGTGCGCGAAACGCTCCGGTTGCTTTCCTTATGTAGCCACCATATGATACAATTGCGGGTGCGGGCCGGGTTATGGTTGCGGCTCGCTGCCCTGAGAACGGCAATGTGCCCATTATATGGAGGTTGGTTTGAAGCGAAAATCTCAAGTACAGCGCAAGAGCTATTCTCGGCTCATGATCGCTGTGCTCCCAGTCCTTGCACTCATCCTATCGCTGGCCCTGGCCGGCTGCTCAATCGGTCCGCTTGATTTCAGCGGTGCCACACCGGTGCCGACCAATCCGCCGGGTCCGACAAATACTCCCCTCCCACCAACCGCGACTATCCCACCACCCACTCCCACGACCGCGCCAAGAGCGTTGAACGGTGTCGTGCTGGACGCTTACACTAACAAGCCGATCGCCAACGCTGAGGTAACTGCGGCAGGTATCCTTACCGCTACTAACAGCGATGGGCAGTTCTTCTTCGACGACGTTACTCTAAACGCGGCTATCGAGGCCACAGCGGGTGGCTATTCAACCGCGCACATGGAGACGGGTGCTGCCAATCATATCGAGCTAAAGCTGCGGCCGAACACCGTTAGCGGGCGTGTGACTGACGCGAAGACAGGCAAGCCGCTGGGTGCGGTGCTTGTCAAGCTTGTCCTGCCTGCGGCACCGATTTCGTCAACCACGCCGCTAACGCCGACTGCGCCCATCACAGGGACGGTAGTGCCACCTGCGGCAACCACTCCCACGACCAGCACGCTTGGGTACGGCAAGATCATGGCAGCGCCGGTGCAATTCGCCACTGAGGTTGCATCGCCCACCCAGGCGACTGTAGTAACAGCGACCGTGGCAACAAACACGCCCATGCCTCCCACTGCCACGCCGACGCCCAAGCCAATACCACCGACCGGAGCTGGTTTTGTGGCAGTGTATACCAACGACGACGGAACCTATTTCTTCAAGGACGTTCCTGAGGGCGCGAGTTTGACGTTCAAGATGCCCGGTTACAAGCTAACGAAGGTAACCCCTGACAACGCGCAGAAAGATGTGGCGCTCGAGGAGTTCCAGGTCAATGGCATCTACATCACCGCCAACTGGGCATCGTCTCCCGATCTGCTGGCTGACACCCTTGACTGGGTAAAAGATAGCCGAATCAATGCCGTAGTGGTGAACGTCCAAAACGACGCTTCGGAGTGGGTATACGATACTAAGAATCCCGACGCCCTGCAGGCCAACAACACCGACATCTTCATGCCCGATATGGCTGATCTCGTAAAGGATTTGAAATCACGGGGCCTCTATGTTATTGCTCGTATTGTGACGTTCCAGCAGAAGACTATGGCCGAGGCCAAACCCGAATGGTCGGTGCTGAGCAGTACAAGCGGCAAGCCCTGGAAGGGTGGATATGCCGCACAGCAGAAGTGGCTCGACGCAAGTAACCCTGCCGTGCAAGACCATATAATCTCGATGACCAAAGAAGTAATCGACCTCGGCTTTGATGAGATACAGTACGATTATGTGCGCTTCCCATCCGACCCGGCTCCGAGCGAAAGCGGAGAAATGGTGTTCTCGTCCGGTACTTTGACCGACACCGGAAAAGTGACCGCGCTCGCCGGGTTCCTCAAGAAAGCGCATGATGTTATCCAACCGACTGATGCCTTCATGTCTATTGACGTGTTCGGTTACAGCCTCTGGCCGGACCAGGATGGTGAGCCAATTCTGGGTGTTATTGGCCAGGATCTGCCCAAGTTGCTCGATTATACCGACTATGCATCACCCATGATCTACCCCTCGCACTTCAGCCCGGGGGAGCAAGGCTGCGCAAAACCGGCCACCTGCGCCTACACGATCGTGAAGAAATCGGGCGAATACGCACAAGAAATCTTTGCGGGCAAGCGTGCCAAGTACAGGCCCTGGCTGGAAGCCTTCGACTGGCCGGGAGCCGACTACACCAGCCCCGGTAGCACCAAAGTTCCGGAACAGCTTCAGGCTTGCCAGGAAACCGGATGCTGGGGATGGCTGATGTGGGATGCTGCCATCGACTACGAACCGCGCACGCCCTACAAGAAACCTTAGTCTGTTCGATTCGCGTTGTGCCCGACACATTGCCTGTAAGCCTATTGCGGCAAGCAACATGTAGAGCGCAACGCGGAGCATATCGCAAACACCAGGCCTATGTCCCGCCGTCGCCGCTCAACCTACTCCAGCTTTTCCTCCAGTTACCGCCGGGGGAGTGAGCGCAAGGTGCCTTCGCCGCTTCCCTACCTTATCATAGCGATTCTGGCAGGTGCGGGGCTGGGCTATTTCCACTTCTTCGCCTACAAGAGCCTCTCCGGTAAGGTCACAAACGCTTACACAGGCGCGCCAATGGTGGGGGTGCCCGTATCCATTGTGGCAGGAGGGGTCGTATCAAACACTGTCCCTGTCACATCAACCGTGCAGGTTGTGGCTACCACGACACCGGATGGCAGCTTCAACTTCGACAAGGTACCCGATATGCCGGTGGTAAGCGTGGCCCTGGACGGCTTCGCTCCACAGACCATCGAGGCCGGAGATAAGCGCACAGTCGAGATTCAGCTAGTTCCGAACGTGCTTTCAGGCAGCGTACTCACACCCGACGGCAACCCTGTGGCTGGAGCCACCATAATCTCGGGTAAGACGCGTGTCTTGACCGGACCTGACGGCAAATATGTGTTGAAGGGCGCTGACGACAGCGTCAAACTCGTGGTCAAGGCACCAGGCTTTCTTGCGAACACTGTGGAAGTCGGCAAGGTCGTTACCCAAAATGTAACGCTCCAACCCTTTATCGCCAAGGCAATCTATATCAATGGTGACTCCCTCGCCACGCCGGGAACGCTGCAAACTCTGTTGGATCTCGTTGATCGAAGTGAGCTAAACGCCGTTGTGATCGATGTGAAGGCCGATAATAGCGGGCGCGTTCTCTATGCAAGCGGCCTGCAGCAGGTACAAGAGCTAGGCACAGCAGACGCAGTTATCAGTGATCTCGACGGATTGCTTGCAAGTCTTAAGACAAGAAACATCTACACAATAGCGCGCTTGCCCGTTTTCTGGGATCAGGCAGTGACTAAGGCGAAGCCCGAATGGGCGCTTCTCAGCAAGAAAGCACCGGGCCAACCCTGGCTCTCGGCCAACGGTACCCGCTGGGCCAACCCCTATAACACAGAGGTCTGGGATTATAACATCGCCATCGCCAAAGAGGTAGCTTCCAAGGGCTTCAACGAAGTTCAACTTGATTTCGCTTATTTCCCCTCTTCCGGCGACCTGGAGGATATCGACTACGGCCCGCAGGCTGAAGGCAAGAAACGTACGGATGCCATCACAGGCTTCCTCGAAAAGGCGTACAGTGAGCTTTCGCCGATGGGCACCTATATTGGTACAAATGTCCTCGCCTTCACGCCCTATGTGCAGGACGATATGGGCGTAGGCCAGAACTTCGAGTCGGTTGCCGCCCACACCGACTTTGTTTGCCCTTATCTCTATCCGTCGGATTACCCGGATGGCTTTGCCGACTTCGCTCACCCTGCCGAGCATCCCTTTGATATCGTAGCGGCCACACTCAAACGCGCCGCCGGACGGCTCACAGGGTCGGGTGCGAAGGTCCGCCCGTGGCTGCAAGACTTCAGCGGCAAAGTGGTATATGACGCACCCAAAGTCCGGCAGGAAATCGATGCTGCCGAGCAAAACGGCGCGGCGGGGTGGATGCTCTGGAACTTCGGAAACACCTACACAGAGGCCGCACTAAAAGGGCCGTGACGCCCAAGAAATCGCCTACGCAGGCCAACGTGATGTGTTATAGTAACCTGGCGCGAACTTTTTTCGTATTCATGTGAGGAGTAATTCTTGCGGATCGGTCGTCTTCACAATACGGATATAACACTGTTGCTCTGCACCCTTGCGGCGACTGTTGTGGGCATCCTTATGGTGTACAGCGCCACCCAGTCGTCCATCGGTTCGACGCTTTCTTTCAATGATGAGGTGGTGAAGCAGGCGATCTATGGCGCTATCGGGTTCGTCCTGATGCTCGTGGTTTTGCGCATGGACTACCGTTTCCTGGAAAGTTTCACCCTACCGTTCTACTTCGGCACGCTTGCCCTCCTCGGCCTTGTCATGTTGCTGGGCGTCAACAACTTTGGTTCGCAACGCTGGCTTCAGCTTGGCTTCATCCCCCTACAACCAAGTGAACTGGCCAAGCTCAGCTTGATCGTTATGCTGGCCAAAGTATTGTCTGATCACGAGAAAGAGCTACACAAGGTCAAGTGGTTTGTGCTGGCAGGTATACTGACGCTAATACCGGCAGCAATTGTCTTCAAGCAGCCGGACCTCGGCACGGCGATTATGCTAAGCGCGATCTTCCTCGGCATGACGGTCGGGGCACGCATACCCGCACGCTTCTTCGTTGTCAGTGGTATTCTCGCGGTGCCGGTAATTTATGCGTTCTGGACATGGCTGATCCATGATTACCAGCGCAAGAGACTGCTAATCTTCTTGAACCCCGAAAGCGACTTGCTCGGCGCGGGATACAATATCGTACAGGCCCGCATCACTATCGGATCAGGCGGGTGGTTCGGCCAGGGTTATCTGGGCGGCTCGCAGAGTCAGCTGGACTTTCTGCCTGTGCAATACAGCGACTTCATCTTTTCGGTCGTGGCAGAGCAATTCGGGTTGGTAGGTTCCGTAGCCCTGATGGCACTGCTGTTTATCGTCGTCTGGAGATGTTTAATCGTGGCGTCCCGCGCACCTAACACATTCGGCACCCTGATCGCGGTCGGTGTCGCCACCTGGATAGGCGTGCAGATCTTCATCAATATCGGTATGAACATCGGCCTCATGCCGGTCACGGGCATTCCGCTACCTTTCATCAGTTATGGCGGCTCTTCGTTGATGAGCATTCTCCTCGGGCTAGGGCTGGTTCAGAGCGTGGCGGCACAATCTTCAACAGTTGTGTTTGGCGGTAATCAGTGGTCACCAGGCTGGACCAGAGCCGGCAGGACTACTCTTAGACCAAGATAATTTCGTTAGACGAGGCGATACTTTACCTTAGCAAAGACGGGTAATCATATGAATGATCAAAATCGTGATCCGATGGAACAGGTGGGGAGCGCCCTTACCGGCATAGGCTACCAGTTACGTAAGGGCCTGGACAGAGTTAGCTTTGAGGCCGACAGGCGCATGCGGGTTAGCCGCGTGAAGGTGGAAGTTGGGCGATTACAGAAGCAAGCCGCCAACCTCATGGACGCCATAAGCGAGAGGGTGCTTGAACTGGAGGCTGACGGCGCTGAGATGGAGCCCAGCATCAAGGGCCTTGTTGGCGAGGTTCGAGCGCTTAGGCGTCAGTTGGCCGACAAGGCGACCGAAGTAGAAGCCATAAACAGTGAGCAGTGGGTTGAACCACCTCCACCTGTGGCCCCCGCAATCTCCGCGCCCGACCAACCAAGATCGCTCCCGGCCGGCAAGCCCGAAGTAATCGAAGGCTTAAGCCGCCCGGTCCAGGAGAAAGCGGAAAAACCGCGAAAATCAGAGCAACCTACGACCTGCCCGAACTGCAACGGACCACTCAGACCGATGTCGGTGTTCTGTCCAAACTGCGGCTACAAGCTTTAGTGTGCAATCCGTGGACATAGAAACAGAGGACAACACTCCGGGAGAGGAGCAGACAGAGCACCTGACCAGGCACATTGCCTTCAACGGGCGAGCGCTGCAGGACATGGAAGCCCCACGGCTCGAAGGTCGCTTGCAAGTGCCTTCTGACGGCGCGCTGCACCCTGGTGTGGTGCTTTGCCATGCTAACCCGGCGGCGGGCGGCACCATGGACATGAAGGTGATGCTTGCCCTTGAAGCCGCGCTTTCCAGGGCAGGGATAGCCACTCTACGCTACAACTCGCGCGGCGTGGGGGAGAGCACAGGCTCGATCTCCCGCTCCGGCGACCGTAAGCTTGTCGCCCCTGAGGGCGCTCCCGAAACGGAAGACGTTGGTGCCGCGCTCGATTTCCTCGCGATGCAATCGGGTGTGGACCCCCACAGGCTGGCGCTGGCGGGACATTCTTTTGGCAGCCGCATATCGCTGGCCTATATCGCGACACACGTAGAGGAGACTAGGCTGCACGCGGTGGTTTGTATCGGGCTGCCGGTCGCGTGGCGGAGTCTGGACTATCTGGGCCAGTGGCCACGCCCAAAGCTGTTCGTCACCGCTGAGCGCGACGATTTTAGTCCGCCGGAACAGTTGGTCGAGTTTGTGGCGACCTTGCCTGAGCCCAAGACGCTTGTGATCCTGAAACGTACGGGCCACTTCTTTGAGGGGCGAGAGCATGACCTCGCGGCTGTAGTGGCGGGGTTCCTCAAGCCAATACTATAGAGGAGAAAGAGTTGCTAACCACCGAAGAGGTACGGCACGTCGCTATGTTGGCGAGGCTGGGCCTGTCTGATGAGGAAGTTGAAACCATGCGGGCCCAGCTTGTGCAAGTGCTGGACTACATCGCCATGCTCGAAAAGATCGATACGTCGCAGATACCGCCTACAGCCCAGATACTATCGCACCTCAATGTCACTCGCGAAGACAACGCTCGCCCATCGTGGCCACCCGCAGAACTGCTGAAGGGCGCTCCAGCCTCGGAAGACGGTTTCTTCCGAGTGCCCGCAGTTCTCGAAGAGTTCAAGGAGGGGCAGAATGTCTGATACGGCACTCGCGTCCTTCCCATACCAGACCATCCGCGAAGTGCGGGAAATGCTCGACGCCGGCGCGGTCACATCAGAGGACATAACAACACGCTATCTTGACCGCATGTCTGCTCTCGAGCCCGAGATAGCCGCTTTTACAACTGTTTCCGGCGACCGGGCGCTCCAGTCCGCACGCGATTTTGATACACGTCACGCTGCCGGTGAGGCACCAAAGTCAACACTCGACGGCGTGCCAATGAGCCTGAAGGACGTTCTGATAACGAAGGATCTGCGAACGACATGCGGCTCACGCCAGTTGGAGGCGTTTGTGCCGCCCTTCGATGGCACCGTTCCAGCGCGCCTGCTGTCGGCGGGCGCGGTCCTGTTGGGCAAGACCAACTGCGATGAGTTCGCGATGGGCTCCTCAACTGAAAACTCGGCCTGGGGCCCAAGCCGCAACCCGTGGGACACAGCGCGCGTGCCCGGTGGATCGAGCGGAGGCTCAGCGGCGGCTGTGGCTGCCGGCATGGGCGTCTTCTCACTTGGCACCGACACGGGCGGTAGCGTGCGCCAACCTGCTTCGCTCTGCGGTGTGACCGGCCTTAAGCCAACCTACGGGCGCGTATCGAGATTTGGCCTTGTTGCCTTCGCCTCATCGCTCGATCAGATAGGCCCGTTCACAATGGACGCCTATGACGCCGCGCTGGTGCTTGAAGCTATCGCCGGAATCGACCCGCTTGACTCGACATCACAGCCGGTAGCCGTCCCCTCATACACAGATGTGTTGAAGCAAAGCGGCGGCTCACTGGAGGGTGTGCGTGTTGGCATCCCTGCCGAGTTCTGGGGCGAGGGCTTGCAGCCGGAGGTCAGCGAGACGGTGCGCGCAGCCATACATCAGTTGCGCCGCCTGGGTGCGGAACTGCGAGAAGTCACGCTCCCGCACACACCCTATGCACTGGCAGCCTACTATATCATCGCGCCCGCTGAGGCAAGCTCCAACCTGGCACGCTATGACGGTATGAAATACGGGTATCGCGCACCGGGCAACTTGAACTCTATCGACTCTATGCTGGCGACACGAGACTTTGCTTTCGGCCCAGAAGTGAAGCGGCGTATCATGCTGGGCACATATGCGCTCAGCGCGGGCTATTACGACGCCTACTATAAGAAAGCGCAGCAAGTTCGCACGCTCATCGCTCGCGACTATACACAGGCGTTCGAGGAGGTGGATGTCCTGGTGGGGCCAACGTGTCCTTCGGTCGCCTTTGCACTGGGCTCCAAGGTGGATGATCCCCTGGAGATGTACCTGAACGACGTCTATACCGTGCCCGCAAACCTCGCCGGTATTCCCGGTGTGTCGATACCGTGCGGGTTCGCCAGCGGACTGCCAATCGGCCTCCAAATCCTCGGCAAGCACTTTGACGAGGCGGGCATCCTGAAAGTAGCACACGCCTATCAAACGGCCACCGACTGGCACAAGCAACATCCCGCGCTCTAGTGGAAAACGAAACCAAGTGGACAACCAACAGATATAATCGAGAGGTCACCGGCCGGGTGACCTTTCTCTATTACTCCGAATTACTCCGACTTGCTTGATCGTGGGTGCCATGAGTGCAGTAATCAAACCAAAACGCTTCAAGAAGCTGCCTGCTTCGACCCCGGCGCTCTGGGTTGTCCTCGGGTTGGCCGTGGCGTTCTTTCTTGTGCGATACGGACAAGAAGTCTTGATGGAGCACGACCTGAACGGCAAGATCGCGGCCCAGATCACGGCGAACTCACAGTTGACCGACGAGAACGCACGCCTCGCCGCAGCCCTGCAATATTACCTCTCGGATAAGTATGTAGAACAGCGCGCTCGCGAAGATCTTAATCTGCGCCGCGCCGACGAAGAGGTGCTCATCCCAATCGGCGACCCACCCGCCGCCAGCCAGGGAACCACGACCCAACCGCAGCCGCCGGACGACGCTCAGCCTGTAGGCACACCCGCCGAAAAACCCAACTGGCAGAAGTGGCTCGACCTGTTTAACCCGTTTGACAGGTAAGAGTTCAGAATAGCGTTAGCGGGGTGCAGGGGCGAAGCCCATGACGGGGGTATGGGGGTGTCCCCCATTCACTTCACTTCTTTTTATACTCCCCTCCCGCACGCGGGAGGGGTTGGGGGTGGGCCTTCCCCTAGCGACATGTTAGATTGCTCCACCCCAAATCTGAACATTTACTTTGACAGTTCGCCTTGACACTGCCCTGGCGAACGTGTATAATAACAGAGTTGACGCGGGGTGGAGCAGCGGAAGCTCGTTGGGCTCATAACCCAAAGGTCGTAGGTTCGAATCCTACCCCCGCTACCAGATAGAAAGAGACCTTAAATGGTCTCTTTTTTGTTGCCTTTTTTCTTGTGAAATGCTCATGTATAATGGTCCTAACTATATGCCTGAGCTTGCGCCTGTATCGCTTCAAGCCGCGCAGGCAGTCTTATGTACGTACCCGAGAGCTTAGAAGACAGGAGTTATTAATGGTAACAAAGACTTTGCCGGCGCGTTCCGATGTGCCGGTGGAACATAAATGGAACCTCGAAGCGGTGTTTCCGGAGAACACGCAGTGGGAAACCGAGTATGCGGAAGTCGCACCGCTGATCGACGAGCTAAAAGGATACCGGGGCAAACTGGGCGAGAGTGCAGAAACACTCCTCGCCTCATTTGAGTTGCGCGACAACATCAATCAACGCCTTGAACGCCTCTATGCCTACGCCCGTATGCGCCGCGACGAGGACAACACGAACCCGCAATATCAGGCGCTGGAGGACCGTGCACGCGCTCTGTGGGCACGTGTCGAAGAGGCTTCGGCGTTTTTCAATCCGGAGTTGCTTGAAGTTGGACGCGAAAAGATCAACGAGTTCATCGCGAGCAGTGAGGGTCTCAAGCTCTATGAGCATATGCTGGATGATCTCTTCCGTGAGCAGGAGCACCTACTATCTGCCCAGGAAGAGGCGTTGCTCGCGGCCGTCAGCGAAGTAGCGGCAGGCCCTTCGCAGATCTATGACATGCTGACCGATGCCGACATGAAGTTCGGCACGATCAAGAACGAGGATGGCGAGGAAGTTGAGCTAAGCCAGGGGCGGTATCTCCGCTACATATTGTCGCCCGACCGCGACGTACGCGCCAACGCCTTTCGACGCTTCCACGAGTCATACAAGGAGCAGCGCAACACGATAGCCGCCTGCTACTCAACACAGGTGAAATCCGACATATTTTACGCACGCTCACGCAAGTACGGCTCATCGCTGGAAGCTGCGCTCTTCAGGGACAATATCCCCGTAAGTGTCTATGACAACCTCATCAGCGCGGTCCACGACAGGCTGCCGCTGCTTCACCGCTACATGGAAATGCGAAAGCGCGCCCTGGGGTTGGACGAGCTACACATGTACGACCTCCACGTGCCGTTAGTGCCCGAGGTGGATAATACCTTCCCGTATGAGCGCTCCACAGAAATGGTGTTCGATGCAGTTGCCCCACTCGGCAACGTTTACCAGGGTGCTGTGAAAGAAGGATTTAGCTCGCGATGGACCGACGTCTACGAGACCCAGAACAAAAGCTCCGGTGCATATAGCTGGGGTGTCTACGGCGTGCATCCCTTCATGCTCCTGAACCACCAGGACACGCTGCGCGACGTCTTTACCCTGGCGCACGAAATGGGCCACTCCATACACACATACTACACATTTGACAACCAGCCCTATGTCTATGCCAACTACACGCTTTTCGTGGCGGAGGTGGCCTCCACACTGAACGAAGAGTTGTTGACAGACTACCTCCTCAAAAGCTCTGATGACCGCGCTGTTAAGTTGGCAGTAGTCAATCACAGCCTGGAGCAGTTCCGGACAACATTATACCGGCAGACCATGTTCGCGGAGTTCGAGAAGATTGCCCACGAGCGCGCAGAGGCGGGTGAAGCACTGACCGCAGAAATGCTCTCGGCGGTCCATCTCGATCTTAACCGCAAGTATCACGGCGATGGCGTTGCAGTGGACGAAGATGTGGCAATCGAGTGGGCACGAATCCCGCACTTCTACCGCAGCTTTTACGTCTACAAGTACGCAACCGGAATGTCAGCAGCAGTAGCCCTCTCGCAGCAGATCCTGAACGAAGGACAGCCTGCCGTGGACCGCTACTTGAACTTCCTGAGCCGAGGCAGCAGCACCTATTCAATTGACCTGCTCAGGGACGCAGGCGTAGATGTCTCGTCGCCCGAACCCGTCAAGCAGGCGCTCGATCGCTTCGAAAAACGCCTGGACGAAATGGAAGAACTACTGGGTGCCAAAGTAGGATAAGGGCAAATCAACAGGGAGCAGGGCTCATCTCGTCATCCCTGCTCCCGTTCTTTTCATCGCGGAAGTTGCCTGATTATCTCACTCCGCCACCTAAATAGAATCGTCGTAAGTGTTCAGACTTATGGTCCAGAGGGGGTGCAGGGGCGAAGCCCATGATGGGGGTGTCCCCCACTCTCCCCTTCTTAGACTCCCCTCCCACGCGTGGGAGGGGCCGGGGAGGGTCTCCCGATACCGAGATGCCGGGTTGTTACACCCCAAACCCGAACGTTTACGAATCGTCCCAAGATTGACAGGCATCCGCCATATTGGTATAATTTAGCTGGCGTAAAAACGCCATGCCCGGCGAGGTAGCTCAGTGGCAGAGCAGGGGACTCATAAGCCCTTGGTCGACAGTTCAAATCTGTCTCTCGCCACCATCAAGGCCCAGCACAGTGCTGGGTCTTTCTTTTTGCCCAAACGTCCTATGTGGTACAACTAAGTATGGCCTTCAAACACGATACGCGGCAGGCAGGACGATGGTAGCGCGTGGACTTAATTCGCCCGGTGATCTGCCGCAGTGGCTTCTTCAAGAAGCTCGCAAACAGTCGCTGGAAGATTACCTGCTAACCCAGCCTCTTGTGCTGGGCGTGTCGGGCGGTGCCGATTCGCTTGCGATGCTGCATTTGCTCTGCCGCCTGAGGGGTGAAACCGCCTCGGCTACCCTCCATGTCGCTCACCTGAACCACTGGTTTCGCGGCCAGGAAGCGAGGGACGACGCCGAGTTTGTGCGGCAAATCGCCCGTGATTGGAGCCTTACCAGCACCATCGAGACGTTTGACGTGCCCAACTATGCCCGCCGCTCCAAGCTGTCCGCTGAGGACGCTGCACGCCGCGTGCGGTACTCTTTCCTGACGAGGCTGGCCCGCGAGCACCAGGCTTCTATCGCAGTCGCTCATAATGCCGATGACCAGGTTGAGACAGTGCTTATGAGCATCCTACGCGGTACGGGCACAAGCGGCCTCGGCGGTATGCAAATGCTGTCAGCAGCCCACATGCCAACGCAGGATGAAGCCTTAGCGGAGTTCGCGCCTCTTGAAGGTGGGCAACAGGTACCCCTCTTCCGGCCGCTGCTGCCCATCTGGCGGCATGATATTCTGGAATACTGTAAGCAGGCTAACCTTGAGCCGCGATTTGACACCACAAACTGGGAGAAGACATACCGCAGGAACCGCGTCCGGCACGACCTCTTGCCTCTGCTCCAGATGCAATACAGTCTGGCTGTTAAGGACCACTTGTACAACCTTTCCCTTATTGCGCAGGGCGATGACGATCTGCTGGAGTCGATGGTCGAGGAACAGTGGCAGAGAATTGCCCGTCCAACCGGAAGTGCCGGCTTCAGGCTTGACACCACCGATTTTGCCGCCCTTCACATTGCGATGCGCAGGCGCATTGTGCGGCACGGCATTACTGCCCTGATTGGAACCCTGCAAGACATTACATTTGCCCACATTGAGGCATCCGCGGCTATTCTCGCCGGCGATCTAGGCAGCCCTTCCGCAATGCACTTGCCCCACGTACTCGCGGTGATCAGGCGCGGCAGGTGGGGCGTGATCAGGAAGCGCATGGTGAAAGCAGAATCGCTTGAAGATCTTGCAGGTACGGTCATACAGTTGCCAGTTATGCCACCTGGCATGTCCCACATAGTTCAACCGGGCGAAACAATCGAGCTGGGAGGCAGTTGGCGGCTGCAGACCACTGTACGCGACGCAGGGAAGCATGACAGCACACCGAACCATCTAACCGCACTCTTTGATTGTGACGCGCTGCTTGAATGCGGGCCAATCGAGCTTCGGACTCGCCTGGCGGGGGACACCATTGAACCGTTTGGCATGAGTGGACACAAAAGCTTGCAGGACTTGATGGTTGATGCTAAAATCCCGAAGGAGTTACGTGAGCATGTGGCCGTAATTGCACTTGAAAACTCAGGCAACGTGCTCTGGGTTCCGGGCAAGGGCGGCAGGAGATCTCGCACCGCGTTGATCGCAGACAGTACGGCGCGAGTGCTTCAATTAAAGTTCATTCAAGAAACGATTTCAGGCTAGTGGTGCGGCCATACCCGCGCCGGGGCGACACTAAGGGGGAAGTTTAGCGTGCACGATCTTGATGAAGTGCCGGTGGGGCGTGACCTACGGGCAGACATCGACCATATCCTTGTAAGCGAAGAAGAGCTGAACGCGAAAATCAGCGAGATGGGCAGGCAGCTCGCGAAAGACTATGCGGATAAAGACCTGATCTTGATCGGCGTTCTGAAGGGCGCTATCATGTTCATTGTTGACCTTGCGCGCGCCATCGAACTGCCCCTCACCCTCGATTTTATGGCCGTCGCATCTTACGGAGCGTCCACCAAAACGAGCGGCATCGTGCGCATTCTGAAGGACCTCGACAGCTCAATCGAAGGCAAGCATGTGCTGATTGTTGAGGACATAATCGATAGTGGCCTGACCCTCAACTATATCCTTGAAACGCTGCAAACCCGCAACCCGGCCAGCATTCGCGTATGTTCGCTGTTGAGCAAGCCTGCCCGAAGGCGCGTCGATGTTCCCATCGACTATATCTGCTTCGAGATTCCTGATGAATTCGTTGTGGGGTATGGTCTCGATTTCAACCAGATATACCGGAATCTGCCGTTCGTTGGGGTTCTCAAACCCGAGCTTTACACGGAGCCTGCCGAGCACAAACCGGCGAGCGCTAACGAAGAAATATGACACAGGCGCGGGCCGTCCGCATCCTCTTGCCCGCGCTCTTCTTTCTTGCCTGGGCCGTCATCTTTACTTTCCCCCTGGTGCTTCACCTGGGTGACTCCGTGGTGCTTACAACTGGGGGCGATGCCTGGCTGCACCTGTGGGATCTCTGGTGGGCCGATAAATCGCTGGTGGACCTGCACCAGAATCCCTACTTCACGAACTACCTCTACTACCCAACCGGAGTAAATCTCTTCTACCATTCGCTTGATATCCTCAACGGCGTAGTCGCCATTCCTCTCCAGCATATTGTTAGCCTTACAGCCTCGTTCAATCTATTGGTGCTCGTTAACCTTACGCTCGACGGTTGCATTGCCTACTGGCTCTGCCTGGAGCGCACCGGCTCTACAGCAGCGGCACTCGTCGGAGGTGCACTATTCGCGTCCACCCCGCTCCTGGGCACGTCGGTCAACCTCGGCCAACTGGACGAAATAACCGCCTGGTCGCTGCCTCTATTCGTATTGGCGTTGTGGCGCGCCCTCGACAGCCGGCAAGACCTGTGGAAGCCGGGAGGGGGCCGCAGAGCGGTTCTATGCGCCGGATTGTGCCTGGTTGGCGCATCGCTCGCCACATGGTACTTCACAGCCGGGCTATTCATATTTACGCTGCTGTTTGTACCTGCGTACCTTCTAACGAGGCGCGGAGACCCCACGTCCGCGAACGTTAGCAACCAATGGCTGCGCTGGGCAGTCAAAGTGGCAGCTATAGGGGCGATTGCGGTGCTCCTACTGAGCCCTCTACTGTGGGCAATGATTAGCGAGAGATTGAGTGGCGCCACCTATATGCTGCCTTCTTTCGCCACTACCGTGGCGAACTCCGCAGACTTCGCCGGTCTGTTCCTGCCGGGACGCACCGAGGTCCGGACCATAAGCGAGCACGGCAGCAACGTTGCCCTCGGACTGGTAGCCCTGGCTCTGAGCATCGTTGGGCTTGCGCGGAAATGGCGCGCCACCTGGCCGCTCGGATTGGCGCTTATCGGTATTGCTGTCCTTTCGCTCGGCCCACACCTCCAACTCTTTGGAACCGACACCAATATTCCCATGCCTTATGCGCTGCTTGATAAAGTGCCGTTCATCGGCGCTTCCCGCCAGCCGCTGCGCTTTCTTGCAACTGCTGGGATATGTCTCTCATTGCTAGCCGCTTACGGCGTTACCTATCTGGAAGGTGTGCTTCGCAATCGTCAGTGGCGTGCCTTTCTTGCGCCTGCGCTTCTGCTGCTGACTGCCCTTGAGCTTTTCGGCATCCCACGCGCCATGACAAGCACCGCGATTGGCCCCGCGTATGCCTTCATTCGAGATGCGAAGGAGCCGGGAGCGGTCATGGAACTGCCCTACGAGCTATGGCAGACCCGCCCGCAGCTGCACCAGAGCTTGCATGAGAGGCCCATTCTGGGTGGCTACACGTCACGCCACTTCCCCTATCCATTTATCGAGGCCGCGCCGGGTGCCTCGCAACTTGCCGTAGGCTACCCTGAAACCTTGGACGCGGCCGACATAATCACACCAACCATAGCGGATACCGCCCTGGCCAGCCTGGATTATTATGGTGTTCGCTATGTCGTGGTGCACAAAGACGACATAGCTACCGGCCGTTTCGGGCGACTCAGTAGCCTTATCAAGATTCTCTATCCGGCGGGGCCTGTCTATGATGATGCCGCAGTGTCGGTTTACGAGACGCCCTCCGGGCCGGCTGGGGCAGACATTGCCGGCAGACTCCCCCTTATTGGGCTTGGCAGGGGCTGGCACGAGGTCGAAGAGAACCCGACTCGGCGCTGGACAGGCAGCGATCCGGGCAATGGCGATGCCTACGTATGGATCGGTGTTAGGCCCGGTACAGAAGGGCCGTTCAGGCTGACAATGCAAACCTTCGCCTACGGAACGCCGCGCCACTTATCGGTGGTGCTCGACGGGAAGACGCTCGTTACGAAGGAAGTCGGGTTGGCCTCTGAAACCATCACGGTTGATCTGGGCAATCTTGTGGCAGGCGACTACGGCCTTGTGTTGAAGGTCCAGGAACCGCCAACCAACCCTCCCGGAGACCGCCGTCTTCTCAGCCTGGGCGTGACTAGCCTCGAAGTTAGCCCTGTACCTTAGAGCTTACTTGGTACCCGCCGCGCGATACCATGCGGCTTCAACCTGTGGCGCGACTTGCTCCACCCGCAGCGTCTCGGCCATACGGAGAGCGTTCGACTGCACGGTTCGGTAGTAATCCTGGTCTCGCAACAGCCTCAGTATGGCGTCAGCGAGCGCCATAGCAGATGCGGGGGGAACCTCTACGCAGGCCTGCTGTGGGGCCAGATATGACGCAATTCCGGTCGTCTCCGTCACCACCGAGGGCGTGCCTACAGCGGCGGCCTCCGGCACTACCTTATTCTGAGCCTCCAATATAGATGGGCAAGCAAATATGTCGGCCCCGGCAAGATGGCTGCGTACGTCCGTGTGCTCTATCTGGCCGGTGAACACCACATAGTTGGACACACCCGCATCTTCGGCGCGCTTCTGCAGAAAGGCACGATAGTCACCGTAACTTTCCGTGCTGCGTGACGGCCCGCCGATCACTAGCCATGGCGGTTCAGCGCCCTGTCTGCGGCGCTCCGCAACAACAATCTTCATCGCGTCTACGAGGTATTCCAATCCTTTGAACGGGTGCAACCTGCTCAGCGTCATAATGACGGGCCGGGGGAGGCCGATGCCGTATTTCTCGCTCAACATCGCGCGCCCGCCATCGCGCAGACCGTCAAGCGATTGCCCTGAAGGTGGAAAAGCGGTGTCCTCAATTGCCCTTAGAATTGTGACGATACGTTCCTTCCCGACGAGACCTTCCTTCTCCACATAGTCACCGAGCAGCGACGAAATAACGCGAATGAGCGCCGCTTTCCTTAATGCGTACTTGACCGCCTGTCGAGGCACGGGGTAGCGCCTGTAGCCATAATCGTACTCAGGCAGGTCGATCACGTCGGCGCCTTGCACGTTCGCCAGGTAGGGTACGCGGCCGCTCCCCAGGGCCGCCGCGAGTCCGTAAGGATAAGCGCCTTCAACATGCACGAGGTCGTATTTTGCGCGCCGTAGCTGCCGGCGGTACGCGCTGAGCAATGTGTCCATGTAATCGTAGTGCAGGAAGAATGTGGACGCTTTACGCACTAGCCCTGATAGTCGTCCGCCTTGCGCCGCGAGATTTACGCGGTACACAGGCACCCCGGAAAACGTAGCTTTACTATAGCGCGCCTCACCGGGCTTCGTAATCTGCGTGAGGACATCAACAGAGTGGCCTCGTGCACGGAGGGCGACAATCGTTTCCTCGTGGCTGGCCGTGCCCATAACGTCCGGTCCATACGACCCGATAAAATAGAGTACCCGCAACGGCCGTCGCTCGCCCCTTGCGGATGTATCAGCGTTCGCAATCATACGCATATTATACTAGCAACCGGCCACCCGCCGAACAGGATCTACCGCTGGCATAAAGAGGCCGGGGGCTGTCTCGCGACTATACCCCGGTGTATTTATGCTGTTGCTCTGTCAGGCTGCTATTTTGTGGTGCCTGCCGCGCTCAGCGAACGTGCCAGCATCTTCGACAATTGGCCGCGTGTGACGCTCACGCTCGGCCTGAAGTAAGGCTTTCCACCGGCCCCGCACGGCTCGGACGCGCCACCGCATGGATAGCCCGAGATAATGTTGTGCGCGGCGGCGGTCTCAACATAGGTATACGCGCCGTCCGTTGCGCCTATGTCCGCAAATGTGGGGGTGCCGGGTGTAACAGGACTCCAGCCCATCGCCAGGCTGACCATCTTGGCTGTCTGCCCCCTTGTGACGTTGTTGTTTGGGCGGAAGTAACGCTGGTTCGAGCCGTCACAAGGCTCGCCAGGTCCGCCGCAGGGATAGCCGCTGATGATACCATGCGAGGCGGCTGCCTCTATGTATGTGTAGAAGCTGCTTCCCGGCGCTACATCGTGGAATGTTGCGCTTGCGGGATTCTCTGGAATAATTCCTGCTGCCAGCACGACCATCTTGCTCAGATGAGAACGGTATGCGCTGTTCCCAGGTGAGAACAGGACTGTGGTGTCGTTCTGACGAACCCCGTTCACGATTCCCTTTAGCGCGATCTCGTTAATTTCGGCAGCGGCCCAGTGGTTTGTGGGCACGTCGGTGAAGAGCGTGCTTTGCCCACTGTGATTGACGATAATCGGCACGAGGCTGTAGACACGGCTGGTGTTGTAATTGTCATGCGCGACAACATAGACATAGTAGGTTCCGTTGGGGAGCGTTGCGGTATTCCAGACATATGAACCCTGTGCAATGGGTAGGCTGCGCGCAATGGCCGTTCCGTTGTACCCGGCAGCATTCTGGTCCCAGAACAGGTCGAGCGTTCCGTTGCCCTGCAAGGCAGTCCACCTGATGATTGTGCCCTGCCCGCTCGTGGGATCGGATGTCAGGTGCGCGCTTTCAAACTGGAAGCCTGCGGGCAGCGCGTCTGGCTGACCATCGGCATCGTCTTGCTCGGCGAGGTCGAAGCGCAGCGTCGTAGGCGATCCCGTCCAGCCGCTGCCGCCATCAATGCGTGGGACAGTTCGCATGTCCCAGGCCGAATTGATCCAGACGTTGTACTGCGCAAGGATAATCTCTGATTGCGCCCACTGGCTGCCCTCGTCCCACGTCATGCGCGTACCTGCGTTGAACGGCGACCAGGGCCGCACGGCAGGAGGCAGCAGCTTGAACTTGACATTCATATAGCGGTAGCGTGCCGTATCGATGGGGTGGGCGTAGTCGCGATTGAGCCAGAGGAGTTGCGGGTCATTGTTGGTGATCTGTCCCTGCACACCGGTTGCATCGCAGGTGAGGTTGCCCACGCCACTTGTATATTGAAACAGGCCGCAAGTGCTGGGGTTCCAACTGCTGATGAGCTCGCGCTGAGCGAAGTCTTCTCCGCTCAGTGGGCCCGGCGCGTCTATCTTCACTAACGGCGACGTGTTGATCGTGAGCGCACCGCTGGAGCTGGTTGCGCCGTTCATTTCAGCGTGTACGTAGTAAGTTGCGGGCGCGACACCTGTTGTATTCCAGGTATATGCGCGACTGCTAGCCGCCACGTCGGCAATAAGGTATTCGTTGTCGGCAGTAGGATCTGCACTGTGGCTGAGATAGAGCTTGACGCGGCTCGTACCCGCTCCCGTGTAGTTCCAGGCAATATTGACGGCCTGGCCGGTATCTGGGGTCAACCTGGCCCAATCGTACTGCACCAGGTTGTTATTGGCTCCCCACGGTGCGTCGAGGCGCAGCCCTGCATAGGGGCCTTTCTGAGTCCACGTGCCCGATCCGCCGCCGGAGCCTTGCCGTAGGTCAACCGAGTAGATGTGCCAGCCTGGCTGCACCTGAAAGAAGTCGGAATTACCGGCTGCTGCATAGGTGTAGTGCTTGAAGAAGAATAGGAGGCTCAGGCCGGGCTGCGCGCTGTACATACGCACCCAGAGTCTATGGAAGCGGTTCGCATCAACGGGGTAGTTCACGCCGTCTTTTTCGCCAATATCTGAGTAAGAGTTGGGGAAGTTTTGATACTGTAGATGTACCGAGCCGCCACTGGCAGAGCGTGTGGTGGCGCTCCATACACCGTTGCCAACCTGCAGTGCCGTCTAATCGTGAGGCGTGTTCAAGTCCTCAAGATTGTTCATGTCCCACGGGTCGCCCAGCACCTGCGTGGCGTAATCGTCCGACTCTGCGATGGTTATATTGTTGGGTGAGGTGAGCGCGATTGTGTCATTCGGCTCGGCCTGCGCGGTTGCAATTTTGCCTGCTCCAATCAGAGCAGACACAGCAATCAGCCACACGACGACCAGTATATTTCTACTTATGCGAACGTTCCTGATCAAGTTCTTTCCTTTCCGGCGAGCGGATACACGCGTCTGGAAGGATGACGCGCGCAATTATTCTGTTAGTATAGGTTCAGTATAGCTGGTTGCAGGGACGAGATGCCTGAGAAAATGGTACCAACAACCTCAGCCATTTGGCCCGATGTTGCCAGGACCTCGCGATTAATCTGTCCGCCCTATTTCTCTAGCGCACGAGCGCAGCGTAAAGCTGTTCAATCTCGGTGATGATTCTTTCTTCAGAATAGCGCTCAAGGGTGGCTCTGCCCCCCGCGACAAGCCGGTTACGCAGGCTGCTGTCGCTGAGCACGCGGACAATCCCCTCGGCCAGCGCCTGTGGATTTTCCGGCTCAACGAGAATACCGTTCTCCCCATTCTGTATCATCTCGCTTACGACGGGGAGGTCGCTGGCGACTACAGGGCAGCCGGCTGCCATCGCTTCGAGGGGTGGGAGGCCGAAGCTTTCATAGCGGGTCGGGTAAACAAGGCAATCCGACGAGCGCATTAGGCGCACCTTATCTTCCTCACTGACCTTCCCAAGCAAGACAAGGTTGCCCTCAGTGCCGTTCTCGCGGCATATCGCGAGCAGATGCTCCGCTCTTGCGGGGTTCTGCCCAGCGAAGAGAAACGAAATGCCAGGACATTTCTCCAGCACAAACGGCATGGCCTTTGCCAGCGTGTCGTAACCCTTCCGCTCCTTCAATTGTCCGAGGAACAGCACATGAGGCGATGGATAGGCTGACGCCACCGACTCGCCGAAAGGCATCTGCTGAATGTAGGGCACATCAATCCAGAGGGGGATACGCACTATCTTCGATGCCGCGAACCCCAGCCGGCGCAATACAGCGACCTCGTGGCGGGACAGCGCGATCAGCCGGTCGGCAGCCCTGAGGGGCATATGCATACAGAAGTTCTGCCACTGGCTCAGGGGCTTTTTGAAGCGAGATTTCAGCAGGCTTCTCATGAGCTTGCCAGGCGTGTAGATCAGCCTGCTGGGGTACATCTTGCCCAGATAAGGCCGCTCGCGGTCGTCCACAAGGTAGGGGTCGTGGAACGGTCCCACCACAGTAAAGACGATAGGGATACGCAACAGTCTTGCTAGAAGGGTTGCTTGCCAGTTCAGGGCATTCCTCAAATGGAACAGATGAATAACATCCGGTCTGAAAGCAAGCAGGCCCGGAACCAAACCCGGCGCGAGCCAGACCTTGTTAACCTTTACCCGGCGCGTGTCTATGCCGTCAACGTCTTCTCGGCGGTTGCCCGTAATGTCCGAGCCTTCCTCAAGGAGCGTGAAAGCGGCAACCCTGTGCCCGCGTGCAACCAGGGCGCGGCCTAGAATGGCTTCGGGCCACTGCCTGAACTGCTTTGTGACGCCCGCTGTAGTGATAATCGCAACTCGCACTATAGAAACCTCAACGCCTGCTTCACAAGCGGTATTCGCAGCGAAATGAAGCGTTCCTTGTCCGCCTGGTCCATGCCCCCAAGCAGCTTGAACATTCCAAAGAAGACCGCCACCCCGACCGCGACCATGACCAGCGTAACGGGCAGGGTCGGCGGCAGGTAGATAACAAACGGCAACAACACCAGCCCCATCGTGCTGGAAGCTATACATACTCTGACGAAGAACCGGCCAGGGAACGGCAGGCCCAGTTTCACGATACCATAACCAAGAGCAAGCCCGCGCGACCCCAGCGCCGCCACTGCCGCTGCAATTGCACCACCCACAGCCCCATATTGCGGCACTAACAGGACAAGCAGCGGAATGCTTATGACCGATACAAGGCGCGCCATCAACACCGCCCGATACTGCTCATATACCATCAGCACATTCAGCGCGACGCTTATCATGGCTTCACCAAACAGGCCGACCGTAAGAATGGCTGTGCAGGCGACAATTGTCGGTAGGGTATCTTCGGTCAGCACGGAGTCGCCGCGCTTCTGGAGATAGAGAATGCCAAGGAGATTGCGCCCCGTGACGATCAGACCGACCGCCGCGGGCAGCAGGCCGAGTATCAGCACTTTGGTCAAGGTCGCGTAGGCCGTGCGCAGTCCCTCTGTGCGCCCTTCCGCATAGAGGCGCGAAAAGAGCGGGGTTTGCACACCTGTTAGGGGCACTACCAACGACCGCAAGAACTCCTTGGTGAACTTATATGCGAGCGAGATCGCCGCCACCTCTATTATGCGCATGTCCGGCACCGCTATGAGCAGCGTAATGGCAAGCACGATAAAGTCGAGATCGTACAGATAGACCGACCAGTTGATGAGATAGTTCAGAGCCGCGAACGAGAAAATACGCTCGCGTAAAGGTCGGGAGGAAGGGGTTTTCACTTCACTGGTACCGGGGGCCGCTGCATGGCTATCCTCGGACAAGATCCGCACAGCAAGCCAGACCGATATGGCGACGGATAGCACTGTGGTAATCAGTAGCGCAAGCAGGGCGCCCAACACGCCCCACCCGATTATGACAAAGAGAGCAGTGAGCGTTGGATAGGCAACAACTGCCAGCACATCCAGCGCGTTAGTTGATTTCTGCCTGAAGTGTGTAAAGAGAAATTGGCGGGATATATCTGACGCGGCCCCAAGCACAAGCAGCACAGCGATCATCAGCAGCAGCCAGCCGCCATCGGGCCCAAGCCCGAACTGCTGTATCCAGTACTGCGGAGCGGCCGCAAGCACGACTATCAATATCAGCAAGACCACTGCTTTCACCATCGACAGCCGGAAAATCAGGTTCAGTACGCCGCGACGTCCATCGCGCATTTCCACTTCGGGATAAAAGCGCGGCAATGTGCGCTCTATCCCCAGGTCGGAAAAGAGTCCGAGCGTATCGAGCATGGCAAGAGTGACGCTGAGCAAGGCAAAGCCGTCGGCCCGCAAAAGCCGTACGGCAACAATACCGGCGAGTAGCTGAA
Source organism: Chloroflexota bacterium (assembly GCA_039932335.1). Classification (GTDB taxonomy): domain Bacteria; phylum Chloroflexota; class Chloroflexia; order QHBQ01; family JADMIH01; genus JADMIH01. The sequence goes on from JBDTQH010000013.1 coordinate 62,561, forward strand.
GCAAGGCCTTTATCGGGAAGAAGGCGATGTTCCAGAACACCGCCCGCCCTGCTCGCTCTACAAGTGGTCGTTGAGCCTGACTCATGATATGTACGGGACACCGGTCTGCATTTTATCTGTTGATCTCCACGTCATCAATTTGCACACCCAGCACGCGGGCGTCACCGCTAATACCCGCCGCGCGGCCCGACCAGGTTGGCGCTTTGATGCGGAGTAAGGCGTTCTCAGGGTCGGCCTCGACCTTCGGTATACCCGCAGGCACTGTCAGGGTATAGTCGGTAAATGCAGTTCCCGGCTGCACCAGAACGTCGCCAATGGGCGTGTTATCGAGCGTTACGGTCACCGTAACGGGCACCGTACGCAGGGGTTGACCGCTCGGCGAGGGCGTTTCAGGGCGCAGCCTCAGCTTTACAGTGCCACTCACATACGTTGTGCCCGCAGGCTCGGTTGCCCACGGTACGCGCATGATCGCCTGTTCTCCTGTCCAGCGCCAGTATTGCGAGGTTGCGCTATCGCGTTCCTGCTTGTTGAATCCCGCGACCAGGTATGGGTAGTCCATATCGCCAATATCGATGTGGAACGGCCCTGCCGGGGCCGGCACCTTCGGCTCGAGCGAATATATGCCAAATGGCAAGAATGCCTCGGAAACGTTCGTCGGCTTTTGTATTCGCAACTGCTCGAACTCGGGCACTCGGTATTCCCAGTTGCCTTCTGCTTTCAGCGAGAAGTCAGGCAGATTCAGCTTACCGCCGTTCGCGCTCATTAGAACCCACACTTTGTAGCCCTGCGATTGCCAACGCTTCACCACTCCGTTCAAGACTGTATTGTTCACCTGCGGGTAGCTAGGCTTCACAACAAAGCTGTCGATACCATAAATATACTGTAAAGGCGTAGCAACGACATAGGGCTCGTCGCGCTCATTGCTGAAGAGCAGCACTGACTTCGGCGGAAAACGCCCCGCAAGGTCGTCAAGTTGGGCAACTGCGCCCTGCTCCTCGATATGCGGCACAATCACGCGGTCCGTGTACATGAAGAAGATCGACAGCCCAAGCACCAGGGTGCCCGCGAGCGCATAACCAACCATTCGCGGCCGCAAGCGCGACCAGATGAAACTGCACGCCCACGCTGTCCCCAGTATCAATGCGGGCAAGATGACAGGCACAAACCTCCGCATTGTGTAGATGTAGTGTGCCTCAGTATACGTCTCCTGAATGAATACGAACCCTAATACAAGGAAACTACCGAAGAATAGCCCTGTTGCCGCGCTCAAGCGTCCCCAGACCCAACGGAATAAACCTGCAACGCCAAGCACCATGCCAAGCGGTGAAAGATACCAGCCAACCCTCACAAGATTATAGTGAGCGCCTTCATCGATAGGTGCGCCGATATAGCTCTCCCACGTGGTGGGGATTGCCTGCGGGATTGGGTTGCCCGCGCTATCGAACCGGATGTTAGGCTGCCACGGCTGGTACACGTACTTGTACAAGAAATAGGCCGCCAGCCCTAATATGATCGCGCCAGCCCACGCCCACCTATACTTCACCGCCAGCCCATCAATGCGGACCCACAACGGCTTCAGGCGAGGATAGAGCCGGTCGATGGCGATTAGGAAGAACGCACCAACATAGAACGCCAGCAGGAGAGGACCCCACAGCCGTCTCAGATTCAGTATGACGTTATGATACAGGTCAAGCGTATAGGCGAAGCCATAGAACGCAAAGTGAAGCCCGTACAGCATAAGCACTGTGCCGAGGCTCAACGCGAAAAACGTGTACGGTCGCTGCCACTTCCGCGCAATACGCCAGTAAATTAGGTACAGAGGCACCGGGGCGAGAAAGAAGATAAAGTCGGGCCGCGCAAGAGCGATCTGCCCCAGCGACACACCCGCCACCACTCCCCAGAACGCGGCCCACCGGGTTCGTGCTGTCTCTGCGCTAACGACATCCAGAGCACCCGCGGGCTCAGTTGATACCCCCACTTCCTTCTCGTTGGCCAACTTCACCATGCGGCCAAACGCGAAGAACGAACTAAAAGCCAGCAGTGCGGTAATATCCTCTGACACAGGATAGCGGGCAAACCAGATTGTAACGGGACAGAGAATAAGCAGCAACAACCCGACCAGAGCGGCCCATTCGCCAAGAGCACGCCGGGCGAAGAAATAGACCGCCAGCACCGAAAGCAGGGTGATAAGCGGCGTCATGTAAAGAGCGCCCCAGATACCGAACAGCGAGTATCCAACAGCGACCCAGGCAGGGTATAGAGAATAGTGCTGCGGCAGTATTAGCGCCGCCTTTTTATCGAGCACATAGAACGCGGGCATCCGCAGGGTATCGAGGGTGAAGCGGTCCGGATTCAGATCGAGCGTAAGTTGCTTGACCTCGCCTTTGTCATTGTCCAACTCACGCATCAGTACGTCGCGCTGCAGAATCGAGCCGCTGCGAGCGATAGCCACGCCGCCGTTCACATAAGCACCGGAGTCGAGCGCGCCGCGCAGCATTTCGGACGGGCGAGAGTAGAGTATGGCTCCAAGCACAATAAGCCCAAGCAAAGCGGCCTGTTTTGCGCGTGTTTGCCTGCGGTCGGCCGCACGCTGCGGGTAGGCGGATGGCGGCAGCAGTAGTCGGACAAGTTTCCCAATGCGCATGCCAACCTGGCCGAGCGTGACTCCCACCAGTACGGAAACGAAGAGGACAAGGAGTGCCAGCAGCCACCAGCGGAAGAGACCAACCTCGGCCAGTATGAAGCCTGCCAACCCGGTCGTCAGGAAGCTAACCAGAACTGCCGTGAAGATCCATTCGTCGACGCCCGCGAAGAGATGTCTTGCTGGGCTGCGCGACATTAGCGAGTTCAGCACAACGGCGCCCGGCGCATACAGCAGGAACGCAAGCAGTGGCACGCCCAGCACCCATCTCAATATCTCTAGCACTACCCTGCTGCCTCCTGGCCCCGACAGGCCGCCTTTTCCTCGATCAGCTCCTCAAATAGCTCCCGTGTAAGCTTTGCCACGCGTTCCCAGCTAAACTTACCTCGTGCAAGTTGCTCGCCTCGCTCGCCCATAGTCACGCGTTCTTGAGGATGCTTTGCCAGCCAGAGAATACGTTCCGCGAGCGCAGCCTCATCTCCCGGCGGCACGAGGAAACCTGTCTCGCCCTCCCGAAGCTTATCCGGAATCCCGCCCACCGCGCTTGCAACAACGGGAAGCGCATGAGCCATCGCTTCCAGGGTAACCAGCGAGCTACCTTCGTACAACGACGGGTGCGCGAAGAGGTTGCACAGCGAGAACAGGCTGTGCAATTCCATGTCGCTCAGTTTTCCTACGAACACAACATTATCACCGAGACCCAGCCGCCCTGCAAGTTCATCCAGGCTCTGCCGTAGGGATCCGCCCCCTACGAAGAACCATCGCCAGCTTGCCTTCAGTTGCGCCTTGATCAGGGAAAGCGCCTGCAGCAAATGCTCGAATCCCTTGTTTGCTTCCAGCCGGCCCACACTTATGCCAATCAAGGCACCATCTTTCCCGCCCAGGATTGGCCACCGAGCAACCAGATCCGAGCGCACTTGCCCGTCAACCGACGATTTGATCTCCTCTATATCAACACCATTGGGCAGCACAACGACCTTAGCAACGTCCACCCCTAACAATCGCGAAACTTCGTCCTGCATAGAATAATCGGTGGCAACCACCCGGTCTGCTGCCTTGCACCCCGCTGCCACCCATGAGCGGAACGGCGCGTATGCCAGCCGTTTGAGCGGGTCGGTGATCTTGAACTCCTCCATGCCATGAGGGTTGGCCACCAGGGGAACGCCCCATTCCTGCGCCCGCCGCACACCCCACGCGCAAAGCCCATGTGCATAGATGCCGTCGACCTTGCCCCGGAGAGCGGCGCTCCTGACCTGCCTGCCCATATCCTCCACAAACGCCCGGTAGTTCGTCAGGCGAGCAGGGATACCGTTCGGCGGTAGTGGAAGCCTGCCGTATCTCGCCGTCCTCACCGCGAGATTGCCCGCCGCTCCGGGAGGCATCGCGATTGGCTCGCCCACCGGAAGAGCGCGTGTGTACAGGGCGATGTCGGTCCCCTGCATCAGCAAATGGCGCATCAGTGCGCTTGCCGACCGCTCAAGTCCCCCGTACCCATGCTGAGGGAAAACAGCCCGCACGCAATATGCCAGCCTCACAGCGCGCCCTTTCCTTTCGTTACCAACAGGCGGCGATAAAGTGCATCGACTTCAGCCGCGACCTTCGGGGCCGCAAACACCTGCTCGGCCCGATCCCGCGCACCACGGCGCAGCATGAGATTTAGCGCGTCGTCATCGGCCAATGCTTGCACACCCTCAACAAACTGATCCTTGTTTTGCGCCAGCCAACCGCTGCTCTTATGCACAATGATATCGCTTGTGCCTCCCGTGTCGAGCGCCACAATCGCCGCGCCCGCTGCACAACCCTCCAACAGCACACGGCTTAGCGGCTCCTGCCACGCCGACGGGAAAAGCAGTATACGTGCCGAGTGCATCACGCGCAGCACAGCGTCGTTGTCCAGCCACGGGTAGAAGCGGAAGTCAAGCCTCCGGTGCGCTGTATCTCTTGCTATATCTGCTGCAAGGGGGCCGTCGCCAAGCAGAAGCACAGGCATCGTTACCCCACTGCGCTGAATGATTTCGGGCAGCATCCAGGCGCCTTTGTTAATATCCCACTTGCCAACGAACACCGCGAATGGCTCGTCAGGCGATACGTCGGGCAGCGGCCAGCTAGCCGAGATGGCACGATCAACACTCGGCAAGTCAACTAGGTTCGGTATAGTAACGACGCGCTCCGCAGGCACTCTGGCGCTCCTGATGATCTCCTTCGCCACATAGCCGCTTACAGCAATTGTTGCGTCCCCGGCAGCCAACAGCCGCCCTGCCCTGTATGTGGCCGCATAGCGCGCCGGGGCAAGCGCTCGTCCAGTAACGCCGTCCCTCTTTTCAGCGCGCACACATCTGAGATATTCAGCCAATCTATGGCACTCCGCGCACTCGAACGGCTTGCCATCGCGGTCCACAAAGAGCCGCGTGCTAACGGGACAAAGAGGCCAGTAGTCCCGCACAGTGGTGACCGCGATCACTCCAGTGTTGCGCGACACTGGCTTGCGAACAGCCAGCGAAGCCGCCATGCCCGACACCTTGTGCTGGCCGTGCAGCACATCTATTGCGTCGCGGCCCACCAGATGAGCCGCAAGCGCACTTAGCCGTCCGGTGGCTTCGCGCTCCTGCCACGCGCGAGCAAGCCCGGCCCGGGACGCCCAGGATGGTGCTGCCGGAATAAGTACCTCGTCCACCGGCAGACCGCCGTACTCTTGTTTGCGCAGTGTAACTTTCGTCACAGGTAAATCAAAGCGAGGCCGTACCACCCTAACGCTGTTCCCCAGTTCCGTGAGCGCCTTGCCAAGATAATATGTGCTCCAGCCGCTCCCGCCACTCTTCGGCGGAAATACATCCGTGAGGAGCACGATACGCAGCGGGCGACGGCTACCGTCCGGCATCTGCAATCTGCTCCAGTATCTTGTCGAGCGCGACACAATGCGCGCGCCAGCTATAGTGGGCAACCACCCGCTCACGCCCTGCCGCACCCATGCGTTGCCGCAAATCATCGGCCGAGGCCAGCGTTGCCATCGCCCCGGCAAGTGCCGCAACATCGCCTGCTGGATAAAGTAGGCCTTCCCGCCCCTCGCGGATAATCTCGTTGAGCGGCGCAACGTCTATCGTGACCACAGGCAGCGCCATGGACATATATTCAAAGACCTTGAGCGGCGACCAGTAGAACCCGAAAGCCTGCAAAGGCGCGTGAGCGGCAAGGTCAAACGGGGCAACGCCTATGTCGGCCAGCGCAAGATAGTCAGGCACACGATCATGTGTTTGCGGCCCCGCGAACACGAAGCGGCCCTCGGGAAGGTTCCACCCGGCCACCTTCTCGCGTAATGGCTCAAGCTCAGGTCCACCACCGATTGCTAAGAACGATAGGTTACTGCCCCGCTCGATAAGTAGCCGCGCAGCCTCGGCAAAGTCTCCAACTCCGTGCCACGATCTGAAACTACCCAGGAATGCAGCCACAGGGCCATCGCACCGTAACCCGAGCTCCCGCGAAAGCGCCGCAAGCTCCACCTTTCGCGTTTCACGCACATGCGGATCAAACCTGTCCACGTTCGCGCCCCACGGCAGCTCGTGTATCTTATGTCGCGGAACTTCGGGCGGCACTGTGGTTGCGAGCGGGGTCACTATGGCGGCGCTCCAATTGGCCTGCTGTACTGCCCACCGGCGCATTGAGCCAAGCATAACGCGATCTACCTTGCTCTTCAGGCTGCCGGGCGGGTCAATCATGGGCGCGTTCACTTCGAGCAGCACCGGCAGTCCTGCCCTGTGCGCACCAAGCACACCGGCCCCCGCAAAATTGTAGAACCGCTCCATAACCACCTGTGGGCGGAACGCCTTTATCGCCCGCTGAACTCTCGGCGCGGCGAGCATAGCCAGTTCCTTGCGCCACTTTACGGTGCGCAGCGGCACGCCGCATTCCAGGCGCGATTGAGCTTCGCCGGACAGATCCGGACGCGCGATCACTGCTACTTCGTGCCCAAGCGCGCGCAGCCCGCAGGCTACCTCGCTGACGTGTGTCGCACCGCCCGACCCACCGCCCGCGTCAATTGCGCTCGCCACGTATAGAATTCTCAAGCCCTGTCCTCGCGCACGGCCAGCAGGAAGTACGGCCCGGCCCTCCAGGAACCGAACAACACAAGATCGAGCCACATAAGCTCTGTGAGGAAGCGCATGGCCCTGTAGGTAAGCCCCTTCTTCGCCAGTGTGCTTCGCATCGACGACCTCAGCGCGTCTTCACCGCTGGCGCTCTCGGCGGCGTCAACAGAACCGCGTTTGACTTTCCGCTTGCGCATGAACTGTTCGACCAACTTCACCAGGAGGTTCTCGATAAGGCTCTGGAACAGTCCATTCCAGAAAACAACCTTCTCCACGCGGAAGCCGCATTCTTTGAAAACCGCTTCCAATTCCGGATAGGTCTCGATGGCCTTCACATGGTCTGATTTGCGCAGCCGGTCACGCGAGTCGTCCAACAGTCCACGCTCGCCAAGCCACCGGGAAAGTATGCGTGCGCCTCGCACCACGAAATCGAGCCGCGATCCCTCGCGTGTATTGGAGAACGCGAAGAGTCGTCCGCCCGGCGCGAGCGTGCGGTGTGCTTCCAGCAGATATGCCTTGAGGTCGTCCAACGGCAGGTGTTCCAGCACATCAATCGACATGGCGGCCGTGAAAGCTCCTTCACGAAACGGAAGGGCGCGCGCATCAGCCAGGCAAAGATCCACCTGCCCTACTGCGTCAACCGCGAAGAATGGCGCGGGATCAATGCCCACTGCCCAGTCTACCTGCCGCCTGTTCCAGAAGACGAACTTGCCGTTGCCGCATCCAAGTTCGATCAGGCGGTCGTCGGGCCCAGGCTTCAGCATGCGCCGTATCGCCCGCTGCCGCACGCCAGCCGCCAGCAAGGGCATGCCAATCCGCTTGTAGTCGAGCGTGGCCTCGAACTCGCCCTCGTGCGCCACGTACAGGGACGTATGCGCGCCCTCATCGGCGGGCATCATATCGAAGTAGTCGCTGCCCTTGGCTCGGTAAACACGATTGCAGTTTGGGCAGCGCAGCGATAACGCGCCCCCCTCTCGCACAAGGCGTGGGGCAGACGCGCCAAGCGCCCTGCACTCGGCCGTGGAACATGCAAGCGATTCAATAAGCCGGTCAGAAATCAAGTTAGTGTCCTTACTATCTTGCCATTTGTTATAGAGGCTGCCCGCAATAGAAGCCCCACCGCAATCTTCAGATGAGCAGCTAACATTTGGGCGTGCTTCGGTAGAATTTGGCGCGGTCGAAGATAAAATCTCGCACTAAGCCAAGCGCCTTGAAAGGTATCTCCAACTGCCCCTTGAGCACAACATTCCAATCAAGTCCCTGTCGTTGGGGCGAGCACCACAGGGCATACTGCATTAGCAGACCGCCGTTCCACGCGATGAACAGGGCAGTCACACCCGCTATGAGCCACTTTGGCACCCCATGTGCGATGGCCCATGCGATCAACGCGGCAGTGCCCAGAACAAATATCGCTGTACTGTTTATGAAGCGCCGCTGCCCGAAAGAACTGGCGCTTTGCCAAGTAAGGAAAGAGCCCGCGATGTATACCTGTAAGAGCAGGGCCAGCATCAACGCACCCGTGAGCAGCTTATCCCGCTTCCAGAAGAGCACCATACCAATTAGCGCGGCCGCTATGGCCGGGGTCCATGGTATCATGCCGTGCTCCGGGTTGAAAAGCACATTGAAGAAGTTGGGCGATGTCCAGTTGAACTTTCCCGACACCACCTTGGACGGCCCGAAGTGCCCCGTTATCACTTTGTACGCCACCAGTTGCGGGATAAATACCACGAACGCGGTGACCCCCATCACGATTAGCCCGGGAAGCCACTGCCTCACACCCGCCAGGATGCCCGTTCTGCCTTCAGCACGACTGCCGAATAGCGACACAAGCACCTCCACGCCAGGTATCACGAGGAAGAGCACGTCCTGTTCGCGGATCAGCATCATCAGGCCGCCCGCCGCGCCCAGCAACGCCCACTCACGAAGACTGCGGCCCTCAGGGCGGCGAGTTCTGTTCCAGTACCATATGAAGAGAGTGACGGCCATCAGCGACGTGGCATGCGACCATGGCGGCGCGATTACCGTGTAGAAGATCAACGGCGTAGCGAGCCACATGGCAGCCACCGCCACAGCCGACAACCTGCTGCCGAAATAGCGCTTTGTAAGCAGATAGCAAAGCAGCAGACCAATGCACCCGAACAGGTATGACGTGAGGCATACTGCTGTGATATAGGGCCACGTCCAGCCATCTGCCTCTATGTTCGCTCCCAGGGCATGTGCCGCAACTGTGAAGACATGCGCCACTGCATACGAAGGCAGCCAGAGAAGACCCGTACCGATTGGCGCTTCGTTCGTCGGCAGGTCTGTCTCCAATTCTCTTGTGTTGTAGAGATCGTCTTTGATAGCCTTAAACTTCACGGGATCGAGATCGTACCAGTGAAGATACTCGTTGCTGAAGTCGAGGTCCTGATCGAAGAAGATGGAGTGTGTGTAGGCGAAATACTTTATCTCGTCGCTGGCATAGATGCGCTGCGTTACGAGCGGCAGCAGCACAATAAAGAGCGCAACCAGGCCTACCAGCCCGCGGTCGTGCCACCAGCGCCGCAACGCACGCTTCTCGGCAGACAGCGTTCCCACCTCAGCCCTTACCGACAACTCCGCACAACCTCCACAATGCGCTCTGCTCGCGCCCTGTATGTGTAGCCCACCGACTGCTCTAACGCGGCATGACCCATTTGACGCTGTAGCTCCGGCTGCGTCTCAAGCAGACGGATGGCATCACCAAGTGACTTCGCACTACCTTCCTCGAAGAAGAGTGATGCACACCCATCGACTATCTCTCGCAAAGCAGGCATATCCTTGCAGACAAGCGGCTTACCGACCGCCATATATTCAAAGAGCTTCAACGGCGAGGCGGTCATGCCCGTCACGGTGTCGGGTATTACCAGCACGTCCGCTGCATTGATATAGAGCGCCGCTCGCTCCTGGGTCATTTGACCAGGCAAAACCAATTGCTCTCCACGTAGGCCGAGGCTCGCTGCCTGCTCCTTTAGCTCGGCAATCTCGGACGGCCGTCCTCCCACAAGCACCAGCATGGCATCGCGATCAGCAGCCGCGAGCGGAACAAAGGCTTCCAACAGGAGGTCCAGCCTACGGTATGCAAACGTCAACCCGGCATAGCCCACGATAAAAGCCGATTGCGGCAATCCCAGTTGCTTACGCGTTTCGTCTCTGTCCATAGGATAATATAAATCCGGGTCGAAGGCGTCCGGAATCACAACGATATCGGCTGCCTTACGAATCTTCTTCCCGACAGCCCACTCCTTGAACGTCTCCGTCAACGACACAACCTTCCTGGCGTTGCCAAGCGCGACTCTGTCCAGCCAGGGCAAAAACCACATCCAGAAGCGGCGCGGCCACTTTGATGCCTTGCTGGGGTGCGACGCCTCCAGGTCATGTACCTCATAAATCAGCCGCGATCCATGTAACGGTGCAAATAGAGCCAACCAGGCGGCGCACACAGTATCTCGCACGTAGATTACCCTGTAGCCGCGCCCGGTCACGCGCCATGCCACCAGTAGTGCAACGAGCATGAACGAATACAGGGTGCGTTCGATGTACGACCAGCCCGCCCACGGCACAAACTTGGACAGCTTGTTGACACCGGGCCGGGGTAAATGCAGCGCGTCGAGATCAGAGAATGCGCTCGGCTGGCGAAACCACCGAGGAATAACCAGGCGCATACCGGGTACAAGTTTGCGTAGCTCCCGCACGGTTGTGTAAGTCTGGATGGCGTTCGCGGCACCAAGATCGAGCCGCATCGGATAGGCTACGTAGAGGAGTGGACGAGACACCTGTAAACCTCCTCCAGCCTATCACCAACAGCGCGCCAGCTAAACATAGCAAGCACCTTCTCACGCCCCGCCGCACCCATACGCTGTGCCATCTCCGGGTTGGCGAGCAGTGTGCTAATCTTATCGGCCAGGTCGGCGGGATCCTGCGGTCGAGCAAGCAGCCCAGTCACGCCATCCTCCACCACTTCGCGAAAACCGCCAAAGTCGCTTGCTACCACGGGCGCACCGCAAGCCATCGCCTCGCACAACGCCATGCCAAAAGTCTCGTTCACGAACGAGGTGGCTACCAGCGTTGAGCAGGACCGATACAGAGCGGCAAGCCTGGCCTGCTCCACTTTGCCCAGGAAATGTACCCTGTCAGTCACTCCCGCCCGCTCGGCAAACTCGCGCAGCGTCTCCTCGTATGTGCCTTCTCCGGCTATCCAGAGGTGGATATTGGTAGGCGTTACGCGAGGAAGTGCATCAATCAAATATTCGACGCCCTTCCATCTGACCAGCCTTCCCGCATAAAGAAGCGCAGATTGCTCCCGGCTGACGCCGAGGCCGTATTCAGCAAGCACCGCAGCGTCGTCGCGGTCCTCGGGCTGGAAAAGGTTGAGGTCTACACCGTTATAGACCACTATGGGATTGATGCCGTACCGCTCATGTACCTGCTCGGCGTTGTAGCGGCTGGCAGATACCGCACCATCAATGAAACGCACAAACAAGCGGTCGCCCAGCCAGAAATCTTTGCCGTGACAGCCAAACAGCAACCTTGCTCCCGACAGCCTGGCGAGCGCGCCAACAGGCAGATCATACGGCTTCTGAATGTGTACTACTGAAAAGCGGCCAAGCAGGAGCGGCATAATTGCGAAAGGCACCATACTTAGCCGCTCAAGCAGCTTTGTAAGAGTGTACTGGCGGCTCAGAAGGGGTAGCTTCCGCCAGACGTCGCGGTCGATGTAGGGGAAACGGCGTACCCGCACGCCCTTTATCTTCCTCCCCGCGATCTTGCCTCGCCCGCCGAATATCTCCACCTGGTGGCCGCGCTCGGCCATTTGAGCGGCAACTTCCCACACAAACGTCTCGACACCGCCCCAACGGGTGGTGGTTGTCAGGTTGTACAGCGCGATCTTCACCGGGGCTTGACCAGTCGTATCTGGTAGGTACCCTGCCACCCGTAGCGATAAGCGCGGTAGAGTGGTCTTAACAGGCCGACTCTCTTGACGGCGTCCAGAACAGTACGCCTGAGGCCCGTTAACTTGCGCACTTCGCCGGTGCTGATTCGCCAGTAGACCTGGTCGCGCACCCCAAAGCCCAGGTCAGAGGCCATCTTCTTGAACTGGCCCCACGTATAGGTGTTCAACTCGGCGTGCTCCTGGCGGTCCTGCAATAAGCCGCCGCTCTTGGAGTGACCCGACCTCTTAATTATGCGGTCAGCGACGGGTGCGGGCAACCAGTTTATGCCGGGCAAATGGTAGTGAGGATCCCGAAATGCGCGACGGTTGGGCACTGTGGTCAGCACCGTTCCACCCGGCTTCAACGCCCTGTAGATCTCCATCAGCACAGTTTCGGCGCTTACCACATGTTCCAGCACATCCATGCACACAACTATATCAAAGCTGCCATCAGGGTAAGGAAGCGATTCCCCTGCGGCGACGACAATCGGCAATTCAAGCTTATATCGCGCGGCGCGCAAACGAGCAATCCTGCAGTAGTCGGGATTGTAGTCCATCGACTCAAGCTGCAGACCTTGCGGACCGAACTCCAGGAGCATCGCCACCGAGAGGCCCCCCATGCCTGCGCCCAGGTCCAGCAACCTTTTACCTTGCACAACACGGCCCAGAGCCTGCCGCACATCGCGGAGGTTGGCTTCCTGGTGTCGCTCCTGCCATATCCTGCGCTCGCGCCACTGCTCGAAGTCTTTGCGCCATGTCATATGCGCCAGCCACGGCTCAATGGCAGCCGCAAGCTGCTCTTCCAGAGCAGGATCGCCCAATACGGGCGCTGATGCCTCAGTTGGTTTCGTTGGGTGCTCTAGCAAGGGATTAGGTAGAAGTCCTAAATCTCGGTCAGTTCCGCTGAATTCGCGTCATGCGAGTTGGTGCGGAGCCAGTTATAGGTGTATATGCCGTCATGATGGCCGTCGCCCCAGAAGAGCATAATACCGTACCGGCCAATCGGCTGCACGTCTTCCAGGCGTATTTCGTCTGGCGAGAGTGATTTCACCCGTGACAGCCGTCCGGGTTCGCCCATCTCGCCGCGACAGACCGCGCAAGGGCACTGCCAGCGCATCCACTCAATTGGATAGCGAGTGGTTAGCCCGTCGCTCCAATCGATGAGAAGGGTCTGGCTCTCTTCTTCGGCTACTACACCAATCGGCTCGATATTCTGGTATGTGGCATTTGTGTCGCTCATGTTTTCCTCTCCAACCATCAATTATACAATATTTGACCCTGCGAACGGCGAGCATTACTGCCGCTTGTAAAGTCTGATGCTTTCTTTTTCGGCCACAAGGTGCCACTCGGGCAGACTCTCCAGCACTTCTAGTCCGGTCTTTTCCCCGATCTTGTTGGCTTCCACATCAAGCGCCGATGCGCCCGTGTCCACCAGGATGTAATCCAGATTCACATAGTCAGGGCGCGTATTATCACCGAAGTTGTACGGCGAGTAAGGAGCGGGAGGAAAGTTGTATATGTAGCGGCGGGGCAACAGGCGTGGGGCCATCTTCGAGCTAGCGGCCACTTTCGCCTCAGGAGGCACCATCTGTATCAATGCTTTGGCTGCTGCCACTCTTGCGGGCGGCTCAGGGTAGAGAAATGCACGTACAGCCGGATTCTTGTAAGGCACCTGCATAAGCAGCGCCCACACCACCAGGGCAAGCGCACCCCAGCGTACAAAGCTGTAGCTATAGCTATCATCCTCATCGCTACCGGATCGCGCCCTCCTCCGTGCCAGCCAGCGACGGATGTTGTCAGTGCCATATACCGCAGCGGCGAAAATGCCCGGTATAAGCAGCAGACTATAGTGGTGCTGGTAGTCGAATTGCGCTTCCCTTGTCGAAAGCAGATTGAGCGCGAGTATAGGCAAGCCAAGGACCAGAGGTCGCGGACCAAGCAAGGGCAGAAACAGCAGCGGCAGCAGCAGCGATACCATATACTCAATCTTCGGCAGCGTGAAGATAAGTTGCGCCGTATCCAGCGGATGCGTGATGATATGTATGATGATTTCCGGCCCTGTGCGGCCCAGATGCCCGTAATAGGCAAGCTGTGGATTGAGACCGCAAGGCCAACACTTCATCGGGTCATCGATAGGCCCCGGTGGCGCGCTAAAAGCTCTAGGGTAGGCGAACGACGGCACAATAAGGAATGTAGAGAGCGCAAAGTAGCCAAAGCCAATCAAGAGCGGCAAGACCACATAGGGCCACTTACGGCGCATGAGCAAGCCGTACACGCCAAACATCGCCACAACAAAGGCTACGTCGCTGCGGGCCAGCATAGCAATCAGGGCGAACGCCCAGAACAGCTTCCAGTTCGCCTTCTCAAAGTAGTAGAACGCAAAGAGCAGCAGCGACACCGAGAATAGCCGCACCTGAAACGGATTCAATACGCCGTGCAGCAGCACAGGATAGAGGAGATATGCAGCGCCGAATCCAACGCCAGCCAGCTTACTACCAAGCTTGTCTCTTGTGAGCCAGTAGACCGGGATAGCCCCCAGCGCCGCGCCTAGAATCTGCAAGAAAGAGAGTGTGTGTGCCGACGGTATCACCGCATAGAAAGGCACAAAGAAGAAGAGCATCGGCATCCAGTCCATGCCAAAGACCGATCCCGTAAAATTGAAGCGTGAGTCCTCCATCGGGTGGCCCTGGGTGGTGTTCCAGATGGCTTGCTCGAAATCCACCTGGTCGTATCCCTGGCCGAAGGTCTCGTACTTATAGACGCTTGCAGCGAAGATCACCAGCACCCACAGAATTATCAACGCAACAAGAAGCCGCGGTGCCACTCGTTCAAGAGACGCAAGCCGCAGGCCGAGCGACGACTTCGAAATAACGGCTTGTCGCCCCTCACCCGATCCGGAAACAGCAACGCCCTGGCCCATCATGTTACCCTTGTACACCAGGCTTTGTACGACTGGGAGCCTCATACGGCCGTTGCAAGACAGCTACAACAGATAGGCCGAAGGGAAGGGTCGCTCGCCTCAGTATGTTCGTCTCCAGCTTGTAATAGCCAATCAGCGCGTTGTTCAGCGGTTTAGGCAGCGTCATAAAATCGGTCTTTGCTTCGCGCTGTTTACCCTGCCTGGCCGCCGCCTTGTACAGCATGCTCTTGGTAAGCCTGACGGCCATCGCAGGCGCAAGCGTCAGCGCGTTGCTGTAGCTCAGCTTACGAACACGGAACCCGGCCCGTACCGCCACCTCACGCATCATACCTGTTGTGTAGCGTCTTCTGTGTCCGAGTATGTCGTCCCAGTAGGTCCAGAGGAAGCGGTATGCAGGCACGCTCACGATTAGCAGGCCGCCCGGCTTCATAACTCGGAACAGTTCGCAGAGTGCGGCGAAATCGTCGTCGAGGTGCTCAATTACGTCAAGGGCCGTAGCTATATCAAAGTTGCGATCAGGGAAAGGGAGGGCCACCGCGTCGGATCTACAAATCATCTTGTGGCCGCGCTCTCGGCAAAAATGGAGGGCTTCCTCAAAGTAATCGGTGCCTGTTGCCAGCGCATAATTCTGCAGGTGGTCGAGGTTTAGCCCGGTGCCGCAACCGAGGTCGAGCGCCTGCCGGCTGTCCCGGTTGCCGCGCTTCGACAAATAGCGATTCAGCAAGCCGTAGACGATAGTTCGCTTGCCAACGTGCCACCAGTGTTCGTGCTCTTTCGTGTAAAGGTCCTGGTAAAGATCTTGTCTCATAGTCTTATTGTAGTAAGGCCGTCAACTTTCCACAAGAAAGCCCACGACTCTCAGTGTCACAGCATTCCTTTCGCCGCAGATTTATCAGTGATAACGGGTGAAGATCAGGTCTATCCAGAGCGCAAGCATATAATAGGACATAGTTGCCAGAGACAACAGGATAAGTCTTCTCGCCCACAGACCGCGCGCAAGAAGCAGGCTGAGAATGCGTGCTGCCAGCAAGGTGACAGGCACGGCGGCAAGATAATACCAGCGCACGGAATCGCCAACCACCTGATCCAGTAGCGCGAAAAGACCCGCCGCCAGCAACCACGACCCAAGCAGCGCGCCTGCCTGGGCGCGCATCCTGAAGTGTGCGGCCCCAACTGCGCCGAGCACGAGCATAAGCGGTCCGACTAACCCGAACAGCTTTCCGGGCAGCTTCTGAAGCGATTGCACGAAGCCGGGACGCGCCGGTTGGTCGCCCGTTTGCACACCGGAGCCGCCCGTCAGCCTGCCAAACAGCCCGCTCCACTGGTTCCATATCTCGTCAAGCAAGTTGCGATAGTAGAGCGCGAAGCTCCCAACAAGCGCCAATCCGCCTGCGCCCAGCAACCACCACGCCTCTTTAGTGCGGCTTTTTCGCACAGTAGCCGCGACAGTCCAGGCCGAAAAAAAGCCCAGTATCGCGAGCGTACCCAACATCATACCGTAGTGCCCAAGCATCGTCAACCCAAAGCCAACCAAAAGGAAAGCGAACGGCACAGTCGGGCTTTGGGGTGTTCTCCGGCTGAGAAACACCAGACCACCAAGCAGCGTGATATTGAGCACACTTTGTCCGAACAGGTTTGTGTAGTTCCCGGCTGAGAAAAGGTCGAAGGCGGCCGGGGAGCAGAGGTAAGCCAGCGCCGCCAGGCCTCCCAATGGCCCTGGCCTGAGCCGCCAGCCCGACCATGCGAGCGCAATGCAAGCTGAAGCATCCAGTAATGAAGAGGTCCACTTAAGCAGCATTCCAACTGTGTCGTCCGAGCTTCCGGTAAACCACGTAAGCACTGCAATGATCATGTAATACGCAGGGGGGTAGGGTACCTGAGTGCCGTCCGGTACAGGCTCTGTGAACACTAGCACACCGTTCAACACCGAATATGTCACGTTATGTATATGCAGGAAAATATCGCTCGTAAGGAACTGTGCATACGTAAGGCCACCGAAGCGCACCATGAAGGCAAGCGCGAACGCTGCGCTGCCCGCCGCCGCCACGAACCCGAACCACCTACCTGCAGGCCGCAAAACAGCGTCCAGCAGTGCCCTCCCCGCAAGTGCCAGCACCAGCCCCCACGCCCAGAGAGTGGGCAACTGGCCTGCATGAAAACCAAGCTCCGGACGCACCGCTACGATCTCTGCGGCGGTCACGCCAACTAACGCCAGCACCAACAGCAACCCTATCGAGCGCCGCCTTGTCGTAATCAGCCCAAACAGGTAACCCCCGATAAGGCCGCTCAGAAGCAATAACAGCGTGCCGACGGGTGGTATGACAACAGGGCGCAGACCATAATCGGCAGGCTTGACAGTCACATCCTTTATGATCACGCCAAGTTCGCGCGGGTCATTGGGAGGCGTAAATGTTGGTACTGAAATGTCTAGCCGGAAATCACCTTCCCACGAATTGCCCCTGTCAATAAAGAAGGTATCGGTATGCTCGCCTGCCTGTGTTTGCAGCTTGAATGTCTGCCCACGCACGTTCAATGTAAGCTCAGGGGGTGAGCCGCCAGGACGGGCGCCACGGGTCGTTATGGATAGCTCAACAGGCTGATTCCCGATGCCTGGCAAGAAAATCTGCGGCGATCCTTTGCTCCACCTGTACGATACGGCAGGCTCGGTGGGAGGTGTTTCCGGGTCGTTGAAGCCGGAAATGTAGGGATGGTAGGCAAGATCCGCGATCTTGATGCTGTAGTCGCGCTTATTCTGGTATGCGATAACCCAGATCAGCAGTCCAAGTAGGAGCGCGGCATAGAATCGCGGTTCGGCAAGACCGGCCACGACAGTCCTGAAGCTGAGCTTAATGCTGCTTATTGCTCTGCTCAACTCGACGCTCTCACCAGTCGTTCTATCCAGAAGACCAACGCTTGCAGGCCGATTACACCGAAGCAAAGTAGGGCTAACCGTGATGCCCACCTTCCGCGCCGGTACAGGCCGAAGAGCGCCACACCGCCTGCCAGTGCGACAGGCGCCATTGTAAAGAAGAGGTGCTTGCCGATCATGTCGAACTTGTAATTCGCTATGAAGAATAGAGGCGCGATTGCCGCCCAGAGCGCGACCAGCAGCAACACTCGCTTCCGATCAGCTGACATTCCACGAAGCGAAGAAAGGAGCAGCAAGCCTACGAACGCCAGGAGCGCGGGCAGTACTGTCACGACATAATCTGCCGTAAAACGGACGAGATCAACTATGCCACCGGGCCAGCGAACGGTTGCAGCGTCACCCGGTCGTGGGGCCAGGAGAGCGCTTACAGAGTCGAGTACCGGCGAAACATAGAGGCCATAGTATGCCCATATGGAGAAAAACCACGCCAGCACGAGCATGACCAAAAGCTGCAGTGAGGCCCCGACCTCCTGGCGATGGTTCTTCCAAACGGCAAGACACAATGCATAACCGCCCACTACAATCGTGACGAATACGGCAACTGTCGGGAACGAGAGCAGCGCAAGTGCCGCCAGCAATATCAGTCCAAGCCATGTGGCCACCCACCATTTTCGCACGCCAACTGCGACCAAAGCCAGGAGCAGCAGGGTTGCCAACCACTGGGAGAATATCGTCGGCAAAATGCCGTACGCGAATGCGCGAAATGCCAGCGGCATCACCCCATAGAGCGCCGCACCCGCGATTGCGGCCCAAATCTTTGGTTGCAGGCGTGCAGACAGCCAGAAAACAGCCAAGACTACGCTCGAATCTAATAGCGAGATTAGCCATTTGACTAATGTCTCAAGATCAAACGGCAGCAAATTAAGCGGTGCGAAGGCGAAATAGAAAAGCGGTGACTTGGGAATCAGCAATTCCAGGCCCCACTCACGGGGGACGGCACTCAACCCGCCCGGAAAGTAGAGCGACTGCCAATCCCCTGTCAGCAATGTGCCAAGCCACTTCATATGGTACGGCATATCGATAATTACCGATTGTGGGAGCGCCATACCTCCATAGCGCAAAGCAAAAGCTGCAGCGAACAGAAGCGCAAGTGCCCGGCACTGCGCCAGAGAGAGAGCGTTTACCCGCCGCAACAAGACCTCGGTCACCAGTGTGATAATCAAGGCGGTACTTGCAGTTATAGCGATATGTCCGGCTGCTGCTGCCATGCCGACATGATTGGCGGCGAAACCGGCGGCGAGCAACGTACCCACAACTATGACAGCAGCCAGCGACCAGAGGCGAGCGCGACTACGCCGTCCAACACCAATGAAGGTGCGCCCAACAAACAAATAGACGAGCAGCAGCGAAGCTGAGAGCCAGATCAGCGGAGCAATCGCGGGCACTATGAAGCCGCCTTGAGCATCTTGCTCCACTACAACGTTCGACACCTTGACGCCCTTTGGCTCGGTTGGCGCATCTTCTGTGCGGTAATCATCGGAGCGGAACTCGATCACAAGATCGCGCGACTGAAGAGCACGTGAGTGAACAGCATCAATACGTAAGACCGCAGTTTGCCAGCCTGCGTTAAACTCACGGCTCAACAGCTGTTCGCCATTGACGATTATGGTGACTGGAGCCGGCCTTCCAGGATCAAAGGAGATCGTGAGGGTGAACGGTCGCGATCCGCCCACACCCGGCAGCATAACATAGCCGTAGACATCCGACCAGCGATAAGCTGTATCATTCTCGATTAGACGGGTGTGGAAGTTGCGGACATAAGCCTCATCGGACGGTTGCCCCACGTCAACGCGATACGTATGTGGCATCTGGTATGCCGCGACAATCGCGCCCACAAACAGGAGGAGAGCCAGCCACACGGGCCACCAGACGAGAAGGCGTGCCAGCCCTTTAGCCTCAGACCGCAGTACGTCGCCCGCAGTGCCTGTGCGCTGGTTTGTCCGGAACCGGCTATTTGAGGCCATAGTTAATCCTGAACTGCCACAATCCAAAAGCCTCGACAGCAAAGAAGAGCACCAGCAGCAATACGACGGTAGGGGCCACGCGCCCGCGTTTCCACAACGCTGACAGCAGCGCCCCGCAGCCTAGCGCCACAATCGGCAGCGCAAACAGCGAATAGCGCACATACAGGTTCAGCAGCCAGCCTACCAGGGCGAATAGCACCACCGCAGCCAGCCAGCCGAGCGCAACGAGAACCAGTCTCGTACGTGGCCTTGTATCACTCACCATTGTACGACTCCGTCCGGGCCACAGCGCCATGTAGCCCAGCAGAGCACCAAAGAGAGGCCACACGCGGTAGTAGGCTTGCTCCTCCCGCCAGAAGCCCGTCAGGCCGCCCACAAACCAGTCGCGCCAATTGTCCACAACTGTGCTGACCAGGCCAAGGCTGCGGTCGGCCACAGAGCCGCCAACGCGAAGGTTCAGCGTGCCGGGAGCAGCCTGGGCAGCGCGCTCGCTCCTGATCTCTCCGAAAGTCTGAATCATGCCGGGTAAGAAGTGCTGGTAGTAGATCGCATAGGCGATACCCGCCGAAAGTGCGAACGCTCCTAACGCATAAGCAGCCGGGCGGGCACCACCAAGTCTCCGGCGAGCCAGCAGCCAGATAGCGCAAACAGCACACACGGCGACAGAAACAAGTTGCACCACGCCAGGGTGACTGAGCAGCGCCATAGTCACACAGAAGACAAGCAGCCAGAACGCAACGCTCCGTGGACTTAGCTTGCCTCCACCACAAACCAGAACCGCCAGTGCGGCCAGCGAAAAGAACTCGCCAAATATGTTGGTAGCGATGCCCCACGAAAAGAGCAGCACCGAAATGGGCAAGCTCACGTAGAAGATCGCCGTGAGTAATCCCGATCGGGCGTCCTTTAGCACTGTCACCGACACGAGGTAAACCAGCAGCGCACCGAGCGTGCCGAGCGTGATCATACCGAGCCGAATAGCAAGCGGGATGTCGCCAAGCAGCCAGTGTAGGGGCAGCATAAATACATATGCGGTCGGCAGATAGAACGTCGACCGCCCAGCCCACTCAGCCGACTTTATCGTGAAGAGGAGCTGCCCGGACTCAACGGTTTCAAAGCGGTGCTCGTGAAAGCCGAGGTCCACAATGTAAATCTGCGGATGCAACTCGCCCGCCAGTCTGACCGCGAACACCACCAGCATGAGCGTTAGCAACAGCCTCCAGTATGTTCCAGAGGTGAAGCGACGCAACGCCATTGGAAGCAACCGGGTTGCGGCCTGCACAATCAATGCAAAGAGAGCAGCCGCGAAAAGCGCCTGCGGCCACGCTTCGTACCATTCGCCCCCTGTAAGCCAGAGACGGTCAAACACAAGCAGGGCAGCGGCGAACAACCCGAGAGCACCGCCGCCAACAGCCACGCCGCCCGGCCCCCAACCTAACATCGCCAGTGCTAAGGCCAATAGAGCCACCGCGCCAATCAGTAATATAAACGATTCGGAGGGCGGCGCAATAAAGAGATCCGAGTTGGAGCCTGGAGCCGCCACGACCTTCGTAATCATGACTCCCAGCGGCCGCGGGTTGGGATCGCCAGGTGGAAGAAAAGTGCTGCTTACAAGGTGTAGATCGAGGCCGCCATTGATTATGTGATCGCGTGGGACCGACAGCCTGTAATCGTTCAGCCCTGCGGGCGGGCTTAGCTTCAACAACTGCTTGCCGCCTGCTTCAATGGTTAGCTGGGCGGGCGCGGTACCTTCCGGACGTCCCCCGTTCAGGGTGAGAGTGACCTCCATGTCCTGGCTGCCGATTGCGGGCAGGATAATGTGGGCATCGTCAGTGGTCCAGCGGAAGGGGATCGGGTTGTCGCCCTGCATCTGTTCTCGTGTATTGAAGCCCACCAGATAGGGGCCATCAATGGGCGAACCAACCACGATACTATATGAAGGCCGTGCCTGGTAGGCGGCTACAATGAATATTGCTGTAAGCAGGACGGCAGCATACACACCCGGGTTAAGCAGCGCACCCGACGGGCGCACCCAAAAGTGTCTGCTATTCAGTCCGCTGGGTGAAGATTGCAACAGTTCGCCTCTAGCCTCTAGCTCCATGTGCCGGATCTACTTGAACGCATAGTTGATTCTATTTTGCCAGAACGCGAGTGCTTCGACCGCGAAAAACACAATGAGCAGCAAGACAAGCCACTTGCCATATCTGCCCCTGGTCCAGGCAGCACCAAGCAGCAGTCCTGTGCCAAGCGCGATGATGGGAAGCGCGAACAAAGCATAGCGCACGTAGAGGTTAGTCAGCCAGCCAACCAGGGCCAAGACGACAACCGACGTCCCCCAGGCCACGGCTCCCAACAACAGGCGCCGTCGATTGGTGCTTCTTGAGCTACCGGGCAAACCCGTACGTGCAGAGAGCAGTCCAAACCCGAAGACAGTGCCAACCACTGGCCATACCCGGTAGTAAGCCTGTGCCTCAGCCCAAAAACCACGCAGGCCCCAGAAGAACCACTCGCTCCGAGAGTGCACTTCCCGCTGAAACAGCCCCAGCGCAGTGTCTTCGACCGAGCCGCCGACAATCATCACCCGACCGCTACCGCCCGAAGTTCTGTCCTGCCCGATCTTCGTCAGCGTTTCCAGCATACCGGGAATGAAATGCCTGTAGTAAATCGCGATCGCAACGAGCGCGGCAGCCGCGTACGCACCAAACGCGCCGGCGGCCGCGCTCATGTCGCCAATCTTGCGCCGCCCCAGCCACCAGACGAAAGGCAATGCCAGGAACGCCACGGTTGAGAGGGCAAGCACGCCTGGGTGGCTCAGTATGGCCACAGTTAGTAAGACAACCAGCACCCAGAAAGCAGGCTTCGTTGGACGCAGACTGGAAGCCATGCCTACTGCAACAGCAAACGCACAGAGCGCGAAGAATTCGCCGAAGATATTCGGTGTGATACCCCAGGAGAAGATGATCACTGACATTGGCATCGTAACGTACAGCAGAGACGTTATCAGGGCGGCGCGTCCATCGCGTGTCACCCGCGTCACAAGATAGAACAAGGGCAAAACGCCAAGTGTGCCCACCGCAACTGTCAGGAGGCGAATTGCCATTCTTGGGTCGCCAACCAACCAGCGTAAAGGCTCGATAAAGAAGTACGGTGTCGGCAGGTAGAATGTGCTGTAGCCAAACCCGCCGAACTCAGCGGGCTGTGTTGTGAAAAGCCAATCCCCTGTCTCGATTCTGAGCAGTATGTTTGCATGGTAGCCAAGGTCATACACGAAAATGCTCGGGTGCAACTGCCCTGCTAACCTCACGGCAAACACAATGAGCACCAGCGTTACCAGCGAACGGCGCTGTAGATTTGTCCACCGCACACCGCCGCGTGCCAGGAGCCAACCGCCCACGGTCCAGCAGAGTAAGGCCACCACAGCAGCAGCAACCAGCGATTGCAGCCATGTGGCATACCATTGACGGGACGTCAGAAAGAAGCGGTCGAATGCCAGCAGCGACCCCGCCATCAAGCCAACCGCGCCGCTGCCCGCAAAAACCACACCCGCTCCCCAGCCGAGCAGGGCCAGCAAAAGGGCCAGCAGCGCCACAGCACCTGTCACCGCCACAAGCGGACCGCTCGGAGGCTCTATAAACTTATCAGGGTTGGCAGAGGGGGAAAGGGTCACGCCCGTAACGATGATGCCAAGCTCACGCTCATCGCCCTGCGGCTTGAAAGAATTCACTCCGAGATTGAGAGTAAGAGTCCCATCCGTCAGCTGGTCGCGAGACACGGAGAAAGCATAGTCTTGTGGCCCTGGAGGTGGTTGGACGCTCAATAGCGTAGCGCCGCCCGCCTTCACCGTGAGTACAGGCGGTGGCTGGTCAGGCGGCCTGCTGCCATTGACCGACACAACAACGTCAAGATCCTGCCTGCCTATGTCGCCAAAGACGATGGCGGACGCGCTGCCCCTGCTCCAGCGATATGTCGCGTATGGCGTATTGGAGCCGGCAGGGGGACGCTCAGCGTCGTAGAAATTGCGCAGCAGCGGGCCGTCGGTCGCCGTGCCGATTGGAATTGTGTAGTTTGGCCTGACCTGATACGCTGCCACCACCAGAAAGAAGGAGAAGAGTATAGCGGCATACACGCCGGTGTTCAGCAATGCGCGGCGCAAGGGTGCTACTATCATCGCACCCCATCGGCGAGCGCCAGGCTGATCCCTAGCTTGTAAACGGCCACCTCCTCGTTCGACCATACCTTATTTTCAGGACGATAGCCCAACAGTGTTGGATCCTGGTTGGCCCACAGAACCGCGTAGTCGGGCAGCTTTGACGCCTCGATGGGCTTGATCGGCTGGCCGAAACTGAGCCGTGAATCTCCGAACAACGGATGATTGCGCAGCAGATAGCCGACCGCAGCCATATAACCGCCGCTCACGGTTGTGCCCGGAGCAGAGCTTCGGATGGGATCCAGCTCCGGGGCGGCCAAAAGCACGGACGCTCCACTCGGTATCACATTCTTCAACTGGCCCACGGCACGCGGCCTGAGCTTATAGATTTTGTCCGAGCCGTAATCTTGCACCATAACAAAATCATCTACTACATTCGCGACAGGGTTTGTTGAACGCCACTCAAAGTCGGTACGCTGCGGCCCACTGAGGTTTTCGAGGTGCGCCACGACATACTCCGTGTCCAGCATCCAGAGGGCGTCGAGGCTGCGCGGGCAGGGGAAGCAGTCCTCTGTCTCGACCACAATGCCCGAATACGAGTACGGCCGGATGGTCGTGCTTGCGTTGATTGTCTCTTGCCAGTGATACGTGCTGTAATACTGGTAGAGATTCGCCATCTCTACGTTGGGGTCGCCGGGCTTGTAGTAAACCATGGGATATTCCATCACCACAGTCTTCGGCTGCTCGGCCAGCCAGCGGTACGCCTCCGGCACGGCTCCGCGAGTGCCCACGGCTGCCATCTGCACAGGGACAGTCCAACTCTCAGCAACAGGCAGCAGAGCGACAACGATCGCCACCACAGGAAGCCCCCATTTGAACTGCGATATGCCCTTCCAGCGCGGGCGCAGCCACTGGAAGAGGTAGAATGCGCCGATGCCTGCCAGCACGCTCAATGCAAGCGCGATCAACACATCAATACGTGCCACTACCCGCATCGTCTGGAAGCCGGGCACATAATCGTGCAGCCACAGATAGGGCAGCGGTATCACGCGCTGTATTGCATTCGGGTCGTAGTTGTTCGCCGCATAGGTAATCTGAAGGCTTGGGCCAAGCGACAGGAGCGCGCTCATGAGGGCCAGGAACAGGTAGAGCCACACATGCTTCCTTACAGGACCGAACTCGCCGCGCTCCTCGGCACAGCCTACACTCACTTGATTAGACCGCCGCTGCCGAAGCGCCCCGAAGACTCCACCTCCTGCCAACAGAAATGTCGCGAAGCCGGGAAACGCAGCGCGCTCAATCGCCCAGGGGCCGGGATCGCCAAACGGAGCGAGCAACTTCTGGAGCAACGGATTGCCTCGGAACACCGCCAGGAAGCTCGAAAGCGTATTGGAGAAACGCTCTACCTCAAATAGATTGCGCTTGAACTCGTACCCGCCCTGCAACTGGATGAACGGCACAACCACCGGGAGCATGACAACCACGGATGCGGCCATGCCTGCCGCGAACTGCCCGATCACCTTCCACGAGTAGAGCTTCCTGTCCACCAGCAAGTAGTAGACAAAGAAGATGCCCAGCATCATCGCTGAATAAAAGGCGAGATAGTGCCCCGACAGCGCCTGCACGGCGAAGAGCGCTGCCAGCGCCCATGCCCATTTCCACCTGTGGGTCCAGAGCAGCCTGTAAGAGACAAAGAGCAAGAAGGGCATCCATTCCGTACTGATCAGGGTCATATGGGGCAGGTGGTTCAGCCTGTAAAACGAGAAGGCGAAGGCCGACCCCGCAACGACGCCTGCCCACGCGCTGCCGGTAAGACTTCGTACCAGCAACCACATCCCGTAGCCCGACAGTGGAAAAGTAAGGAAGAGAATAAGGTTATGGCTGAGCACAGGATTGCCGCTTGCGTAGTAGAAGGGCGCGGCCATCACCGCCTCCGAGAACGATAGCTCATCGAAGGCCAACGTTCCTTTGAACGGGTGCATAATGTTTGCGTCGAACAGCCGGAACGGGTTCGTAACAAACGCGTGCGCCTGCCATGCCATAGCCCATACGCTGTACAGAGGATCGCCCTTATCTATGACAAAGCCGCCTAGCTGTGGAAACAGAGGCCATGTCGCGATGATAGCCAAGAGAGTGAAGCCGATCAGCACACCAACGTGCAGCAACAGCGAAGAACGCCGGGAACGTGTTCGCGGTGCTTGTACATCACTGTTGAGAGTGGTAGCAACCGTTTCATCCGGCATGATGGTGCTTGCATCCGGTGCTGCTTCTTTTCTGGCTGGATCTATTGTTCTCATTAAAATCCGGCGACTCCAGGGCTTGTTTGTCTCATCTCGCTGTCCGATCGCAATCCGATAGGCGCTGTTTGACACGATCGAGCACACGCAATAAAGTGCGAGTACCTTTCTCCCAACTGAACTGACTCTCCACAAAACGCGCACCCGCCTGGCCCATACGCTGCGCTCGCTCTCGATCGAGTAAGAGCTTTGCCGTGGCCTCGCCAAGAGCGGTTTCGTCGGCAGGAACAAGGTACCCGCTAACGCCATCCTGCACAGTATCGCACGGCCCGCCCTCGGCAACCGCCACGACAGGCAAACCTAGCGACAACGCCTCTATTACCGAAAGCCCAAAGCTCTCCTCACGTCCGGTGTGCAGATAAACGTCGCCAAGCGCGTAGTGTGCAGGCAATTCTGCCTCGGGCACGGCGCCCGTAAATATGACGTCGCGGCCAATGCTCATGCCGAGGTCGGAAGCGAGCCGTTCGAGGTTCTCGCGCTCCGGCCCACCGCCCACGACCAGCGCGGTCACGTTGGGCACCCGGCCAGCCGCGTGATGCACAGACCGCAAAAAGAGATCGACCCGCTTGCGTGGGTGCAAATGGTTGACCGTTACAGCGACTTGTCGTCCTTGCAGGCCATACCGCAACCTCAACTCATGCACAAGCGATGCCTCAGGCAGCGGGAAGTCTACCCCATGCTCGATTACCGTAGTGCGCCTGCGGTACGCCTCCCAGAGTTTGCGCGACCCGAACGGGCTGTTGGAGAGCACCCTGTCGGCGGTGCGAACCATGCGCCTGTCTACGCCCCGATATAGAGCGAATACAGGACGCAACAGCGCGCCCACCAGCCCTAGACTCCTGACAATATCATCGGTATCACGATAGATAAAACGCGGAGGCTCAAAGCAAAAATAGAGCACCGGCACACGAGGCCAGCCTGCGCGGAAAAGTAGCCGTCGAGTGAACCACATAGCGGGCACACTTGGCGGGCCGAAGAAGATAATGCCGTCCAGGCCACGGCGCGGAATCCGCATCGCCAGGGCCGGGCCAAAGGCATACTCAACAGCCGCATCGAGATAATGGTTGCCCGAAATCTGCATCGGCCAGCCGGTTTCCACCACATGCACACCTGGGCCGAGCGCGGGGCGAACCTCATCGGCAAGTCGGTGGGTAAGGAGCACAACCCGGGTGCTATCGCCGAGGCTGCGCGCTGTGTAATCAGCCAGTTTGAGGATAAGCCGCTCGGCACCGGTCAGCTTCTTAAATTGCGGGTAGAAGAAAACCAGGGTCACTAACTATTCCCAGTCATCTCCGCTTCGTCCACTAGCATGATCGGAATGCCGTCGCGCACCGGGTAGGCACGACCACACTTCTCGCATACCAGCCTGTCGGCCTTCAGATCTACTTTCCCATGATCCACCGGGCAGACCAGTATATCCAGCAGATCCTGCGGAATAGTTGTCTCTCGTTCAGCCATGTTTTCCTCCTCCTCAACTAACGCGGCACATAAATGTTCAAGACATTGCGCTGATCCAGTTTATAATTATCGCGCACTGCTTGCAAGATTTCCGGCGATACATCCCCCGCCCCGGGCTGCGGCTCATTGACATCTATCCGCAAAATAATCTGAGAAAATCCTTTTGTTGCAATCTCGCGAACCAGCCTGGTCTGGTCCCACCGTCCATTCGCCGTGGCGTGCGTCTGCGTGAACGGGTCGGTCGACCATAACTTCTTGTGGGTTGTCAAGAGCAGGCCAACATTGTCGGAGTAGGCCGCGCCGCCATTGTTGGTCACGTACTGGAATATATTCATCATGCCTTCAGTCCGGTCCGGGTTCAACTGGTTGAACTCAAGCTGCAACCAGACGGGTACATTGAACAAGACAGGAACCGACGCCAGCGCCACAAGAGCGGGCACCAGTCCAACGGCCTTCCACTGCCACGCCTTCGCCCGCAGCAACAGGCCGAAGCCCACGCCCAAAGCGATGCAGAGCGCGGCAGTGAGATCAAGCAGGTGGTTGTGATTGCCGCCGAGCGTGCCCGTTCCGGATGCCACCGCGAAGCTTGCCGCGACATAAAGGAAAACCAGCAGGCCACCCTGCCTCGGCAGTAACGTAGCGTCTTGCCGACGCCTGAGCCTACCTGCGGCCCAGACCGCCCCAAGTACCAGCGCCACCACAAGCCCCGGCACCAGCAATGCCCCGTAATCGATCAGCAGATTGCCGGTATACTGCACAAACCGGTCCCCGAACCACGGCAGGCTGTGGATGGTGAACATGTGGTAGAAGTAGCCGCCATCTGTCATCCAGTTGAGCAATAGGCCTGGCACTACGAGCCCAACACCGTACAGCGCACCGAACGCAATTCCCGTCCGCGGCCGCACGGAAAAGAGCCAGCCTGTCGCGGCGACCGCCCCGGCAATCGCGGTCTGCTTTGTGTAGAAGGCAAGCACGAAGAGCGGCAGCGCCCACCAGGCCTGCCACGTCGGGCGAGCGATCACCCACCATAGTCCGCATAATCCGAGCGCAAGAGCCAGCATGTCGGGCTTCACAAGGGTTCCCCAGAAGGTCACGAGACCGAACGACCAGAACGCAAGTCCACTTACGACACCCGCGAGCTTATTCTTTGTGAGTGCCACTACGATCCCAAAGATTCCCAGCCCCGACATTAGCGTCGAGAGCAGCGATAGGGCACGCCCTATCTTAAAGGAGGGCTCATCACCAAGCAGGTGCTGGAACGGCCATGCAAGCATGTAGAACAGGGGTGGATACGGCGCGGCAATAAACAGGTCGGGCGTCAGAGGGGCGAAAATATCCACGCCCTTGTCCAGCAGGATCGTTTCCGCCACTATCATCCCTTCCGACTCATCGAATTGGAAGGGATAGCTGAGCATGGCGGCCTGAGTGCCAACCGACGCTACAACTTTAGCACCCAGCCCAACCGCTAGCAGCGCAAGCCCAACCACAAGCGCCAGCGACATGATTCTGACCAATCGCGGATTCTGCTCCGATGCTATGGACTTGTTTGCCGCATAACTCTGCACTTGCGCTCTCACTGCCCGTTACTTGCTCGCACCAACGGTGGATATTCGCACGCCTAGCAGCCGTGGGTCGATGCCGCCGCTGATAAAGGATGATGTGCTAATCGCCAGATAACCCTGCTCGCTGCCACCGGGCGGAACCGCTGTGGTCGTCCAGGCGAGGCTATTCTCCAGCTTGATGCCTGTTACCGTATCCTCCTCCAGATTGCCATCGACGCTCCATTCTAGCACAGGCGTCGCAGCCTCCAGGCCCGCTGGACGCCACCCGCTCCAGATGATACTGCTGCCTGTCGGTGATTGCACCCCTCGTATGGCCGCGTTATCGCTAGACCAGCGGAAAGAACGGCCTGAGTCATCTTTCTCCGGCCCGTAGAAACCGCGTACATAACCCATGTCCAGTCCACTGCCAAGCTCAATCTGCGCGACAGGGGGCGGCCGCAGGTGGTCCCACGCCCAATCAAGTGCCTCTACCGCCGACACCTGCATGGTTCTCGAATTGAAGAACGAGCGAGCCGAAGCCAGGTTGCCCGCTTCACGCGCCGCCTCACCCCTGATAATATACGGCTCAACGCGTTCAGTTGGCTCATCGGCTTGCAATTGCGCCAGCGCGGCGTCCGGTTGTCCACTCTGCAAGAGAGCTGCCGCAAGCCCATATCGAGTGTCGCTAATCTCGGTGTTCGCCTTCTGATATTCCGCAATTGCCGCGTCTACCTTGTTCTGTTTCAAGAGCAGTTCTGCGGCGCGATAGGGCGCTTGTTGGCTCCACCGCTGAACGCCCAGCAGCGTGTCTTGCACGGATATGGGAGGCACAACGAGAAGCACAATGCTTGCGACTGCCAGCCCGGAAGCAACCCTGGACACAACACCCAGCCGTTTGAACGGCTCCAGCAATAAGCTCGGCGCGCGCAAGGCCGTTATTCCGGCCCCCGCCCACGGTATGAGCGCCACCACGACGGGCAGACGAAAGCGCGTCACCGCGAAGAAAACGAACGACATCAGCACCCAGAGCGCAACCCAGAGTCCGGTGAGGCTCTTCAGCGGATGCGGTGGTGACACTATAAGGCCGAGTAGCGCAGCCAGCAAGATGACCACATAAAGCAAATCATCCAGGACAAACAGAGAGGCAAGATGCCAGGCGGGCACACGACCGAGCGCATACCCCTTTATTTGCCGCTCCTCGGCACCAAAGAGCGGCCGCCAGAGGTCAAGACTCTCCTTCACGCCCTTCGCGGCAAACGCTCCAGGGTCTGCCGAAATGACCTCCCATGCTCGCGCATATGCGTAGGCCTGTCTATCTGCCGGGTTCTGGACGGTCAGTAACTCGTTTTGCAGCCGTGCCTCATCTCTTACACCCACACTCGCCAGCCAGAGATTATAACCGCTTGTGTTGTCCACGAGCACAAAGCTGTGGTAGGCTGCGTAGTTGCGCGCTATCCACGGCACAAGACACACCACACATACCGCCACCACGACAGCCGCAGCACCGATGCGCCTTGCGATCGTTTCCTTTCCCGTGCCCACTGTCAGCCAGAGCGCGGCCAGCGGCACAAATGCCAGTGCTGTTGCACGTGTGAGCACGCCGAATCCGAGCAACCCACCGGACAGCAGAAGCCAGAGCCATGCTGTACGGCCCCATCCCGTATCAAGTGCAGAGCGCGCCCTGGTGAGCGCAACCAACGCCCATGCAAAGAGAAACACAAAGAGGGTTTCTGAGAGCAGCAAGCCGGCAAAGAGTGTCAACGGCAGATATAGTGTAGCCAGCGCGGTTGCCCACCTGGCAGCGCGTCTGCCAGCAGCCTGAAAGGCCAGCCAACCGATCGGCAACAGGGTGAATGCGCTAAGGATGGACTGAACAAGCAGCGTGGGCAGCGTCGAGATGCCTGCCACCTTCATTACCGCCGCCAGCATCAGCACATAGACGGGTGGACGCACCCATAACGCTGTGTCGAAGAAGGAGAATCCCCGCCCCTCAACCAGCATGTGCGCGGCGCTG
Source organism: Chloroflexota bacterium (assembly GCA_039932335.1). GTDB lineage: Bacteria > Chloroflexota > Chloroflexia > QHBQ01 > JADMIH01 > JADMIH01. The sequence continues at coordinate 93,502 of JBDTQH010000013.1, forward strand.
AAATACTCGCGCTCGTCAATCACAAAGGAGGATGGCGGGTGTCCATCGGGGTGCAAGGCCACGTTGTAGATCAGCCTGAAGAGGAAGGCGACGATGACCACGAGCCAGATCACCGGATCACGCCACAAGGACTCCTCGGTACGCGCGTTGGATTGGGTAGGTGCCACGCTCGCGCTACTTGTTGGCCTGCTCAACCTTCTGCTCGGCTCTATCCCTGCGGTTGCGCTGTTTCTTTCGCCTGCTGACTGCATTCTCGTATAAACGGTTGAACGTTCTGGCTGTGGTTTCCCAATTAAGCTCGTTTTCAACCCGCTGTCTGCCCGCCTCACCATACTGTGCCCGCAGTTCAGGTGCGCGCAGCAAGAGGTTTATTGCGGCTGATAGCTCGCCAGGCTGCTTCTCAGGCACAAGCAGGCCGTTATCCCCATCCTTTACCGCCAGAGGCACGCCCGCCACGCTTGTGGCTACCACCGGGCGAGCCGACGCCATTGCTTCAAGTAGTGTATTTGGCAGACCGTCCACATTGCCCTGCTGATCTACAACCGAGGGCAGCACAAAAAGATCGCAACCGCTGAAATAGAGCGGCATCTTGTCACGCTGAACCCAGCCCGGCATAATCACAGACTGCTCAACGCCAAGCTGCTTCACAAGCGATACCAGCCTCGGTTCGAGGTCGCCACCGCCCGCGATTACGATCCTGGCGTTCGGGTGCTCGCGCAGCACGGCAGGCACGGCGCGAATAAGATACTCAAATCCCTTCTTATATACCATTCTGCCCACCGCAAAAATCACCAGCGAATCGGCAGGCAACCCCAACTCTTTTTTTAGCAGTGGCCCTGCTCCTTCAATACGCGTAAACTGGGCTGGATCAACGCCGTAGGGCACGAGATGGCAACGTGACGCTGGAGCGCCGAGGGCGATGGCACGCTGCACGAGATCTTCGCTGGGAGCAGTGATCGCGCTGGCCCGCCTGAAACACCAGCGTGCAACAGCAGATACAGCCTTGCTCTGCTCAGCGACAAATACGTCCGAGCCATGCATGCTAATAACCAGGGGAAGCCGCCGAAGCCGCGCCATGAGAGCCACTACAGGCCCATTCGGTATAACCCAGTGGGCATGCATTATGTCAAACTTGATTTGCCTCGTGAGCTTTGTCAGAGCCCACAATCCGCTGCCGAAAACCAGAGGCGTCAAGGGATAGATAGCGCCTCTCACCCGCACGTCTGCTTCAAGCGATTCTGCATAGCCCCATATGTTGAGATTCTTGAAGGGGCTGTACTTGAAGAAATGTAGGTGCACGCCCTTTTCAACGGGAGCACGCTTCACTTCGGGGTGGTAAGGCGCGAGCACATGTACCTCATTGCCAAGCGCCGCGACACTTGACGCAATCGACTCGATAAATGGTGCCGTAACGTCTCCCTCAAACTTGGGGTATGACGAGGTAACCATGCAGATCTTCATGCAGCTATTGTACACCATTCGAACACGAGGCTATGGCTTTAACCCCACGACATAGTTAGCCAGGGCATCCAATTCCTCGTCGCTGATCGTGCTCGCACCAAAGCCTGGCATGCGGGATTTGCCGTGCCGAACCACTGATTTGATCTCCGCTGCCGAATAATCAGCAACCAACAGGGAAGGACCTGCGCCGCGCCCACCGCCCGGATGACAGGTGTTGCAGTAGCGTGCAAATACCACGTCGCCACTTCGCGGCACGGAGCCTGCGCCGTCCGGTCCAGGGGTCGCGCCGGATTGCGTATCGCAGGCCGCAAGCCCAACCGCCGCAAGTATCGCCGTCACACAAAAGGCGCTTCCTGTTAACCACTGCCGCCAGCGCGGCATAAAGGGTACTTGAGCAGACATAAGGCTGATTTCTCACTGATAGGATATTGTGTGCGCGGTCAGTTAGCGTCCAGTAGAGACGGCCGCGCATTCATTGTACAACTGCTAGAAAACTCGGTCAAGCAGGGCACTATCTGTATATGTTCAGATTTAGGGTGGAACAACCTGGCATCTCGGTCAGGGAAGACCCTCCCCAACCCCTCACACGGGTGTGAGGGGAGTCTAAAGAGAAGGGAAGAGTGAGGGACACCCCGCCCCCGCTTCGCTCATCCCCCGTCATGGGCTTCGCCCCTGCACCCCGCTACCGCAAGACTGAACACTTACCACTATCTTTTTGCCGGGTACCACGTTATTAAATGCGGGATGGCCTGATGAGTGCGCCCCTCGTCGTTCCATCTTAGAGCAGCCAGTGCACGGTCGTCCTAGTTGATGGCCGCGCACCGGCCGGCTGCAGTACGCAGGAGGGTGGCAAGCATGACACAATGTGGAAAGGTTGCATAGTCTTGAGTTCTCTGCCATATGATGATAACCAGGCTCCCACGTTACGATACCTAGGCATTACTAATCTGCGACGCGCATTATTTGCACTCTCACTTGTTGGCGTTATGGTAGGCGGTATCGTTGCCTCTGTACAGTAACAGTCTTTTCAACACATCTACACCTCACTCGACACTAAAGAGAAGACCGGCCCTCCATGGGACCGGTCTTTTCCTTGTGCTTGACCAACTATCTTCGTATCGCCAGCTTTAGCGTAGTTGAGCCGATCTTCTCCTCTTGCGAATAGGAACCGGCTGGTGCTTCTGCATCGACAAGATCGACAGTGAGCGTTTCAGATCGTATGTAATCCTTGTAGCCGCTCAGAGCGCCGTTCACAAGCTTCTTGTTGGCGTCGTCCGGCCCATCCACGTTGTAGTAGGTGGTTATGCGGTCGCTCACGTTGTAGTCCGCAGACTTGCGCATATCGTTTATGATGCGTACAAGGTCGCGGGCCAGCCCCTCTTGCATGAGCTCGTCATCTAGCTCAGTATCGAGAGCGACAACCAGCCCGCCTTCCTGTGCCACGGCAAAGCCCTCGCGCTCACGTGTCTCCACAACGAGGTCGCCAGGCTCCAGATGCACAGGCTCATCCTCGCCGGGCAGGTTCACTGTCACAGGCTGCTCTGCCTCAACTTGCGCCGCCACCTGGGCAGGGTCAAGCGCGGCAACCGCCTCGCGTATCGCGCTCAGCCTCTTGCCATACCTGGGACCCATGACCGAAAAGTTCGGCTTGATGAGATAAGTTATGAGGTCACCTACCTGTGATGTTACGACAACCCGCTTCACGTTAAGCTCTTCCATCACCTGCCCTTCCATGCGGCGCACTGAGGCCTCATCGTTGCGGGAAGGCACGCGCACAACTATCTCACGGAGCGGCTGGCGAACTTTTATGCCCGCCTTGTTACGCGCTGCACGCCCCAGGCTCACCAGTTGCTGCGTAAGAGCCACGTCATCGAGAAGCTGCCTATCAACGAGCGCCTCATCCACAAGAGGATAATCGCAATGGTGCACGCTCTCAGGAGCATCAGGGTTGCGGCCATCTGACTTGACCAGGTTCTGGTACATCTCCTCTGCAAGGAAAGGCATCATCGGCGCGATGATCTTGGTCAGCGCCACCAACACCTCGTAAAGTGTGGAATAAGCTGCCAGCTTGTCGCTATCCGACTCGCTCTTCCAGAATCTGCGGCGCGAACGTCGCACATACCAATTGGAGAGATCGTCTACGAACGCCTCCACCTGGCGAGTCAGGCTCGCGACATCATAGTCCTGCAACTCCGCGTGTGCCTGCCCCACAAGCTCGTTCAGACGAGCAAGTATCCACCGATCAAGCTCGGCACGCTCGGCCACAGGAACGGCGCTCTTCTCCGGCACAAACCCATCCAGGTTCGCATACATCACAAAGAAGCTATATGTGTTCCAGAGGGTCAGCAGGTTACGCTTTACCTCTTCGCCTATCCCGAAGCCGAAGTTCATATTCTGTGTGGTGTTCGCCCCGCAATACATCCAGCGCATCACGTCAGCGCCCATCTTCTCGGTGGCATCGTCAAGCCAGATTGCATTGCCCCACGACTTGTGCATCGGCCTGCCCTGCTCGTCATGCACCTTCTCGTAGGTCTTCACCTTCTTGTAAGGTGCGGTATCTTCCAGCGTGACGGACATGAAGAGCATCGAATAGAACCAGAGACGTATCTGCTCGCGCATCTCGCTTATCCAGTCTGCGGGAAACCACATTCGCCAGTAGTCGGGGTCGTCCAGGTAGCGCAGCGTCGAGAACGCCACTATGCCTGCGTCGAGCCACGCATCGCCTACTTCCGGTACGCGCTGGACTTCATCGCCGCAATCGGGGCACTTTATCTTTACTTCATCTACCCAGGGACGGTGCAGCTCCGGCAGCGCGTCCACAAGCTCCGGCTTGACGGCGAGGTCACGCAACTCCTTGCGCGACTGCACAACCGTAACTTTGCCGCAATCGCAGACGTAGAACGGCAGCGTCAGACCCCAGAAACGCTTGCGGGATATGTTCCAATCGCCCATATTCTGGAGCCAGTTCTCCATCCGCTTGCCCGCATACTCCGGTGTCCACTCGACCTCACCGGACGCCTTCAGCATTCGTGGGCGTATCTCTTCGACGCTTAGATACCACTCTGTTGCGACGCGAAACACCAGATCAGTGCCGCAGCGCCAGCAGACCGGGTAACGGTGGGTGTAATCTTCGAGCTTATAGAGGAGCCCTTTCTCTTTGAGCGAATCGAACACCACGGGTGCTACATCAGTAACATGCATGCCGGTAAACTGCCCAAACTTTGGGGCATAGGTGCCATCTTCGTTGAGAGGCACAACGACCTCCAGCTTGTTCACCTTGCTCAGGTCGAAGTCTTCCGCGCCGCAGCCGGGCGCTATATGCACTATTCCTGTGCCTTCTTCTTCGCCCACGGCGTCCCACGGTATGACCCTGTGCTCTATGCCTTTCTCGGCGTCAAGCTCATCGAACGGCCCCCTGTACGTCAGCCCAACGAGATCGGAGCCTTTCACGTTGCCAAGGTCTTCGTACTGGCCCACAAGCCTGCCCAACGTGCCGCGCGACAGGTAGAGCACTTCGTCGCCCTGCCTTACCTTCGCGTAATCAAGGTCGGGATGTACCGCCGCTGCGACGTTCGCCGTCAGAGTCCAGGGAGTGGTTGTCCACACAACAAGGTTCTCGCCCTCGTGTCCCTGCGTGGTTATGGGGAACTTCAGGAAGACGGAACGGTGCGTCACCTCCTTGTAGCTGTCGGTACCAAGCATCTCATGTTGTGAAAGCGATGTGCCGCAGCGCCAGCACCAGGGCATAGAACGATTGCCGCGGTAGAGCCAGCCGTTCTCCTGACACTTATGCAAGAAGTACCATATGTACTCGATGTTCGTGTCGGACATCGTGTAATAAGAATTATCCCAGTCCATCCACTGGCCGAGCCGCTCGGATTGCCGGGTTAGCTCTGCTGCGTACTTCAGCACGCGCTCGCGGCAAGCTTTTGCGAAGCGATCAAGGCCGTAGGCTTCTATCTCGCGCTTAGAATTAAAGCCAAGATCCTTCTCAACCTCGACCTCAACCCACAAACCCTGGCAGTCAAAGCCATTTTGATAGCGCTGGTCGTAGCCCATCATGGCATGGTAACGCTGAAACACATCCTTGAATGTGCGTCCCCAGCCGTGGTGAACACCCATCGGGTTGTTCGCGGTTATCGGCCCATCTATGAACGACCAGCGCTTCTTCCCGCGGTTCTTCTCCATCAGCTTATTGAAAGCGTCGGTCTCTCGCCAGTAGTCGAGTACCCGGTGCTCCATCTTTGGGAAGTCGAGCCTGTTATCTACACTTTTGAACATCATTATCTCCTGATATTTCCTGCCTCGAAGCAAGAATGTGCCTTCAATGTGAATAGGTCAATGCCCCAGCAAGCGAACACTTTCTTCGCGTGCATGCCATGTAATCATCCACTCGCCGAACTGTTCCAGCAGTTCCATAGCCTGTGTATGTCGCTGCCTGATACCTGCGTCCTTTACCTTATAGTTGCCTTGCAATTGATTGACCAGCAAATCGCTGTCGGATTTTATGTCAAGTGCCACCTGTGCGGGCAGACGGTTCGTTATAGTTAGCCGCTCAATAATATATTGGAGGCAGGCTATCAGGCTCTCGTACTCAGCCTGGTTGTTTGTATAGTTGTCGCCAAACTCCACCCGCTTGATTACGGGCTTGCGGCCCGGCGACTGCACCAGATATGACCCGTAGCCCTGTCCGGGGTTGCCTCTGCTGCCTCCGTCGAACACCACCGATAGCTCCATCAGGTCGCGGTGTTCGTCTTCATCCTCCTCGTCCGCATCTTCTGCGACTGGGGGTTCGGGCTCCGGCACAGCGACCGGCTCCTGTGCCGGCTCAGGTCTTCGACGTTCCGACCTCGGAGCAGCTGCGATATCAGAGCCACGCTTCATCAATGCAGATATGTCTGGCAGCGGCGCGGCATCGTCGTCTGCCGGCTCGGACTGCACCACACGCGGGTCTGGTCTAGCCGCCTGCACGTTAGGTGAACCAGGCCGCTCGCGAACAACTACAGGCTCGCGCACTTCCTGTCTGTCAGTTGCCGCACGTGTATTGCCCGGAGTGGAGGCAACTGCCTGCCCGGCACGTCCCAACGCTCGCTCAGAGCGAACAAGCAGTGGCGTCGAAACAAGTACGCGAAGCTGAACGGAGCCTGTGTTCGCAAGCGAGTGCACCTCGCCGGGGCCAACAAATACGATAGTGTCAGGTCGCAGCACAGCCGCGGGGCCACCATTGCCGCCACGCAGCTCGCCGTCGCCCGACACCACGAAAAGCACGTGCTCCTCATTGTTATGCAGGAGCGACGTGCTACCGCCAGCGTCAACCTCAAGCAAGTCAAGCGCGAGTAGAGCGTTCCCTACCTCGCCGGAGGGGTAAAGTTGTGCCATGTGTGCGCCATCTCCCACGTTCTCGGCGCGGCTCATTAAGTTGGAAGCGTCAAGTATCTCCATCGATCCTCACTCTTGCATTAAACACGGTGGTCCGTGATTGCCTCTGGTTAGTTTACGAATGATGTTTGCCGTCAACTGGCAACAAAAAGCCCGTCCTCCTGGAGAAGGACGGGCAAGACCCGCGGTACCACCTTCGTTGGCGCGATGCGCCCACTCAATTGAGCATTGCTCAAACCCCTGTAACGTGGGGCGAATACGGCTACGCTTACTTAACAACAAATTGATGTGTTCAGCGGGCGGCTCAGGAGCGATTTTCAGCGTAAGACAGGCAGCCGGTCGCACCAACCCCGGCCTCTCTGCGCCTTCTATACGCTTACTCTTTCCGTCATAGCCTTATATTACTATATTTAAAGAATATCATCAGAACACCTGTCTGTCAAGAAGCCGCAAGTATGAAGCGAAGTAGGACCATGGTCGTACAGCCGCATCCGCCTGCTATATGTGGAACGTCTCTTCGGAATCTGTTATAATTGTGCAAGCGTTCGCAGCCAGATCGCCGCAAGCGCGTTGAACCCGTAGCTCAATGGTAGAGCATCTGACTTTTAATCAGGGGGTTCCGGGTTCGAGCCCCGGCGGGTTCACTCACAGGGTTTACTCAGCAAGGTCGTTTCTGATTGGTCGGAGACGGCCCTGTTTCTTTAACGGGTGCCACTGCGGCGATAAGACCATGAAGTTGAGGGATACCGCTATGGCGTTCAACATTGCCCTGGCAAAGCTGGGCAACGTCACAACTCAGATCAGACCATGCGCGCTTATAGTGCCCAGGATGTAGACAGGATGCTTGCCAAAGTCCCTTAGTGCGACTGTTCTACGATAAGTTAAGGGTATTGACCCATGAGACCCCCGACAGCCAGACAGGTTGCCGGGGGTTTCCTCATTCGGGCACCACAATGGCGGGTTTGTCCGACCGAAGACCTCGCAGCCAGCGAGGTCACGCGCCACGGCCCCGGCGACAAACATATTATAGAACAAACTGGAACAGTAACAACTACAGTTTGTTACAAACCTGCCGTAATATGTTATTATTGCTACTACAATCTGTGGCACACAAATTACCCTCATCGTCCTACTCCCACTACTTGCCGGTAGGTTCCCGCGGCAAGCAGACACCTCTCAGGCCACACACCGTTTCTCACTGCCGGGCTCCGACTGCAGAACCCACTCATCTAAGACATTGTGCCCTCGCCTTCAACGGAACAGTAGATGCAGTAAACGTGTTGGCGACGGCTGGTGAGTTGATATGAATGATGACCATGCTCCTTCCGGCGCAGGCACGGACCGCCCTTCCAGCGACGTTAGACCGCAGCCGGCTTCTCAATCTGTCGATGCCGCACCGAATCCCGGTAACTCTCCGCGCAAGCCCAGACCTGCATCACAGGCACGAGTGACGGCAGGCGTCGGTGAAGTGTTACTATTATCTATCCTTGCCATCTTTGCGCTGCTCGTGGTGGTGGGCCTGTTCGCATTGGTGGATGGAAGAACATTAAGTCTCAGGCGGCAGAGCACAGCAGTGACACCTACGTCCGTCAGCAATGCATTACCACTTGTGGGCAGCGCGCCTGTCACCACGACAGCGACCATACTTGAGATCACCCCTACTGTCGGATCGGAATTAACGGAGAGCACCCCTGACACCGGCCTTGCTGCCACAGCTGAGCCGGAGCCGACGATAGAACCAGACGCAACGGACGTACCCGCCGCACCTCCGGAACCGAGCGCGACCGCCATTCAGCCTACTGCACCACCGCAGGACACAGTACCGCCGCCACAACCGCCTGCGCCAACTGCGACTGTAGCACCTCCCCCTCAACCAACCGCAACGGCAACCGTGCCAGCGCCAACAGTAACCCACCCCGCACCGACGGCAACGCTGCCCGCACCAACCTCGACGGCCGTCGTCCAACCTACGTCAACACTTCAGCCAACGGTTGCGGCACCGTCTCCCACTCCAGCCGTTGTCCCAACACAGCCCGTTGTGCAGGCCGTGCGAGACCGTATAGTTGCTGCCGTAGACGGGTTACACAGCGGCGAGTTAGTCGCGTCGCTAGAATCGAAGCAGGCTGGCAAATCATCAGCGCAGATATCCTTCGACTTTGGAGATGCTCAGAATCCACCGCGCTACCATCTCCTGACCACTTTCCAGGGACCAAAGAACGTGCAGACCGCCGAATATATAAGTGTTGGGAATCGCCAATGGCAGCGTCATCAAGGAGGTACCTGGACCGAGGGTACTGAGCAAGAAGGAGCGCGCGGCCAGATACAGGCTTATCTCCCCAACATTTCTTCAATACCGCCTGACCAGGCTGCGACAGGCGCTCAAGGCAGTCAAGTAAACTGGTATGACGCAAGCAATGATGCCGACGTAACTTTACGGATCGATCCGGCTACGGGCATACCTCTCGAAATGCGCCAGGTAACGCGTGCTTCGGGCGCAATATTGTCAGTGACATATAATAGTTGGAACAGGCCAGTCAACATAACACCCCCGTGATTGGCGCTCCGCAAGGCTGCAGCGAAATCTATCTCAGGAGAAATGTATGAACAGGTCGCTCACTCTGACCATCGCATTACTACTGGTACTAGCGGGTTCTCTCGTTGCTGCCGCTCCTGTAGCCGCAGCCGATCCGGGTCTGACCGTGCAAGGTCCCAAGAATGGGGCAACCATGGTTGCGTCAAGTGTCACCATCAACTTCACAGTGACTGACTTCAAAATTGTGCCATCCACAGTACCGCTCTCTGAAGCAGGGAAGCACCCTGAGTTGAACCATCCAGGGGAGGGACACCTCCATCTCAAGCTCGATCTGCAACCTTTGATAGTTTGGGATAAGAACGCCCCCTATACTCTTACCAATATTGCACCGGGCAACCATCAGTTGATGATTGAACTGGCGAACAATGACCATGCGTCGCTTTCACCCAAAGTCATGGAGCAGATTAATTTCACTACACAAATGGCGCTACCTGCTACAGGAAGTAACAACGAGGAAGCGCTTGCCCTGTTCATCGCAGCCGCCCTGGTCATGCTCACGTCCGGCCTGCTCTACAGGCGGCGCGGCAAACAGGCTTAGAGGGACTAATGAGCTAGTCGTGCAGAGAAAGAGAAGGTGTGATGGCACCTCCTCTTTCTCTGCTGCCTGACTTGTGCGCATGCGAGCCTGCCGCCAAGAGACAGTGAGTGTTTCTCAGTGAGGCATCTATTGGCTCTGTCAATCCTTATGGCCGGGGTTAGCTCCCAGCGATTTGTCCATGCTAAACCGCACGGCCAAGACTTCGCCGGTTGCCGTCTCCTTATCACCCGAGAAAACTGAGCACTTCACGAGGGCCTTCTTGGCATGAAGCTCAACTACTCGCGAGCGGAGCAGCACCTCGCGGTCGAGTGCTGTTGGCGACAGGTAACGGACAGTTAGCGACCCTGTCACGTAGCTGATGGCGGGGAGCGAACCATGTTCGCGCCCTTCGGCCCTGTACGTCCAGGCGATAGCTGTCCAGATCGAATGGCAGTCGATCAGCGATGCCACAAGGCCGCCGTACATCACGTTCGGGAAGCCCGCGTTCTGTTCGGGTCTCGGCTTGAAGCGGCAAATTACCTCCGTCCCGTCACTCGACCAGAAGCTCTTTATCTGCAGTCCAGCCGGGTTAGCAGGACCACATCCGTAACATGTAGCATCGGGCCATACATCTTGCAGCCCCACACCGCTACCTTCCAGGTACAACCTCTCCAAAACACTCCCCTCCACGCGATGCTCTCTACTTGCCAACCAGCCACAGATTACGCTGAGGCGTGCTCAGCCATTCCAATCCTGACTCCGTGACGAGCACATCCTCTTCAAGGCCCACATAGCCGCGGTTGGGCACAGCCACGCCGAGTTCCAGCGTGAAGACATTGCCGACTTCCACCACGCCAAAGGGCGTTCGGCCGTAGCGGTCCCAACGTGGGCCCAGCAGAGATGAGCCATCGTGCGCGACTCGCCCCAGGTGGTGGCCAAGAGCGTGCATGTACTCGGGGTAGCCTGCCTCAACAAGATACGCTCGCGCCGCTGCATCTACCTGCCAGCCCTCTGCTCCTGGCTTCAGTGCTGCCGCTCCCGCATCGATTGCGCCCCAGCAGGCGTCCCATGCCCTCTGTATGTCGTCAGGTATGCCGTTCTCTCCCTCTCGCGGCACGTACCACATTCGCTGAATATCCGAGCAGAAACCCTCCTCTTTCACGCCAAAGTCCATATGGACAAGCTGTCCCGGCTCTACCTTGAAATCGCCGGGCGCGGTGTGCCCTGGCGCTGATTCCGGCCCTGCGTTGACAATCGGGCAGTATGGCTCGTCCCAGGCAGTACCCAGACCGAGTGCCTTGCGATCTGCCGTTAGCTTGTCCGCTATTTCGCGCTCGGTCTGCCCGACCGCGAGTCTGCGGCCGGCATCCTCATACAGCTTCTCGGTGGTGCGAATGGCCTGCTTGATTAGCTCGACCTCGCCCGGCGACTTCCGCCCACGCAGTGATGAGACAAACGATTCGGCTGTGACGAAACGATCAGCGTACACGGTTCCTGCGAACGTTTCCTTCAAGGTGAGGAACATGCCGAAGGTCAGGCCGTCGGCAGCCGGGTCACTTTCTGAATAATTTAGCGCGATCTGCTTCGGGTTGAGCTTTTCTACCGCCTCTCGGAGTGCAGGCCGGATGCTCTGGTCATATGGCACAACTTCAGTATAGCCGCCTATGGCACGAATATTATCGGCATCAAAGCGCCCCACGATGGCAATTCGCTCGCCGCTGCGACTGACCAGGAAGGCGGTATGCCAGGTAACGCCCAGCCCGGCTACAAGGTCCATGCATGGGTCGGGCGTCAGTGTGGTCTCTCGGGCGAAGGTAAGCCAGCAGTCAAGATCCTGCTCGTTCAGCAACTCGACCGCCTGATCGAGTTTCTCGTTGACAATCTTGTTCACAAAATGCTCCTCATGTAGTTTGTGCATGCATTATGCACGTGTATCAAATGAAATCTGACCAGGAAGGCACGCAGCGAAACCGCGGCTGGTTCTGCGGTATCTGCATTATATGTTTTGGACGCTGAATCGAACAAGGGCACGACCGTGCGGGAACGTGCCCTCAATAATCTAATCGGATACTCGACACTTACCTGATTTGCAGAGCCTGGTACGCAATGAGGAAGCCCAGCACGGCCACGATTAGCGCAGAGGCCATTGGCAATCGCGGCATGAGGGTGGTCGTGAGCTTGCCAAATACGCTGCCCCCACCGCTCCTGAAGCGGGTCACAAAGCTGCGCCCGTAAACGACCAGCATTCCAAGTCCTGTAAGGACTGCCGCAAGGCCCAGGCTGAATGCGAATATCCACGCCAGGCCAAGCGCCACACGGTGGTATGCGACGGCGGCTAGCAGCACCACAAGTGCGGTGGGGCATGGAATTATGCCGCCCGTGATACCCAACGCAAGCAACCCACCCGTTGTGATCTTCTGTCCATCGGCCGGCAAGTGGGTGTGCGGCTTGCTGAGCGGGCCGTGTGAGTGCGGTATCGATGTGTCGCTATGATCGTGTTCGTGTGTCACGTCGAGTCCGCCGTCGCTGCTGTGAGAGTGCTCCAGGCCATGCTCGTGTGCCACTGCGTGATCATGGTCGTGATCGTGGGTTGCTGACCTGGCAGAGCGCCACGACCGCCAGCGCTGTACAAACATCACGAGGCCCAGCACCACTATTGAAAAGCCCGACGCAAAGCCGATAATTGGGTAAAGTTGATCGGGCACGATATAGTTGGCGGCGAACAGAACCACCAGCCCAAGTGCGAACACACCGATTGTGTGGCTTACTGTTACTGTAAGCCCCAGCAGGGCAGCGTGCCTCGCCGTGCCGCGCGTGCCGACCAGGTACGCGGCGACTACAGTCTTGCCGTGGCCCGGTGATAATGCATGTCCTGCTCCCCAGACGAACGCGATCAGCAGCCCAATGAGCGTCGCACCGAGCGACAGATTATCCTGCGAAATGAGGGAAGCCACATCATCAATCCGCTGCTTCGCCCAGTCCACTGCTCCCTGTCCATCCGGCGTTGTTTGCTCCGCGCCTGTTTGCGTGGTGCCGATCGGGGCAGTGCCGGGCGCGAAAGAGATCATGGCTTCTGTCCTGTTTAGAGGGCTGCTCGTAGCACTTGGGCTGTACTGTGTAAGTCCATTGGTGAGATCGGTCTGCGGTACGCTCGACTGCTCGAAGCTCGTCCCCTCGGCAGGGATCGCGATAATCTCTTTCCAGCCCACGCGGTCCAGAAAGTTCGTGTCGCGGTATTCGAGGCTACCCTTTGCTATACCCGCCAGCGATGCGCTGTAGTGCAGTTCAAGGCGAAGTGTGGGCAGGCCGCCATTGCCGAGTGGGAAGCTCAAGCTGCTCTTCACAAGGGTTAGCTGCACAGGCTTGCCGTCGACGTTCAGCGTGAGACCCTTCGACACTTCGGCAGTCTTATCAGCGATAAAGCTGGCGCGCTGTTCAGGTGTGAGGTCTGTCGTCCGGTTGGCACTGAGCTTCGACAGCTCTTGAAACGTAGGAATCTCAGCCATGTCTATGATGTAGCGCAGCTCTACCTTGTCGCCACCCACCGTGAGCGCGCTGTACTGGTTGATGCTGAAGTTGCCCATCGGGTGCGCACTGGCGCTTCGGGGCGCAATCGCCAGCGACAGCAAGAGCAGCATGGAGGCAACCAGCCCAATTCGAGTATATCGTTTCATACGACTATTTCCTCACAAGCGCGGCGGCTTCTTTTGAATACTTGATACTGAAGTGCGGGTTGATCTGAAGGGCCTTTTGCAAGCTGATTTGAGAGCCTGCTGCATCGCCAAGCTTCGACTGTATCATGCCCATATGGTAGAAGAATAGGGCGTTTTGTGTACCCAGGCGCATTGCTTTCTGCTCGGCGCTGTGCGCGTCCTGGTATCGGCCGACCTGATAGTACGCCCAGGCCAACGTATCCATGGTATGTATATCTTGCCGTGTCCTGGCGGCCTCTTCGGCCAGTGTGACCGCCTGTGCAGTGTCTATCTGATGATCTGAGAGGAAGGCCGCCTTCTCCGCGCCAACGTTGACGCCTCCTGCCTCGAATACCTTGAAAATATAGAGCACAAGATCAAGCTGTTCTTTGCCGCCCGCCCTGTCGCCGGTGCTTTCCAGCAGGTCGCCCAGCGATGTTAAATATTGCGGCAATGGAACGGTCGCTACTGCGCCTTTATAGAGCTTGATGGCGTCGTCGGTGCGCCCCTGAGCCCACCGGACCTGTGCCAACCCCGCCAGCGCGTGAAGGTAATTGGGATAGCCCGCAAGAGCGTCGGAGTATGCCGCTTCGGCTTTATCAAGCTGGTTGCTGTTGAAATAGAGGTTGCCAAGCTGCACACGGCACCAGGCTGTGTTCTCGGCAGCGGGCCCACCCGCTACAACCGCCTTTTGCATGGCGTCGATAGCGCCCGGCACATCGCCGTACAGTTCGCGGGCATAAGAAACACGCGAGTAAGAGCCAAGATCGGGCCGCAAATCCACCATTTGCTGGAAGCTTGCTATGGCAGCATCATACTGTCCAAGCTCGATTTGCGCGTCGCCTATCACGCCGTAGGCATAGGGACTGCTCGGCTGTAACGCCTGCGCCTTCTGTCCCCATTCCTCCGCCTTGCCAAATTCGTGTCTCGAAAGATTGAGTTGTCCCATACCTGACATTGCGTCGTAATAATCGGGTTTTATGCCCAGCGCCCTGGTGAGTGCATCTTCTGCCTGGGCATAGTAAGTCGGATCGTTGGTCTCGCGCGCCTTTTGCTGGAACGCGAACCCCAGGGAGGCATACGCCTTGAAATCGTTAGGCTCCAGCTTAATCGCGGCTTGCGCTGTTTCAATGCTTCGGTCGGCATAGCCGGTGCGCGTCCCCGCTCCAGATGCGAGTATAGCGGCAGGATCGCCGATGACGCTGTTTTGTGCAGGCACTTCCTTTTGAGCGAAAATGGATGCACCTGCAACGCTGAGGCCCGCTATGACCATAGCCACAGCTACCATCAGCAATAGATTGCTCCCGTAGCCCTTACGCACGTTACTTTTCACTCCACCTGCTATGGCTGTTTTCATCGAGCTACCCTCTTGTGTCCGTACTTCTATCGCGGCTTTTCGTGTCTTACTTGTTGTGCCGTAGTTACTTACGGTTTCAAAGCCCGTGTAGATGTTTCCACCTGCACGAGCTTTGAAACGATTACAGGTTATGCAACCGTGGTAGCCGTGGCCTTTCGGGCGCGGCTCCTCCGGCTGCGGTAGATGATTAATGTGCCTGCACCCAGGAGCAGACTTGCCGCTGCGGTCTTTACAGCGTCAGGGGCACTGGTGGGCGGTACAGCTTCATAGCCCTGCCACGGCTCTGCGACATACGGGAACGCGGACAAGAAAGGCTTGTCGTTGGCGTCAACACCGTCAGTCAGGGCATTGTTCGGGAACTGGTTATAGGTCGCACTGTCGCACGGCCCAACTGTTCCCACAACCCCGTAGCTGCAGGCGATGGCACGAAGCTCTACTTCGACCACATCGTCGGCAAGGCGGCGTCCGTTAGGAAAGCCTGCATTGTCGCCGGCAACTACACCCAGCCTGTTAGGATTAGCTGACGGTGGGATAGTTGTATTGAGGCGAATCATTTCCGAGGGTGTAACCGTCGGAAGCTGGTTGAGGCCGGGGATGCCTGTCAGGAACACGGCCACAAGATCCGTGCGGCCAGTGGTAGGTACGTTAATCACAGGTGGATAGAGCGCGTTTATGAGACCTGCAATTTCCGGGTTTGCGACATAGGTGCCGAACTGGGCATCTGCGGCAGGATTGGTGCTATTCCACTTGTCCTTCTGGCTGAGAGGGATGATAACCTCGTTCACAAGAGGCATACCAAGGCGGGATACTCGCTTCAGCGGACCTGAACTCGAATAGGTACCGTCGCCATTAATTACGCGGGTACTCATGCGCTTAGCACCGGCCCACACGCCTACAACACCGTTGGTCAACTCCAGCGTGCTGATGGGCACCTGAAGTGCGATGGTATTGACGTTGTATCCTGCTACGCCGTCAACGCCGGCGGTATCGGTCAGCGGAATCAGGTGAGCGGAGTTTAGCGGGCGCAATCCCAGCAGATCGAAGGC
The DNA here is from genome assembly GCA_039932335.1 of Chloroflexota bacterium. GTDB lineage: Bacteria > Chloroflexota > Chloroflexia > QHBQ01 > JADMIH01 > JADMIH01. The sequence continues at coordinate 109,547 of JBDTQH010000013.1, forward strand.
AGAGCCTAAGTCCACCCAGAACGGATCGTCGCGCGGCCCGGCGAATACCTTGCCACCGCCACCTGTGAGATTGCTGATGGCTGCATTGCCGAGAGCAGAATAGTTGGGCGTAGAACGTGGGCCTATGTTGGCAGGCGCAACCTGAACATTGTTGGCTATTACGTCGTAAGCGTAGTTGCTAACCTGGCCGTTGACGAGCCTCCGGCGGATGCGCTCCACGCTGTAATACTGGCGAATATTCAGGTCGGGATCTGTAAGTGACGTAACAGGGCCTATGTTGTACAGGAAGGTGTTTTGTGTCTGGTAGGTGGTGTGGAAGCGGAAGCGGTAGGTGATATTGGCGAACGCTCCACCTGTAGTGTCCAGATTTATCTCGTAGTCAACATCGTCGCCGAATCTGTAGAAGTTCGGGCCGCCTTGCGGTTGCTGCATCGGCACGTAGTTGGCGATGAGAGTAACCGTGCTTGTCAGGTCGGGACTGACGAACGCATACAGGTCGGTATTATCTGCCGCGGGATCCTGGCTGATCAGAGGCGCTTCACGGTGGCTGGACGCGCTTACGGGGCTGCTTGGCACGACTACTGCGGCCAAACCCAGCACCATCAAAAGCGCCATTACCGTGTTCATAATCCTTGATTTGTTCATCGAATTCTCCTTGGGGACCATTAGTCCATCATCACTCTTGGTTGCGACACTACGTAACATGACATGGCCTACGTGGTCCGCTGTTTTGTGCCTCTTCCTCCTCTAAAGGAGAGCAGCCACCTTCCTCAAGGATGTAAAAGGGGAGAAGTGGAGCGAACCCCACCTCTCCCCATTGCTCGGTTATTTCCTGGTAACTTCTTCAGCGGTCTTGCGGCGAACCGCGTAACCGGCGAGGAGTATCATCCCGCCCAGGGCAGCAATGCCGCCCAGGACGATGCCGTAGATGTCGCCCAGGTGATCGACCTGAAGGCCGGTCTTAGGCATACCGGGGGCTGTACCGGACGGCTGACCACCGGCTGCGGGTTGCCCACCTGCGGCTGGCTGTCCACCTGCTGCCGGGGCTTCCACGCCGTGAGGTACTGACGTTGTGCCGTCGTGTGCCAGGGCCACATAGGGGAAGCTGCTGCGGAACGGAACATCGTTCGCGTCCACGCCATCACCAAGCTGCGCAGCCAGGGGATCAGCCTTGAAATCAGCGTGGAACAGCGGATAGGCCGCCCCGGCTACTGCCTTCAAAGAGATGTCTGTCACGTCGTCCGCGAGGCGGCGGCCGTTCGGGTATCCACCCAGGTCACCACCGACCACGCCAAGCGAGTTAGGCTGGGCTGAAGGAGGGACTGCCATGTTCAGGCGAAGCTCCTCAGCGGGCTTCTGGGTTGCAGTTGCGGGCTGTGTCGCGCCGGGGATGCCGGTGAGGAAGATAGCAACAAGGTCGTCGCGAGGAGCCGGGGGAACCTGAATGTTATAGAGAGCCTTGAAGAGCTTTGCAAGCTCCGGATCTGTTACGCCGCCCAGGAACTGTGCATCGTCAGCCGGCTTGCTGTAGTTCCAGAGGTCTTTCGCGGCCAAAGGCACTACGACCTCGTTGACGAGCGGAGCGCCGAGGCGGCTAACTTCAATCCAGTCTCCGCTGCCCTGTGCGGCCTTACCGCCGGGCTGCAGTACTCGTGTTGCCTGGCGATAAGAAGCCGACCATACGCCGATTACTGCGTTGCTGTCTGTCGCTGCGCTAGGTACCTTGCCGTCCTTCGAGAGCTCGGACTTGGGAACCTGGATTGCGATTGTCTGCACGTTGTAGCCCTTTAGGCCGTCCACGCCGCCGCCCATGTTGCCGGGCAACTTGCGAATGGTCAGGAGGTCAAACACGTTGAGGTCTACAAAGAAGGGATCGTCCGATTGGCCGGCAAACACCTTGCCGCCGTTTGGAAGATCCTGAATGGCTGCGTCCGAAAGAGCGCCATAGTTAGGAGTAGACTTAGCGCCGACGTTGGAGGGCGGAGTCTTGAGGTCTTTGGCGATTTCGGTTGCCTGGCCGTTGACGATCTTGGTCACGCTGTACGTCTGCTTCACGTTCCAGTTGGGCGAGTCGAGGCTGTCGATGGGGCCCGTGTTATAGAGGAATGTATTGCCATTGCCTACTGTGGTCTTGAAGCGGAACTGATACTGAATGTGCGCCTGTGCATCGCCCACATTATCAACGTTGATCTCATAGAGAACATCGTCGCCGAACTGGAAGTAGTTAGGTCCGCCGGCCGGCTCCTCGAAAGGATACCAGTTTGTCACGATGGTCACGGTGTCCGGCTTATCCGGGCTGGTAAAGGCGTATACATCAGTGGCATCTGCCTGGGGATCATTGCTGATCATCGGGGCTTCGCGGTGGCTGGACGCACTTGCTGTGCCTGGTCCGGTGCCGATTGCGGCAAGGCCCAGGACCATTAGTCCGGCCATCCCCGCGCTAAATGCTTTTGCAACTTTCATGTTCTTTGTCTCCTAGTTGCCCCTTACAGAGTGGGGCGTAAACAGTACGTGTTCTCGGTCCAGCAGCGCGGCTCACTCGATATGATTCCCTCTATCTTTCGCTCGTGCGACAGGTGCTGTCGGTGTGCCGGCTTGATTTCGAGGTTCCCTCTTGCAACTTGACCTGACGCAGGACATTGCCTTTGCCCTTATCACCTCCTTCTTGATGGCCGCGATAAAGCGCGGTCCACTATTGCCGTTTGTGCCTTGCAGGGGCCAGCCAATTGGAAATTGCTCCTCCGCAGTTGCTGTGGCCCCTGGGCTTCCAGAGACTTCTTTCTTCAGGTGCTAGACCGTTTGCGATTTCTCTGTCTGCTGGAGAGCTAACGGATCGGATGAGAAATCGGATTAACAAGTTTCCTGCGAATATTGCGAAAGCATTCCGCCAGCCGCGAAGCAGACGCAAGAACAGGATTGCCATCTTCATTCGGGTGGCAATCCTGTCCTGGTAAGTGTGAGTATCAAATGGCGGGCACACGAAAAGAAGGGGCGGCATAAGCCACCCCTTCTTTCTTTGCTGACCTAATGTTATTCCGAAGCTATTCGGGTACTTTCATGGCAGGGACATAAAAGAGGTCTGTGTACTCTTTCACCTGGCGGTGCATCGAGAACCTGGGCGCACACGACACGATGGCTTCCTTCATGATCCGCATCCAGCCGAGAGGCACGCCACGCTCATCGCGCTCGTAATACTTCGGCACCACTTCATTTTCGAGCAACGAGTAAAGCGATACAACGTCATGCCAATCCTGCTCATCAGGATTGCCGTACTCCGCACCCTCGCCAATCGCCCAGCCGTTCTTGCCGTCATAGCCCTCTGCCCACCAGCCGTCGAGCACCGACAGGTTAGGCACACCATTCAAGGCAGCCTTCATACCGCTTGTGCCCGATGCCTCATATGGCCTGCGAGGGTTGTTGAGCCACACGTCCACGCCATGAACAAGATAGCGGGCCACGTTCATGTCATATTCTTCGAGGAAGATAATCTTCCCTTCCATGCCGGCATGCCGCGCCGCCCAGTTAACCTGCTGGATGAAGTGCTTACCTGGCTCGTCCTTCGGGTGTGCCTTGCCTGCGAATAGGATTTGCACGGGTCGCCCCGCCTGGTTGAGTATCCTCATAAGCCTGTCGGTGTCGGTGAAGAGGAGCGTTGCCCGCTTGTAGGTCGCGAAGCGGCGAGCAAATCCCAGCGTGAGGGTATCGGGGTCGAGGATGTTTGCATGGGGCGGCTGCACGCCTGTGCGCTTGAACCATTCGCCCATTCTGTATCGTGCGAAGTCTACAAGTTGGCTCTTCAAGAGCATGTGGATTTCCCACAGCTTGTCGTCCGGCGCGTTATAGAGCGGCTGCCAGGTCTTGGGATCATCGAGCTTGTCATACCAATCTTTGCCAAGAAACTCCGTGAAAAAGCTGTAGAGTTCGGGCGCGAGCCAGGTGCCTGTGTGCACTCCGTTTGTAATCGATGTTATAGGCACATCTTCGACGCTGCGATTGGGCCATAGCCAGTGCCACATATTGCGGGACACTCTACCATGCAGCTTACTCACGCCATTACGAAAGTCCGAACCTTTTAGCGCGAGCGCGGTCATACTGAACGCCGGACCCCACGGCTGCCCTTCTTTGGCAAGGTTTAGAAATTCGTCGCGGCTGATTCCTAGCTTCGGATAGTAGAGAGAGAAATACTTGTCCATCAGATCAAAGGCAAAGGCGTCGTTTCCGGCGGCCACGGGAGTATGGGTTGTGAACACCGTACGCCTGGCACCCTCGGTGAGCGCCTGCGCGAACGACTCCCCCTTCTCCACACGCTCGCGAGCAAGCTCCAATACAAGGAAGGCCGCATGGCCTTCATTCATGTGGAACGCTTCAGGGTGGATGTCGAGGGCGCGCAGGGCACGTATACCGCCTACACCCAGCACCAATTCCTGCGCCACACGCATCTCAGTATCGCCACCATAAAGGCGCGAGGATAGTTCGCGGTCGGCGGGCGCATTGGGGTGAATATCCGTATCGAGCATGAAGAGCGGCACACGCCCCACCTGAAAGCGATATACCTTGGCATAGATCATCCGCTCAGGCAACTGCACCTCAACTATGACTTCATGCCCATCGGCCGTAAGCGCAGGCATAACAGGCTCATCGTCAAAGTCCAGCTTATTATAGCTGGCCTCTTGCCAGCCATCGGCATTTATGACCTGCTTGAAATAGCCCTGTGGATATAGGAAGCCCACAAAAACCATAGGCACACCCAGGTCGGAAGCGCCCTTTACATGGTCTCCAGCGAGAATCCCAAGGCCGCCCGAGTATATGGGCAGCGACTCGTGCAAGCCGAACTCGAACGAGAAATACGCCACCGGCCCCTTCAAATCGGGGTGCGCGCTGCTGTACCAGGTTGACGCAGCCGCCATGTACTCGTCAAATGCAGCGACCACCGAATCGTAGCGGGCGCAGTAAGCAGGGTCGGAGGCAGCGATCTGTAGGCTGGCCTGCCGGACATCATTCAGGAACCTTACAGGATTGTGGTAAATAAGCTCCCACAGCGCCGGATCGATGTCAATAAAAAGCTGCTGTGCTTCCGGGTGCCAACTCCACCACAGGTTATACGTCAGATCGGCAAGCCGCTCCAACCGCTTCGGGATGGGGCTGACAGTCACCTTCTGTATGATATTCAATTCGAATAATCCTCCCTCGATTTAGAAATGAAATAGCGCGCGGAATAAAGCCGCACGCCTTTGTACTTACCTGTTGCTCATTGTAGCTAATATGCAAATTCCTTGCCACTGGTGGAAATCCGGGTAAGTGTTCAGATTTAGGGTGGAGCAACCTGACACCCAAGTAAGGCAAGACCCACCCCCAACCCCTCCCACGTGTGGGAGGGGAGTCTAAAGAGAAGAGAAGAATGGGGGACACCGCCGTACCCCCGTCATGGGCTTCGCCCCTGCACCCCCTTTTCTGAACACTTACAAATCCGGTTGCAAGGGCCGCTCGATGCGACAGCCAACGTGCTACACCCGTGCGAGGACCAGGGCAGCGTTGATACCGCCAAAGCCGAAGGAGTTGGAGAGAATCGTGTTCACTCGCTGTTGCCTTCCCTTGCCTGGAATATAATCCAGGTCGCACTCCGGGTCGGGGTGCTGCAGGTTGACCGTAGGAGGCAGATAGTCGTGCTTCATAGCCAGGCAGCTAATTGCGATCTCAAACGCCCCGCTCGCACCAAGCGCGTGCCCATGCAGGCCCTTTGTTCCGCTCATCGGCACTTTGTACGCGTGCTCGCCGAACACTGCCTTGATAGCCATCGTCTCGGTCTTGTCGTTAAGCGGCGTGGCCGAGGCGTGCGCGCTGATATAGTCGATTTCCGCGGGCTTTAGCTCCGCATCCTGGAGTGCCTCTCGCATGACACGGATGGCCTGCTTGCCATCCGGCCGGGGAGCCGTCATGTGAAAAGCATCCGTTGTGGTGGCGTAACCAACCAGCTCGGCATAAATATCGGCCCCGCGTGCCTCGGCGTGCTCCATTTCTTCCAGCACGAGCACCGCAGAGCCTTCCGACATGACGAACCCATCCCGCTTCGCATCGAAAGGACGTGAAGCACGCGATGGCTCATCATTGGAGTTGGCCGCAATAGCTCTTATCAGGTCGAACGAGCCAAATGTGAGCGGCGCGAGTGGCGACTCCACGCCCCCGGCGAGCATAACCCGTGCACGTCCCGACTGAATCAACCGATATGCCTCACCGAGGGCAACCGCCCCGGAGGCGCACGAGTTCGCGTTGGTCTGGTTAGGGCCAAAAACGCCCATCTCCATCGCGACGTTGCAGGATGCCGCCGACCCGAACACAGTCAGCGCGAGTATGTTATTTACACCACGTAATCCGTTTTCGTGAAAGGAACTGTGCTGTTCTTCAGCGAAGGCAAGCCCGCCGAGGGCACTGCCCAGATAAACGCCCGTGTGTTCAGCGTCACGTTCAGAGAGGCACAATCCTGAGTCTAGCACTGCCTGTTGTGCAGCCGCAATGGCGAATTGCGAATAGCGATCAAGCCGCCGAGCGCGCTGAGCGTCGAAGTGATCGAGGGGGTCAAAATTGTTGACCTGGGCGGCCACCTGCGATCTGAAGGCGGATGGATCGAATCGAGTGATACGTTGCACAGCCGATTTACCGGCGAGCACGCCTTCCCACAGTCCCTTACGCCCGCTACCGAGAGGGGTGATGGCCCCGATACCGGTAATCGCTACTCGCTTCATTCCAGCCGGTTTCTCTAGCAAGTGAACCTCAATTCAACGTGCGTAATCGCAGTCGTTCGACCGTTTCCTGTTCAGCTATCGTTATGTGGTTGCTTCTTGACCGCCGGATTCAACGATCTGTTTGATGCGCCTCAACGTCTTACCTGCTATATTGCCTATGAATCCTCTTCCGACAACAGATTCAATTAGCCTGGGGCCAAGTATCTTCACCGGAAAAGGAGGGTTCGGTAAGTCGTGCGAGATCGTGACCAGCACGTCACCTGCCTCTTTCCGCACCTTGAACGACCATTCCACATCCATGCCTTTTACTAATCCGCGCACATGGTGAAAGGTAATGCGGCCTGGTTTGTTCGCCGTGCCCGGATACACGGATTCGACAGCCGACCAGGTGACGGGAATAATGTCGCGCCATGCTGACATCCTGACCAGTTGCCGGTGGCCTTTGCGCTCCAACACTTTGACATACCTGTAATGCGGCAGGATTTCTGCCCAGTTCTCAACGTCCGCGGCAAGCTGGAAGATTTTATCATAGTTCCCACGCATGGCAACTGTGTCACTCGTCTTCATAACTCTCCAAAACTAATAACGCAGAGACGATGAATCATGGACGCAACATTGACCAGAGGTAGCGCGGAGTTAGCGCCGCACGAGGATCCCCGAAATCGCCCAGCACTTCGGCCATGATCCTGCGTGTATCTTCGCGCCTGGCGAGACGCGACACGACATAGTCCATAGCAGGAGGCAGGCCAACAAGCGTCTGCACGAACCTGCAAACCATTTCCTTTGCCAGGAACTCGTCGCGGCGCATCTTCCCGTAGCGCGCGAGCGAGTGGGCCGAGAGATCACCTTTATCAAGCGCCGCAGCGGCCACTTCTGCGGCAAGTTCCGCCCCGCGCAGCGCCTTATACACGCCTTCACCTGTGAACGGATCAAAGAAGCCCGCCGCATCACCTACAAGGAGATAGCCCGGCCCAAACGTGCGCTTAACTCGTGCCCCAATCGGCCCAACTCCGCGCACAGGGCTTACCCGCTCAGCACCATCGAGGCGGGGCCTTACTTCCGGAAAGGACATCGCAAACGACTCGAAGCGTTCCAATGCGCTCTGTCCATTCTGGCGGCGCGCCCGGCTCATCGGCATGACAAGCCCTACATTAACCAGCCCGCCGGACTGGGGAGCCAGCCCGGCATAACCCCTCGGTGAAACATGCATCTCGCCCCAGTCGTCCAGTCCGTTGTAGCCTTTATAGTGGGCGACCATACCAATATTCTGCGGCCACCGCAGCGGCGCGCCAAGACCCAGGCTGCGCACCACCACTGAATGTACGCCATCCGCACCAATAATCAATCGCCCCTTTATCTCCTCGGTTGTGCCGTCGCGTTTCCTGCAGATCACCCCGGCGGCCCGGCCATCGCGCAGCGTCACACCATCGATTTTGGTGCGCTCGAGCACGTCTGCACCACATTTTCGAGCGAAGTCGACAAGCGTGGCATCAAGCACCCGCCTGGTGGTGGCAAGCACCTCACGGTTCACGGTGTCGCTCATGGCGGCGTAGTCCATTGAGAATGTTTGCCCCTTCGGGCTGATCACCCTCATCGAACCCAGCCGTCGTCCTCCAGCTTTCTCTACCTCTTCAAGTGCGCCGATTCGGGCCAGCACCTGTGTGGTCTCGGAACTGGAATATTCTCCGCAGGCCTTGTCTCGCGGGAACGCAGCGCGGTCCGTCAAGAGCACGCTGAAGCCTCTCTGCGCGAGCAAGGCCGAAGTCGCAGAGCCGGCCGGCCCCGCCCCTACCACTATAACGTCGTACTCTGCTCTGCGTCCCATGGGAATCTATCCTTCCCGCACGATGCGCCTACAACCGCCATTCGCCAGAATGGATGCAGCATGATCTCGACGGCTACACCGACATTCGTACTCATGCGGTGTAGTTCGGCAGGCGTAAACGCCCTGTATACCGAGGCCGGGCCGTCATGTCGAGTCAGGCGATTGCGTGTGGTCAGCCTCGTCAGCACCCATGCCATGACCCACGCCCCTTGCGACCTGTAAACATCATTCACAATAAAGCCCACGCGAGACAACCGCGACATCTCCCGAAGAGTAGCCTGGGCTTGATTGAGGTCGAGATGGTGAAAGGCAAGCGAGCATACCACCACATCGAAGGTATTATCGGCAAAAGGCGGTGCACTCGCGTCGCACACCGAAAAATCGACAAGATCACCGAAACCTGCTTTATCGATACGCAGTCGGGCCACCTCAAGGATTTCGCTGCTGATATCGGTTGCGTGGATTGCTATCTCGCGCCCTTCGGCGCGTGCCCAACGGCAGAGTTCTTCCGGTATGTCGGCGGACCCTGTCGCCAGGTCAAGCACGCGCAGAGTATGCCCTTTCGGTACATCCAGAACCAGCCGGGCCAGGTGATGTTTCACCACCCATGTGCCCAGGCCAAAGATGTTGGCGCGCCGGATGTCTCTCAGGGTTGTAACAAGATCGTGCGCACTGGCCTGTCCGGGCACATCCAATAGCTCTTGCACATTTTTGTAGGGAGGTGTTGGAAATATTCGCATTCCGCATTCTAAGCATGAGGAACAGATGTGTCAATGCCTCAGCGCCCACAATTGTAACAGCACAGCCCATCGTGTAGTATTGGGGCTGTGAAAGAAAGCAGCGTCGCACAACAGCTACCGGCGATCCCTGCCGCGCAGCCCACCAACCGGAGAAGTATAGCCGGCTACGTGCGTGCGGGTGCTACCGCGTTGATGCTGCTCGTGCTCGCCACAACCATGCTTTCGGGCCTCTGGGTATCACGCTTCGACCCTGATGAGAGCCAGTGGATTTACACTACCAGATACCTCACCCTTTTCAGGCAGGCAGACTTCAGATCACCGGAATGGCACACGTACTGGACACAAACCCAACCGCCGCTGGCTCGCTATGTGATGGGCGCATCGCTCAAAATCGCGGGTTACGATCTGCTTCGGCTGAACGGCCCGTGGAACTTTGACACAGACGAGACCAAAAACGCCGCTCAGGGGAACCTGCCCTCGGACGAAGTGCTGTTCAGGTCGCGGCTGCCTATCGCAGTTGCCGCTTCGATCTCTGTGCTGTTGATGTATCTTATTGGCCGCCACATCGCCAGCAATGTTGCGGGATTAGGCGCCGCTGCCTGGCTAGCTCTGAATCCGCGCACTCGCGAGATAATGACGCGTGCCGAAGCCGATGGCCTCTTGATCTGTCTACTTTTGCTCGGATTACTGCTTGCCATGATGCTGCTCGACACCCTCCCAGTAACAGCACAGAGCAAGGCGGCAAGGCGCAATTCCATAATCCTGACCGTATTACTTGGACTGACTCTGGGCCTGGGCGCTTCGGCCAAGCTGACCGGGGCCATCGCGCTGGCTGCTTTCGCGGTCGTGCTCTCCATGGATAGCGTTATGCGGTTGCTCGCACTCCGCAAGAGAGGCGGCCCGGATAGGCGCAAAACAGTAATTGAGTTCGCAGGTAAAGCACTTGTGACTCTCTTCGCCGCAAGCGTTATAGCTGTTCTGACGTTCCTTGCCTTGAATCCTGCCCTGTACAGCAATCCAGCAGGCAACACGATAAACATCTTCCAGCAGCGGCAAATTGAAATGAGCCAACAGATGATGAAATACCCAGCCGCCGCACTGCCGGAGGGATTGCCCCGCCTGCAAACAGCGTTACAGCGCGTCCTTTTTACATACAGCGTGGGTCACGGTTTATTTGAGGGCTCCAGCGATCCCGCGGTAAGTCGAAACACGGAGTGGTTGCCGCTCGACGCCATCCTGGTGGGTGTGGGGTTGCTGGCGGGAATAAGGGCGCTCGCGCGCCGTCTGTCACGGTGGTTTCAAAGGGCAAGCTACAGCGATGTCCGCGCCGATGATGGACAAACCGGTCTGGGAGCAGCGGGCATCGCTCTGCTATATACGCCGATTTTTTACTTCAGTATAGCCCTTAACATGGGCCTGGATTGGGACCGCTACGCACTGCCCATACTGGTGTTCGCGGCGCTCTGGGCGGGTGTGGGGATAGGAGCAATCTGGCGATTGCTAGCCCAAGTTGTGACAGCGAAGCGGTCGGTCACGATTGAGGGTGCTGCTTAATCCATTGCAGGGCAAGCTCGGCAGCAAGAGTCTTGTCGTCCTGCCCTAGCCGTCCCGCGACTACCTCTCCAAGCAGATAGTCCTTCACGCGCCCAACCCACGGCCCAGGGTCCATGTTGGCAAGTGCGACAAGCTCAGTTCCGTCCAGCGGCGATCTGGGGCGCGAAACCTCAAGGCGCTCATTCTGCTCTTCTTCCTCAGCAAGCCTGCGGCTGCGTTCCTCCAGGCTATCGAGCACCCAGAGACCCCTGTCGATTGGTTCGGGCAGGTAGCCACGCAGGTCCGCACGCGACAACGCGAGCAGGTCTCGCCAACCATCCTCTCCGCGGCCATCTGCGGCTTCTTCGCGGAGGCGGCGAACCGCGCTATCGGACCATTCAGGATTATAGGAAATCGGCCGCATATGCAGGCTGACCAGCTTTTGGACCTCTCGTGTAAGTTCGTCGTTCTCGCCCGCTGCCGGCATGATTTCACCCACCATTACCGTACCGATGCGGTCGTGGTCGAAGAAGCGCGAGCGACCCTCCGGCGTTTCGATGTATGCGGGGCCTTTACCGATATCGTGAAGCAGCGCGGCCCAACGCCTGACAGGTGTCGGCTCGATGGCATCAACCACCTTCAACGTATGCACAAATGCGTCGTCCTTGTGCGCGGGCAACTGGCTGACGCCATGCAAAGCCGCAAGATCAGGCAACACCTCTTGCAGATAGCCGCTCTGCAGCCAACGCAAGAAAGTGTCCGAGGGCTGCTTGCTTAGCAGCACATCACGTAGAGAAGGCTCCGGACCTTCGACAGCCGGAGCCTCTTCCTTTCTTCTGAGCCAATTAAACATGGCTTACTTCGCCGCGCCAACCATCCCGCGCACGGCCTCGAGAATCTCGTCCTGGTTGCGCTTGGTGGCAGCATCGTTATGCACAACATAACTCACGATACCATCAGCATCTAATACTACGGTCATCCTGTCGGCTCTGTGAGCAGCTTCGTTCCATGCCCCGAATTTCTTTGCGGCTTCACCCGTTAAATCAGCAAGCAGGGAATAGTTCAGGCCGAGGTGCTCCTTCCAGGCCTTGTGCGAAAACTTGCTGTCACGGCTCACACCAAACACGCGTGCCCCTGTCTTTTCCCAGGATGGTTGCCTGTCGCGCAACTCGCAAAGTTCCTCTGTGCACGGGCCCGACCAATCAAATGGGTAGAACATAAGAATTACCGGCTCGCCGCGCAAATTACTAAGCTGAACCTTATTTCCGTTCTCGTCTTCGAGTGTAAAATCGGGGGCAACCTGGCCCACTTCTATATCTTGTACCTTTTGCGTTTCCATGATTCTTGTCTTCTCTCTTTCTGATAAATAGATTTCGGGCAACTCTAATCCGGCTGAAGTGTGTTGCCGTCCAACACTCTTTTAGCAAGCAACGTGCCGTGTAGGTAGTCGAATGATCGAGAATGCGACTGATCAGTCGCTCATGACAGCCTGGCGCAGCCGCTCACGGCTGCTGGGACTTATTTCTCCCAGGACTTCAACGAAGCAATCCACGAATGAATCGCCGTAGTCATTCAGCAGCGCATGGATTATGCCCGTGACAACGTATCGCTCGAAATCGGACTTGCCGAGCGCAGCAGAATAGACATAGCTTGCGGACGACTTATCCTGGTTCAAGAGATTCTTCTTGGCAAGGCGGCTCATCGTCGTCATTACAGTTGTGTAGGCGATATCCTTGGTCTCACGCAGCGTTTTATGCACGCTGCTGACGGTTGTCGGCCCCTGCTCCCAGATAACCTCCATAATGTCGCCCTCGAGTGGTCCCAAGACCTTTTTCGATTTCGACGATGAAGGGTTGAACCTAAACTTGATATCCTGCGGCACGTTCATATTCCTCTCCTGGTAAAAGGGAACCACAAACTGGGGCACTTGTAAGCCGATGTAGTTAGTAGCTGTGCGTAGTGAGGATGAACTGCCCGAATGTACGAACGCACTTGCCGTGCTCTATTTTACCACGCATCCAGATCTGATGCCATACCAAAAATGAGAGTAAGTGTTCAGACTTAGGGTGGAGCAATCTTACATCCAGATAAGGAAAGGCCCACCCCCAACCCCTCCCACGTGTGGGAGGGGAGTCTAAAGAAGAAGGGGAGAATGGGGAACACCCCGCCCCCCGCTTCGCTCATCCCCGTCATGGGCTTCGCCCCTGCACCCCGCTACCCCTATTCTGGACACTTACAAATGAGAATGGGGGCCACAAAAAGTAGCCCCCATTCAGATATAGTCCGCTGTGCCCAGACTTCTAATAGGCGTTTGAGTTACATGTCGTCTGTGTTGTCGCCCAGGCCGCGTGGGTCGCGTGTTCCGGGCACATTGGTACCTGCACTGGCGTTGGCATCGTTATCCTCTACGGGCACGTTTCGTGGTGGTGAATCGAGTGAGCGGTCCACCTCGACATCTGCCATTCCCGTGCCGGGATCACGGACCAGGTTCTGGCCGTAACCCGCGCTCTGCTCATAAACATCGCGATGTTCGGCGTCCCTCGGTATGCTCGCTTCTTGATTTCGGTCGGCGTCAGAGTGCTTGTCTACAACGCCTTCTTCTCGTTCAGCGCCGCGTAATATGCCTCTATCGCCGGTGCCCCGGCCACCGGCATCATACGGAACCGTGTCAGGTGTGGCGCCGCGGAAGTTTTCGTCCTCCTGGTCGGACTGCCTGCGCTGTGAGCCCGTTCCAATTGTCGAACCCGACACCCCGTACCCTGTCGTCATAGGCGTCCCAGCGGTGCCGATCGCTCCGGTTTCCGGATCAATTGCGTCTTCCGTTCCAGTGAAGTTGTTGGGGTTGCGCCCCTTCTGATCGTCATTCATTGTAATGGCCTCCATGTGGGATTCCTGAGCGTCGCTTACTGACGCTACTGTCCCCGCATCTGAAGCATGGAATGGGCCATCGTTTTCGTGGCGCAGGCGGCCGCCCCTTACCGGCGGTGCATAGTTCCACACATCGGCGGAAGCGACGGGAGTATCCTCATCAACCACATCTGCGTCTTCACCGTCTGTCGATGCATTGACTGCAACCAGCGCACCAATGAGCGCGCCCACAACCACGCCGGCCAACAGACCCACTATCGTGCTGGTAAGAGCTCCCTGTCCAACCACAGGACCGATAGTCGGCACGCCGCCGACAGGAGCACCCAGAAACCAGCCAAGCACAGCACCAACCAGCGCACCAAATCCGGCCCCAACCGCCGCACCGCCACCAGCACTGGACGCCCTAACCGACACAGAATCCGCCTTCTTGTCATCCCTCATAACTGCAATACCCTCCAACCGCCCCACAATCAACACCGATCTTCCAACGGACACCCACAACAGACACGTGACAACTCGGTACTCGGTACTCGGTACTCGGTACTCGGTACTCGGTACTCGGTACT
>JBDTQH010000014.1:0-112785 GCA_039932335.1 Chloroflexota bacterium
CGGCACGCAGTGGAGCGTTGTGCCAAGCCCGAACCCCAGCTTCATCAATCGTCTGCAAGCGGTAACCGCCATCGCCCCTGACGACGCGTGGGCTGTTGGCCTCGCCTGGGGCAACAATGGCGGCGCCGCCTTCATCTTGCACTGGAACGGCACAGTGTGGAGCGTTGTGCCTGGAGCGCCTGCGGCGGGCTACGTTGAGCTTGATGCTATTACGGCTGTTGGGGCGAACGACATTTGGACGGTGGGTAACTACGCGCCAGGCGGTGATCGCGTAACTATGGCGCAGCACTGGGACGGTACCCAGTGGACCCTCGTGTCGAGTCCTTCCGTACCCGCGTACCAGAACCAGCTTCTGGGGATAAGCGCTGTTACATCGAGCGATATATGGGCCGTCGGCACAGCTTACACAAACACCGCGTACGAGACGCTGACCCTGCACTGGGATGGCACAGCCTGGACCAGGACGCCAAGTTCGTCGCCAAGTACAAGTGGAATCGGGCTGACCGGCGTGGTAGCGCTTGCCGCTAACGATGTATGGACCACAGGCAGCTACGGCGCAGGCAACGGCCCGGGCAGCAACATGGCCCTCCACTGGAACGGAACGTCCTGGAACGATGTGCCGATACCAAGCCGCGCCGATGAGAGCAACTACCTGTGGGGTCTAGCCGCAGTTTCTCCGAGCGACCTGTGGGCAGTAGGCATGACGGACGTAGAGGGCGGCCACAATCTCATCGAGCGCTACGCAGGCTCATGCCTCTACCCAACGCCGACGGCTACGCCCGTGCCGTGCAACATCCGTTTTATCGATATGCCCATTGGCCATGTTTTCTACACTTACGTAAGGTGCTTGGCGTGCCTTGGCATCGTGGAGGGATATCCGTGCGGCGGAGCTGGCGAACCCTGCGACCCTAATCAGAACCCCTATTTTCGACCGAACAACCAGGTCACGCGCGGACAGCTCTCAAAGATAGTAGCCCAGGCAGCGGGATTGAACGACCCGGTTAGCGCGCAGACCTTCCAGGACGTGGCGCCTGCGAGCACTTTCTACCAGTATATAGGCCGCCTGGCCGCTCACGGGATCATGTCGGGATATCCATGCGGTCAGACGGCCGAGGAGCCGTGTATCGAGCCCTCTAACAGGCCATATTTCAGGCCGGGGAGCACAGCCACACGGGGGCAGTTGACCAAGATCGTATCGAACGCAGCAGGCTTCAGCGGTACGCCAGCGCCAGGTCAATACACCTTTACGGACGTACCGGAAGGGAGTACGTTCCACCTGTACGTGGAGAGGCTGCTGCAGAACAGGCCGGGTGTGATAGGGGGTTACGCGTGCGGAGGGGTAGGTGAGCCATGCGACGCACAGAGCAGGCCATACTTCAGGCCAGGCAGCAACGTCACACGTGGCCAGACCTCAAAGATCGTCAGCAGCACATTCTTCCCTGATTGCAGTCCGCCCCCTGCGTTTGGCCGCTGACCCATTATCCATTACCGGTCAGCGGCGGCCGCTCATCGTGCGCCCCTACGGCTAACATCTCGACGTGTGGGTAAATAAAGCTGAGAACAAAGGAGTCCATCGTGCCAGTAGTTATCATGACTCGTCCGAACGGGGGCGTGCCGAGCGGCCCCAAATTCCGCCGGACATTTCTCCTGCTGTTGCTTGTAAGCCTGGCTCTGATAGTGTGGGGCGTGCCCGGCTGGGGTAGCGCCGCCCAGGCCTGGACGGTTGCCCGCCCGAGTGCCGACATCGCTGCGCATGCCCGTGTGAGTATCGGTTTCTCCGATAACAACCAGACCTCGATATCGAACTCAGGGGGTAGCAAGCAAACAGAGGTAGGTTCCATGCCTGCACAGAGCGCTCCTGGAGACGACAAGTGGGCTCCGGGCTTCGGCGCTCTGGGCGCGGACGGGATAGTATACGCAATAGCGGTGAGCGGCACCGATGTTTATATAGGGGGCAGGTTCAACGCGGTTGGCGACACTGCGGCGGCTAATATCGCGCACTGGGATGGCACGGGATGGCACCCTCTGGGGGCGGGCGTAAACAACACTGTATACGCTATCGCCGTGACTGGATCGGATGTGTATGTGGGAGGCGCGTTCACCTCGGCGGGCGGCGTATATATTGCCCAGGTCGCCAGGTGGGACGGCTCTCAGTGGAACGGCTTAGGATCGGGCGTGGGTAACCACATAGACCCGGCCATACGCGCTATCACGGTTGTGGGAACAGACGTGTACGTAGCGGGTGTGTTCACAGCAATTGGCAATGTAACAACTACTGGGGTCGCACGCTGGGACGGTGCCTCCTGGTACGCGATGGGCGGTGGACTGAGCGACAATGCTTACGCGCTCGCCGCCGGCCCGGGCGGAGTGTTCGTTGGCGGCAAATTCACATCAGCTTATCAGACGGGTGGGGGCAGCGTGCCTGCCCAACGGGTAGCACGCTGGGACGGCACGGCCTGGTCGGGGCTTGGCGCAGGCATCGGAGGCAGCGCTGAAGAAAGCGTGCTCTCCCTGGCAATGGTGGGCAGCAGCCTGTACGCCGGCGGTACGTACCAGACGGCAGGTGGGACGCCTGCCGGTAACGTGGCACGCTGGGATGGCGCCGCCTGGCATCCCCTGGGATCGGGTACTGACAACTCTGTGTCGGTCCTCGTGGACGACGGCCTGGGTAGCGTTCTGGTGGGTGGTGCGTTCGCCAGCGCGGGCGGCCAGGCTATTCCACTGCTTGCCAGGTGGAACGGGTCGACCTGGTCAGCGGTGGCCCTGCCGATAGATGGGAGCTCCCCGCAGGTATATGCAGTTGCCCCTGCCGGTTCCGGTCTCTTCGTTGGGGGGGCGTTCGGTAAAGTGGGAGACTTATCTGTGAGCTGCATAGCGCTCTGGGACGGCAGCATGTGGCACCGCCTGGCAACCGGCAACGGTTCAGTTGGCCTGGGTGCCATGGCCGTGGCGGTGAGCGACTATACAGGGGATGTCTACGTTGGTGGCCGGTTCATGACGGCGAACAACCAGGTAACCAATAATATAGCACGCTGGGATGGGGCTGCATGGCATAGCATAGGGAGCGGGTTGGATGGAAGCGTCGGGCCGCTGGTGCGCTCTATCGTCGTGAGCGGTACGGAGGTGTATGCTGGGGGCTTCTTCACTGGCACGGGCGGCGTCCCGCTGGGACGGGTGGCTCATTGGAGCGGCACTTACTGGGACGATATGGGAGGCGGGGTGAGCGGGGGCGGGCCGCAATACCTTGGCCCACTCGTGTCGGCGATAGCGATCAGCGGCACGGACGTGTACGTGGGCGGTGACTTCCTACAGGCCGGGGGTCTCACTGTCAACAGCATCGCACGATGGGATGGTACACGCTGGCACTCCCTGGGTACGGGCGTGCAGGGAGCGGTCAGGTCGATTTCTATTAGCGGGGACGATCTATACGTTGGGGGAGGCTTTACTACGGCAGGGGGCGTACCGGCAAATAACATCGCCAGGTGGGATGGTAGCGGCTGGCACCCTGTCGGCCAGGGTACGGATGACAGCGTCTTTACGACCGTCGTGAGCGGTACCAACCTTTACGCGGGCGGCATATTCAGAAGCGTGTACGACCCAGACGGCACATCTGTACCGGCAAGCTGTGTGGCACGGTGGGACAGTGTTGGTGGGCACTGGAACGTTATGGGGGATCAGACAAACTATTTCGGCTTCACCGGCAGCCTGGCAGTGAGCGGTAACAGGGTATATGCTGGCGGCGTGGCCACAAACGGCCTGCTGCAATACGATGGGAGCACCTGGACCCCTCTCGGCAGTGGCGTGAATAGCACTCTGGACGGCATGGCGATAAACGCCGCAGGCAGGCTCTTCGTCGTCGGCAACTTCACGATAACAGGAGATAAAGGCGCTGTGCACTTTGGCGCGTGGCAGGGCCCATGTACCGGCGCTTTCAACGACGTGCCCCCCGCTAGCCCTTTCTACAGTTACGTGAGCAACCTTGTGAGCCGGGGGGTGGTTTCAGGTTACCCGGACTGCGACTTTAGGGTGAGCAGCCAGGTGACCCGCGGGCAACTTGCTAAGATCGTGTCGCTGAGTGCCGGCTTTAATGAGCCTGCGAGCGGCCAGAGCTTCGAGGATGTTCCACCTGCCTCCACTTTCTACGATTACATTGAGAGGCTGAGCGCGCGGCAGGTAATGAGCGGGTATGCCTGTGGCGGGCCGGGAGAGCCTTGCGGTGCGGGCAACAGGCCATACTTCAGGCCAGGGAGCACAGCCACACGGGGGCAGTTGACCAAGATCGTATCAAACGCGGCAGGCTTCAGCGGTACGCCCGCGCCGGGACAATACACCTTTACGGACGTGCCGGAAGGGAGCACGTTCCACCTGTATGTAGAGAGGCTGATCCAGAACAGGCCGGGTGTGATGGGGGGCTACGCGTGCGGAGGGGTGGGTGAGCCGTGCGACGCACAAAGCAGACCATACTTCAGGCCAGGGAGCAACGTCACACGCGGCCAGACCTCCAAGATCGTCAGCAGCACATTCTTCCCCTGACGTGACGTGCGCCCACCGCCCGGTCTCGCAACTGTAGATGACTCTCTATTGATTTAGTAGCCCATATTCACTCTGCATGTGTTGTAGCTAAGCCAAGCGTCAGAGGCCAGCCGCTAAGCTGAGTGCCTCTGGCGTCGACGCTGGTACCCAACCCGGCACAGCACGCAACACTCTTTCTACACTATTACTAAAGGAGCGATCAACCTGCGCTATTATGGCTATTCCGTTTCCAGGTCAGGAGGCCTAAGCTGGCTGTATGTACATAGAGTTGCGGACCAGAGACGATAGACAATTGTTGAGGCTGCTATGAAGAACATCGTTATGCGCTGCCTGCTTGCCAGTGGCGCCGTACTTATGCTTGCGTTTCTCTGCGGGGCGTCTATCAACGTCTACAGGTTGTTCGTGACCGGCCAGCATCAGCCGTCAGTTGGTGGGGTGAGAGCAGCAGACAATATTATCAAGAGCAGCGTGCTACCTCTTCCGTTTGAGGTCAACGGCGGACAAATAGCGTCGCGGGTGCAATACGTTGCACACACCCGCTTTGCCTCCCTGTATTTCACTCCGGGACAAATCGAGATGGCCCTCGAACCGTCATTTCCACCATCTACCGAGCGGTCTATGTCTCCGGACTTCCACTTAGCACCAGCACAAAGTACGAGCGAAAGTAGTGGAGCTGAAGTGGTGCGCGTACGCTTTCTAGGAGCAAATCCAGGGTCTCTACTGGTTGGAGGCGAACGTCTTCCAGGTAG
This sequence comes from Chloroflexota bacterium, assembly GCA_039932335.1. Taxonomy (GTDB): domain Bacteria; phylum Chloroflexota; class Chloroflexia; order QHBQ01; family JADMIH01; genus JADMIH01. Next base: position 5,283 of record JBDTQH010000014.1, read on the forward strand.
AGTGAATTACCTGCTGGGAGATGATCCCTCAGCCTGGCACTTGAACATAGAGACACACTCAAGCATCACTTACAAGGAGCTCTATCCGGGAATTGATCTTCGGTACGATGGCAGCATAAGTAACCTGAAAGGAACATACACGGTACAGTCCGGAGCAGATCCCTCTTCTATTCGCTGGCAATACGGCGGCCCACAAAATGTGGCTATCGCCTGTGACGGCACATTGAAACTTTCCATATCAAGGTCACACTCTCCAGATGGTACACTGGTCGAGCTTGCGCCACTGGCCTGGCAGGTTGTCGCAGGCCAACAGGTGAGCGTAGCCGTGCGCTACCTTCTCTACTCCGATTCTGTTGGTTTCTCCCTGGGTAGTTACGATCCGAACTTGCCACTGGTCATCGACCCTGTTCTAACCAGCAGCACATATCTGGGGGGCACGGGCGAGGATGTGGGCAGTAGCATAACCTTAGATAATACCGGGAACATCTATGTCACAGGCTCAACCGCGGGCGGCAATTTCCCACTCGGAGATCCATACCAGAGTGTTTTCGGTGGTGGGGATATGGATGCTTTCGTATCCAAATTCGACCCATCCGGCACGACCCTGATCTACTCCACCTACCTGGGCGGTAACGGCCATGACGAAGGCAGGTCAATAGCGGTTGATGAGGGTGGTTTCGCGTATTTCACAGGCATCACTGCCTCATCGAATTTCCCACGATATAAGGCGCTCCAACCAGCTTACGGCGGGGGTAGCTACGATGCTTTTGTTTCAGTCCTCGACCCCACTGGCTCAAGCCTCTTCTATTCGACATATCTCGGTGGGAGCACTTATGACCAGGCCTGGAGGATCGCCATTGATGATACCGGAGCAGCCTATGTAGCCGGCGACACCGATTCGACCAACTTTCCTTTGGAGGTCCCGCTCCAACCTTCTATTGCCGGGCACTTCGACGCTTTCGTCACTAAGATCATCCCTGGGGGCGCGGGTCTCGATTACTCCACATATATCGGCGGCAGCAATGATGAAGGTAACTACGGCCTGGCAGTAGATGCCTTCGGCAATGCCTACATAACAGGCCTCACCTGGTCACCCAATTATCCACTCGCCAACCCCTTCCAGGCGACGGGTGATGGCTATTTCGGTAACGCCTACGTTAGCAAGATCAGCTCTTCTGGCGCTGCGCTCCTCTATTCTACCTACCTGGGAGGTACGTATCTGGATGTGGGCACGGGCCTCGCCGTAGATTCAGCCGGTAGCACCTATGTGGTGGGGTATACCAGGTCTTATGATTTCCCCAGACTGAACCCTTACCAGCCTGGCCTTGCCGGCGTTGAAGATGCCTTCATCACCAAGTTTACCCCTGCCGGCTCCGCTCTCGTCTTCTCTACATACCTGGGTGACACAGGTAACGATAGAGCCTACGGCGTCGCGATTGATGCAGCCCGGAATATCTACGTAACAGGCTCAACTGCCTCGGGCGCCTTTCCTCTTGCCAACGCAATACAACCGTTTTACGGGGGCGCAACCGACGCCTTCGCCACCAAGTTCAATAGTGCGGGCTCCGAACTTATCTATTCAACATATCTTGGAGGCAACAACCATGATCTTGGAGCTTCCATCGTAGTGGGATGGGGGTCTACCTACCTTACCGGTCAGACCGCCTCCACTACCTTCCCCCTCGCAAACCCATTCCAGGCGACCAACCACGGGGCACATGACTCATTCATAACCATATTGACCGATAGCACTATTATCCCCACCGCTACCCTTGCTCCAAAAGCTACGGCCACGATGTCAATAACGGATACCCCTTCCGGCACACCACCCACTTCAACGAGGACGCGCGCTCCTACCCACACTCCGACAAATACAGGCACGCCTACGGGCACCCCTACTGTCACAAGTACCCCCACGCCCTGCTGCACAGCTGTCGAGGTGACAGTTTCTGCTACTTGCTCGATCCCAAACAGCAGTACCACCGGTACTTACAGCATCACCAACAATTGTGATAGCGTAGTGACCGTTCGTGGGACTCGGCGTATAGAGACTGCTCCTGCTGAGAGTGGACCCTGGTCCACCGGGGGCAACAGCGGCTTCGGTGACATACCCATCCAGCCCGGAGCTACCTTCACTTTCTCCGACTCCTGGAACCCTTCACCATCTCCATACAACTATTGGTTCCGTTACACTATTACCGTTAACGATGTGAACGGCTGCTGGAGCGTCAGCGTTTCCTCCCTACCGCAGCCACTTTGTTACAACCCAGCTCCAACCGCCACTCCCACCGTCACCGGTACGCCTCCAACCGCCACCCCCACCCCGACGCTTACCAACACCCACACCCCTACCGTCACCGGAACGCTCCCGACTGCTACCGCCACCCCCACCCCCACGCACGATCCTGATCTCGAGCCGGGCTTCCCGGTTCAAAGTAACGAGACCGTAGCCGGTATCGCTATCGACCAGGGTATCAATATTACGGTGGATAATATAGACGCCGACCCGGAACTGGAGATCATCGCAACCGGCTGGGGACACGGGCCGCTTTACGCATGGAATGCCGATGGCTCACGGGTTACGGGCTGGCCCGTGACTCTTGCCCCCGGTGCCGGTCTCGCAGCGATAGGCAAGCTCTCGAACACCCTGCCGGGACTACAGGTCTTCTCCGGGTACGTTGCAAACGGGGGCTATCTGGTTGCATACGACGGATCAGGTACTCCTTTGCCCGGTTGGCCCCGTACCAGTAGCAACTATGTCCGTATGCCGCCGTCCCTGGCTGACGTTGATGCGGACGGAATAGATGAGATATTCATTGAGGAAGAAGATTGGGCTTTACACGCTTACAAGGCTGATGGAACTATATTGCCCGGCTGGCCGGCCACCGGAAATGGCGGCCAGCGCCGCTTTACACCTGCAGTTGCTGATCTTGACGGCGACGGAGTGCCCGAAATTGTCACGGCATCTGGAGACAACGGCGGACCGGGCCCGTTCTACGTATACGCTTACCATCGTGACGCCTCTCTCGTTTCCGGATTCCCCCGTTTGTTTCCTAACGGCTACCTTTACACCTTCCCAGTCATTGGGGATGTGGATGGTGATGGCGCACAGGAAATCGTGGTCATCTCTAAACAGACCAGCAGCCCCTGGCGGACGATCATCAACGTGATGTCCCCCAACGGTGATATAGAGCGCAATTGGTTTGCTTCGGGAAGCCTAATCTTTTCCACAGCGCCGGCACTGGCAGACATAACAGGAGATGGCTACCCTGAGATAGTCGTACAAACAGATGACGCGCTTGATGTTTGGAGCGGGTACGGCACCGAACTCCAGGGTTGGCCCCAGTATAACGCAGGTGGATGGGTAGGCGGTTCATCTCCGGTAATCGGTGACGTGGATGGAGATGGCATACCTGATGTCGTAATAGCTCCTCAAAATGGCGGTTCAGCCATGTACGGCAAGGTGATAGCATACAACAGCAGCGGCAACTTGCTGCCTCACTTCCCGAAAGACCTGCCAATCGGCACAAGCGGAGTGCCTGCCATCGCCGATATAGACGGGGACGGTCGCAACGAGATTATCATAGTTGGCGCGCCCTATGCCGGGGGCTCTCCAGGTGAGATGGACAAAGTGTGGGTATATGACCTCCATGGGTCAGGAAGCTATGGCCCTATTCTGTGGGGGCAATTTGGGGGCGGATCGAGGCACCAAGGCAGCTACCACGTGTCTCTTCCTCTTACAGCCACCCCTGTACTTACAACTAGAACCTCCACCGCTACGAACACCGCCATCACCGCTACTGTAACCCGAACCGCGACATCGGAGCCCGGCGGCACAACTTCACCAACTGTCACCGCCTGCACGGTCCACTTCAGTGACGTGCCCGATGGCAGCACGTTCTACCCGTATATACGCTGCATGGCATGCCGAGGCATCATCAACGGCTATCCCTGCGGAGGAGCAGGTGAGCAGTGCAGCCCAACAGGCGACCCTTATTTCCGGCCAAGCAACAACGTTACTCGTGGTCAGCTCTCGAAGATTGTATCAAGTTCTGCCGGCTTCTCAGAGCCTATACCGGCGGGCCAGCAGAGCTTCGAGGACGTGCCCCCTGCATCTACATTCCGGGTGTGGATTGAAAGGCTGTACGGCAGAGGCATCATCAACGGGTACACGTGCGGTGGCCCTGGTGAGCCGTGCGGTACAGGCAATCTGCTTTATTTCCGACCCAACAATAACGCGAGCAGGGGTCAGATTTCCAAGATTGTGTCGAACGCCGCGGGTTTCAACAACGCTCCAGGCGCACAGCTCTTCGAGGACGTTGCGCCAGGCTCTACCTTCTACGACTTTGTGCAGCGCCTTGCCTCTCGCAGAGTTATGTCGGGGTATGCCTGCGGAGGACCCGGCGAGCCATGCAGCCCACCAGGTAGCCGGCCGTATTTCCGTCCGGCTAACCTGGCCACGAGAGGTCAGACTTCAAAAATAGTAGCCAATACCTTCTATCCCGACTGCCAGACTCCGTTGAGGTGATAACCCCTGACGCAAGGATCAACTATGACCACAAAGCAGCCTCATAGAGCTTAGGGCCAGCTACCAGCACCGCCTGGGGAATGGACCGATTAGGTGGCAGTGCACCAGGACGGGCTGGACGGGCCGCGCATCGTCGGGTAGCAGGAGAGATACGCAAGCAAATAGCCACCCGAACGCGCAGCTTCTATTCTACTACGACAATTCCGCGTCAACTAAATCGTTGTAGCCCAAGGAAAGCAGGTTCGACGGAAGAGTCAGGACACAAGCGTCCCACAGGGCGAGTTGTGCGCATTTCACGTAACCGGAGCTGACAAAACAATGGTCCAAGAGATTGGGAAAAGCGACCAACACGGTGCTGGTGACACGAAGCGCGAAATCGAGCGTCACCTTGGAAGGCTCTATTCTCCTAACTGGCAGACGCGCAAGGACGCCGTGACACAGCTTGGAAGGCTGCACGCCGGATTACTGCCGGTATCCGGGATCGCATGCCAGGATGTCAACAGCGAGGTGCGCGCTGCGGCCGCTACAGTCCTGGGTTCCCAGAAGAGTTATCTTGGCCCAGGAGAATATGAGCAGCTTGTAAGCGCCCTTCTTTCAGCTATAGACGATCCGGTCGAACAGGTAGCCTGCGCTGCTGTGAGTTCTCTTGGATTGCTGTCAGCGGGCGTGGCCCGCGAGCAGATCGCGCAATGCCTGGAATATTCGGGCAACCCCTCGCTCGTAGCAGCAGCGGTGCTGGCGCTCGGACGGATGGGGGAATACGGCCTTGCGGATCGATTGGCAGGGTACATGGACTCAAAGGACGTAAATCTTGTAATTGCCGGGATGCGTGCAGTCGGAGAGTTGAGATATCTCCCTGCCGCCCCAAAGGTGACGTCCATATTGCAGCAGGTAATCGAGCGTGCCAAAGAGATGGCGGCCTTGGAGCTGAGCACCGGCGCCGCCAGGTACCGCTGGCGCAAGGACGTGGAGCTTGCCGGATACGGCGCCTGGGCGCTGGCAGCGATGGAGTACACGGATGCGGAGCCAGTGCTTATCGAGGCTGCACAGGTGCTCGTTGGCGCCCGGACGAAAGTCGTGTCTGCCCTTGTTCGGCTTGGGTCTACCCGGGCTGCGGCCCTGCTGGAGTCTATGCTCCAAGACCCCAGCGCCAAATTGAGGGCCCAGATAATAAGGTTGTTCTTGAACTCCGATTACAGGCAGGGATTGCCGATAGTGCGGCAGCTTCTGGAGGACCCACAACCGCCAACCCGTCACGCCGCCCTCGGGGCCATCGTCGCCTGGCGCGACACCGCATCCATCCCGGTTGTGCGGCGGATGAGTTATTCTGATCCAAGCACCGAAATCCGGCCACATGCTCTTGCTGTTCTCCTCGATCTGGCCGGTACCGAGGCCATTCCTGACCTTGCGGCACTCACCGCGGATCTCAACCTGCAGGTAAGATACCGGGCCGGTCGGCTCCTTGCTGACCTGAGTAGCTCCACACTGCCATCCTATGCGCTCGCAGCACTCGACCGCTTCCACGCCGAGTTCGGGGAGGTGGACAGCCGCACTTCCTCTTCAGAAGAGAGCGACGCGACCGCGGCGAGTGACCTGGTGGATAGGGGTATAGTAGAAAACAGGCAAAGCGTGTCCCCTCTCCCAGCAGCTAGTGATCTGGTTGTTAACCTTGACAGCCCACTCAAGGTGGCGCGCGCAGCGATCAAGTTGATCAGGGAAGTACTGGACGATCCTGCCGTGATAGATGCGGAGTTGTTGCGCCTCTTCCTCGATTCAGTGGATGAGGGGATGGGCAGGGGTACAGTGGGGCGCTGGTCTGCGTGGGCGCCCAGCGTCCCCCTCACGGACGATAAGCGTCCGGAAAACCCGTCGGATGATAGCGTTTCTTGAAGTGACGAGAAACAGAATGCGCGTACGGTGAACAGGCATACTCCGAGGCCAGTACGAATCGAGCCGCTAGAATTGGCCTGGAGTATCATTACTGGGACCAGCTACTTTGCCCCTTGTGGTGCGAATGTTAGGTTAGAGAAGATGCAGGCAGGTGATTGGAGCGTGCTCAGTCGCCACCCTACGGCTCTTCGTGCTCGGTTACAGACTCTGTAAGAAGCGGCATCTGCGAATCCTGCTGTGCTTGCTTTAGACGCTTCTCTTCTTTACGCCGCAGCTGCTGCACACTCTCATCGGGGACAGGCAGTTCTTCGGGAGGGCTGCCGCCCAGTTCCTGTATGGTTTGCCTCACTTTGCGCCCAACATCGTAATGCGTCCGGTTGGCTTGCGCTTTGCCCTGTATCTCTTCACGTCGCAGCTTATCCTCGGTTTGAGTCACCCTGAACAGATTGGCCGCCAGTTCCGTGCCGCTCATGTGGTCGAGTATATGCTGGGAGGGCTTGAGGCCTTTGCGCTTCTGAATGTCCCGGCTCTTCAAGCCACCGTAAAGGCCCATGTAGCCGTGGTCTGTAAATATGGCGAAATCGAGTGGCTCTACCACTCCCGCAAGGTTAGCAGCCTCAGCGAGCTTGCGGTTGTAGACCGAGATTTCGCCACGCAGATAGAGCCGTCTCTGATCCTCGCTGAGGCCGGCAAGCTGGTCCGCGAATTCGTCCGCCTGCTCTTGCCGGCGTGTCTGCACGGCGAAATATGTCTGTCCCATCGCTACCGCAGGCTTGGTGGGGTCAGCATTTTGCACAAGCAAGTAGCAGCCGTACCTGGACAAATGCACGTCCTCGATCTCACGCTGGCCGCCTCTCCCGAAGGTGGACACTCTGGTTGTATGAAGGAAGTGCTCCTCCACAGGCTGCCCGCTGTTTTCACAGGCGATTTCAGCGCGTTCAATGGCGTTCTTGAACTTCTCCCACTTTGAATAGCCCAGCACCTTCGCCAGGTCCCTTGCTGACCAGTATTCGCCCTCGTCCTCGCCCTCCATGCGGATCTGCTCGAAAAGCGAAGCGTGTTGCCCATCCCTGTTGGAAGGCACTATAGCCTCACTGGCACCTTTCTCTACGTTGTCACCCACACTATCGCTCGAATCGTTATATTCTCCGATCATGAGATGTCTCCTGATGTGTCGTTAGCTCCCGGGGGTGCCCGTACGTGTCATCACTTTTGCGTCAACGCATCCGCTCCGGCAAGCAGCCTTCCTCCTAGATTTTATCTTCCCCAAGCGGGGAAGATAAATGAACTGATATGAACCTGACTCTCTTTCCTCGTGCGGCCATGTAGCCGCATCAGGCAATAATTATCAGCAAGGGCGAGCAGCGCATTCTATCTTATCCTCCCCGCTTGGGGAAGATAACGCCTGCCACCTTGTCGCTCATTAATTGATTGTCCTTGATCTTCTCTATTTTCAGCCGCCTGATACATAACGTGCTGGGGCCCCGACCCTGATCCTGCCTGTGCCTGCGCCCGCAATAGGGTTACTGACTTACCTGCCGTACGCGTTCGCACACTTGCATTAGCTCCGGGTCCATATAACCAGGCGAGGCTCCAGGCACCTTTCAAGCTGTAGCGGTGCCATATCCCGGACGCGCACAAACTAGTCAAGCTTGCCGAGCGTATTGGTGGCAGACTGTCAGGAACCCGGGCCCTGACCTGGTGTGATTATGTAGAACGAGTCCGACCTGCCGTTTGAAGAGTCGTCCACGTCTCCATACTGCCAGCGCGTTTATGATAAACACTCCGTGCGGTACTGGGGTGTTTATAGTAAACACCCCAGTACCGCACGGAGGCCGACGATATGGCACATGCCGCCCTACTGCTCTGCAGACCCACCCGCGTCGCTCTCCAGTTGGGCCGAGAGCCTTCCCTCCGGTGCCGCCGGCTGCTCGGAGCCATCTCCCGCCCCCCCACTCTCGCCGCCGCTCCCCGCCTGCAGCTGGTCCAGCTGGGCGAGATGGGTTATCTGCTTCTCCAGGGCCTCTTTGATCTCGGTGAGCTGAGCCCTCAACGAAGCCCGCTCTTCAGGGGGCACATCGAGCACCTGCGCGCGCCCAACCCAGTTGTGGAACTGCTGCACCGGCCGCCAGCGGAACCGGACTCCGCCCTTCGTCGAGGATCCCGGACTCGAACCCCCATCCCTGCTCGCAAGAGGGCGCCGCGCCACCATATAGCCGTTCAGATCCTCTCGTTCGATGAGCTCGATCCCCGGGTCGGCGTCCTCTCCAGGTTGCCTTGCCATTAAAGTGGGTCCCGCGGACCCACTTTCCATCTCTCGAGCGCTGCCCATACCGTCCCCACTCTCGGCTTCGTCCTCAGCATCGCTTGCATCGGCTCCGTCCGAGCCGACATCAGCGCCCGTATTCGCCAGTACCTGATGCAGAGTCTTCAACCCCGACCGGTAATCCTGCAGAAGATCAGGCCGCTTGAGGAGGCGGATACGGCGTGAGATGTACTGCCTCTCCACGCCGAGTTTCAAGGCGAGTTTACGCTGGGAGAGACCCGTAAGTTGCTGCAGGAAGGCGAACTGCCTGCCCTCGTCCTCAATATCGAGGTCCTCTCGCTGCAGGTTCTCAAGCGCTGTGAAGATTGCCGCTTGCGTATCGTCCAGCGGCATGACCCTGGCCGGGATATGGGTCTGCTCGGCCAGCAGGGCCGCCCGGTAACGCCGCTCGCCCGCCACGATCTCGTAACGCTCGCCGCAGGGGCGCACTATGATCGGCTCGATCACTCCATGCTCGCGGATGCTGTCGGCAAGCTCCTGCAAACTGCCCGGGCTGAACGCCTGGCGCGCCTGGTAAGGGTTATGGTCAATCGCGTCGAGCGGCAGCACATCCCCGGCGGCCCCTGGCAAGCTGCCGGTCGAGGATGCGCTCCGGGCGAACATCTCGTCGAGGCTCACGCCCAACTCGTCCCAGCCGAGATCGACCGTCTTAGCACCACGCTTCGCGCCCTTTGCGCCACCGGTCTGTTTTGTGCCCTTCGCCTCTCCTGTCATAGTCCCCTCCAGCACGACCGCTCCCCGGCGATGCGAATCCTCTGAATATCCGTCATGTGCCGCCTGCCCGCTTCCTCCAAAGTCCCCCACAATCCCTTACCGGCCGGGCACGGTCTGGCGGCCCCGCCGCGCGCGAACCTCACCTGTCTGTTCGGAGCTGTCCGCGGCCTCCCCTGGCTCCATTTGTTCGATGCCGGCCTTAAGAGCGGGAATATGGGACTGCGCGGCGCCGCCAACCACCTGCAGCAGCTCCGCGAGCAATCGTGTATATGCTCTCGCGTGCTCGCTCCGGGGATGCGCGCTTACCATGGCCTGCCGGTTGATAGACACCTCGCTGTAGCGGGTGCTGTGTTTGATCGCGCTCTCGAAGGCGTGAATACCTCGCCTGCCAAGTCCCTCTCTCAGCGCTTCGTCCATCATGCGCGCGGCGTTCGTGCGACTCTGGACCTTCATCGCGATGGCCCCGGCCACCTGCAGCCGCGAGTTAAAGTGCCTGCGGGCGTCGTCAACGCGCGACAGCAGCAGCTGCAGCCCTTTGATCGACAGCATCTCTAGTTCGGTGGGTATCAGGATGTAGTCAGCGGCGTAGAGGGCGTTAATGGTCAGGGAGCTTAGATTGGGGCCGGGGTCCATGAGGATATAGTCGTACCGGTCCCTCACGTCCTTGAGCGCCGTGGCAAGCCTGCTGCCCCAGTTTGGTTTGCCGCGCAGGTAGTCCTCGGCCTCGCTGGCGATTATGTTCATGGGGGCCACGTCAGGGCCAAGGCTGCTCTTGAGGATTATCTGTGATACCGGCACCTCGTCGTCTTTTATCAGCGCCGTATAAAGGGTCTGCTCCAACCGTTCGGGGTTGTGTCCCATCGACCAGGTAAGGTGGCCCTGCGGGTCGAGGTCTACCAGCAGCACGCGCATTCCAAGCTGGTGCAGCAGCACACCGAGATTGATAGTTGCGGTGGTTTTGCCGACGCCGCCCTTCTGATTCACCAGGGCTATGACAACCGTGTCGGTTCCGTCCCTGTTGGGCCGCACGCGGCCCTGCAGAAACGCCTCCACGTCCGCTTCATATACGCGGTGGTGCCCGCCCGCCGTGGAAATAGCCGGTAGACGTCCCTCCCGGATATACCGGGCGACGCTGCCCGTATCGACCCCGAGATGCTGAGCTACCTCTGCCGTCCTGAGGAGCCTGCCGCCGTTACTCATATCTGCCTGCCCTTTCGGTTGTGCGACTTGTACCGTCTGAACGATTAGGCCCGTATAATAACCTAAAGCGCACAGGCCGTTGAAGTTTTGCACATTGCGGGTAGAGGGAGCCTCCTGGCAGAGGGCCCCAGGCGTTGCAGCAGGCTAGCGTCCGCAAGCAACCTGGCTCACCCGTCACCACGCCAGCCATATGGAAAGCACTCAGGAGCCGAGACGAGAAAGCGCCTACAAGCCTCACGAAGCCACAGCTCAATCGCCCTGACCAATCCGGCTGCAGCGGTCGCGTAATCACGCAAAACGGCTGGGCGGCGTCCCGGCGGTACAAGAGGCTGTATGAGGCGAACCAGCCCTGCTGTGGGTATAGGCGTAGGGCGCTCTGCAGCGTGAAGATGGCGCGGGATATCGGCCGCTACCAGGCGCCGGGCGATCACGCGGCCGTAGCCCGCAAGGAAGCTTATATCGCGCAGTTCCTCCACGTCGGGTTGAAGATCCTTGTGGGTATTGTCGTTGCCTATCGCGTTAGGCGCGGGAGCCTCCGGGTCAGCAGGAGCTCCAACCGCTCGAAGAGTCCGGAGAAATCGTACGAGTCCTCGTCCTGTCCGCACTGGAGAAGCGGGGTAGGACCCACAGAAAGCCCATCGCTGCCGCTTGCTCACGGCCGAGCAGCGAGACATGCTATTCGGGCCCCGGTAAGGAAGATCCTCGCTCCACGTGTGAGCAGTATCGCCAGGCGAAACCACGCATGCCGGCAATCAAGCCCGAGCCCCGCCTGGTGGAAGAGCGCTCGGTATGGTCGCTATGCCCGGCTATAGCAGGATACGCCCGTACCGGGCGGCAAAGCTGCTGCCGTGCATTGACGCGGCACCACTTCCGGCGCCGGTCTCCCCGGCGCAGTCGACCCCTCTCACCGGCTGGTGTGATGGACGAAATAGAATCTACCGATATCGTGATCGAATAAATGGCCGGATGCAACCTTTCTTACAGATCCTTTCGCGCCATGTGCGCAAATAGCATGCCCGCGTATAACTTACCTGGAGCTTGCTCTGATGTTTGCCGCCGCATCCTTCGCTGATCCTCGCCACCGGCTGTTCACACCGTTGAGTGCTAACCCCTGAGGGGTACGGCCAATAGGCCCGCGGGTATAGGCACGTCGCCGCACACTTTACAAAAGTGGGTCCCGCGGACCCACTTTTGCCACGAATCAGGAGCCCGGCCCTCGATGAGCCTTGCTGGGCGCGGGGCTCGAGTGCTGGTTCGACATGGCACGCGCTTGGTACGGTACTCACCATACGCTGCGTCGTCCTTGCGCTTGACTATAGGGAATGTGTCCATGCCGTAGTTAACTTCGTTGCGCGCTCTATGCGTACTGGAAGCTGATCCCCGACGAAGAGTTGCAGCGTGAGCTGGTCGAGGATCGTGTGGCACACGGCAAGAGTCCGGTAGGCAGGCCGTGCCCGCGGTGCCGAGGCGCATTCTGGCTCAACTTAGGCCACTATGGCAGCTACATGGTGTGTACGAGTGCCGGGTGCGGTTACACTAAGGCGATCACGCCTGCGGATGCCGCCGACATGGCTCGGCTCATGAGCATAAAGTGCGGCAAATGTGGCGGTCACGTCCAGGGGCGTAAGTCGTACAACGGGGTGTTCGTGGGGTGCGTAAACTACCCTACGTGCGCCTGGACCCAGGCTCTTGATCCCATTGTGCAGCTGGTCCCATACTTACACTCAGTCAACGAGTCGAGCCAGTCAGTTAGAACGGAACATATATTACCGACATCTCATATCAGCCTCGGACAATCAGGATGCGTGCGGTGAAAACAAGCACCCGCATAAAGCTAAGAAGGCCCTGAGATTCTTGTTTACAACATTTCCACGAACCACGCCTCCCTTTTTTGCTCTGAATGGGGTATGTGCCTGTGGGCGTCGCAGTCACGAACTCGTGACAGCCCGGATTCCTGGGCCACATCGTGTTGGCAGATCTCTGTTCTTACGCTTAGCACTATGAAGGACTGCCTTATTCGTCCTGAGTGTCGGTCCGCGTGCGGGCTCTCTGTATCTGCCGAGCCGGGCCTCCCGGGGCAAAGATCCCACGACTGCCTGGTGTGCCCGGGTACGGACTGCTAGGGCCCGCAACATCTGCATCGAGCCGTTTGTGCTCAATTAGCCAGGCTACAGTATGCGACACGCAGCGCCCACGTAACCTTCACACCATTTGTACGGGCAGACCGGCATTATATCGAGCACCTCAAGCCAAAGCTCCAGAGCTCGGGTGCGCTTCTCCAGCGCCTGCTCCAGATGCCTTATCAGGGTGAGTAATCGGCGCAGGTCATGGTGATTTTCTATCGTTGTCGTACCGCAGTGAATAGCCCGTCGTGCTGGGCGCCCCGGTAACTGTGACTCTGGTTCCTGGGTATCGTATTTACCCTTCGATAATTTAACCTCCCCCATAATAGTCCTCGTTTTATCGTAACCCCAGGCTTCAGCTAATACGCCCAGGGATCATGGCCGTGCCCGCTGGGCTACGGGATGCTGATGCCATGATTAGCGGTGATTACAGGGTGAGTCGAGTATATAGTCCCCTCATATAGTCGCCGCTCATAATTCCCCAGCTCCTTCGTACGCCCAGAGTATACGTCATAGGCGGTCACGATCTTGTTACAAGATCGTGCTTCTCTGCGCGCCCGCTTTCCGGTAATTCCACCCAGTATCCCCAAGTAACAGGTCGGTGACAGGTTCTCCTTATAGTCATGGGGCAGGCCATATAAAGGCTGCCAGACGCGGCCACAGCCCACCGACATCGAGCCAAAAGGATGGGTCACATAAATATGTCGAGCATATACAACAACAATCTATTATTGCCAGATCGCGCACCGCTTGCCACAGCACTGACCAATAGCGCACTGCCCACTATTGGCGACCCTCGGGACAACCGTCAAGCCAGGGAGGGTAGTGTTATCTTTCAGCCTGCAGGCGGAATCGGGCACTCGGGTGAGGCGGGTGCATATAGTGGTGTATCGCCCCTTAAATACAATGCGGCTCAGTCAAGCTCATTACCATGGGTGCAGTATTGCGGATATGACACGGCTTACGTATCGTTCAGATATTCTCGGGCCGTACGCCGCCGTGTCATGTCCAGGCTCGCCGGCTGGCGGAAACGGGCAAGGCGCAGCCCCTCTCGGTGCTACCAGGTGCCCGGTCTCGGGCTGTACATGTGGGCCGAGAGCTATGGCGCGTACGATTACGTACTGGGCTGGCCCGGCAAGGCTCGTATAGCTATCTCGACTCGCAGTCGCGCCGCGTTCTTGCCGCCGGTCTATGTGCGCCTGAGTTCTGCCAACCTGTACGCTAACGGCCTGAGAGGGGCCGTACAGGACGTAGCGATGCTGCTGAGGCAGTTATTCGGCGCGCCGCACAAGGGATACCAACTCTCAAGAATTGACCTGGCCGTCGATAGCATCGGTTTTGTTCCATACCTGTCGGACCTGGCCAAACCCTCTCGCTACAGGACCCACCTACCGTACACTGTTGTTGACTCTAATGCAGCCACCGGGCAGATAAACTCTATGTATTTCGGGACGGAGCGGTCCCCTCTCCAGGTAGTTATCTATAACAAAACCCGGCACATTGTCCAGACCGGCGAAAGCAAGCATTACCCGTACGATATCTATGACCCCAATACAAATGTGCTTGATCTCGTTACCGGCTGTGCTCAGATTGATATTGACCAGAGCATGCCCGGGGATCGAGCAACGTATGAGGGGAACATCTGGGACGTCTATCGCATCGAGCTGCGGTTAACGCGAGAGTATTTACGCTCAAAGGGCATTAATACTCTCGATGATCTGGATGAGGGTGGCATCCTGTATGACGTCATGGGCCACATCGAGTCGGGCCGCCGCGGGCGCGTCAGGCTCTGCGACCGCAGCACCACAGACAGCAACCCGAGCCGGTGGCCCATGTCGGCTGAGTGGGCCTCTATACGAGACCAGGCCATCGCTTACGCAGGCACGAATGGAGTGGTTTACGAGCCCAGGGCACGCGCACCCAAGCTCAAGACCACCCCGGCACCGGCACCCACCATTGCAGCCCAGGACCTTATACCTGCAATTACACCTACACCCGCAGACCCACAGATCGGAGAGCCGGCACCGCCGGAGCCTGACACCACTGATAGCCCTACCCGCACCCGTGCTGGCCGTCCCGGCATTACGGCGTCAGGGCGCCGGCATATAGCAGAGCCGGTGGCTCAGGCGCACCAACCGGTCTTTCCCGATGCACCGGCGCCGGGCTGCCACTCCGTGCACATTGCAGCTGATATCGGGCCGCGTATTACCGGACCCTCACCCCGTGGCCCTCCCAGGGAACGATGCTTTGGGCGGGGATGGAGTACATACCCCGACTGGATGTCCGACCATATCAGGCAATGCCAGCAGAGGCAAAGTTGATATGGGCAAAGCGCAGAGATAGAGGCCCAGTCTGGTGGACAGGATTAAGGCCGGGCAGGGCACATAACGTTATCCACGATATTTTGAAGGGGATAGAAATAGCGGTATAGGGAGACTAGCATGCATGATTGGCACATAATTGATGGGGACGCTATGGACGTAATGGCTGCAATGCCGGCCCGTAGCGTGAACACGGTGGTTACCAGCCCGCCATATTACAGGCTGCGAGATTACGGAGTTGCCGGGCAAATTGGGTTGGAACGGACCCCACAGGCGTATATACAGCGCCTGGTAGAGGTATTTGCCGCTGTTGGGCGTGTGATGCGAGATGACGGCACGCTCTGGATTAACATCGGAGACAGTTACAGCGCCGCGAAACAGCTAATGATGTTACCCGCTCGCCTGGCTATAGCGTTGCAGGATGCGGGCTGGTATATCCGCTCCGAGATTACACTCTGCAAAGTGTCACCACTCCCTGAGAGCGCACAAGATCGGCCCACCCGCGCAACCGAAACGTTGTATATGCTCACCCGGCGCCCCCGGTATTACTACGATACCTATGCCGTGCGTGAGAGGGGCGCCAACAGAGGGGGCGGTGGATTTTCCAGGGCGTATGCAGAGGCCCAGCCTGAGCATGGTGCAATGTCCCTGGCGCGACCCGTGCCAAACCCGATGGGAAGGAACCTCTGGAATTACTGGGAGTGGCGGCCGGCACCCTACAAAGGCGATCATTACGCAACGTTTCCACCGGCCCTGCCGGCGCGCTGTATACAGCTGGGGACATCTGAGCACGGCGCATGTGCTGAGTGCGGTGCCCCATGGAAGAGGGTGGTGGGGCGAGAGACGTTACAGCGTAACACGCATTCCGGGACAGATGGCCATCAGATAGATCGAGCGAGCGTGTCACACGACCTGGGGACGTTGCCTGCCGTCTTCAAAGGCTGGAAGCCAACATGCCTACACACGGGCGCCCCAGTGGTCCCGTGTACGGTGCTGGACCCGTTCGTGGGCGCAGGTACTACCGTAATGAGTGCGCTAAGGCTGGGCAGGCGCGGGCTTGGGATAGAGCTCAACCCTCTATATGCACAAATGGCCCGTGACCGCATTATCGGCGATAACCCAATGTTTAATGCGCCGCACTTACACGTGGGATAGCAGCATAAAGTTATCCACGATATTCTTGTTTACAAGGAAGGGCTACATAATATGAGCACATACTATTACAAAATACTGGAGTGGGGCGGGATCCCCTGCATGGGCGGCACGGGGGTGTGGCATTTGCCCACACAAAACATCGATGGATCCTGGACGCCTGGTGAACCTATGCCGACAATTGATCCCGTGCAAGAGTACGGGCCCGGGTATCATGTCTGCACGGAGGACCACCTGTTGGACTGGCTGTTGGCGGCTGACGCCCAGGAAACCGACATAGAGGTATGGCGGGTTGATGTGAGTGGGGCTAGCTTTCACGGCAAGGACGGCAATCATGTATGGGCCGATGCGCAACTAATTTGTCCCGCTCTGACCGACCGCGATATACGCCTATTTGCGTGCGATTGCGCAGAGCATATATTGCACCTGTATGAGCAGGAGCACCTGACTGATATGCGACCGCGAACTGCTATTGATGTAGCACGCCGCTTTGCTGCCCGTGATGCAACCACAGACGAATTGTGTGCTGCTAGGGCGGCCTCAGCCGCCATCGGGGCGTGTCAGCAGCCCGATGCCCGGTCCGTTGCTATGGCCACTGTGCGGGCTACTGATGCCGGTTGGTCCGCCAGGGCCGTTGTCCATCATGCGCTGGATGCCGTCCGGGAAATCATAGACTGGGATAGTTTTCCTTATGTTTTTGCCTGGGACGCAGAGAAAGCGTGGCAGGCCGAAAAGTTGGCCGAGTATCTAGCGCTATCAACACCAATTATTCGGATGTGACGTTTCGCCTAACCACGATATTTTATAGGTACAATATACTATGGGCTGGGACGGAGTAGATATACGCAGTGCCCAGAGAGGCAACAGCCAACACGATTTGGGCCCGTCTGAGGGCTATACGTGGCCATACGCTGCTCGCCGGGGCACATATTTTCAGCGCCACTGATACGCTATAAGGGTATAGTAGAGGACCACGGATCCTTCCCAACTGCTGCTCGCCTATCCCATTTACAGAGCGGCAGCAGTTGGGATTTGGGATAATGCCCACCCTTGCAGTGTGGCGCGCGACAAAAGGAGATAGGCAAATGCTTATAATTGACAGTCTTGAGCGGGCAGTGCATGGCTATAAAGCAGAGGACGGCCAAACCCGCTACCTGCTGGCTGCCTCTAAGGACGGCGGTTTTATAGCGCACATGGACCTGGTAGCGGAGTATGAGAGTGGCGCAAGGGGTGGTCCGCCAGTTGACTAATGGCTCCAGGGCGCGCCTGAGGATTACCTGGGCATTGCGTGCATATATAGAATGACTGTAGCCGAACTGGCGCCGTATGTTGACACGTACGCAAGCAGGTCTGCTGCCATTTATGACCTCGAGCATCCGCAGCCCCGCAGCTGGTATGTCCCCGCACGGCGGCGAGTTGATAACGACCCGACACTTTACCCCTATCTCGAACTCATGCTGCATACTAACGTGGACCCGTTTTGGGAATCAGAGCAGAGTCAGTGGAAATGGGTTGCTACCGAACCCCGTGTGGACGTCCTGCTGCAATGGGCTGCTGCAGCCCCCGAGCCGTCGGATGATCCGGTGGTAGCGGAGATCATGAGGCATGCTGCTGAACGCCATAACTCACGTCCCCACTCGCGCCGAATCTAGTTAGCGCGCTTGACCACTGTGTAGATCTCACCTGATCCCGACATGAGAAGTCGGTAGGTATTGAGCAACAGCCAGCATCTATTAGTGCTGGCTGTTGCTCAATATAGGGTTGTCTGTGCCCTGTGCCACTCAGTGACGTACCGACATACTGACGTTATTTCCAGCTATCATGAAAATAGGGTTGAGGGAAGGGAGGCCGGCTACTCTGAGTAGCCCTACAGCAAGTCAAGGGCTTTTCTGATGCCCACTGAATCATTTCCGCTGCCAATGAAGCTCGCTCGCATAACCAGCGGACGGGGAGTTTGACCCTGATCTGCACCGACCTCCCTCTCGTCTGGTGAGATACGGGTGCTATCTGCGCCCGGCCAGCCTTACTTGAGGTGGAACTTCTGCACGTTCGACTCTCCGGTGTTCGGTGCCCTGTTCGCTATATCACTGACGTAGATATTGCCCTGGCCGTCCACCGCCAATCCGAAGAGCGCATCAACCCCGGGATTGTAGTCGGTAGCGAACTTGCCCAGGTAACGCCCTGTGTTGTCGAACTTCTGTATGAAGGTAAGGCGCGGGTCGTCGTTGACAACGTAGATATTACCCTGGCCGTCCACGGCCACACCAACCGGATACTGCAATTGCCCATCACTCACACCGTGTGTGCCGAACTGGCGCAGGAAGTGCCCCTCCTTATCGAAGATGATGATGCGGTGGCGCGGAAGGTCGGCCATATACAGATTATCGTGCGCGTCAAACGCCGGGTGCGCAGGGCTGCCGAATTCGCCATCTCCTGTGCCATGCCGCCCGACGCGCTGCAGGAACTTGCCGTTGGGGTCGAACTTCTGCAGGGCGAGGGCAACGTCATCCACCACGTATACATTGCCTTGCGTGTCCACTGCGATGTCGATGGCGGCCAGGAACTGGCCATCTGCTGTGCCCTCGCTCCCCCACATGAGGACCGGTTTGCCGTTCGGATCGAGCTTCTGGATGCGTGAGTTGCCTGCATCTACCACGTATAGATTGCCCTGCTTGTCGGCAGCTATGCCCGCCGCGTTCTTGAAAGCATTCGGAGCGCCGGTGGTCTTCCAGACGAAGACGGCAAGGCTGGAGGCTGCCACTGCTGCCACTGTGGTGGACGTTGCAATTGGAGTTGAAGCGGCACTTGAGCTTGTGCCATCGGTGCGCCAGAGCCGGGCTGTGTTGTCGTGGCTGGCCGTCACGAAGTATTTGCCGTCTGGCGAGAAGGACACGCTGCGTACCACATCCGTGTGGCCGGTGAAGCGCCGCACTTCCGCCCCGCTCTGTACGTCCCACAACCGCGCCGTCTGGTCCTCGCTGCTGGTGAGCAGATATCTGCCGTCAGGCGAGAAGGCTGCGCCGTACACCTTGCCCTCGTGGCCCTCGTAGCGATGCACTTCCTTGCCAGTGGCGGCATCCCATACTCTTGCCGTTTTGTCGTTGCTGGCAGTTGCCACGAGCTTGCCATCAGGAGAGAAGGCGACAGCCGCAATACCGTCCGTGTGGCCGCGTAAGACCATTATCTCTTTGCCTGTGAGCGGATCCCAGATGCGCGCGGTCTTGTCGTCGCCGCTGGTAACTACCGTCTTACCGTCGGGCGAGAAAGCTATCCTGTTCAAGTTACCCGGACCCTGGTTACTGTAGGTCACCATGCTCTTGCCAGTCTGCACGTCCCAGGTGCGGGCCGTGCCGTCAATGCTGGTAGTGACCACGGTCTTGCCATCGGGGGAGAAGACTGCCTTGCCCACTAGATCGGTGTGCCCGGTGAAGCGCATCAGTTCCTTGCCGGTGGTGGCGTCCCAAATTCGTGCCGTCTTGTCCCCGCTTGCGGTCAGCACAGTCTTCCCGTCGGGTGAGAAGACTGCGCCACGCACTTCATCGGTGTGGCCAGTAATGGTAAGCAGCGTTTTCCCGCTTACGGCGTCCCAGATACGGACGGTGCCGTCGGCACTGGCGGTGACTATCTTCTTGCCGTCGGGTGAGAACACCGCCTGCCATACTGCGTCTGTGTGCCCGGTTAGCTGCATCTCGTCCGTGCTTGATGGGACAGACAACCCAGTTGCTGGGGCGGTTGCCTGGACAGCAGTGGCAGCCGTGGCCGCAGTCGAGCTGGTGCCATCGGTGCGCCAGAGCCGGGCTGTGTTGTCGTCACTGGCCGTAAGGATGTACTTCCCGTCAGGCGAGAAGACCACGTTTCTCACAGCATCGGTGTGCCCGGAGTAGCTCTGCACCTCGGCACCCGTTTGCACATCCCACAGCCTCGCTATCTGGTCCGCCCCACTCGTGACCACGTACTTGCTGTCAGGCGAATATGCCGCACCATATGCACCGCCCACGTGCCCTGCAAAGCGGCGTACCTCTTTACCTGATGCGACATCCCACAGGCGTACGCTGCCATCGAAGCTGGAGGTCACCAGGCTCTTGCCGTCAGGGGAGAAGGCTACACCAGCCACGATATCAGTATGGCCCTTGAAAACCATTATCTCCTTGCCAGTCATCGGGTCCCAGATACGGGCGGTCATGTCATCGCCGCTGGTGGCAACCGTCTTACCATCAGGCGAGAAAGCAACCCGGTTTACATTGCCCGGACCCTGGTTGGTGTAGACCACAATGCTCTTACCGGTCTGGGCGTCCCAGGTGCGAGCGGTGTCATCATCGCTTGTGGTGACAATGTATTTAGCGTCCAGCGAGAATGCCCCTCTTCTTACCAGGTCGGTGTGCCCCTTGAAGAGCAGTAACTGTTTGCCGGTCGCAACGTCCCAGGTGCGCGCCGTGGTGTCGGCGCTTGTCGTCAGTAATGTCTTTCCGTCCGGCGAGAAGACGGCGCAGAAAACCACGTCGGTGTGCCCGGTGAACTGCTGCAACTCCTTACCTGTGGCCGCATCCCACAACCTGGCGGTCTTGTCGGCGCCGGCAGTAACCACATGCTTGCCGTCGGGAGAGAAGGAAGCATAGTTCACCTTATCGGTATGGCCGGTGAACTGCACCTCGCCCGTGCTCGACGATGCAGACGGCTTGGTTGCCTCGGCAGCTGTGGTAGCGGCCGGCAGTGACACCTTGTCGATCTGGTAGAACACGCGGCTGCCGTTTGCGGCCATGGCAAACTTGTTGTCACTTCCCGCGAATTCGCCGTTGATCTTCAGGCGGCCGTCCGTGCTATGGAGGACGAGCTTGGAGCCCTCCGCGTTAGTAACTGTGATATCAATGTATCCACCGGTCGCTCCTGAGAGGCTACCGTCGGGGTAATAGCCTGGAACAATCAGGCCCCGGAGCATACTCGCGAGAGCTTTGGGATCAGCCATCAGGGCATCCAGCTTGTCTTTCGGCACGGCTGCAAATGCCTTGTCAGTGGGAGGGAAGAGCATGTATGGCTCCCCACTGGCCAGCATATCCGTCAGTCCGCTGCTTTTGGCTGCCGCCAGGAAGGTGCTAAAAGATGGAGTGCTTACACCGTTTCGGGCGCTTTCTGCCGTGAATGCCTGCAGCAGATCTACAATATTCAGCCCACTGGTAGGCGGGACCCACATGTTTTCATAGTCAGATCCAATCGAGCCTGGATAGCTGCCTCCCCAGCAGTCCAGATTATCAAGGCCCGGCATAGTGTAGTTGTCGGTGCCCTCTTCCTTTACAATCACCTTGTCCGGCGCGCCGGTTACCGCCACGGTGTCGCCCGTGGTCCATGTGGTTGGCCAGATGGCCGCTTTGAACCCACCATAAGGGATATTGTTCTGTCTCAGGGCACCGGCCAACTTATAGTCGATCCCCTCTACGCCTTTGAGGTTGTTGACGCTAATGAAGACAGAGTCGGATGGCTTTGCTCCTATGGACTGGTAGGCGGCCGTTTCGTCTATCACCAGCGACTTGTGGGTGGAATCACCTTTCTGCCCCAGCACCACTACCGTATACCGGTGGCCGGCCGCAACCTGCACGTCAAGCGGTGGCAGAAGCGCCTGGTCCATGCCCTTGCCAACCGGCACGACGGCAACTGCATGTGTTCCTGACTCAAGGTACTGGTACCCGCTTCCGTTGAAGCCGAGACCAAACAGAGGCTGCCCGGCGTCACGACGCGATTTGCCGTCTATGTAGACGTCCATATCCGGCTCGCCCCAGACGCATTGACCGACGCGCAGGCGGGCTTGCGAGGCGTCGTTGGGCACCTCAGCTGCCACACTAGCTGCCGTAGCCGTGGTGGCAGCTACCGGTGTAGTGGCCTTGGGAGCGGTGGCAGCTGCTATGCTGGTCGAACTTGCTGCGGGCGGGATGGTAGCGACCGCCGTTGGGCTCGCAGGTGCGGGCGTATCACTGCAGGCCCCTAGTATTGAAACCATAATCATAAGTAAAGGTAAAAAGGTCAGCCGTTTAATGCTCTTCATGGTCGTGTTCCTCTGTTTCCTGGTAGTTTCGGCGGCCTTCCTTACGGGCCGCAAGCCTCTGTTTAGATGCGTCCAGATAACCATGTCCTCGCTCCTTTTCTCACTCGCTAGCTGCGATTTACTCCGCCCAGTACCTGCCAGTACCTGAGCGGACAGTCGGGCGCCACTTAAAACGCCGGCGGAGTACGAACCTCTGACGCCTATTAGAGCATAGATCCTTGTGTAAGCGGAAGGTAGACGTGCTATAATGAGCGGGATGAAAAGCGGGGTGAAAAGCGGGATGCAGTCTGGCCGGGGAGGATCCCTATGGAAAACGAGATCAGCTTCGGCCAATGGCTCAAGGCTCAGCGACGCTCACTCGACCTGACCCAAGATGCCCTGGCTGATCGCGTTGGCTGCGCGGGTGAGACCATCCGCAAAATTGAGTCCGGCGGGGTGCGGCCTTCCCGGCAACTTGCCGAGTTACTCCTGGCACGCCTCGATCTGCCCCCTGATGTGCAGGAGGCTTTCGTCACATGGGCACGCGGCGCTCCGGCACCGGCGGTGCTACTCAGCAACGATCCGCGCACTCATGCTACTACGAACTCGGCTAACGGCCGATCCGCATCTACCGCCCTACGTACCCAGGTTTCCCTTACTGCCCAAACTTCCGCTACTGAAGCTGTCACTTTCGCTCCGCCACACGCCGGACATAACGGCAAGCCGCCTAACCCCTACAAAGGCTTGCGAGCTTTTCAGGAAACAGACGCCCCCGACTTCTTCGGCCGCGAGCTGCTGACAACGCAGCTGTTAGCCCGCCTCGGAGAGCACACTGAGTTGGCACGCTTCCTGGCCGTCGTCGGGCCGTCCGGCTCCGGCAAGTCCAGCCTGGTGCGTGCCGGATTGCTGCCCGCTGTCGAGGCCGGGAGCATTCCAGGTTCCCAGCACTGGAAGATAGTGCAACTGATCCCGGGCTCCCAACCGCTTGAAGAGATCGAGGCAGGGCTGTTGCGTGTGGCGGTCAATCCGCCTGCCAGCCTCCTTGACCAACTCCGGGATGGAGAGCGCGGTCTGCTCCGTGCCGTCAACCGGGTTTTGCCCGACGACCCTGCCGTCGAATTGCTGATGCTGATCGACCAGTTTGAAGAACTCTTCACGCTGCTAACGGACGAAGCGGCGCGCGTCCATCTTCTCGACAGCCTGTACGTAGCAGTGGCCGATCCGAGTAGCCGCTTACGAGTGGTCATCACGCTACGCGCCGACTTTTACGACCGGCCATTGCAGTACCCCACGACCGGTGAGCTGCTGCGGTCACGCTCCGCTCTGGTGCTGCCGCTGGCAGCCGAGGATCTGGAGCGGGCTATCAGCGGTCCCGCAGCGCGCGTGGGGGTGGCGCTGGAGCCTGAGCTGATAGCGGCGATCATCGCCGAAGTAGGTAGTCAGCCGGGTGCGCTGCCTCTGTTGCAATATGCGCTGACGGAACTCTTCGACCAAGCCGACGGGCCGCTGCTGACGCTGGCAGCGTACCGGGCCGGAGGTGGGGTGCAACGGGCGCTAGGACGGCGGGCCGAGGAAATCTATATGGGGCTGCAGCCGCTCGAGCAGGAGACAGTGCATCAGCTCTTCCTGCGCCTGGTCACCATCGGCGAGGGCGGCGAAGATACGCGGCGGCGCGTACGGCTGGCGGAGGTCACCTCGCTGAGCGCTGCTACGAGTATCGTCGACAGCGTCATCGAACGGTTCAGTCGCTACCGGCTGCTTACGATGGACCGCGACCCTGTGGGCGGCGGTCCCACTGTGGAGATCGCACACGAAGCTTTGCTGCGGGCCTGGGATCGGCTGCACGAGTGGCTCGACGGGGCGCGCGAGGACTTGCGGATACACCGGCGGCTGCTGGCGGAGTTCAACGAGTGGAGTGCGGCGGAACAGGACGCACGTTTTCTGGCGACCGGAGCGCGGCTGGCGCAGTTTGAAGACCTCGCCGGCGGCGGCTTGGTGGCACTGAACGCAGCGGAGCAAGTGTACGTCGCGGCCTCCTTGGCGGCACGCGAACAGCACGAGGTGGCGGAACGGCAGCGCCAGGCACGCGAATTGACGGTGCAGCGCCAGGCGGCCAATCGGCTGCGCTACCTGGTGACGGGATTGGTCGTTTTTCTACTAGTCGCGGCGGCCCTTAGCGCCTGGGCGCTCAACCGCAGCGCGGCGGCGCAGGCTGGAGAGCAGGAGGCAAAGGCTAATCTCACACATGAACAGGCTTTGCGGCTGGGCACGGCGGCAAACGCGCTTGCCCTCCAGAACGGCGAGAATCAGCTAGTGGGGCTGCTCGCCATACGTGCGCTCGACACAGAGTACACGCCGGAAGGTGACGCGGCACTCTCCCGAGCGGCGGCGCTCAGCTATCCCCTTCGAGTGTTTCAGGGGCATCGTGCTGGGGTACGTGACGTATCCTTCTCGCGCGACGGGAAATACGTACTCACCGCCAGTGACGACCACACGGCCAGAATATGGGATGCCACAACCGGAGCACAACTGCGCACTTTCTCGGGCCACAGTGCCGAGATCTACACGGCGGTATACTCTCCCGACGAGAAGTATATACTCACCGCCAGCGAGGACCATACGGCGCGGCTCTGGGACGCGGTGACAGCGCAGCAACTCTTCGTCTTCCCCGTCAGCAATAGTGCGATCCTGTCCGCAAAGTTCTCTCCCGACGGCCAGCACGTGCTGACGGGGGGTGGCGACAAGAAGGCGCGGCTGTGGGATATCAGCGGCGACCGGGCAGCACCCACCTGGGGCCGGCTGCTCGTTACCTTTAGTGGACACACTGATGCTATTATCGATCTGGCCCTTTCTCCTGACGGCAAGTTCGTGCTGACCAGTAGCATCGACAGGACCGCCCGGCTGTGGGACGCCGCCACCGGGCGGCAACTGCGGGTTTTCTCAGGTCACACCGATGCCATCGACGTGGTCGCTTACTCGCCGAGTGGCAAGTACGTGGCCACAGGCAGCGGCGACGGCAGCGCCCGCATCTGGGATGCTGCCAGTGGCGAACAGTTGCACCTGTTGAGCGGTCATCATGGCCCTATCCAGGGCATCGCCTTCTCGCCCGACGGTCGATATCTGCTGACGGGTAGCATCGACACTACCGTTCGCCTTTGGAGTGTGGCAACCGGGCAGGAGCTGCGGCGTTACATCGCTGGGGACGCGGTCGTCAACCGAGTGGCGTTTTCAGCGGACGTCCGGTACCTGCTCAGTGGCTCGGGCGGTGCGCTGAGTCTCGCGCGCCTCTGGCGCACGCAGGCGCCGCCGAGCCTGATGCAGCTCAGTGGACATTCGGACGCAGTGCAGCAGGCATGGTTCTCCCGTGACGGCAAACGGGTGTTGACAGGCAGCGGCGACGGCACTACGCGCATTTGGGAAGCCGCTAGCGGGCAGGAGCTACAGCGCCTTACTCCCCCCGGCGGGGGAGCGGGGGTCTGGTCAGCGGTATTTTCACCCGACGAAAAGTACGTGCTGACTGCCAACGACGACAAGGAAGCGCGACTCTGGGATCTCGCGAGCGGCCAACAGGTACTCACCTACACCGGGCACACAGACAGAGTGTTCAGGGCCGTATTCTCTCCGGACGGTAAGCGCGTGGTTACCGCCAGCTACGATGGCACGGCTCGCGTTTGGGAGACGCTCAGCGGACGGAATACCCTCACCTTCACCGGGCACATGGGCTCCGATCCGAAGCAACCCTTACGGGTGAACGGGGTGGTCTTCTCCCCCGACGGCAGCACTGTTGCCACGAGTGGTGATGATTTGACGGCCCGCATCTGGAACCCGCTCACGGGCGAGGAGCTACAGGTACTACGTGGCCACACAGGCGCCGTTACCGGTGTGGATTTTTCAGTGGATGGTAATCATGTTGTGACTGGTAGTGCTGACGGCAGTGCTCGCTTATGGGATGCCAGGAGTGGCAAGGAACTGCGGCAATTCCTGGGACATAGTGGAACGGTGTATGGCGTGAGGTTTTCGCCCGATGGGAAGTTTGTGCTCACCAGCGGCATCGATGAAACAGCCCGCCTGTGGTCTCTAGGGACGGGCCGAGAAGTGCGGCGTTTTGTCGGCCATACCGGTGCAATACGGGACATCGCGTTTTCTCCAGACGGCCTCAACATCGTGAGCGCAAGCGAAGACGGCACCGCCGATATCTGGCGCACTGATTATCACGACACCATCCGCCAGCTGTGTGGCATGCTGACCCGTGACCTGACGGATATAGAGCGTGCCCAATATAATATTACCGACAAAGAGCCTACCTGCCCCTAGGCCTTAGACATTGGCCGTGAGTGCTCCGGATCTGCACATGGCCAAGCAGGCGGGCGTTCGCTACTGCCACCAATCAGTGTCCAGAATCACTCTTACCTAGCACCGCACCTTGATGATCTTTGACCATACACAAGCTAATCACGCTTACTCCTGTTTGCTGTTCCGTTACCACTGCTATCCTGCCCTTTTCCCCGCCGAATCTTCCGACCTTAGAGCTGGTGTCAAAAAGGACCCAGCGTGTTGAAAAACTCCCTAACGCTAACAATCTGGCCACTTTGTGTATGTCTTGCGTCTTCCTGGGAGGCGATCCACGCGTCAATCGTGTCATCTCACGGGTTTGAAAACTCACTATATTAGCATCAGGGCTGACGGAGTCGAGTTTTTCAACAGGCTGGACCGTTTTTGGCACTGCACTTCGTAGTGCCAAAACCCATTTCTGAGGGCAAATCTAAGTCGCGCTGAATCTTGTTGTACTGATACGCTGATAGTTGGCGGGCACTGTGCCATAGGGCACTGTGCTATAGGGCACCCCGCTTGTATTCCCAAGTGAGCCGTCCCGGTAGAATTCCTGGGCGTTATACAGTTGGCGAAGAAGGTATTGGCCACGATCTTACTGGCCTGACCACGGGTGTCGCTGTAATAAATACTAGGGCCAGCCCCATAACTCGGCACCAAATTCATTACCACGCTCAATAAGCATCATGGGGCGATCTACTGAGGGCGACCAATAGAAGTCGTAAACATCTGCCGTGAGCTCACGCAAAGGGGCTGCTGTAAAACCATCCCACAAACGAAGTACGTTTGTGCCGTCGTCACAGTCGATTGTGGCGAGCAATCGTCCATCAGGCGACCAACGCATAGGCCATGTCCGGTCGCAAACAGAATGTGGATGCCGTGCAATTGCTTTGAGTTCGCCTGTGTTTATGTCCCACAAGCGTATGTAGGAACGGTCATATGTAGCTATGGTCGAGCCGTCGGGCGACCAGACAACATTGCCAATGGTTTGGTAATCATTCGCATCAGCTTCAGGTAGCTCGGCTGCCGGCGTGATAGGTGGGGTGTAACCTGCGGGTGCCGCTGTTTTTACTGGGAAGGGTGCTGCAGCTTCGGATGTGTCCTCTGGCACGGGTGCTATAGAACCTGCTACTGTGCCTACAGGCTTCGGATTGGGATTGAGGGTAGGGGTATATTCGGCGGGGAGATCTTCTGGCAGTTTCATAGCTATTTCGCCAGTCGCAGCATTAACGATGGTAACTTGATGGCCGTCGGTAATGACAGCCAGAGTGCGACTATCGGGGGACCAGAACAGCGCCATAGGCGAGTAAAACGGGATAGGCACGTGCCCTGTTTGTTTGGCACTACGCAGGTCCCAAAGGTCGACATTCAAGTAGTTTGAATTGGAGTTGGATTGCAAGTAACTTGCGGCCAGAGTCATAGTGTCCGGTGAGACTACATATTGTTCCAGCAGAAATGGTACGGCGGCTATGTTTACAAAGGATTGCCTGACACCTGTCGTTGTATCCCAAAGCTGTACTGACACCACGCTTATCACGCCGGATCTGGTCGGTCCGGAACCTGTGGTGCCATACGTTGTTGTTACCAGCATACGGCCGTCCTGGGACCACAATATTGGCAGAGCAGAACTACTTGTGTAGATATTAGTGGTGGTCACACCCGTCGATAAGGAGAATTCGTCCGGCGGAACGTTCGCTTCTAATTGCCGTAGGACCTGACCTGTTCGAACATCAACTATGTTTATTGTGTTACTGAGAACAGCTACGCCAGCTATTTCTCGGCCGGGCGCACAGTAAGGCAACGATGTGCTGATGAGTTCGCCGCTTGCAACGTTCCAGCTCTGGAGTGCATTATCTTGAGTTGGGGTAAGCTGGCCCACCGTTTGCACAAGGTGGCCATCACTTGACCAGGCGCAGAATCGAGCACTGGCTGCATCCGGGGTGTACAAGTGCTCGATTTTTTGAGCTCCATTCAGCGCCTCCTGGGACGGAGCTAACTGCTTTACGGCTGGTGGTTGTTTCCAGGTGACCAATGCAACCAATACAACCAATAGACCTAAAACAGTGGACAAGAGTAGCAATAGAAAGGCCTTATTCTGTAGCCACTTACGGTTAGCGAGAAATGAATTGGCTGTGCCGGATTGCATTAGAGCACCTATCCTTTGAATAGCGATGCGTGAACTAGTTGGCCGCATAACTGGAACGATGTAGGTGTGGCTGTTGGCTTAGGAAGCACTGCCATTTCCTCTCACTTTCCTGTTTGTGCGGGGTATTGAGCAATCGTGACCGCTGTTTCGTATCCATGAGCGGTACCCACCTCAAGTACATTTCCGTCTTTGGTAAACAGAGTTGTACTGGAATACATACCGGAACCCGCGTCGCTTGATTGACTGTGCGCCAGTTTCCAGCCATTAGCAACGAGGCTCTCCTCATAATACTTTTGCGCCTCTCTTGATGATGTGTGTTCCAGCGCGAAAGTAGTATAAAGCCTTGGAACGCTATCCGGCGTGAGGGTATATCTGACAGCGACAGCGTCGTCAGGAATCGGTACTGAAGGCATCTGCGGATTGCTGGAAGACTGAGGCCATAGAAACACGACGAGAAATATCGATGCGGCGCCTACCATCGCCATTGCATATGACCTTCTGTGTTCGTCTACAGAGAAACGGCTTCTGGAGAGCAGATGCTGCGCGAGAGCTACCAGGCACCCGATGAACAGCAGTGCCCCGAAAAGGGGTATAGCCGGCACCCAGAGCTGCGGAAACACCAAAGCGGGTAACTGCTCGTAAATATTCCTCATTGGCTGCTCAAAGACAGCAAAGGGTAAACCGACGCTTGCTCGATAAGTATCCACCCTGACATCGTAGCTGGACATTACGTCCGACGTCCCCATCCAGGCAATAATAAATAGAGCGAATGAAATAGTTGCCCATACAGCCGTGAATGCCGCAGACGCAGCAAGAAGCCTCAATAGCACGGTGTGCAGGCCCTGCCCTCTGACCAGTAGATGAATCCATACGACATAAACGAAGAGCAGCACGAAGGGTGCAACAATCAACATCGCCTGCTGCCACTGCACAAATCTCAAGTTAGTTACTTCCTGTAGAATGCTCCCCGGCTCATTACCATCATCAATTCGCCCAATGCCTGATACGCGCTTCTCTGTCATTAACCCAAACTAAACTACCAGCGACAGAAGGTGCTTGGAATCCCCATGCTAGTAGGACGGTGTAGAGTCCGCATGGTTGCACAAGCAGCCGACAAGCGTAGCGGCGACCTGGCTTACTAGGGGTCTTCCGTTTTCTAAGCCCGTGCCAAAAACGTTCCAGCCTGTTGAAAAACTCCCCAAAGCGAAGAATTCTCGAACTACCTCCACCTATGGTGACGATCCTCAAGCGTGGATCCTGCCTTGGCAAGCGATGGACAGGGCTCAATTTTGGTCTCCGCGCTGCCGGAGCCGAGTTTTTCAACAGGCTCGTCCCTTTATGACACTCCTGTGAGGCCGCTTATTCTGCAACGGACCTTGGGCGTGATGAGGCGGTACAGCCCGTACCA
The DNA here is from genome assembly GCA_039932335.1 of Chloroflexota bacterium. Classification (GTDB taxonomy): domain Bacteria; phylum Chloroflexota; class Chloroflexia; order QHBQ01; family JADMIH01; genus JADMIH01. Next base: position 35,433 of record JBDTQH010000014.1, read on the forward strand.
GAACCCGTTGCAAAATCAAGGTTCCATCAGTTGCAAGTGTACCAGACTTTTGATACGATCCTCATATGTTGACTGGATATGCGCGCGTCTCCACTCATGAGCAGACGCTTAATTTGCAGCTTGACGCCCTTCAGGCGGCAGGGTCCAGCAGAGCCTACATGCGTACACACTGACGCCCCGGTGGTCCCGTGTACGGTGCTCGACCCGTTTGTGGGCAGGGGTACGACCGTTATGACCGCGCTAAGGCTGGGCAGGCGCGGGCTTGGGATAGAGCTCAACCCTAGCTATGCACAAATGGGCCGCGACCGCATTATCGGCGATAACCCAATGTTTAATGCGCCGCACTTACACGTGGGATAGCAGCGTAAGGTTATCCACCATATTTTAGATACGCGGGAGGGCTACACAATATGAGCGCATACTATTACAAAATACTGGAGCGGGGCGGAATCCCCTGCATGGGCGGCACGGGGGTGTGGCATCTGCCCGCACAAAACATCGATGGATCCTGGACGCCTGGTGAGCCTATGCCTGCTATTGATGACGTGCGAGAGTGTGAGTGCGGGTAGCACCCCGAGTGCCCGCATAAAATGTGTTCTGCGACGCGCCAGTATCCGTCCGGGGTCATTGTTGTGACAGCCTCTCTACAGCTGCTGTTTTGGGTAGGATGGTAGGAGAGAATACCTATCCGTGGATGGAGCCACCTCTGAGGCCCGCACAGCGCAGCCTGGCCTGTTTTTGCGGCCGCCATGCGGGGCGGTTTTACCGGCCGGGTTCCAGCCTCAAAGCGGATGCTCTGCACAGCGATGATCAGGATCATGAATATGGGATTACAGACCCGCATAATAGCAGATGGTTATCCCGAACAGCTTTAGCGCACGGTTTGCCCATTTACCCTGTTAGACGCCTCCCCCTAGCGTAATCGCCGCCTCTTCTCAATAATTACCATGCACAGCAAGAACGACTTACCAATCGGTCCTAAAGTTGCTTTGCGCTTGCCGGTCTTTCCTGTACAGGGCCTCGCGGCCGGATAGCCGAAATAACCCCCTTGCCATCCGACCAATGTGCCATCACGCGTCAACGGCCGGTAGGCGTAGAATTAGCTGTATGAGATTAGCTGTACCGGGCAAAGTACAGGTATGGGGTATAGGGCTGGTTGTGCTCCTCATCGCGGTTGCGGGGGCACTGCTGCTGAATGCGCATAGTATCAGCACGGGCTCCATCAATATCAGCCCGCATGACTACGATCAAGCCCAGCGCCGTTGGGCCGCACAGCATATCGTGCTGTACGAGATCGATGTTGAATATCGTTCCGTCCAGGGCTGTGGACTGGGCTCTGATGGGATGATGTGCGGCGTATGGACGCTACGTGTCGATACTGAGGAAGACACCGTGACAGCGCTCGCGCATAACTACGGGACGACTGCCGGCTCAAATAAGCGTTTACTAGATGCAGCGACAGGAGTTGCAGCGGGCAAGGAGATGCGATACCTGACAGTTGATGGATTGTTTGAGCGTGTGCGAGCTATACGGGATAAGGGGCCATTCGCCGTACGAGGAACGCTGATCGACTATGAGATTTCATTTGACCCCGACCTGGGGCACCCCACACGGATCGCGGCTAAAGGCAGACCGGCAAGCGACGGGTCGTGGAGTGATATGCCCGCCCATCTATCATCCTGGGCAGTAGTCCAGCAACTTCGGGTAATTACCAAACGCTAAGCGGTCGTTTGCTACGCAGCATGGGGCATTAGCCTGGTGCCGCGGCGGGCGTGACAGTAGTGCATGTAGCGGCAGCGCCATTATGGTATATTGCGTGGCAATGTTTCAGAACCTGTGCGGATCCCGCTATCTGCTCTACAGGGAGAGTGTTCTTGTATGAGTGCTCGAAGCGATAACCGGCGCTCTCCCCTCGCCAGGCGCATAACAGCAAGTAGGCGCCAGCTGGGTATTTCCCAGGCAGATCTCGGGCGTCCCTACTTCTCGAAGGCGTTTATAGCCGCGTTGGAAAAGGGCGCCTTCTGCCCTTCGCGTGCGGCTTTAGATATACTGGCCAATCGCCTGGCGCTACCTGTTATTGAACTTCAGGCCCTGCGATCCGCCGTATGCCTCGAACAGACCGCTCTCCCTGCAAAGGTGAACCACTCCATAGCTAAACTTGTGGGGGAAGACATCGAGTTTCAGCTCAACTACGCCAGGATGTTAGCACGAGAAGGACGGGTTGACGAGGCTTTGGGAGTGATAGACGAGGCGCAAGCATGTCTTGTCGCATACAGCGATAGCCTGCAAGCTTACCCCGTGTACAGTGTGCCCTATGCCCGAGCCCGCGCATATGTGCAGCTGGGTGAGCTATCGATGGCACGTCTAGAGCTTGAAAAAGCGCTCCAAGCCGCGGCGGGAGACCACGAAGCGGCAGCACGCACGCGCAACATGCTGGGGGCGGTCCTCTATGCGCAGGAGCGCCCGGATGAGGCACTACACCAGCATCTAACGGCCCTGTACTCGGTCCACGACGGCCAGGTCCGAGACTTGAACCTGCGTGCCTCACTCTACCAGAACCTGGCGAACGACTACTGGGCCCTCGATATGCCCTCGCTGGCGATATCATCGTACAGGAAAGCCCTTGAAGTGGTCCGCGATCTGGACGATACGAACCGGCAAGGGGAACTCTTGTGGGGACTAGGCGCTGCATACCGGTCTGCCGGGGACTGGCATCAAACCGTTCTCAGCACAGTGCGCGCTCTACAGATCTTCGAGGCGGCGGGCAATGGCCGCGCGGCCGCAAACGCCCTGATCAACCTTGCGGAAGCGTTGCTGGCACTGGAGAGGCACGAAGAGGCGAAACAATATCTGCAAAGGCCGAAGGGATCCTCGCGGCCGAGAACCACATCGGCCTGCTGAGCGCGCTCCACCGCTACTTTGCGGAACTGGCACTCAAGGAAAATGAAATTGAGCTGGCAGCAGAGCATGCAGCCACCAGCATCGAGTATGGGGCGTCTCTCCTCCGCTCGCCTGAAACTTCCGGCAATAATCCCTGGCTCGACCCGTTACGCACGCACGCTGAAAGCTTGTATATTGCAGCGCTTATTGAGGAGAAGTGCGGCCGCACGGACGCCGCGGACCGGTTCTTCGAACGTGCGCTGCACCAGGTACACCAGACGACGCAGAAAGAGAGCATAAGGTCGATTACCATCAGCTACGCATCTGCCCTGCGTGCCCGTGGGGAATACGAGAGATCCGCCCGGCTGTATAGCGCCATTGCCGAGCACAAGCCCGGTGATCCGGCCAGTGCGGCGGAGTAGCCCTGAACAACGGGGCGGAGCGAGGACGCGTTCTACGAACAGACCGTGCGGGGGTGTACCAGCTGTAATAATGATCGTACCGGCGGTATGCAGCTGGGCCCTTGTAAGGTGTCTTACGACTGGGCAAACATGGGAAGTGTCAATAGCGGCGGCACACTGTCGGCGAGATAGAACCGGCAGTGTCTAATCGACAAGCTGGCGAACCATACGCGAATATGCCCAGTCAACACCCCGGGAAAGCAACCCTTCCCTATTCAGCAGAAGCTCGCTCTAGAATGTTGCTGGAACCAATTCTTGAGACATCAACAGAACAAAACATCACTGCTCTTCTCTGGTTGGGACCAGGGATTGTAATGCTGCAGGTAATTGGGACGGCGCTACTGTCATGTTCACGACGCATGTTGGGCGCTTCTTACATTAGGTTCTGTTTATCGTGCCATGTAACATTAGACAATCTGTGATGGGCTCGCGATAGGTAGCTCTTACACATGGCGCAAATCAACACTACCTCAGCGGGGCGTTAACTACTGTCACCGCTACTTCTATTTCCGTTGCTTATCCACTCCATTTGCCCGGCATGCTTTGCGTGAGAGAAATCGCTCACTGAGCATGCTTATGGCCTGAAAAGCTCCCTGCCAGGCACAGAGTAGACACTTCATCATAGATTCATGCCAGTAATATTGCTGCTATATGCACCCCACTTAGCACAGCACTACTCAGGCTGAAGGCTGCGATTTGCTTTTTCCTTATCCACGATAAACTCAAATTACAGAGACGTGACTCCGGCGTGAGACAAGCTCACGCGTTGGCAATTTCAAATCAGTACAGAGAGGGTATTTATGTAACAGAAAACACGATATACAGAGTTGCTGCACGTGAGAATCTCATCCAGGCTGAGGGCAGAGTGGCGAGGATCGACGCTATGGTCACAGCCAGAGCAGCCAGGTTAGAGGATCTTGCACAAGAGCACGATTGAGATACATGCGGTGAAACGGATCGATCATGATACTGACCCATATCATATATCAGGCAATTAACCCTTATGACAGGCGTGCTTTTTGACGCCAATGACACAGCAGGAGTTGAAATGAATAACGAACCTACTACGCTTGCGCCCCTGAACGACCGGGGAGATTGGAACACTCTCCCCGCCGAACTGCGGGATCGGAAACAGATTGCCGTATGGCGATATGAGCAAAAGCCAGGCGGTGAGAAACCGTCGAAAGTGCCGTACAAACCAGTTGCACCCGCTTGGAAAGCGTCGCCAACTGACAGCAGCACCTCGGGCACATTTGAGGCAGCCGTCGCCACATATAGAGGCGGATTTGTAAACCAGCAGTACGGTATGGACGGCATAGGCCATGTGCTCTCTGCAGCCGACCCATATGCCGCTGTTGATCTTGACCACTGCCGATCTATCGAAACGGGGCAGATAGAGCCGTGGGCAGCAGATATCATTGAGCAGCTGGATTCTTACACCGAGATAAACCCATCAGCGGGCGCTGCTGGAAATACCGCAACTGAGAGCGTAAGCACCCCGTTCGACAACAGCATAGCTGGTCATCCCGAGAAAGTGGCCATCTATGATAAGAATGGCCATGTAAGCACACAACCCGGCCTCATCCGCCTTTCCGATGTTGAACCCGAGCTGGTACGCTGGCTGTGGCCCGGTAGGATCCCGCTCGGCAAGCTCACCATACTCGATGGCGATCCGGGCCTGGGCAAGAGCCTAATGACGCTGGATATAGGCGCACGAGTTACTACAGGCAGCGTTATGCCGGACGGTCAAGCGAGCGACCTGGGCGCGCCGGCAGGGGTGGTTCTCCTGTCTGCAGAGGACGACCTGGCGGACACGATACGCCCAAGACTTGATGCGGCGGGTGCCGATGTGACGCGGGTGGTCGCGCTTACACATGTGGCTGAGGCCGGTTCCGAACGATTTCCCACAGTTTTTGACCTGCCGGAGATTGAGAACGCTATCACAGCAGTCAGTGCGGCATTAGTGATAATCGATCCAATAATGGCGTACTTGCCCAGCGATGTAAACTCATACCGTGACCAGGACGTGCGGCGTGCATTCATGCCCCTGACCGAGCTGGCCCAGCGCACAGGAGTTGCTGTGCTGGTAATCAGGCACCTCAATAAACAGGCAAACAGCAACCCTTTGTACCGTGGCGGCGGATCAATTGGCATGATAGGCACAGCGCGCTCCGGGCTGCTTATCGCAGCAGACCCTGATGACGCAACAGAGTCGAGACGTATCCTGGTGCGCATGAAAAGCAACTCTGCAGCACCAGTGGAATCGCTTGCATATCAGGTTGAGACTGCCGGCAACGGGGTGGCCAGAATCGTGTGGCTGGGAGCATGCCGTCATACAGCACACACTGTGCTCGCCGTACCCGCAGACTCCGATGATCGTAGCGCCATCGGCGAGGCATCTGCGTTTCTACGGAACGCGCTACAGGACGGTGCACAGCTAGCCCAGCATATCCTTACAGCTGGGCAGAATGCCGGTATCGCGGAAAAGACTCTACGCCGTGCCACGACCAAGATGGGTATCGTCAAACGGCGTGAGGGGTTTGGACCCGAGGGCCAGTGGCTTTGGCAACTGCCCGGACAGCCTGAACAGCCCAAACAGCTTAGTAGCATAGATGGTCAACTCGCCATAGATGGTCATGCTTAGTGTGTGACCGTCTATGCCGGGCGCACAAGAACAAGTTCCCAATTGTCGTTGGTGCGGGCCGCCATGCATATGTATCTCCCGGTCCGTGGTTATCGGGGCTCGTGCCGCAGCCAGCAGGTCACGATAACCACGGAACTGGTCAGCCACGGCCAAAGCGTCAAGGGTGGGGCTCCCGACATTGAGGAAATCGGCCGTAACTGCAATCTATATGGACTCATTGCAATCACCGCCCCAATATAATATTTCGTAATGTGGAACTTATGGACAGATACAGGGGCTAGACCGGTACGGACGCTCTGCTGCGGAGCAGGTCCAGTCGTCAGGATCCTCGTGGCCGCATAGCACACAGTATCGGCAAACGTCCACGCATGTAACCCAATGATGGCACACAGGGCACTCGCCTGTGTCAGTGAGGCGCCACAATCAGGGCACCACACCTGTCCACACCGGTCGTCAGCCCCGCCTGCAAGCAGCGCGTGGTAGGGGTCACGCACGAGATCCGCCGGGGCCTGCAGTTTATCGATAGTGAAGCACACCCCCAGCCGCAGCCACTGCCACCCGTAACAGTCTCCCGTAGAGCCCGGGGATGGACATTACCTTCCTCAGTAAGTTGCTTATCTCCAGGCGTTGCTGCTCTCTGATGTCACTCACTTCTCTCACTCCTCATTCGCGCGTGTGGTACGCCGTTGATACTCCAGCATTACCTGCCGGGAGCGGCTTTGGGATTGATTATGCTCAAGGTCACAGGTGGACAGGCTACGCCGCAGTTACTCATGATATTCTTGATATTGATTATACTCTCGAACCAGGGGTGCGAGTAAGAGTCCTCACAATCTCCAGTGATGCGATACCTGGTACTCGCGAGGAGTTGGGAAGCATGCAGGGATGGGCTCGCATGTTGGAAGGAATAACTACCAAGAGAGTTTACAGTTTGCTTAACCGGGCCCTCTTGCACAGCCACCTCTTACAGATCGTGCCCCTAATAAAGCCATACGCGGAGTGCCGCGTATATTGGAGTCAGCAAAGCAGTCCCATGCGCCCTCGAAAGCTGAAGGTAGAAGAAGCATGGCGCGCTGCCCTTGTATCGATGATACAGGGTGTGGGGGCTGCAAACATGCAAGGCCTCAAGTTGACGTTGTGTACTGATACCCACAGCGAATATACATGGCTATGGTCGACCACGGCCATGCGAGCGCAGGCACCGGTGCGGGCGCTGAGCCGCGCTATTTTGCCTGCATTGGCGATGAAGCAGGTATATGGAGCATTAGAAGTATACTGATCCTTATGTTACGCTTCTGCCCTGACGTGCTGCTGGTCCTGGCATCGGAAGCTCTGCCCGAAGGGGGAGATTTGAGCTACGGGCCCACAGTCGACTCACTTCCTTATCGAGGTCGTCTCAGCCTTGTGCGGTCACAAACACCAGGCGTCCTAGCCCTGTGCGGTCACTTTTCCCGGCAAAACTGCCCGAATAGTAGCCTGGCTGTTCTCTGGGCCAAGTGGCTCGCAGACAGATGACACCCGCTCTTTGAGCGGACGTAAACGCACTCTGCTAATTTTCGCTCCAAAGCAGGAAAATTCGTTCCTGGAAACCGCCGCTATTTTGTCTCTTCTCCTGCTGCTGGGTCCGGAGCATGTCGGGGTCAATCTGCAGTGCAACCAGAATCGCATCTAGCACCTCGTAAACGTCGGCTAATTCAGACACTATTGCATCATGCCTGGCGTCCCCACGTGCACTTAGCGCCTCCAAAGCCTCCTCTACAAGCTTTTCGAACAGCGCACTAATATATTCGTCGTTGTTTTCTATGCTTACAGTTTCGCAACTACCATGGTTCTCACGTATGATTTCCGGTATTCGGTCACGCACGAGCTTGTTGTACTGTATTCGCATTTTGTTACTCCCATTCCCGAATTAGAAGCGTGTGATATTTCGTGCATCTGCTACATGGTTTACCAGCCGAATTACGGAACCAGCCAGATCCCGAGCAAAACCCTTATCTATTTCTGTTGTGTACTTAAGAGCAGAAAAACGTATGCCAGCGTCCTCGCGGATAGGCCCTGCTAGGTAAGTAGATAGCTGATAGTTTTCATACACAGCTATTAGAAGAGGCTTTGCTTTGCGGAGACGCTCTACAGACGGCAATCGGTCGCGTTTGATATGACTGTTGAAGTTGGGCTCACTTGGCACAAGGTTCCACAGCTCATTTATAGGGTATAGGGACAACGGTAAAATATGGTCAATCGCGTAAGGAGTATGAGCGGTAATTCGGAGTTGTGTCCACGGGCAAACAAATTCGGTGCCTTCCATAAGGAGCAAATCAACCTTGTTACGCTCCCAGGTCAGCGGACGGCGATTATCTGGACGGTCTGTTAGTAGAGTGTAGACGTGACCCCGTTGTACAGGATTGCCCACTCCCTGTGATGCCACACGCTCCGTAAAGAGGCACCACTCATGTATGGACAAAGCCTCTATCCATAAAGATAGGCCCTGAAAGGTTCTCCAGAGTGGAGCAGCTATCACGAGACAGAGGTCTGCTGGAGCACTGCCCGGCACAGCAATTACATCATTCAGGTCGCGCAACCGTTGTGGTTTAGCAAAAACAGACCATTCACCAGGACCTGCATACCGGATGGGCTGGCCAAGGGTCGTAGCTATTGCGCGGATTGCTGCATCATATGCCTGCACAAGTTTCGACGGATAGGTTAAGCGCCGCCTTGGCACTCGCATCCCATTTCTCAAGAAAAAGCCGTCAGATGGTTTGGAGTCGCCCCTCATGAAAGATTGCCATTCAACTTGTACCTGGGTCAGATGTGCTCGAAAAGCCATATCGTTCGTCAGTTTCCCGCCATGTAAAGTGCGTGGCCCCTGGAGAATAGGCTTGTTTGGGTCGCAAAAAGGCCAATAGTAGGTCACCCAACATTCAGCCAACACCCGAAGTGGGACAGCAACATCACCACCTGCTACAATTAGGTCGGGGAAGGCCAATACTACATCATTGATGGCGCGGAGCAAACCTATCTTGTAAGTCGTGACCTTGGAGTCGTGTTTGAGGATTGTGCTAATTACTTTAGCGCTGTGAACATAATTAGGCATCTAGAGCGTCTTTCAAAACCGGGCCATCGTTGTACAGCCAGGAAATCGCTAAACCAATTCTTTTTGATAAGATTTGGGAGATAATCCGGCCTCTTAGCAGCTCCGGTTTATCTGCCCGGCGTGACTTTCAGACAGGTTTCTCAGGCATCACGCTTTGGAGGCCAAAATGCGCCTCAACCTCGGCTGCCAGGGCCTCTATGGAACGACTGCCGTCAACGGTTATCACTCGGAGTGCTCGGTTGCGGGCGTCTAGTGCGACCGTTTCGGCAAATTGGGCATCGCGCCCCATCCAGGTGGCGAAGGCAGCACTCGGATTCTCACACTGGGCGAGTATATCGTGTATCCATTCCCGGCGGGAGTAATGGTACAACTGAAAGGCTTCAGTAGGCACTATCCAGATGGCCTTATGCAGGTCAGAAACGAGCGGAGCGACACACTCAGGCAGCAGGGCCGCTCCTTCGGCGAGGACAGGACGGTCGGTAGGCATCGAGTATATATCTTCAAGAACCATGCCGAACTCTTCACGGTAGAACTCGAACTCGTCACTTGTGGCCACGTCCACGGGCCGTGACCAAACTTCGTTCCAGGTGGCGGTACGCGCTCTGGCAAGGCGCGGGTAGCTGACAGGATCTGCCGCTGCGAGATGGTCCGAGTAATGATCGTCGCACACGTAAAGTTGAAGGTCGTGCCGAGCAGCTATCAGGAGGGCGATAGAGGACTTGCCCGAGCATGGGGAGCCGCCTATCCAGTAAATGGTGGGACTAGAAATATTTCGATCTGTTATTCCTGCCGAATCCATCATAGTAGAGATCACTTCCCGGCTTGTTGTCTTTCCACTGAGGTTTTGAAAGAAGCTGTTAGGATCTATTTCAAGTCACATATTTGTAATATTTTTCTAAATCCTACGATCTTATCGCCCACACATCATACTCTTCACGTGCAGATCTTACATTATCGGTAATCTGCAGTAATTGCCTCCGTCCATGTGGGGCGGTACCTGCGGTCTCAACCCTAGTAATTTCCCATCCCGACGACACCAGCGATTTCTCTAAAATGTGCCCTGTTTCTACTTATGCTTTGCCGTTAGTCCGGTCTAAATGCCGTCCGCAGCATAGACTGCCGCGGAGCGAATAACCCAGCCGAGTCTCCCACCAGTTCGCAGCAGGCCTGCCGGCGCGGCGCCACCGAGCATGGGATTGGAATTTGCAAACCATCTCAGCGTAACAACTGGGCTTTCGGCCTCGAGTAGTAGTCTCACCGCAGTCAGCATAACGCGCAATTTTAGCAGACAAGCACTGGCGTTCGTCCCGTCGCAGACGTAGTCAATCAGGGCACCGGTGACGGTCTCTGCCAACTCATGGTGCATGCCCGGATAGGACATCGCCATGATCTCACGGTACCTGGCCTGCAGGTCTGGGAACGCTTTTAAACTGTCGAGCAGCCGAGAGTCATCCATGGTTGGCGTATATCTCCTCGTACGCAGTATAAGACCGCGCAGTCTCAGTCCAGCGGACTTGGATTCGAGGCCTACCAAAGAGGCCCGGGTTAGCGGCCTCTTTGGCATGAGGGTGTTGGTTTGCCCGGCGCTTATCCGAGCCGTCAACTCCAAGCCGCGCTTGCACGATATAATCATCGTTAGTGCGTCCATGTACTCATGGACCTGTTCCAGTTCCTGTACGGTGGCCATCGTACTACCAATAGCTCATCCTTGCTATTGAGGTCCATCGGTCAAATCAGCCATGTTGTAGCGCTATCATACCCTTGCTCTAAATTACATAGATACTGCTGGTTCCTGGCCATGGCCACGTAGTTGGCAGGATAGTCGTCCACCCCAGCCGCACTCGGCAAGCTCCTTGATGTCATCGGGGCTCGCCTGAGCCAGGTAGGGGGCGGCATCGAACTTGACCTGTATCGCCCAGTCGTCAGAGTGCGCTTCCGCATCGATCTGCGGCTTAGTCCCCGGCACGCGCACTGCCGTTTCGCTCAAACTGCTCAAAGGTGTCTAACTCCTTTATCTGTCGAGTATGTCACACGGCAGCGAGTATCCCATAGCGTGGCGTTATGCAGGCAAGCTCCACTCGTTCCAGGCATCCGCGATGCCCAGCTCTGCAAAGGCGTCCGGCTGCACATCGAGACCGTTCATGCCGTCTATGCTCCCGTACTGGGCGATCTCAAGCAGCAGCTCACTGGCCGTTGCCCGGTCCAGCTTACGGTAGAGGAGCGCGGCGGGCAGTCGGCATGCACCGACTGCCATGTGCACATTGCGGCTTTCAGCAGAGCGGTCGCACATGTCGGCGATCTGCTCCAACGTGGTTTTCTCACACGTGGCGAGCTTGAAACTTTCTTTTGGTTCTACCCGATCATCGGAATAGTCGAGAAAAAGAGGCTCCTCCGCATCGTCCGGGTCATCCGAAATCCAGATTAGAGTTTTCTTAGGCAATTGCGCACTCCTTCATGCATCATCCATAAATCCAGCCCATCCGCCGTCTCAAACATATGTGAAACCGTTTCTTTATTAGATAATCAAACAGACTTTGGTCGCCGCCCACTGGGGGGTCGCCACGCTGATCCCATAAACACTCAAGCGCAGTTACCGGTATAGTAGGCTGGCTGGCCCGGTCCCGGGGTCGCGCACTGCGTACCCGAACATGGGGTAGTCGTAGTTCACGTTGCGTATCAGCATGGCGTGGTCAGCCAGGGGCATAGAATGACAGAGCTTGCGCAAGAAGCTGCTTTGCCCCGTCCGGCAAGAGCACGCCTCTATTTGCCACGGCTCATGCGTTTCTGGTACAAGCAGGAGGGATCCCGCGGCGCGGTCCCACTGGGCGCCGTATGCAACAGAGGCCAAAAAGCGGTCCGCCTCCTGGACGCCGCTAAAGAGCGACCCTGCGGGCATCGTGTCGGGGGCGATTTTCTCCACTCGAGCTCCGTACTCTGTTACCCCGCCAGGCCCTGCCATTCTTGCAGAGAGCCGATCTGAACGCTCACGCACATGGATAGATTTATAGTTGATCTTGAGACCCGACAGCATCGATGCCGCCCTGGCGATAATCGGGCGGTTGAAGTTAGTTTCGAGTATAAGCACGCACTCTCTTTCTATGCCGTCCGGAAAAGGAACGGTTGCCCGGGTGCGGTAAACCAGATATTTTAGCTTTATGCCGGCCCGGACAGGCAGGGCGCTTAGCAAAGAGGGTCGCATATGCTCCATCTCGACTATACATGCCGATACCCAGGCTGCGCCTGCGTGCAGGCTGAGCGCGCCCCCTGGCGGCAGGAAAGGCGTAAGGCGCTCCGCGGCCACCGGGTAGTTCACAAGGAGCCGCCTGGTAACAAAGGCGTCCACATGAGGCACCCTGAGTGGTTTATTGTGGGCTATATCATATCGGGCCGACGACACTTTTATACCCCACCTTTGAGCTTTTCCATCTTGCGCATAGCCGCTACCCAGCTCCTGTGCGTGGATATATGGGCCATCTGCACTCCGAAGCGCGCAAAGCCGGTAAAGAGAGTGCCCGCGTAGACGCGGTGGTTCATCTTATATGCCCTATCATTAATTGCTTTTGGGGTCATTCAATGCTCCTTATCTTGCCGGTGTATGAGTTCGGATTGGCCCATCTGATAATATTGTGGCATCACTAATGTCACTGCCTTGTCACAGACTCTTGTTGGTGTAGAAATGAATGGAAGAGGGCTGTGGTTGAATATGTAAGTTTTCACTGGCTTTTGGAAGTATATTGTTGCACAAAGTGTTAGAGAAACCACGTCAAGGGTTTTCGCACCGGTTGTAGATCCACGCATCTCCAAAACTGCACAGCTGTAGCTCTCATGGAACTAGCTGCTGCAGGTCATCCACTACCTGCGGGACCAGCGCGGCACTATTCTCTATCTCTCTGGCCCCCTGTTCAATCTTGCCGAGGTCAAACTCTTGTATTCCCTGGGATACCAGGTTGGACCCTGTCTGGCTCTGTCTAGCGGCTTCCACCAGGCGTCCTTGCGACTCTATGAAGCGGATGGGTGCCACGTACGTCAGCACTTCGTTGTTCAAGGCATCAAAGTCGGTGAGAAGATTGTTGAGATCCGACGTCCAGCCGTTGTCCAGGGGATTCGGGTTGGCCAGCAGATCGCTTAGTTTGACGAAATCGCCTTCGTAACGCTTTTGCCAGCCAGCCACTTTGTCTATATAAGCCTGCTCCGTGGCGGTCCAGGCCCGCACGCTTGTAGGCACCCGGCTTGGGATAGGTATTGACGAGTCAGGCACGCTGGTTACGGTGGATTGAACAATTACTTCCTCTGTGCGCGTGGTCGTGACTACCGTTGGTGCGGGGTTATTCTCGTTCCCACATCCTGTAATTGAAAAGATAGATAGAGTAAAAAGAAGTGCCGGCCAGAGTAGTCGAGTATATCCGAGCTTTCTCAAACGTTGCAGTGAAGCATCCATATTCCCCCCTGTTGGTCTGCCTGAACGCATGCGCCAGCCGGCATGCACTTCGTCTGCCCAAAACATGGTAGCCTAATATATTTCACAATGTGTGCCATGATATATGCTGGCACAAAATGCGCTAACATAAGAAGAGAGGTTCAGTGGTCTATGCACTTTGTGGATCGCTCCACCGTGTACGCTAATCAGTATGGAGAAAAGTTGAGATCCCAATCTTGCGGGTAGGTCACTGCATAGCTCAATCTTGAAGTCTTTGCTCTCACAATAGCAAGATCGAGTTACAAGAGAGCCGCTCTGCAAGGAGGTATCGGCGTTCGGTCAACTGCTTATACGCTGTATGAACGCGAAGGGTACATCTCGGAAGCACTGGACACCGGTGCGTAGCACTCTGGTCTTGCTGAACGTCAACCAGGCACTCGTGGTCTGATTGGTTCTTCACGGTGGTTCGACATTCGGCTGCCTGTGCTGCGCACGAAAAAACGGCAATATGATGTTAGAACAAATGTGGTTCCAACGGAACCGGCGAATGCAGGATTCGCCAGCAGAGAACAGGCGGTGCGCGTGGGTTGGCGCATCATAAACGATTGGGTCGAGGCGCAGCTTGCCATCATCGAGACTGACATGGTTTCGCTGGATCAGGTGTTTCTGCCCTACATGAGCGTGGAGCCGAACCGCTCACTATACCAGGTAATAGCAGCCAACTATCTGGCGCTGCCAGGTCCATCACCGTTTACTGATCCTCGACGCGACCCGGCCCAATGATAGTTGGGAGCACTATTGCTTGTGCCCTTATGGCTCGGGCTACCCGTCGGATATGGGCCGAATGCTCTCTGAGCACGTTGCTGCGTAGTCGCAATTCTTCACCGGTTAGTCTAATCTCTGCGACAAACTCAGGAACGGAAAGGTTATCGACATTGATAGTTTCATCATGCTCCACTGCGCCCTCCTTGATTACGGTGCAATCAGCTTTTCGGGCAGCCGTGGCAATAAATGTACCAGACAAAAAAGAATATGCAAGCAACAGTTAGAAAGTAGATGCGCCCGAAGCCCTAGCAATGGCCTTGACACCGAATTGCTACCCGGTGGGGGCGCATCTACTGCCGCTTATTCTATACGAATCACTCGGGAGACGCAATGGGGATTATGACCTTTACCGTACCAATGGACTGCCAAAAAGAAAGAGTAACCTGTTAGGCAGCATTAGAAAGTAGATGCGCCCGAAATACTATTCACGGACCATATTCAGTTGTCGTAAGTGGAGCTCATCATTTTCGGGCGCATCTTGGCAGTTATTCTACCACCTGTAGTAGGGAGATACAATGGGGAATTTTACCTTCACCATCGGCATGGATTATCCTGGCTGGGCCATCTCGAAGAATGGCCTGTGGAAGGGCGGCAACAAGCGATGGGGCATGAACGACGAAGCGAAGCGCTGGAAGCTCAACCTGGCTGAAGGCGTGCAGATCCCGCAGATCATGGTGACGGTAACTGTCACCGTAGAGGAGGCTTCAGCGTCGCCCAGAGGATTGGTGAAATAAAAAAGGAGGGGCCGCCTAGGGTCTGCCGTACGTCTACAATTAACCCTTTGCCTTCCAGTCCTCCGATGAGACCCATGAGTTCATCGTCACTCGGGTTCCAGCCCATCTGGACAGTTATAGACTTCGCCTGAAGGCTTAGGCCGTTATGAGCAGGCCACTGGTTGATGGCTTCTTCAAGGAACGCGGCTTCTCTAGAGCTGAGTAGTGTTCTGATGTTTTCAGGGATCATGTATCGCTCCTCAGTCAGTTTGGAGGATTCTATCATGCAGTGTGTGCAGCCTGCGCAGCCTGCGCAGCCTATGTACGTGATATGTACATGATAAACAGGGATCGTTCTACAGCAGGTGTATGGAGACCTTGAATACCGGCTCGCCCTGTACTTTTCTTCCTGTACGCCTGATCAAGCCAGATGTTTCAAGCTTTATGAGAAGTTGTTCACCTTCCCGGGTGGTAGCTGGTATGTTGGCCTCTCTCAGCACACGATCCCGCACTAGATCACCATCTGGAGCAGTATATGTCTGCCTGATTGCTTCTTCTAAGAACCTGGTCTCACTGTCGCTAAGGTTAGCTTTGATACCGTCAGGAATCATATCTCTCTCCTTTATCCTTATTTATCCATACATCCATACGTACGGCATCAGGAGGGTTATGGCGTGAGTTTAGTCGGCACCCGTTTGCCCGGGTAACGAGCGCGCAAAGGCGTCCAGTTTGGGAAATACCGCAGGATCAACCCAGAAAGGCTCAAGGGTAATGGGCTCCTTATCGGAATGTATGATGCGGTCTGATTGCAATTGTCTCATAAGGAGATCCAAAGCAAGCTCGCCCATACCCCAACGAAGGGCTTTGACCACATGCTTAGCTGTAGTGCTATTGGTTTCCGAGCTTTGACATTGGTCGCGAGCAACGAGGAGAAACATCAGGACTTTGGGTGTCAACCTGTCGATTATGTAATCAGGTATCATCTGCGTATTTCCCTCCCCGTTTCCGTAGGAGCCGATTATACCCCATAAGGCGGCGATCAGTGGAAGATGAACTGCGAAAGTGCTGAACATACAGACTCCGGAGATAAGGGTTACCGTGACACTCACTGTAGAGTAGGCAGCAAACTTCTGCGGAAGTCTAAAGGGCTGCAACCAAAGACTCTCACAGTAGCCACAGAGTAATACGCGCAAGGAGGACAGGATGGATTGCTACATAATGTCAGGTTAGCAAAAAGAGAAGATGGTATTGCGCTTTCGCAGGTGAATGAGTGTGTGCGGATCCACAGACTCATCAATGGTGAACAAACACGGAGGATTAGCATATAGCTCTATTGATCGCCGAACAGCATTCTCAGATTAGTCGTTCAAGTAGAGAGCTTGCACTAGAACTGTTCGAACTGCTGTAGGTTAGGCGTCGCCCGTCTGGTGGTGCGGCGCGGCAACTGGCTTTGACTCGGGCGAGCCTCTTTGCCGCAGGAAAATGGAGAGGACTACCAGCGCCACAATTGATAAGAATTCGCTTTGCCAGTTCTGAAACGACTCAAACCACATACGAGAGGTGCCTAGGTACTCCAGCGCCGACACCCCTTTCCCGCCGTGCGCTAGCTGCTCCCGAGTATACTCTTGCGCTCCTCCAATGGCGTGCAGCGCCAGCGATACGAAAAAGAGAGCGAACAACGCTATGCTAAGTGAGTTCTCGTAGAGCCGTAGTACAAAGCCACCATGCTTCACCGGCCACGGAGCATGTTTGTTGCGCTCCTTCGGATCACGGGGATCAGCATCAACATCATCGCCGCCTTCTATACTCTTGGACTCTGAGGAGCCTTTCTGCTTGAGGAATGATGTCAGCACCACAAACAGGCCCATTTGCAAAAACTCGCTCTCCCAGTTCTCAAACACGGCCTCAATGAAGTGGCCGCTCCCCAGGTACTCCATAAAACCTACAGCAGGCTGCCCATGCTGCTGTAGGTCGTCGCTGCTCTCCATATAGCCCGTTACTATCTGCCCGGCCAACGAAAAAAGGAAGAGCAGACCCACTACAACAGTAAGACTGTTCTCTCGCAAGATTCTCTTCATAATACCCCCAGCCTGCATGTCAATGCACTAAACATGCCAGTCTGCAGCATTTGGTCAATGGTAGCTGACCTGTATGCTCGCTTTGCGCACCGGTTACAGCCTCATTCAATGCTTATGATCTGCCCCTGATCTGCCTGGCTGGAACCTGGGGGTAGTACGTTGTTACTGCCCATGGGCAAGCGTGAGCGAGCTGCCGGACACTGTTAGTAAAACGAGAATCCCCGGTACATATGCGATTATAATTGTTCGACGCTTCATTAGGATACCCTGCTGTACTCCTTATGCCTGGCAAAGCCAACCAAGGCGATAGCAAAGAGGGCGTGCTCCTGGCAACTCGTAGTGGCCGCTTTTCGACCGGGTCCAGACTATCGAGTGGTAGCTTTAGTGCATTTGCGCCACTTACCTGTGCGGATAGTGATAGCATTACTATTCTGTTTCTTTGAGATGCCTTGCTCTATCGGGACGGTGCCGGCGCTGCCGGGTAAGGTACTGATATTGAGGATAACCCCTGTATGTCATTGCCACGCATGAGCTATGGAAACGTTTGTCCAGCAATCAATCGTTTATTGCGTATGTGGTTGCTTGATCGGTCCCTAACGACAGTTTCGGGATACAGCTGTTCGACTTTTGAGAAGTAGACTATTGTATTCTTATGTGACTTAGGTTATACTCGCCGCATAACAGAATAGTAGGGTCAACATACGGGCGGTGAGTCTTTTCTACCGCTACGATTGTTGCTGAGAATGGGGCGCTACTATGATAGTTGCCCTTGGTCTTATGTCTGTTCGGGCTATAGTAAGGCCACGCCTTACTATAGCGGCAGCTATTACCCTGTGCCTGCTGCTCTCCGGTATTATGCTTAGCCGTGCAAGCGCATCCTTTGCAGCCCGGGTAGCGTTACCCGCTCAGCTCCCCTCAATAGCGACCACCTGGTGACGCTGCGAGTAACAAGAACGAAAGGTCTAGCAATTGAACATTTATCATCGTACCCAAGTTGGACCATCTGAAAAGGAAATAATCTCGCGTCAGTACCGCTCAAATATGAGTATTGTGAGGGTGTTGTCGCTGCCGACGTTGCTGATACTGGCCGCTTTGTGGACATGGGTAAACACAGGAGTGGCGAGCGTGCTTTCAGGTTCTAACGCTCCTAGGGCAGCAGCGCATGTAGGTCTGGCACCGGTTGCAAGCATGGGCGAAGCTGACGCTGCCCCACAGAGCCTACAAGCTAGCTTGCCTACATCTGCAAATCAGGACGTCCAGTGTCGCCTACCTTCGACGTCTGGTGCCACTGACTGCTCCGTGTGGTCGGTCGTTCCCAGCGCCAACCAGGATACGGATAGCAGTATGTTGTGGTCAATAGACGCAGCCGCACCGACCGACATGTGGGCGGTCGGTTCATACTACGTCGGCGGCAGGGACCAGTCTCGGACAGAGCACTGGGACGGCACAGCATGGAGCGTTGTACCGAGCCCTAATCAGCCGTCGAGCAATAACACGCTGAAAGATGTAGCAGTAGCAGGTCGGAACGATGTGTGGGCAGTCGGTGAGTACAACCCCGAGTTCCGGGCTCAGACGCTCATACAGCACTGGGACGGCACGGCATGGACTATCGTGCCAAGCCCTAACCAGGGAGCGTACGACAACACATTGCATGCGGTAGCCGTGGTAACGCCCAACAATGTGTGGGCAGTTGGTAGCTATCATGACGGCACCATCTTTCAGACACTCGTTCTGCACTGGAACGGCGCCGCGTGGAGTATAGTGCCAAGCCCTGCCCAGGCCTCTAATGCCAGCGGCTTTACGGACGTAGCGGCACTCTCCGCGAACAACGTATGGGCTGTTGGAGCATATGCAGACAGAAGCGCACCGAACCCGGCGCTTATAGAGCACTGGGACGGCACAGCCTGGAGCGTTGTACCGAGCCCCAATGTACCGGCAAGCGGTAACATTCTGGGTCAGATATCAGCAATCTCTGCGGACAATATCTGGGCGGTCGGATACTATCTCAGCGGCACTACAAGCAGGACGCTGGTAGTGCACTGGGACGGTACCGATTGGAGAGTCGTGCCAAGCCCTAACGTGGGAACGAAGGATAACACCTTGATCGGTGTAGCGGCCGTAGGGCCGAATGATCTGTGGGCGGTGGGGCGTTACTACAACGACAGCTTCGTGCTTCGAACTTTGATAATGCACTGGGACGGCACCATGTGGAGTGTCGTGCCAAGTCCAAATCCAACAGAGCACGGGAACGACTTGCTTGCCGTTACGGTGGCAGCTCCGGGCGATGTATGGGCGGTTGGGATATACTCAATCGGAAGCGGCGGCCGGACGTTGGTGGTGAGGTACACCGCTTGCACATCCCCGCCAACTCCCACAAGCACGCCAACGTCTACTCCAACAAACACACCCACTCCAGTGCCGCCACGATGCCCCGGTGAGCGCTTCACGGACGTATGTCCGGGTGATTATTTCTACCAGCCGGTGCTGTCTTTGAACGACGCGGGAATAGTGTCGGGGTATAATTCAACACCACCCTGCCTTACGGGCGCCCACGTGCCGTGTTACCTGCCGTACAATAATGTGACCCGCGGCCAGAGTGCCAAGATCGTTGCCCTGTCGGCAGGTTTTACAGAGCCTGTGAGCGGGCAGCTATTCGAGGATATACCACCAGGCTCGACCTTCTACGATTATGTACAGCGATTAGCGAACCGCACTATCGTCTCGGGCTATCCGTGCGGCGGTGCGGGTGAGCCTTGCGGTGCGAGCAACCTGCCCTACTTCAGGCAGAACAGTTCGGTCACGCGAGGGCAACTGTCTAAGATGGTCTCCCAGGCGTTCGGATACAGCGAAGTGGCGAGTGGTCAAACGTTCGAGGACGTAGCCTTTGGCTCAACGTTCTACCAGTATGTTCAGCGCATGGCGGACAGAGGCATAATCAACGGCTATCCATGCGGGGGTGCAGGCGAACCCTGTAATGCCCCATCTAACAGGCCGTACTTCAGGCCAGGCAGCCCGGTCACACGGGGCCAGACGGCAAAGATACTATATATCGCCCGTTCGCTGGTCCAGCCCACACCCACACCGACGTCCACGTCCACGTCTACAACCTTACCAACTGCTACCGGCACATATACATATGCCCCTACGGAAACCGCTACGTCTACTGCCACGCAGACCGTGCTGTCCACCTCTACGCAGGTGCCAACCGCGAGTGCCACTGGCACACCAGCGGTTCGCCGTTGATGTTTCGGTGTAAGCATGTCAATGCGGTAAGTCTTTTCTACCGCTACGATTGTTGCTGAGAATGGGGCGCTACTATGATTGTTGCCCTTGGTCTTACGTCTGTACGGGCGCGCGTAAGGTACAGCCTTACTGGAGCGGCAGCTGTTACTCTGTGCCTGCTGCTCTCCGGTATTATGCTTAGCCGTGCAAGCGCATCCTTTGCTGCCCGGGCAGCGTTACCCGCCCAGCGCGAAACCCCGCCCGCACCTGCTGCCCCCACCGTAGCGCCACAACGTCTGATCCTGCTGACCGATCCTCTGCCCGACCCACAGCAGCAAGGCGTAGAGTGGTTCTCGCCTACAGGCCACACCTTACGCGGGCAGTTTCTCCTTTACTGGCAGCAAAACGGCGGGCTGGCACAATTTGGCTATCCCATCACTGAGGAGTTCTTCGAACCTGTTGGCCCCGACAACAAGCCCGTACAGGTGCAATACTTCGAGCGGTCGCGCTTTGAGCTACACCCCGAAAACGCAGGCGCCTGGTACGAAGTGCTGCTCGGCACGCTCGGGCGAGATTTTCATGCACAGGATCCACCCGCCCCACAGCAAGGCGCGCCCGCCTTCTATTTCCCCCAGACAGGCCACAACATATCAGGTGCATTTCAGCGGTACTGGGAAACGCACGGCGGACTCGCTCTGCACGGCTACCCTATCACTGAACCTGTCATAGAAAAGAATCCAACCGACGCTAACGAGTACACGGTGCAATACTTCGAGCGGTCGCGCTTTGAGTTACACCCCGAGAACGCAGGCAGCCTGTATGAGGTGCTGCTGGGGTTGCTAGGCAGTCAGCTGTCCGAGAAGAAAGGGTACCCGTATGGGTGGTATCCGCAGTATGGAAGAGCGGCGGA
This sequence comes from Chloroflexota bacterium, assembly GCA_039932335.1. Taxonomy (GTDB): domain Bacteria; phylum Chloroflexota; class Chloroflexia; order QHBQ01; family JADMIH01; genus JADMIH01. The sequence continues at coordinate 56,674 of JBDTQH010000014.1, forward strand.
TTGGTCCTGGTTAGCAGGTCGCCGTATCGGTCCCCGCTCTTGCCCGGGAGTGGAGTGCAGTTGCGTGTATCTCAGGTACGATGCGAACGGGTTGAATAGCCGGCAGGTTATACCTTCCAGGACTTCTACAGGACTGCAGGAATTTTATCGCATCTCTCCTGTAAATAATATGGTCATCTTTGGCGTGCCTGCATCCGATGAACCCGACCCAATCTGTTTGGCGCCAGAGTATAACATTGTAAGCGCCCAATGCAACCCACTTCAGTGCCTCTATCCGTGAGCACTCTGAGCAGCCTCACGTCCTCCTGCTCAAACCAGGGTAATACTTGATCGTTGAGCATGGCGGCGGCAACCAAAGCGTTCTTGCGGTCATACAGCTTGGCAAAGGCCACTCTCGTGTATGTGTCGATGAACGTCTGCTGATAGATCCTGCCCACGCCCTTGAGAGTACCCACATAGCCTAGTCCTCTGATCCCAGGTAGCCTGGGTGCTCAGGTGCGATCTCCCCGTGAGCCTCTTTCTCTTCTTTGGCCTTTTCTAGAGCTCGCACCTGAGCTTCCGTCAGGATCAGGTTCTCCTGAGCAGCCTTTGCTTCCAGCGCCTTCAACCGCTTTTTGAACGTTTCCAGGTCGTGGCGCAACTACACAGAACGAACGCCACCCGCTGAGATGAACAGCTCCTGCTTCTTCAATTCGTTGGAGACCCTTACCTGACCATAAGCCGGTTGCTCGATAGCGAAAGCGACCACAGCCTCTTCTACTGCTTCGTCAACACGGTTCTTGAGGATAGGTTTCTTTCGACTTATCTCTCTGAGGGCAAGCTCACCGCCGGTGTCGTACATCTCCTTGAACCGATAGAAGCTGTCCCGTGAGTAGCCCATTACCTTGCATGCCTGGCTGACGTTGCCGAGCATGTCCGCCAGCCTCAACACACCCAACTTGTTCTTAATGATCTTGTCTTCTTGGGTCATGGTTGTCCAACACTCCTTTCGTTCTGAGCTTTCGCTCATTTTACTCAGAGTGTCAGATCAACTCTTCTTTTCCACACATGAATTACCCGACCCGAATCACAGCAACCTACGGCCAACGTTAGACTTGACAACGCCTGCAAGTATCCACCCCGTAGAAAGCTCGACTTGTTCGCAAAGTGGCCTCGGCAATATTGGTACGTCCTCTATGCGCATCGCACATACTCAGCAGCAGGTAGAGCGATTAATATCATCATGATATTAATCGCTCGCATCATTGACAGATCGTTGTTTCCCTCTGCTACTGTGCGGTCCGGTATAAAAGTCGCGGCCCTGCTTATTATCTACTGCTCTATCCACTTCACTCTCCCGTACCGGGCGAAGTGGACAGGGCAGCCATGCAGCGTGCCTGGATGCGCCGAAATCTGTATGGTGAGTGCTCCTGTATTTCTCTATACTCCTATTCGCGAAATGTCCAGTTTTGCCTACATGTATTAATCCAGCCGGCAAATTGCAGCCGGGCCAGAGTGTAACCGCACTGCGGAGGGTTTGCTTTACCTTATGTGACAAGATAGTGACGATCCAACTCTTATAATATGGGTAGATCAATAAGAAAGTAAGGAGGTTTGTCATGACCGGCAACTTTGCAAAAGACCCTGGCGGTCAAACGGATGGCCTTTATAATCGCCCTTGGAACGATGATAGAAAAGGATCGGATCTATTGGGGAAGAAAGAGCCTCGAACATCAGCGAACAAAGAAGGGTCCGAGAAGCGCGACGCCAGGTTGGATGCTCTTCAGGCCATTGGCGAGCGCGAACTCTCGCTGCTCCGGACCATCGACGAAATCAAGCTCTGTACGTTAACCGCGATATCAAGGATGTACTACAACAGCGACTATACGGCACGAGACCACGTGCAGCGTCTAACCAACTTCAATTTGCTAGATAGAGTACCGGTGGACACATATCTGGTCCGCCAGAGCATCGGGTATGCGGCGGACGTAAAGAACCCGGTGATCAATCTCGGTAGCAAAGGAACTTCTTTCCTTGGCCGTTATCTGGATCGAGGGGGTATGCGCGCACAGAAATCGACCTTCTCACCTACGCTCTCCTGGTCGCACGATGTAGCGGTGAGCGAGGCCCTCTCCTACATCGTAGCAATGGCGCGCGGCAGTTATGAGTTCCCATCAGATGCCGCACCCTACCGTGCAGCGGTGCGGCTGTATGGGGAGCGCCACTCAGCTGTCTGGAAGGATCCGGAATTTACGCTCGCCCGGCGCGCCGGTTACGGTATGGCGGGTGTATCATCGAGAATAAGGACCAAGACGGTAATCAGGCCTGATGCATCCATACTCTGGCATATAAGGCCAGGTTCCATAAAGAGTCCTTATGCGGCGGAATCGAACGCAGTGGCGGATCCACGCTGGACGCCAACTCGGCATAGCTGGGCCGCCGCAATCTACCATGACGCACCAAGCTTGAAAAATATAGCAGCAGCGGAGCAGGATGGTGATGGGAGCTACAGATGGTGGCTGATTGAAATGGAGACGGGCAGTAACGGAGCCGCGGTTATACGGGATAAGATCACGAAATACCATTACCTCAGAGGCCTGCCCACGCGACAGCAGCTCTATGGCCGGGCATGCCCTCAGATACTCATTGTGGTGCGCTCGAACTCTCAGCTAAAGAGGCAGGTAGAATTGTGGCGCCACTACTGCAGAGCAGTAACGCCGGGCCTCGTGCTGGTCACGAGCCTTGAAGGACTATACACGGTCTGTCAGGCAGGGCGGGCAGCTCTACTTACCAGGCGGTGTTTCGCCGATCCGCTGCTCCCTAGCGGCTCCCGAATGCTCTCCTTTGCTCAAGTGCTGGGCCTATCTATCGCCATAACTGACTAAGCGCATGGCCGTTCAGGACCGGCGCGTGAGCTCTGACACTATCAGAGGTCTGCGCCTGTCGATGCAAGATCCGCCTCGAATGTCGAAGCGAAGCCATGCTTCCCCGGGAAGGGAAGCATGGCTTCGCTATAACACGCTCTTCTAATTTACAGGTCGCTTATCTATAACCCACGTATCAGTGCCGTGGAACTGATGTCTTCACAACTGCGCCCTTCGGCACGAAACGCACACCGGCAGCGGCCGCACACCTGCCTACTGCCCGAGAAGCCGGAAACGTATCCTGATGCCTCGGGCAAGGGGATATTATGCATTCCTTGCCGTAATATCCCCTGCCCGAGAGAGTGTAGCTTCCCGCATCACCATTATGCGATATTGGCTAATTGGTCAAACTACTGGAAAACTCCGAACGAGAACATCCTCAAATCGTACTTACTTTGCTCGCTTTTTGAAATGCATGCAATAGGTATGCAGTGTATTGGTTACGTAGCATGAGCCCAGAGCGAATGGCTTGAGGCTTATATCGTCCTGGCACCATAGGGTCGTGCCCAGGTAGTCGTACTTACCATCGGGCGAGCACAAGCGGGCCGTCAGGTCCCATGCGAGCGGGTAGAGTACGTGGTGTCGTTTCACATTCTTGACAATCACGGTAAGGCAGCCATCACACCTCAACTTATCCGCCACCTGGCTGTACACCCCATCGAGCAGCGCAAGGAACTGGTCATAGTCCTGGACATTACCCAGGTCACTCTCATTATCAGAGTAAACCAGGGTGAGGTTTTTCTTGCGCCGCGCTGCCTGGTTTTCGCTGCCGGCATTTCCGAGCATTGACCAGTAGGGCGGGCTCGTGATGGCGTAATCGAAAGTTCTCCCGTCGAGCTCAGTCATTACGCTGAGCTGCGTTGCGTCCCCATCGATTATCGTGCCGCTCTCACCTGGCGTAGACGGGTCACCCAACATCGAGCCCCTTAGTTTCTCGATGCGCTCTTTGGCGATAGCGGCGAATTTTCCTATGAGCTCGATTCCGTAACCGTTCCGGCAGCCGCGCATAGCAGCAATCACGGTAGACCCTGTCCCTACCATCGGGTCGAGCACTGACTCACCTATCCTGGTAAAGGCGGTGAGAAACAGCCCGATAAGAGCCTCAGGGAATTTCGCCGGGTGCTCCTGTTCGCTCTTTGTGCGAGGCGGCGACTTTTGGATAGTCCAGCCCGGAAAGGGCTGCGCTGCACATGTTGCCACCCTGATCGTCTGGGCCGAGAACCGGTACGCCGGCCGCTCATCGTCAGCAGCCTGCATAACGAGGCAGTAGATGCTTACAGACCCGTCCTCTGAAATCATGACTTTCTCGTCGCGTAACCGCAGATGATCTCGGCACGCAAAGGCCACCGACCAGGCTACGGGAAACGCGACACCAGCCTCCGTAGGGCTTTTCGAGGGACTGGTCGACTGCCCTGTACCGGCCAGCACACAACAATACCGCCCCTCGATCAGTAGAGCGCGCATCAGTGCGTAGATCGTGTCTGCGTGCTCGAGAAACACCTACACACTCGCGGCATCGGTGACATACGAACGCAGATCGATCAGAATGAAATCGTACGCCTTACCCGTATTACATGCCGCCTGCAGGATGTCAGTTATGCCTGCAAGAGACCGAATATCCCGAAAGCACTCTACGATGCGCGGCTCCTGTACGAGCGCCTGGGCGAAACCGGGCACGCCAATGATGAGCGAGCGTGAGGGGCGACCGTCCGGCCATACCGCTTTCGTAAAGAAACTGATGAGCTCTGACGTCATCTCACCGGACGATTTGTCTCTGAAAAAGGACTTAAGAAACTTAAGCCACGTTTTATAGTCAAGGTCGTTCATGCGGTTCGGGGGGCCAGATCGCTTGGCCTGCGTCTTTTCACCGTCCGCGCCCGTACAACCATCATCGATACTCAATTGCCTTTGTATGTCGTTACCAGCAGGCAGGTCACTGCCTGCCTTATAAGTTATGTCCATTTTCTCGTTGTCCTTTGCACTTAGGTTTGTGAGCAATAGCCAATCGTTGTTGTGCTGCCGCCGGGGCAGCACAAGCCTGCACAGCGTCTTTTACAGGCCCTTTTTGTCCCTCCAGATTGACTTTACTTCACCTACAGTCACGAACCTGTCACTTAAATACTGTTTTCCGGACGAGTTTTGGAGATTGACATTATTGATCGCCCGGGCGTCTCACGAACGGGAAGCGCAGCGCACAGCTCCTGCTTTCAAAGCAGGCATCCGGAACTTATCGCATAGCGCCGTGCCGGGCATGAGAATAAGCCGCGGCTTATCTTTGGATACCGGGGTCATGGTCAGGGCGCAGGGGAGTGCTTCCGCTCGCCCTTTCAGGCCTACTTCACGGTTTTGGCTGCATTATGCAGGGGAGATCACGCGTTTCACGGCATGTGATTCATGATCGGGAGCACGCCGCGACGCCAGCTCTTATTTCTTAGAGCCGTAGACCGGCGATCTTGCGAACTGAAGTCGTTGCGAATGTGATGGTCGAGATGTGGAGTGAAAATGATACGGTAATACTCCGCCCCGTGCCCGATTTCTACCTTACCGACCTTATCGATATTCAAAGCCTTGCAGAGCCACTTTGTTGAGGAGACCCACCCGGGTGCCTAATCAAGTTCTTGTAAAATGGACTGGACTTACAACCAGCTATGCTGTAAAATAGCAGCTGTTGACCCATAAACTAATACCGATACCTGGAGGGCATTATGAAGCCTCGTATTTTCCTGTGCGCTCTTTTCCTGGTGGTCATGCTCTTTGCCATGGTTGGGGCATCTCGCGACAAAGGTGTGAGTGCTTCCGCGCCGCTCTCTAGCCCTCTTGTTCCAGATTTGCCCGGCGCAGGGGAGGTTACATCCCCAACTTCTTCATCCTCGGGGAATTCGCATTCATCGCCCTTACTACAGACCTCAGCACCCCTCTCCGAAAGTCCGGGCAGTCAGGTGCCACCACCGCCCATGGCTCCCGGTAACGTTCTGTATGACCAGTATGACGCTCTCGGTGAAACGGCAGTCACCTCTCAGCAGTTCGAGGAAGAATTTGCCGGTTACAGTGCCCAGGCTGCGGACAACTTCTTTGTCACCCCGCGCCAGACCTGGACGGTTGAGCAGGTGGCAGTCTCGGGTGTTTATAGTGGTAGTGGTTATGCAGACTCGGTAAACGTCTTTTTCTATAGCGCAACATCAGGCAACATGCCCGCCGCCCCCGTCTTCACCCAAACCGATATCTTGCCGAGCTTCGGTCTCGACACGGGGGACTTTGTCATACCCCTCAATCCCCCCGCTTTGCTGCCCGAAGGCCACTACTATATCTCTGTGCAGGCCAATCAGGGCTATGCGCAGAGCGGTCAATGGTTCTGGAGGGATCGCACCAGGGTAGGCTCAGTCTACGGCGCCGCGTGGCGCAATCCGGGCGGCGCCTTCAACCGCACGTTTTGCACCTCGTGGGGTGGGCGCGGCAGCATCTGCTCCCTGTCAGGGCATGAGCCTGACCAGATATTCCGATTGAGCGGTCTGATCAACGCAACACCTGCGCCGACCGCCACTAGCGGAGCCCTCACCCCCACGGCCACTGCTACCGCCGCTGCCGTGACGGCGACCACATCCGGCACGCGCACTCCCCTGCCGCCTCCTGTGCTCACGGTACCGGCAACTGTCGCGCTCTCTACGCCCACCACGCCGCCGGCAGCGTGCGGCAACGACAGCAATTACACTTACTCCCAGATAGCAGGTCCAACCATCGTGCCGGGTGAGCAGCTGGTCCCGGGTTCGCAGTGCAGCGAATGCATTGTATCTGTTTCTCTCCCGTTCGAGTACACATTTTACGGGCGGCAGTTCAGCAGCGTAGTGGCAGGTGACAACGGCTCGCTGGCCTTTGACTATAACAACAATAGGTATTACAGCGAATGCCTCCCCACTCCATTTTTCAGTGACGCTATCCTGCCTTACTGGCAGGACCTCGATATGAGAAGCGTGACCAGTCCCACGCTTGGTATTTACACATCAGTTAGCGGCAGTGCGCCCAACCGCATATTCAACATTGAGTACCGAGCGTGCACAGGTACTAACAGTACATGCATGGGCTACGTGAACTTGGAGGTGCGTCTTTACGAGGGCCGGTCGCGATTTGACATGCTGTACGCGACTGTAGCCGGGAGCGAAACCACAACTGTGGGTGTGCAGAAAGGCACGGGCACCCGTTACACGCAGTTTGAGTGCGGAGTAAATGGGCTTAACGCTGGGCTGGCCTTGATCTTTACGCAGCCTGCATGCACATCCCCTACGCCTACTGCAACCGGTACGCCTCCCACTGCTACACCAACCACGGTGCCCGGCTGTGAGCCCGTTTGGAGTATCGTCCCGGGGCCATCCCCGACCCAAAGCCGCACATTCCTTAACGACGTGAGCGTAGTTTCGCCGGGGAATGTATGGGCAGTAGGATATGCCGCTGACAATGATGTTATTACCCTGATACATCACTGGGACGGCTTCTCCTGGAACGTGGTACCGAGTCCCAATGCTGCCGGCATTACCAACGAATTGAATTCTGTGGACGCAGTATCCGCGAGCGACATATGGGCGGTAGGTTTCAGCTGGACAGGCGCTGACTATTACACCACCTTGATCGAGCATTGGAATGGCACAGAGTGGAGTATAGTGCCAAGTCCCAACGTTGGTACCTTTCCGATGCTTGAGCACGTACATGCGGTGGCAAGCAATGATGTGTGGGCCGTGGGGAGTTATTCGGAGTTGAACAGCACAACAAATCCCCTGGCGCTGCACTGGGACGGAAGCCAGTGGAGTGCGGTTGCCACCCCCACCTTCACTACATCCGCAATCCACCTGCAGTCGCTTTCCTCGGTTTCGGCAAACGACGTTTGGATCGCCGGCTACTATTCCGACCCATTGAACGGCACCAACCGCACGCTGCTTGAGCACTGGGATGGTCGCCAGTGGAGTGTAGTGCCTAGCCCTAACATAGGTTTAGCTGCTAATGAGTTGGAAAGCGTAATCGCGCTGTCTGCGAACGACGTATGGGCAGTTGGGCGTTACGATCTGCAGCCTTTATCGATGCACTGGGACGGGCAAGTTTGGGCGATAGTGCCAATGCCAACCCTCGTCTCGCAGACAACTCACTTATATGGTGTGACTGCAATTTCCTCCACTGATGTATGGGCAGCCGGTTATTACGATCCATTGTCGGGGTACGCTGTCACGCTCACTCTGCACTGGGACGGAAGCAGCTGGCGTGTTGTACCGAGCCAGAATATCGGCACGTACAGCAACAACCTGCAAGACATAGAATTCGCCGGCCCCAACGACGTGTGGGCTGTGGGCAACGCAGTTACGTTTGGCAGTCCTGCCTATGTAAGCCTGGTTGAGCGATACTATGGCGCTTGCTACTTGCCGACGAGCACTCCCACCCCACATGCGACCGTAACCGTAACAGCAACCGCAAGCACTCCAACAGGCACGACTACCACACATACACCTACAGGGACAAGTACGCCTGTACATACTGTTACCCCTGCAAATACCATTGTTGTCACCACAACTTCCGTGCCCACACCGTCTGTGCAAGCCACGGCTACGATATGCCTTACACAGTTCGTTGACGTACTGCCAGGCTCGACGTTTTACTCGTACATAAGGTGTCTGGCCTGCCGAGGCATCGTCTCCGGGTATGCGGACGGCACCTTCCGCCCCAACAACAACGTGACCAGGGGCCAGTTATCGAAGATCGTATCGAATGCCGCTGGTTACTCAGAACCGTCGGGCGCGCAACTGTTCGAGGACGTAGCAACGGGCTCTACCTTCTATGATTACATACAGAGGTTAGCCTCACGTGGATATATCAACGGATATCCGTGTGGCGGCTCGGGTGAGCCTTGCGGCACGGGCAGCCTGCCATACTTCCGCACAAACAACAATGCGACGCGCGGTCAAATATCGAAGATAGTGTCGAACGCTGCAGGCTATTCGGAGCCTGCCGGCGTGCAGTTGTTCGAGGATGTAGCACCAGGCTCTACGTTCTACGACTTCATACAGAGGTTAGCCTCACGCACCATAATCAACGGCTACCCTTGCGGCGGCGGGGGTGAGCCTTGCGGCACAGACAACCTGCCATACTTCCGGCCAAACAACAACGCGACGCGGGGCCAGACTTCAAAGATAGTGTCGAACACCTTCTTCCCGGATTGTCGGGCTGTCGCACGATAACAGCCTGGTCTTCTATTCGCTGTTCAACAAAGCACAGGACGTCTGCTTTAATAGATAGCTTTTACCCACATGAGGTTTCGGTCATCAGCCTATATAGTTATCTGTATGTCCTTTGTTCAATTGCGGGCACGCCGAGAAGTGGGCTTAGAGCTAAGCTTGAGATTTAACCAGGACAAACCTGCATGAGTTTGGTTGGCTCATGCACATACCCTAACGACCAATCATTTTGATGCTCATATTGCAGGTTAGGCAGCCTTCTTGATGGCTGGGTAACGTTTAGCGGGGCCAGAAAGCTTGCCCTTCGGCCTACCTGGTGAGCGTCCACAAGGTTTTGGTGCTTTTGCTGGAGTGCCAAGTTCTTGCAGAAGTGCCCAAAACCTCCTCCGTACTCGGTATGGAGTAAGTTTACCTGGCTCCAAGGCTCGCTCCCAGGGCAACCGCTCCTCAGCCACACAAGTCTGAGCTAAGCGTAATTGAGTGTAGGCAATCAGCACCAACCAACTCCAGAGGTCAGCTTGCTCTGGGTGCCGAACACGAGGTGCTGTCCAGTTCAGCGTCTGCTTGAGGAAGCGGAAAGTATGCTCCAGGTCGAATCGCCGTACGTAGGTACGTAGGAGCGCCACAACAGGTCCAGGTTAGGATTGTCTGCGTCAGGACCACTGTACCATAGCCAGAGCACTTGCGGTTCTCTCGTTTTTCTGGGCAGGCGTGAGACTTCCACCAACACAAGAGTACCTTTTGAAATAGGGCGAGCCTTGCGAGTACCAATTGTGGAGTGACTCTGCGTCTTTGAGTGCAGTCCACACCAGGCTCTTACTCTCACTTGACCGTACTGAGCGTCCTGACAATGGTGTTCGAAGCTTGAAGGAAGCCAGGTGTCGGGGTTGTAGCACTCGAACTTGTGTCCATGGCGACGAGGGCGACCGCCAGGCGTGCCGAGACCTGTTCCACACTGCGCAGGAGTAGGTGCGTCACTGTAAAAGCAGCGGTTGGAGCGCAGTCGGACCAGTATAGAGGCACAAGTTGAACTTTTGGCTAGTTCCTCAGCCAGTTGAGATGGTTCATAGCCAGCATCGAACACAAAGATTGGAACGTGCTTAGACGGAAGGGAAGAAATGGCTCTGTTCTTGTGACTACCGTGACTGAGCAAGGAACGGATTTGCTCGACAGCCACCACATAGGCCTTCTGGTTGGGGTTTGGGGTGGACACGTCGTACATCGAGAGGAGCGGTCCAGCTATCACGAGAGAAGCCAAGTTGAGCAACCCATTGATAAGCCCAGCCACAATGGGCTGGCCAGCCGAGTGTCGGGAAGGGTGGTAATAATATCCCCGGTCAGGACTTGCTTCAGCATCGCAACGAGACCATACACTTACGTCCACTGCATAAACAGGTCTAACATCGCTAGCATTAGAAGCTAGTGGGTAACCACAGAGTAAGGTCCTGAGACGTTCAGCATCTACTTCACCACGACTGAGTGCCGCATAGAGACTGCCCCAGCCTCGTCGGTGCTGTGGCTGCAAGCTCAAGTGAACTGGTGAGGGTTGAGAACCACCAGTTATGATGGCATCGGTAAGTTCAAATAATGCATCAACTCGCTTGGAGAAGCAAGTATACAGAGCAGTTCGAAAAGCACACAAGGATTCCATAACGCAGCCAGTATGCTACTTCAACCTAAAACTGACCACTTTGCTCCCCAATCACGGCCTCATGGTTAAATCACTAGCTTAGTAGCTGGGTCTGTCTCGTCGTAGGTTTTGTCCGCAGTAGCCGCCAACCGATCCTTAAGCTCCTCGGCAGACTGCAGGGTCGATGCTGACTTTACGGAGGTGTCGACGTTTTCCAAGACTATTTCAGCTAATGTTGGCCTCTGAACAGCTTCATCTTCCCCATCTGTTTCATTAGTACCCAGTTGTATCAGTGCCAAAGTCTCTCTCATTTAGTTGTTCTCCCAACTCAACCAGTAGGTTGCAAGCGTCACGATGAAATGGCTCGAATTCAGGCCCAGGCTCGTAGTTTTTCACTTACGCAATATGATTATGAGAATCATATTGCGTTCTTTCTGCCAAAGTCCGCACATTCCTAACGAAGGCTAAACGCTTACGGCCAGGCCAGCTTTGGCCCTTTGAATTAGAGTTAATATACACGCCCTGTTGATCACTCTACATCAAGGAAGCGATAGCCTATACCGGGCTCGGTAATAATGTAAGTTGGGCGCTCCGGTCGCTCTTCGATTTTGGCCCTGAGTTGCCCTATATAGACCCTTAGCAGTTGAGTATCGCCCAGATACTCCGGCCCCCATACCTTATGCAAGAGCGTTCTATGGGTGACCAGCTTACCTGCGTTTAACATGAGCGTTTCCAGCAGATTATACTCGGTAGGGCTGAGATGTACAGGAGAACTACGTAGCCTTAAAGTGTGCCCTTCACGATCAAGAGCCAGTTCACCGATGCTGATAGGCTGAGGTGGGGCAAGTGCAGAAGCAGACTGCCCATAATGGCGGAGCGCAACCCGTATACGTGCCATCAGTTCCCCCATGCCGAAAGGCTTTGTCAGGTAGTCGTTGGCACCGCCATCGAGTGCTGCAATCTTATCTTTTTCGGTGTCACGAACAGAGAGCACTATGATGGGCGCATCTGTGCGCTTGCGTAGCTCCCCGGCGACCTCGACGCCGTCCAGATCGGGAAGCCCCAGATCCAGTAAGATCAGATCGGGGGCGAAGCTCGCCGCCATGGAGATACCTGCCTGTCCGGTGTCAGCGGTGGCTACAGCGAAGTTGTGTCCCTGAAGTGCTGGGCGCAAAGCACGTGCAATCGCCGGTTCATCGTCAATTATTAGCACCCGCAAGTCACGCATCTGCTTGTCCCTTATGGATAGCAACTTCGTGGTTTTCGCCTCCAGCCTCTTCTGCACGCACTAAAGGCAAGGTAAAGGTGACTTGCAGGCCTCCGCCCGGCACGTTGCCGGCCCAGACGCGGCCCCCGTGCGCCTCTACAAGGCCCCGACTGATGGCAAGCCCCAGGCCTGTCCCGGTGCGCCTGGCATTCTCTCTGCCGTTCTTGCGCCCGGCAGGCACTCTGTAGAACTTATCGAACAGGTGCGGTAAGTGTTCGCTCGGCACTCCCGAGCCACTGTCCGCGATACTTACCTGCACATCGTCGCCTTTCCGTTGTGCCTCCATTTTAATAGGGGTGTTGGGCGGAGTGTGCCGGACCGCGTTCTCTAGCAGGTTAGTGAGCACCTGGTCTATTTGAGCAAAATCGAGCAGGAGTAGCGGTATACCATCATCAACCAGTACGGTTAGAGGATGGTTGCTCAACTGATGCTCGAGTCTCTGCACCACAGCCCCTATTACTTCACTTATAGAATACCAATCTTTCTCGGGGTGGAGCGCACCGCCCTCGATCCTCGACATGTCCAGCAGGTTTCCAACCAGCCTGTTCAATCTCCGCGCTTCATCGTAGATACCTTGTAGGAAATCGCGCCGAGTTTCATCGTCCCACTCTATGTCAGGCTCCATAAGGCTTGTCACCGAAGCAGTAATAGAAGCGAGCGGCGTGCGCAGATCGTGCGATACCGCAGACATGAGCGCCGATTTCAGATCGTCTGTGCGCGCCAATACCTCCGCACGCTCGGCCTCCTTCAGCAAGGAGAATCGATCCAGCGCTACTGCTGCCTGGTCCGCAAATGTTGCAAGCACTGTCCACTCGGCACCTGTAAAGGAGTGGCTGTCCAGCTTGCTCATTACTGCTAGCACACCAATAATACGATTGGCAGCACGGAGGGGAACAAAGGCGCAGCGCCCACTACTGGGCTGGTTCTTGAAACCGGGAACCCTGTTGCCCGCTTGCGCAAGACCACTGCCGGCAAGACCACTGCCGTGCCGAAACACCCATTCCGCCTGCGCCATCTCTTCGCGCACCGGTAGCCGGGCGTCTTCGGGGGCAAGTGCCCTCACGACAAGCGTGTCCTGCGCGTCAGGCAACAATAACCAGCAAGCCTGTACATTGAATACATCGACTACCTTGCTCGCAAGCGCCGGCAGTACATCATCTATGCGCCGGGCAGCAATGATCGTTTGGCTCAACTCGTACAGCCTGGATACGTCTTCGGCCCTTCTGTGTGCCTGTTCGGCTTGCTCTCTCGCCCCCGAAATGAGCGTGCTGATCAAGAGTGAAACACCGAGGAATACAAATAGTGTAAGTATGTTGTTGTGCCCGGTTACATCAAAGGTAAGATAAGGCGGCACGAAGAAGAAGTTAAGCAGTATGAAGCCTGACACGGAGGCAAGCACCCCTGCCAATCGCCCCGCAAACAACGTGGCTCCTATAATCGCTACCATGTAGACGAGGCCTACATTGAGTAACCCTATGTCTTCGCGGAAGGGCAGGAACAAGGCCGTAGTCGCGCTTAGCACCGCAAAGGTGCCTCCATAACGCAGCAGGCGCGACAGGAGACTCTTGTTGTCTTTGCGACCTGTGTAACCGGCAATGCTTCCGGTCACCTCTAGCCTCCGCACACGCGAGATTTGGTTTCTCCGCCTTGTGCGATGGACTATGCGATCTCCCGGGTACTGGCTCATCCCAACGGTTCCTCCTGACTCTCTGGTTTCATTCTAACAGAGATTAGCATTTTCCCAAGCCCACGCGCTATTTTGTCCTGAACGCTTATGGTTCTCTTATATAGAGAACCCCGTTACTTATGCGATCCTTATGGAAATATTTCTATACTCACTTCAGTGAAGGCAGGGTCTATTCAAAGTCGGGCAAGAGGGTGCAGGGCCATGCCCATGCCGGGGTGTGGGGTGTCCCCGCCTTTCTCCCATTCCCTTCCTCTCCCCACGCGTGGGGATGAGTGCAGCGGGGGCGGGCAGGGGTGAGGGGCCTGGCCCAAGCCCACCACCTGGGTGCGGGCCAAACCTTACTTTGAATAGACCCTGTCAGTGAATGACTGCCATCTATACAAATGGCTCGAAACAACAAAGTAGGCGCTACGGTTAATGAATTTGGCCAATATCCTGATAGTAGAAGATGAAGAGCGGTTGCAACAGGTGCTTGCCCGCACGCTTGAGCAGAGCGGCTACACCGTGCACACCGCAGTTACTGCTGAACAGGCCATACAAACAGTCAGAGATCAGCGGCCCGATCTACTGGTGCTGGATATCAACCTGCCCGACAGTACGGGGTGGGACCTGCTCAGGCGCCTGGAGGCCCAGGGGATTACCTGCGCTAACCTCCACACTATCATAATATCGGCCACCCATCCCGACCATAGGCGTCTTGCCCGGTTCCGACCTGTCGTCTTTCTAGCCAAGCCGTTTGCTATTAGTACGCTCAGGCGTCTTATCGAGGGCGCACTGGTTGATATTCCATGCTAGTCGCTGCTCGCAAAGTGCAGTACAGGTCCTTCCATGCTGAATAGATTTGTCACGCTTCCGTTTCGTCCCGCCAAACGCCCCGTCTGGTACGGGCCGGCAGGTTATCTGGCAACAATAGGCGGACTCACTCTTGCCACCGCGGTGATGCATGCCCTGCTGTCGCTGGTGACCATTGCCAGTACCTATCTTGTCTACCTGGTGATCGTTGTGGCCGTCTCGGTGGGTTGGGGTCTGAAACAGGGCATACTGGCGTCTGTTCTGGGCTTCCTGGCAGCCAACTTCTTCTTTACACAACCCGTCTTCACGTTCACGGTTGCGGCTATACAAGACGTGATCGCGCTTATAACCTTTCTCAGCCTGGCTACCCTTTCCAGTCAGCTCGTGGCGCGGCTACGACGCGAAGCCCGCGACGCTCGTCAGAGCGAGCAAACCACAGCGACCCTATATGCCCTTAGCCAGACGCTGACAGGTCAGCAGAGTCGTCCTGGTACCCTTGAGGAGGTTGCTGCTCAACTGCGTGCTGCACTTAACCTCACAGCCTGCAGCATCATACTCACGGAACCGGGCGACACCGGCACCGCTTCCGCCGTTGCGCCAACACTCGTAGGCGAGCATCCGGAGTCAAATACCGTGGTAAGAATGCCCCTCCTGGTTGGAGGTAAACGGTATGGACTTCTGCAATTGACGCTACCCCCGGCTCGCCGCTCACTGACGCGGGGAGAGCAGCGCATGGTGGCAGCGTTTACAACACAACTACAGATGGCGCTTGAGCGAGACCGCTTGCATAGTAGTGAAATCGAAGCTGAGGTGTTGCGGCGAACTGACGCCTTGCGCGCTGCACTCCTTTCTGCCGTGGCCCACGACCTTCGTACGCCTCTTACCTCCATTAAGAGCGCGGCTACGGGCCTGCTCAGCACACATGTTGAGTGGAGCAAGAGTGAACAGCAGGGCTTTCTCAAGGCTATTGTGCAGGAGGTAGATCGTATCAACCGGATCGTAGGCAACCTCCTTGATATTTCACTCATAGAAGCCGGCCGAATGCAGCCCCATAAAGAGCTTCACCATATTGAAGATGTAATCACGACTGTGACCGAGCGGCTATCTCCTGAATTGCACAACCACCCACTGAGCATAGAGATTGAAGCCAATCTGCCTGCCATACCCATCGACGATATCCAGATAGATGAGGTGCTGACGAACCTGCTGGAAAACGCCATCAAATATACCCCCACAGCCACACCGGTGGAGGTGAGAGCGTGCCGGCACGGCGATCTTATCCGGATAGAGGTTGCGGACCAGGGCCCCGGCATTCCACCGGAACACTTTTCTCAGCTATTCAACAGATTCTACCGAGTGACGGTGGACTCAGCGGGTGCCGGGCAGGTTCCGCGAGGCACCGGGCTGGGTCTTGCAATCGTCAAAGCGATAGTAGAAGCGCATGGTGGGCAAGTAGGTGCGGCCAACGCGCCCGAAGAGGGCGCCGTCTTCTGGTTTACGCTGCCCATATGCTCGGTGGAACGGCACGAAGCAGCGGACGGGCCTTTGTTGTCCCACATACCGACGCGGTGAGCCTCATTGCTAACACTGCACTTATCAAAAGGAGTTTTCCGATGACTAAACAGCAACCCTTCATCCTCTTCGTCGAGGACGACGCACAACTGAGGAGTATCGTTACCCTCAACCTCAGAGCAGCAGGTTATATGGTGTTTGAGGCAGGGAGTTTCCGCGAGGCTATGGATCGAATGGCTATAAAGCCGAACCTGATCGTACTCGATATCACTCTACCTGATGCAACCGGGTGGGATGTTGCGAACTGGCTGGAGCAAATGACCAGTCCAGTTCCTGTGATAGTGACTTCCGGCCTGCCTCCTGATGCAAAGAATATGGAACACTTCAGGCCAAAAGCGTACCTGGCGAAGCCGTTTGCTATAGACGAGCTTTTGGATCTGGTGCAGCAGTATGCGCCCGTTGCCTAACATAGCCGGCTTCTCTAACAAGCGCCTCAACCTACAGGCTGGCGTCTCACAAGTATAAACATGAGCATAAGCAACCTGCACGCAGGTTTGGCGGCAACCGCCTGAAGATAGGGGCAAGGCAACATCAAACAGCTAATTGAATATCGAGTCGCGGGAAGAAGGGAGATAAGTGTTCAGAGTAAGAGAAAGAGCGAAGCGAGGGCGGAATGCAGGTGGAGCGCCTCGTCGGGGGATTGGGGTGTCCTCCATTTCACGCACTGTTTACTGCTCCCATCCCAGTCATGGGAGGGCTGGGGTGGGTCTTCCCTTACCGAATTGTTAGATTACTCTACCCCTACTCTGAACACTTACGAAGGGAGATAATATGGACCACCCCACAGATCAATCTGCCTCAAGGCTGGATACCGGGCAATCCGAGCCTGGCGGCGAAGTACAGGCACACAACGTCGCGCAGATTACCGGTGGCGAACATAAGGTGCGCGCAGACCTGAGGCAACAGGAAATTATCCAGGGTGCCCATCCGGGCGACCGGTTCATCCGCCAAACTCGCGAGGTAGGGCCATTCAAGAGGAAAGGGTCCGGCGTGCTGGCAGCATCCATATCTGCCAATCTACCGCGAACAGCGTTAGGGCGGCGGTTCGAGCGTGTGAAGCGTCTAATGATCGGGGCTCCGATCAGCTCTGAGCTCTCAATGCACGAGAGGCTGACCAAAACAAAGGCGCTGGCTGTGCTCTCATCAGACCCTCTGTCCTCTGTGGCTTACGCTACCGAGGAAATCCTTCGCGTGCTATTGCTTGCCGGGATCGGTGCTGTCGCGGGATTGACCTTGCCCATCGGCCTTGGCATCGTGATATTGTTGGCTATCGTCGTTACTTCATATCGCCAGACCATTGCGGCCTATCCGCGCGGCGGCGGGTCGTACATTGTCACCAAGGACAACCTGGGAACGATACCGGGGCTTATCGCTGCGGCTTCGATCCTGATCGATTACACGATGACAGTGGCCGTGAGCGTGTCGGCGGGTATTGCGGCTCTCTACTCTCTCTTCCCGGAACTGAGACCTTACAGGGTTGAGATCTGTATTGGTGTAATTGTGTTGGTCACACTGATCAACCTGCGCGGTGTGCGCGAGTCGGGCAGCATATTCGCGATGCCTACCTACTTCTTTATCGTGGGTATACTGGGGATGATTATCTACGGCCTGCTGCGAATCTTCTTGGGCGTCGGAGGCGCACCTGTCTACACACCGCCAGCGGAGGTAATAACCTACGGGACCGAGACCCTTTCCCTGTTCCTGCTCCTCCGGGCCTTTACCCAGGGTTGCACAGCGCTGACAGGCGTTGAGGCCATATCGGACGGTGTTCCGGCGTTCAAGCCACCTGAGGCCAGGAATGCTCGTACCACGCTCGGCATAATGGTGATTATCTCTATTACCATGTTCTCAGGTATCACCTTTCTCGCTACCCGGCTGCACATCATGCCAAGCGAGCAAGAAACTGTACTATCGCAACTGGCCAGGACAATCTTCCCCGGAGTATTCGGCTCAAACCCAATGTGGTTCTACATACAGGTCACGACGGCACTTATCTTGGTGCTGGCGGCCAATACTGCGTTCGCCGACTTCCCTCGGCTGTCATATTTTCTCGCTCGAGACAAGTTCATGCCGCGCCAGTATGCCTTCAGGGGCGATAAGCTTGCCTTCTCATGGGGCATCGTAACCCTGGCTATTGTGGCGTGCATACTAATAGTAGCGTTTGGCGGTGATACCACAGCGCTCATCCCACTTTATACGGTAGGTGTATTCAACTCGTTTACACTGTCGCAGGCCGGCATGGTGGTGCGTTGGTGGCGCACCCGGTCGCTCGGCTGGCGGCGTAACTTGCTGGTAAACGGGCTGGGTGCATTTACTACGGGCCTGGTGCTGATAATCTCGACTGTTACCAAGTTCCAGTACGGCGCGTGGATAGTGATCGTGTTGGTGCCCATCATAATGGCCTTGTTCCTGGCTATCAATGCTCACTACAGAAGAATAGCGGCGGAAGAAGCGGTGGCTACGCACCCTCTTAGCCCAAGGGCCTTCAAACACACCTTTATAGTACCGGTTGCCCGTCTGAATCCCGTAGCATTAACCGCCCTGCAGTATGCAAGGTCACTCTCTTCAAACGTTACTGCCGTCCATATCGTTGAGGGAGAAGACCCTGGAGAAGCAGAACAGTTCAACTTGGAGTGGCACAGATTGCTGCCTGGCACGGACATCAATCTGGCGATCATAGAGTCCCCCTTCAGGTCCTTGATCGGGCCTTTGCTCGCGTATATAGATGCCCTCGACCAGCAAAGCTCGGACGACACAATCACCATCGTGCTGCCGGAAGCCCTGCCCTCTAAGCCGTGGGAATACTTGTTGCATAATCAGAGCGCTCTGAGGCTCAAAGCATCCCTTTTATTTAGGCCTAATACTGTACTGTCCGACGTTCCCTACCTGCTTGGCAGCAACGCCACCAGCGGCACACCACGGCGCCGGTCGCTCGTAGCAGTCATTCCTTGGGGGCCCATATTCGTATTGTTGGCCGTTACTTTTCTCGTG
Organism: Chloroflexota bacterium; assembly: GCA_039932335.1. Lineage (GTDB taxonomy): Bacteria > Chloroflexota > Chloroflexia > QHBQ01 > JADMIH01 > JADMIH01. The sequence goes on from JBDTQH010000014.1 coordinate 75,728, forward strand.
TACAAATATGTGTTGGGACGGTAGGCCTGGATAGCCAGACCTATAGTTACGTGCCTGGGAGAAGGCTCGTCAGAACGGACAGGAGAGATCGCCCATGCTACAGGTATATCCAGGCGGTCCATCCTTCATTTGAGAACCGGTGCACAAATCCCGCAACTGCAAGCGCTCCTAAAACTGTGCGTGTAAATGGACGTACTGGTACTAATAGCTGGGCTTACCCCGATCCTGTACTCACGGATTCGATTCAGCCGGTTGGGAACTATGGCTTCGCTTCGCAACGGGCCAGCGGTAAGGATAGGGGGTGGTAGGACCATATGGGGATTACTATCGCAAGGTTACGCAGTTAGAATTGCAGTACATTACAGTTTAAGGAACAGCAAATCTCATGTCTATAGTGATATGGGCTTCAATATCCCGAACTCCGCTCAAGGGAGCCTTATGTGTTGCCTTGTTGATCTTGCTTGGTGCTAGTCTTTACGCGTACTCCGTAAGTTACGGGTCGGTACCCGCAATCCCACTCTATCCCGGTTCGCAAGTCATCGAGCGGCATTTGCATAATGCCAGTGCTGAAACGATACTGACAGCCCGTGTTGTTATGAAGGCTACGGGAGATACAACTGCTACGAACAAGCAGTACGTAAGGCTTCTTACCGATGCTGGCTGGCATAGTGGTTTCCTGGCTTGCCGGCACTGGCCCTTCTCAAAAGAAGTGCCACCCTTGCCCTGGCATCACTCTGGGCCTTTCCCGTGGGATCCTGAATGGACGGCGACTATGGAGTATAACGACATGGGAAATACTATTACCTACATCGTGGTGAATGTCTGGAGTGACTACACTGCTCCGGAGGACTGCGTCTATAAGCGTGAATGAGATGACTATATGGCAAGGAGTTATCGCATATGAATAAGGTAACCAGGGGGCATCTGCTGTCGGGACTTGCAATGCTTATTATTGCCGCCCTATTGCTGGCCGTGCAGCTTGGCTCTTCCATGGCGAATGTCCAACTGCCATGCATTCCGCCTTATCCCGGCGCTACAGTGGTAGAGAGTGTTACTTATGGGTCACCTACGCTAAATGACGGAGAACTGGCCCGTACTGAGATGGAATTCAATGTTCAACCCGGGACATGGGAAGGGTTGGGCACATACAGAGGTTTTACGACTACATATCCAAGTGAGTACAAAGAGTTCGGACGCATAATGGAGGAATACGGCTGGATAAATGCTGGTAGCCGATCATACTGCCCCGAATACAGATGGTGGAACAGCGGAAATCCGGAGACACACTGGCCTGACTTTGAGAGTAAGAAAGGCTGGACACTGGATATTATCGGCAGGCAGGTGCAGCCCGGTATTGTACGCCTAACTTTTACAGTAACTCAGGGCTTTGCAAGGTGCAGTCCTCACTGATACGCAGCCACACATGCGACTCTTCTCAGCCCAGCCTGGAGAGGCAATACATGAACCCTTACACATCTAAAGCATGGCCCTACATAGGAATATTCTGCGCTCTTGTTGCTGGGCTTATGATCCTTGACGGCACCGGCGTGTTCGCACAGAAACCACCGGCCTTTCCCGTCTATCCTGGTGCTGACCCTTACACGTTCGGTGGCCCAAGAACCTACATACCAAATCAGGTGCAAGCATCGTACAGCACCGAGGCACCGCTCGCTGAGATCATGATATATTACAATACAGCGCTACCAGAGTACGGCTGGATAAAGTCCAGTGACTGCAGGTATGAGCAGTATATTGGGGATACTAAATACCTGTTGCAGGTAAACTATTCTGACGGTTCGGGCGTGACTTATGGCGAAACCATCATCTCGATTGTTGAATGGAGGGGTAGAGCCCGGTGGGGCTGCAGCGATTTGTGACCTCATTTTCGCGCCTGATCCCCGCTGCTTGTTTATCGTAGGAAGTAGACCCTGCAAATATTGTTATTAAACGCCAGCGGCCCTGAGCCGACGGCCACAATAAAAGGACAAATTAATGACGGATATATCCAGCGTTGCTGTAAGTTTCAGAAGCTATTGAGGAAAGCTCACGCCTAGCGCAGAGATTATTAGGCAACCTATTACCGCCATTTTTTGCCAGCTATTGAGGAAAGTTATTTTATCATCAGAAGCTATTGAGGATTCACCATTTTGGTAACCTTTAACGCTTCATCGCCTTCAATGTCGATGCTACAATTTGATTACATTTTGATTTTAATGGGGAGACTACCGGCCGCAGTGAACAGGCGGCACACGAGGTAGCAGCTAGATAACAGAATATAATCTTGATTTACAGGATGAAAGGGCCCGACTAACGCGATTTGGGCATCGTTACTTTGAGCGCGAAGTCGCAGTGCCAGTAGAATAACCTCTTACCCCCTCCCTCATTGACCTCAGCGCCCGCTAACTAACAGGAGAACTGGCTATGATCACCCATACGAAACGCATTCGCACATTCTTGTACCTCATAACCATAGCTGCTCTCCTCGTCGCCTGTGACCCCAATACAGACAACGGCACCTCCACTCCCACGCCCGGAGGCTCCAACAACACCAACAACACCAGCATATCCACCATCACCACGGACCGGTGGATAGTCCCTGGCCCTACTGACCCCGCCGCCCCCAAACTCATCGAACATTCGGCCAACAAATCCTCTCGCCTGACGCCCGGCTGGAAAATAGATAAGATAGACTACTCCGACGACTGGTGGGGTCTGGGCAAGCCTGGCCTCAATAACAACACCATCCAACTCGACGGTAGTACGTACAAAAAGGGCGGCAGTTCCACAGTAAGCGAGGGCGATGTACAAGCGCTGGTCCAATCTCTGGATGACCTCTACCCCGCCCAGCAGCTCATGCAAGGCCACGCCTGGACCGACGACTACCCCTCCTGGACGGTCGAGCTAACAGGCACAGACGGCCAGCACGTCATGCTCTTCGCCTCAAGCACAGGCAACCCGGGCAACGGCCCCTGGACCGTCCTGTATAACGGCCGCCTCTACGCCCAGTACAGCGGCGCGGTCGCCAAACCGCTGGGCGCCCTATTCGGGGGTCGCCTCGGCAAAGATGACAACCCTTTCTCCCACACTCCCTCTACCGACTCCAAGTTCGCCACCACCGGGCTCCCTCGCCAGCTAACCTTCGGCTTCTGGGGCCTCCTCCCAATCAGCAGCGGCTTCAGCTATACAGCAGACACCTCCAGGAGCGAGATAACGGGACAGATCGTCGGCAGCAGCCGCATTGGTAGTATGGAAATAGGCCAGATCAAAGAGCTGAATAACCTCACCCTCACAGCAACCCGGGGCGACGTCACCTGCAAAGTGGAGCTGCTCCCGGAAGGCGACCCATGGACCGCCACCACAGCATGGAGCTTCACCTGCCCCGTCGCTACACCCGCCGCCACCGCCAAAGCAGGCGACCACTACTCCTATCCAGTAAAAGCCTCCTTCGCAACCGATAAAGGCGACAAAGTAGACGTATCAGGCGAGCTATGGGGTACATGGCCCATTCCAGATCAGGGTCGGAGCTACCCTCTCCTCCCGCCGCCACCCGACATACAGGACGCCCTCATGACCAACCCCGGGGCCCGCGACCTCCTCTCCGACCACATCCTGGGCGTTGCCAGCTATTCAGCTATCCTCCCGGCTAACGATCCCATGAAGGGCAAGCGCGGCGGCGAAGCTGTACTGTTCGGCTCCACGGCCATAGGCAGCGAGGTAGTTCGCTATACGGTGGACGTCCAGTTCACAATCGAGGACGGCAAAGTAACCTACTGGGATCTCGACCGTAGCGCCCTCTACGAGATGCTCAAGCAGATCACAGCCTACCCACTGACCGACCGCGTAATCAAAGCCGACCCGCACGCTGTGATCAATATGTGGTACGCCTCAGGCGCGCCCGAAAAGGTAAGTGCAGGCCTCGACAACGGCACAGACGCCTTCACGGCCCAGGTCAACTCCTGCGGCGCTGTACCGGGCGGGTCTTTCCCTTCCAAAGACAAGCCCCTCATGGGCTTCACCTATAACTCAAGCGTCTACTACACCGACTTCGGCGGTCCTCCTTTCGTTATCATTGACGGCAAGCCCGTAGTCTCCGAGCTAACCATATACCCCGCCTCGGATGACCCCGCCCAGAAAGTCCTGCTGCCCGCAGCCCTCGATACAGGCGCAAGCAAGCCCTTCAGCAGTGTCTTTATGGAAACCACACCCTACTCAGGGGGCGGCCCGACCATCCGCGTCCGCATTCCTGAAAAAGCCACCCCCGAAGAGAGCAAAGTGTACGGCGCGCTCCTCGACGCCCTACCCGTAAAAGCAGAAGCAGGCGAGGGCCAGATGATAGTGCGGGGTGTAACTCTTTCGGTGGACAACGAAGGCAAGCTCGGGGTGACCTCATGCTCCGCCCAAACCGGAACAGAAACCAAAACGGGTTCCGATACGCAGCCCAACACCGTCAGGGGTGCAACCCCACCCAGGATTGCCTATTCAACATATTACGGCAGCGTCAAAGGCAATATCGACTGGATAACCAACTTCACCGACATGACAGTAGACAGCGAGGGCTACGCCTACGCCGTCGTTACCACCGACGCCCCTGATGTTCCGCTCAAGAACCCCATGAAGGTCTCATCATCGCAGGACCGGACAATTGCCGCCAAGTTCAACCAGGATGGCACAGACCTTATATATGCAACTGCACTGCCGCTAGGGGAGCAAACAGGGGTGAGAGCGATTGCGGTTGGTCCGGATGGAGCGCTTTATCTCACAGGTCACACCATAGATGAATCCATGGTTGAAAACACGATCAACATGAAAAACGGCAGCGACCCGGACGATTACGGTGATGCCTTCATGATGAAGCTGAGTCCCGATGGCTCGAAGGTAGAATATTCGGTGATCCTGGGTGGCACCGGGTACGACGAAGGCTACGAAGTCACGGTAGACAGCCAGGGCAACGCCTACATGCTTGGCGAAACCCGCTCCGACAACTTTCCCACCGTCAACGCCAAATGGCCAACTTTCCGAGGGCCTAAGGAGCGCGGCGGCGAAAGCTTCATCGCCAAAGTCAGCCCCCACGGAGAGCAACTTCTATACTCGACCTACTTCGGCGGCTCAGGGTACGACGGCATTTACAGTGCTGCTACCGACGCCGAAAACAACCTCTACCTCACCGGCTACACCGGCTCCACCGATTTCCCGACAGCCGGCCCGGCCCAGCCAACCCCGGGCGGCCAGGACGACGCCTTCCTTACAAAGCTCAGTCCCGACGGCTCAGCGGTGATCTTCTCCACATTCCTAGGCGGCACAAGCGGCGACAGCGGCGCAGACATAGCGTTCGACCATGAGGGCAACATCTACGTCACCGGCAACACCACCTCCGCCGATTTCCCCCTCAAAAACCCGCTTTTCTCTACCTTCAACGGGGGCGTATCGTTCTCCTCAGACGAGGACAGCGTGCGGGACGCCTTTGTTGCCAAGTTCAACCCGGGCGGTTCGGAGCTACTCTTCTCAACGTACCTTGGCGGCAGCGTAGACGACCGTGGCCGAGGCATCGGCCTCGACAGCAAAGGCAACATCTACGTAGGTGGCGCCACCACCTCTGTCAACTTCCCGCTCGCCGCACCTTTGCAGGACAAATACGCAGGCGGCGACATTGGCCTTGCCCCGGACTCTTTTATCGCCAAGCTCACACCTGATCTGAGCGCCATAGTCTACTCGACCTACTTCGGCGGCCAGGACTTCGACGATTTGATGGCATTTTCCGTTGATAAATCAGGCGGCGTTTATTTCGCAGGGTCCGCCGAGGCCCCGACCGATGACTTCCCGATCTCCGCTAACGCTTTCCAGACCAAGAACCCCGGCAGGCGAAGTATCTACCTCACCAAGCTCACCGACGACAACCCCTGATCAACCCACTCAGGCACGCAGCCCCAGACAAGATAAGAGAGGCCCGTTACTGGGCTTCTTTTTGGGCGGCGCCCTTTAGGATGAGGATTCTCAGCCTCAATAACTAACGATATAGGCTCAATAGCTCTTGAAACTCACACCATACTCACACGTCGAGCAACCGGCCCACGCGGTCTACTCTTGAATTGTTGATATACAAAATCGAGTTCGAGGACTATTTTCAAAACCCTGCATGCACCAAGCCTGACCATCAGTGGGGGTCGGAAAGACAGCTTCGGAAACGATCCTATGGCTCTACATGGCCATCTTATAATATCCTGTCACAGTGCGTTTTTCGATAAAACAAGAGCGCTTGAGATTGTTGCCGTTGCCACCACTGCACCGCTTGCGCGTGGGGACTCACTAAAGTATAGTGCCCGAAATGAGACCCTACGAGACTGAGGAAGGTGAAGGTTCGACATGGGGAAGCAGATACAGTGAGGTTGGTCACACTTGATGGCATCATGCAGGCACCGGGGACTCGGAGAGAATGATGCTCGCTTCAGGCGGGACGGTCAATCAACTACTGGGGCTGATATGCGGCGGCGGCCGTCCCACTCCGGACCGGGAATGCATTCTTATCTCGATGGTTGCCTTGCAACCAATGAAGGGCACCAGTAATATTGCTGGTGCCCTTTATTGATCCTGTTACTTTCTTCTGGGGGGTTTCTTGCTCGCAGGCTTTTTGTCGCTGCCAGGGCTCCCCTCATACGGAAAATTGGTAAGTTGGCGCTGTTCCCTCGGGCTGTTGAGCCAGCCCCAGCCTATGGGCGAGCCCGGTTCGAGACGTTGTGGCTCAAAAGCCAGAAAGCGGTAGAGGTTCTCTCCGATCTGTTGGTTTTCGATCACCTGAACGTCGCCTATAAAGAGTGCAGGTGACAACGCCCTTGCCGGAACTGGTCCACTGGTCCTCACTAGGAACTCCACTGCTTGCCTGTACTCTGACAGGGCCGATCTGAAGTTGCGGTGCTGGGGCGCCTCGAACTGGACCTTTCGAATCTGGATATCTACGACATCGGGTAAATCCCAATCCGGGCGAGGGCCCTCTGAAATAGGGTAGCTGGCATCATTTGACATCTCTAGCCCTCCTGTCCTGTTGATTTTACTATCTGTAGGTCGTCGTAAGCAAACGCGCGTTCGTCCTTTCGGTCGCACTGGATCAGTATGGCCTGGATTTTACGCAACTCCAGCCCTCGTTCCTGCTTGAAACACTCTCCCTTGAAGCGTAACGTCTTGAGCATCGTCTTGATCATTCCGGGGTTTCGGTCGTAAGGTCTCGGCAGGCCGCCAACCTCATCCGAATCGACCCAGGCCTGGACCCCACTGGCGTCTTCGAGGCCTAACTTGAAGCCGGTGGCTCCGCCTGGGACGTTAGACCCGTCGGTAACTTCGGCTGCTCGAATCCAGATCTCCGCTTTAGAGAGGTTCACCGTGCCTTTCAACGCGGAGCGGAATACCCGGCCTGGCCTTCCCGGTTTACACACCATACCCATGCTTTCACCGTAGAATGAGGTATTGTAAGCAAGACCTGTATGTGCATGCTGATATTCGTCAGCGCTCATGCCGGCCAGCTGGCTGGTCGGTTCTCCAAGGGAGTTCTTGTTGATAGTGTTGCCATCTTCGTGGTTGTCGACGATGGTAACTTTCTCCCGCTCATAGGACGGATAGACATGCTGATGCATGACACCGGCCGGCAGCCTGTACTCAGCCAGGTAGCCTCTTGTGTTGTGCCCGAGCAAAGTTGCGCGAAATAAAGCGCAGCCATAGGCACTCAAGATTCGCTCATGGTCGAAGCGTGCTATCACCGGCGGCTGAGTATAATTCAGGCTGTCGTTATACGCCCACTGGCGGTTGAAGAAGTTGTGGTTCGTGTAGTGTATGTAGAGCTGCGATTTGAAAGGTCCGGGCGCTGCCTGGTCATAAAACTGAGCTCCATTGTTGTCGACCACGTCCCCGTCTCCGGCGGGTAGGATAGTCATAAAAGCATGTCCGGTAGGTCGGATCGTAGGCATACCTGCCCAGAAACGGAAGTTGGTAGGGGCAAGGGCCAGCGCAGACTTGATAGTTACCCCGGCTAGGGAGATGACCGATGGGACCACTACAACAGCATCGCCCCCTCTGGAATGCCCCATGAGGCCGGTGCGATTAAAGTCGATGTGTCCCAGGAAGACCGATGCCGGGTCCGTGTCGAGGCCCTGAAAGTGAGCGATGTTGTCGATAATGAGGTCCGCGCGGTCTTCAATGTTCTGTACGCCGCTTCCGGCCCCATTGAGAGCATTGCAATCCACGGAGACGGCGATGATGCCCATCTTCGCGAGGTCGTGTTGGAAGTAGTCGTATCCAAGATAACTTGGGTCGCCTGGTGAGTGATTACCGTGGGCCATGAACACAATAGGTGAACGGCCGAGCGCCGCCAGGCGTTGGTTGAAGGGTTGATTATTACCATCGTCCTCGGCGGGATAATAGACGCTGCCTTTAATTCCGCCGCTGGCATATTCGAGCGATCCCACCGGGAACAGGTCCAGCCACGCCGGGTTTGCTGATATGGGCGGATCGACACAGCCGACAGTGATCTCAAGGGCGTACTGACTCTCGCACCCCACGAGATCTTGCACTACGACTACAGTATCACCCCTGGCTACTCTTTGGGTGAGGAGCACCACCGGCCCCCCACTTGCCCCAACCTGCACGCCGTTTATGAAGACTTTGATTACGGCATCCGACACAAACTGGGTGAGCGTGATGCGGTCGTCTCCGGCCTGAACAGGGCCGACTTCCGGTGCCGGAAGACTTGAACAGGGCTGGACGGTTGTGTCGCCAGGAGGGCTTGTCGGGTCTCCGGGGCACATGGACTGGCTGGCAGTAAAATGCTGGCCCGCCCCTACTATCGCCACGTCAATGGTGATTCTGTCGCCCCAGCAGGGCCATGTGCCGAGCAAGATATTATCCCTGTATAACGTTACTTTGGCACCGTTCACGATATTGCCAACTGTAACCTGTCGGGCACCTTCGTATACGGTAGCAAATGTAGGGGCAGGCGGTGGGCTTGGAGGCTTGATTGTTGTGTACTCAATCGAGGGCGGGCTTGGGTCCTTGCAGAGTTCGAACCACGCTCGAACCTTTTGACCGAACCCATAGGTAGGTGTGACGTTGACGCCCTGCTGCTCTTTGCACCCGTTGACGCGCCCTACTTCGCTGCCATCGGCCGTAATCCACACATTGCCCCCGGTAAGCACGTTGCCAACCCCTGTTCGCACACCGCACTCGTAGACGGGGGCCGGATTGATCTGCGGGCGGGGTGGACCGGCAGGATAGTCCTCTGTGTGGTCGCGCACGGTCACGATGCCGGTCCAGTCGCTCTGAGCGGAAGATGTGGTCTGTCGGGCGCGTACTTTCTGATCTTTTACCAGCGCAGCGACCGGGATTGTAACTCCGTCCGGTAGTGGGAATCCACCTGGCACAGCGGGCAGGGCGGCTCCGTCGATTTCCAGCTCGATTTTGGCGTCGGGTTCATAAGCAAAAACGGTTATCGCAATGGCACACTGGTAGAGTGGCTCACTTATGATAGGTGGTGAGAGCAGTCTCGGTTTTTCTTTCAATTCTAATCTTTCGCGGTTGACGATCTTGGAAGCCATAAATCCCTCCCGGGGTTACTACTTGTCTAACTTGACTATCGATTGGGTGCCTCCCTTACTGCCTGCCAACAAGACGCAAGGAGACACTGGAAAGTTGCAACTGATCAGAGGAATAGTAGCCGGCTGCTTGCATCGTCAACTAAACCTCTGGTCAGTTGCGGTTCTATTACGCTTTAGCAGCAGTTGCTACCAGCGGATACGCCGAGAGTATGATTCCAGGCAATCACGGATACCCTCCAGGTTAATGCCTTCTTTCTTTAGACGCTCCTCAACCTGTCGTGATATATTCTTCTCGCTCAGTAGGCACGCCAGCACATTGCGCCAGTCCTCTTGACCGGTGCCACGGGGTGGCTGGTACGGATCGTCTCCGCCCCTCCATACAGCAGCTGTTGCGAGCTGCTCGCGTGTGAACGGCCTGCCGCGCAACGTTGCCCCTTTGGCCATGACCCGAGCGTGGTAGACGCCCGAATATGTGGCTCTAGTGACAAGCTCAAACGTACCAGGATCTGTTTCAGCCATAGGGAGTGTCACTACCGACCCTCCAGGACGCGTTAGCTCAATCTGCACGTCTGCCCGTCGCTCTACTGGCACATCGTATTCAGTTAGCACACTTCGGAATGTCAGACCGCTGCCCGGCTCAAAGCTGCTCTGCTCGGTGGTGACTGCCATCCTGAGGTTGGAATATGATTGAGCGACCACGCAATACCGCGCACCGTGCGTCGAGAACGACTGGAACTGCTGGTCCTTTCGTTCACGCATTCTTGTCAGGGTTTTCTTGTAGTCCCTCTCATTGATTTCGAGCACGGCGTACCATAAACCCTCTCGTTGCCCTGTGCCGATAGCAACAGGTAGTGTGAAGCGGTAATACTTGGTCTGTGCGCCGACGGCATATGTGATGCCCAATCCTGGAACCATTCCAGGGGTGATGAGCGTACCATCGGGAGTTTCTACGCCGAAGTCAACCACATTCTCATCGGTCATCAGCAGGACTGTGCAATCTATGTCGGCATCACTTACATAGAAGGGGATTCGTACTTTTGAGCCGGGAGCAATATAACCCGCAGGATCGCGGATGATGTCGGTGTTGCTCACACCGGCCAGAATCTGCAGGAAGAATTTCCTGAGCTTGAAGTAGTCGTCGATTGAGGCACTAAGGAGTCCCGTCAGGAGCAAGTAACCGTTTGTGGAGTGAGCAAGGGCTCGCAACGCTGCGGTGTTTACCTGTTGCTCATTGCCCAGTCCGATTGCAAACGTCCTGCTGTCAATCGAGCCGGTTACATCCGATATCCAGAGAGGATCATTCTCCAGCCCATCGGTAAGGACTATCAGAGCCTTTTGAGCGTAGTCGCCCGGTGGTACAGCGTTCAGCACCTGTCGCGCTTGGTCAACGCCATCGCCTACAGAAGTGCTACCCTGCGGGTTCGTGTGGTGAGCGTTTGCCGCAGCAATTGCTGTTGCGCGCGCCGCATCAATTGTGTCGGAGGTCATCTTTGTGATGGGCAGACCGGGGAACGTAGGATCGTTGGGTGGGTAAGCGTTATTGTCAAAGCGGACGACCCCAACGCCGTTGTCCTTTTGGATCCACTCCATGAAGGAGCGGGCCGCGTCTTTCAGCACTGCCAGGCGAGTGCTGCCTGAGGTGCCGGCCGCAGCGTCCATGCTGCCGGACTGGTCGAGTGCCATCGCGACCGCGACCGTAGGTCTGGGGATTACGTTGGCTTTCAGAACGAACGTGAGCTCTTTACTGTTTTGGGGGCATTCAAAAGTCACAGACCCGTCGGGCACAGGAACCCCGGCCGGACCTGCTGTATAAGCGAGCCAGATACGGGCATCGACATACAATTTATCACCGTGCGCCACAGACACAGAACCAGAGGCCGGGCTGAGAATGGAGAAGGGCGCGACAGGGCCAAAACCAGCTTTTACGCGTAAGGTCGTGTTGGCGCAACCGTATACGCGGAAGACTGCCGCGCGCATCGTTGTTTCGCCGGTTGGCACATCGTTGAAGTTGATTACGGGAGGCACTCCCGCGTTCATAACCTGCACAACAGGAACAGCTGTGTGGTTAGTATCGTAACAAGGTGGGAAGACGACCGATAGGTGCTTATAGGTCTTTGGCTCGCCCAGGCTCTCGGGCGCATACCAGGGTCTTGTGAAGTGTTCCTCGCCGAATACGGATGAGTGCCCGGTGGACCATGGCTCGATATTGCCGTTCAGGCCCGAGTCTGCGCTCTCTGATCCGTAAACTGTGCTCGGCTCCAGTCTCACCGGGTGTGCCGGGTCGGTCTGCCAGCGGGCGAAAAGCCGGTCGACATTCGAGTGTAACAGGAATACGAAGGGATCTCGAAAGGAGATATGCGTTCCACCCATATTCACGAAACCGTGTGCCCTGTTGTGCGCCGCTTCGATACCATAAATGTCACTTCGGAAATCGGCGTAATCGCTTTTACCGAGGATAGAGTCGTCATTAGCTACAGATTCAGGGGATGAGCCGGTGCCACCTACGATCCGGGTGACCTCACGCGGAGGATCGGCGGGATTACTGTGTGCTGTATCGAATGGGCTGGTGCTTCTGTAATTCGCTGCCCCCGGAACGTAATAGCCCGCACTGAGCCACGGTTCGTCGATCAGGCCATTCTTCGCACCCATGAAAGCACTGGTAAACAAGTCCAGATTACCTGTGGTTCCGCCGCCCAGGTTGGCGTTTGGAATGTTTCTCGGATCTTGCGTCCAATCCCAGTAGTGCAGAGAAAGCTGAGGGTTTATTTGCCGTAGCATTTCTTCAAACCTGTTGACGATCTCGCGGTGCCATGGTAAAAATCCGGCCCGCCATGGACGTGTGTTGCCTGGTGGATTTCGTCTTGCTTGAACCACCAGCTGACCCCTCCCGGCGCAGAGGTATCAGTTCTGCTGCCGGGAAAGAATCGGTGGCTCAGTTCAATCAGCGCATCGCGAAGCAGTGCGCGTTCGGTAGGATCAACGGACGCAATATTGCGCCGGATGCCGTCTCCAAGGGTCATGGGGTTGCCCCAATTAATGGTAATTTTCGCTGCTCTACAGACCGCAGACGGTATACGGGAGACCGCCATGACCAGCGCCAATTATCACGGATCACCTTCTGTAAGGGAGGCAATAAATGGGGCTGCATGCAAGTTCGGTCCCAGTTCATGGATGGATCGAACGTAGGTGAGCAGATGATACTGCAAATGTGACTATGTAGGGCGTCACAGAATCTGTCACCGCATCTGTCACAGGACCGGGCAGCAAGACCTCACTGAGATGTTAGTCCCTAACAGTAGTCCGATGATGTGGGTGCGTAACCCGGCAGTAGAAGTGCCTGCGTAAGCGGAATCGCTTCAGGTATGGCTGTAAATAGCCCAGCAGAGCATCGACTGGTGTAGGTTATCTGCTTCATACAACCACAGTTTGTCCAGACGGGATGCAGTTTCTCTCAGGTCGTACTACTTCCCGCGACAGCATATAGCCGTCCAAGATCCACAACCGTAAGAGCGCGACTTGACAGGTACCTTACGACCATCTTGCTGATTGACGCTGCTATGCATGCCCCGCTCCCTCGAGTCTAAAACAGCCACACTTTAGTGGCGTGCGTGCCACAATGCACTATACGTCTGAGAGGCGTGTACCTTCAGCATATCCGCAGCTTCTGCACATGCGCATACAGCCTCTATATTGCTGAGCTGCATAATGAGGCCCCATCCAACGAGCTCGTACCGCCTTCCGAGGGGAGTCCGCACCAGCGCCGCCGCCGGTACAGCCGGCCACACGGTATTGCAGGGCGAGTGGATCAGCGCACCCATCGGCTACGCGCGAAATCCTGTGAGCGCCCATACCTTTTGCAGCGTCTCGGCATGACGGAAATGTTGAGGCCATTTCGATCTGGCCCACAAGTCTCTGCACAAGTAAGGCCGTCATACCCCAATAATTAGCAAATCGGTGTGCCGGCCTTTCTATTTTTTCGTTTTAGCGATTATTTCTTTACCTTGGTAATTGTCCGATTCGCCCCAGGATCTCAGGACTTTCGTCCAATTTGGCCCTATTTTCGATATTTTTTTCAATTCCGGTTAACATCTGGAAAAATGATATGTAAGATTCTAGCAGGGAGGAAAGAAAGAGGTCTTATTACAAGCCTCTGAGCAGGGCTCAAAATTCGTGCTTGGGCCGTAAGCAAACGCAAAACCGGATAGAAACCATTCGGATCTGGCAATAATAAGCGTTCCGGCAGCATGGTGAGCCGGTGGTGATAGCCACGACGAGTCGTAAACATCGTCTGCAATCTACCGGCTCGTGACAGGATCGTGACAGATAGACCTTATCATGAATAGGAAAGGAGCAATAAGCGTCTGCAAAACACATATGCAGACCGGTGCGGCACCCGGAGCGGCCGCACATTGAGGGGGGATGTAGCGCAGGTAGGATTATACCGCCGCCTATATCCGCTATATAACCTATATAAAGGAGCAAGGATACGTATGGTAGATAATAGCAACACTGGAGCGATTGAGCTCAACGAATATCTGGAGATCCCAGAGGACCTGACGCCGTCAGGGGACGACGTATTCACCGCATGCGCCCAGCACGCGAGCCTGGGCGACTATCTGACATCGATACTCCGGAAACGGCTGTTCGAAATTATGTCTCACTCTCAGGGATGGATCCCCAACCCTGAGAGTGAGACAGTTGAGCAGTTGCTTGAGATTACCGAGCAGGGCAAAACCCTCATCGTACCTGCTAACATGTGCGCTGACCTGGAGTTGGCCGCTCGCCACCTGGACCGCTCCATTATGGAATGGCCCCTCGAGACTCTGGCGCTGCCTGCTGCCAGGGGGTTCTGCTCGTTCGCAACGCCTATCCGTATACCAGGGCGCGGCGGCAACGGGACTTACGAGTTGACCGCCTTGACCTGGAGCCGGGGTTATTACACGGACCTCAGCAACCCTGCTACTTGGCTCGCCACAAATGGTGCGCTCCACATTACCGGGCTCGTGAAAACGCCAGCCTGGACATATGGTGAGCCGGAGATTCGGATCGACTGGATACTCGGGGTCTCCTGTGCGGAGAATATGAGGCTGTTTGGCTCACTGAATGGCTGTGACTATTCTGAGGACAAAAGTGCAACCGGCGCTCTACTGCGTATATTTGCGTCTCTGTTTCAGACGGCAGAGCCGCGGGCATGGACGAACATACACTTTGATATACCAGAGGAGATGTGGTCCGACGCTGATACCTGCATCGGCGCTGAGTTTGGGTCAGAGTCGCCCGAGGTGTTACTGGCGTTGAGGCAGCACTTTCGCTTCCTGGCCGAGCGGTTTGTGGAGTTTTACGCGTTTGTTCCATCGGCATGCGTAAGCGATTAGCTTTGTTGATGCCATGGAGCGGTGTACGCTCATAAACCTTATCGTAGTGCCCGGTCGCTGAATAGTAGCCGGGCACTACGCTCCTAACCCGGACACTCCGGTCAGCACCCTGTTCGTGACCTCACGTGTAACAAGCTCAAGTCTAAATAAGATATATCGACCTGGTAAGCGTTATGAGACGGTCTCAACCTGCAGCGGTTGAGGGGCCGCGTGCGGCCCCAGCCACATGGCCTACTTTCAGAATCGCGTAAGTGCCGATACCAACTTTCCAGCGTACAGGTGTACAAGGTGCAGAGGGCGCAAAAGGCACTAGGCACTCAGGCAACTCGGGCTGCTGGGCTATTGGGCGGCCATATCACCGCTCAGGTCTCTGCTCGAAAGCTGGAGTGACATAGCAACAAACTGGTCTGTGCATATTACCCGGTTAGCATTTACTAGTCTGCCGATTATTTATTCAACCCTTCTTTGTTCTGCCCGAACATCGCTCAAATTCCGCAAATTTGGCTCTATCTTCTATATTTTTCCAATTCTGGTTTATATAAGCGACAAATTATATGTAAGATTCTAATAAGGAGCGAGATAAGAGGTTTAATACAAGCCTCTGCACAAAGGGTAAGGGCATAAATTTCAGGCATGGGCCACCAGCAAACAGGTTAGCACCGAAATGAATCAGGCTTATTGATCATACATGAAAGGAACGAGATAACCTCTATGAGCGAAATAATAAACACAACAGACCTTATACAGAAATTGTTGCAGAAACAGAATCCAGATTATTTCTGAGTCAAACCCTCGCTACCATAAATACCAAGAAACATCGCCAGGGGTCCGCCATAGGGCAGGCTGTTCACCGCCTTTCCGTTATTCTTGACCGGGCGGCCCAGAGTGTATTCATCAAGCTCAGTATTGATGAAATAAAGATGGTGCTTGCGAGCCTGGAATCCCCGCTGCCACGTCCCGATTCTATGCAGCAGTTAATTGATGTGTTAAAAGAGGAAATTGATTATGACCGCGTTGACAGGGCCTGGGGTGTTAACGGGGCAATGCTTCTGCGCAAGCTGCAATCGTTTACCAGGGCCGAGACAGCCGTGCTCTTTGAGATTGGCGAGCAGGCGATTGCAACCACAGGCCACAAGGAATGGCATTCATTCTATGCTCGACTTGAGACCAACTGCGCGGCTGCCCGCCTTCGTAAGTAGGAATCTGCGTCCCAGTCGTCTTGCTACATTGCAGTTGATGCATGGTTGGCAGCAATGTGACAAGATGGTGACTGACCCTGTGTAAGAATGATTATAGAAACCGCGAGCGGTGCTCGAATGTAAACCGCGAGAGCGGGAACAAGCGGATTATCAGTAACCAATACGCCAAGCAAGGAGAAAATGAGAACGTTATGGATAATATGAACCAGAACCGATTCAACAGAGGTAACCGCTCAGCAAGGCCCAGGATTGAGCCGGTCCGCGTACGGGTCCTGGAAAGCGACCTGACTGACGCTGGGCGCATGCTGCTCGATGCGGCGCGCCGTCAGAGTTGGCTTTTTGAAGCGGCGCTGACGCCTCGGCAGGGGGTTGTACGGGTACAGCTGAGTTGCACGGGCAACCAGTACCTGGACAACGAGTGCGACTGTGACGATACGTTCAGGGTGCGGGTCGATGACCTGCTCACCTGGTCCGAGCGCGCACGGCTCTTTGGCATGGACGGCATGTCGCGAGATAGGTGGAGTGGGAAAATGGCACTCCGGGGTCCGATCCCTACAGAGGCATATATAGAGGACGTCGTAAGAATGTCCGGGGGAGACCATAAGGGGCACGGGACAAGCTGGCGTGTTCCGTTTGCTATTGTGGCGCAGGTGCAGCGCGGCACTCTCCAGGGTGCCGATGCAATCAATGCCGCAGCCGAGGAGCTACGGGAATATTGCGAAACAGGGTATTTTCGGGTCCGCGGCATGACGCCCGGCAACGGTGCGCCCCAGACCGGCCTGTAAGAACACGTCAACAGCGGGGGTATGCCTCACTAGCCTACCCCTAACCCGCATTCAATGCTTTCGAACCCATATAAAGAGATCTAAAGGAGATAATATAATGGCTGAAAACGTACACGACCAGGCTCACTATGCACGGATGAATCTCGCTTACGCCACAATACACCCCCGGCTTAGTCCCTGGGGCCGTCCAGGCGCCCCATCACTCAGTGAGTTTAGGCGGGCCCTCCAGGCAGCTGACTGCGCTAACTGCGCTGCATTCTGCTTTTTTAACCACGACTATGGATTGCCTCTAGGTTCCTTTGGTGCGGAACGTAGCCTCAGGGCGATAAAATTGTTGGGCGAGAAAGCAAGCCCTACACATGCTGCCATGATGCAGATGTGTCTGTATCTCGTCTCAGAAATCGACGATGTATACTACCACGAGGATAGCAAGCAGGGCAGGGATTTCATGCCTGACCGGTATCACAAAGTGTTGCAAGATGCGCAGGTCTATATGCTGAGCTACGTAGTTGGATATGAGTGGCAGACCGGTATGTTTGAGTTATCGGCTCTTTAAGAACTTACAGATTTGCTTGTAATAGTCAGATATCTGACTGCCCAGATTTTACCCACTCCCCTATGTCCTTAGTTTGTGAGACGGGCCGCGCGCGGCCCGTCTGTGCTAATAATCCCATCTCCGGGCCAACCCAACAAATGACATATCCCTCTAGAACCACACAATTCTTACCGAGATAATTCTGGGCAAGGTTGTAACTGGATTGTGACGGGTTAAATCTTGCACTGCCATAACCATTTCCCTTACATTGAAAAGCTCGCGGTACATAACCCTTTGTGTCTACACTTCAGAGGGACCCGAGGGGCAACTACAACACTGAACGAGGCGTGGCCTCAGGGGCCGCTTCTTTCATCCTGTTGGGGCCGCGTGTCACAATCCGAAAAGCAATGAGCGTGTTAAAAAGTAGCGTCGACCTGCAAGGAGGACTCGTTGGGATCCATTTCTGTGCCGCAGTGTTGAGGTGCTGATTTGACCAAGATCTGTGCTTGAGATGACCAGACCAAGTATGTACAGCATCACGATCACTAGCCCCGAGGCGGTTTTCAACACGCTCGACCGTTTTTAACACTCCTCCTTCGCAGTGCCAAAAAGGCTGAACGCGGAGTTTCACAACTCTAATAACTAACCTTGATGCTTACTCCCTTGATTCTTGGCGTACCGAATCCTCTCCCTTTGACACTCCGATATCAGAATGATTACGCTGCTTCCCTGGGCATTTACCGACGCTGCTTTCGGTGGTTCAGAGCTTGTTCCGACATCCAGCCAATGCTGTAAAATACAGCACCTGGCCAAACCATTAGCGTCCAATGAACTGTGGGGGAATCGAAATAATGGAAAATCATTTGTTTGGAATCAAACCGGAATCGTGGCTCGTCTCGGCCGGGCGCGCTTCCGAGCCCGGCGCTCCGCTGAACGTACCGCTAATCCCAGCATCGAACTTCATAATCGGCAGCGGACGCGAGTATTCGCGCGATGATGGTACTCCAACCTGGGAAGCACTCGAAGAAGTTGTCGGCGGACTGGAGTCTGGTAAGGCCGTAGCGTTCGCCTCTGGCATGGCCGCCATTGCGTCTGTGTTTGATCAACTCACGGCTGGTGCCGTTGTGGTGATACCGGATGATTGCTATCAAGGTGTCGCGGGCTTAGTAGCAGCAGGAGCTGAAAAAAAGCGCTGGTCAGTGGAGCGTGTAGCGGTGGATGATACAGCCGGCTGGATTCGCGCCTCCGGTATTGCTGACCTGATTTGGCTTGAATCGCCCTCGAACCCACTCCTAACGGTGGCGGATCTGGAGGCTATATGTTCAGCACCACGCAAGCCGGGAGCTATCATAGCCGTGGACAACACCTTTGCCACGCCTCTGAATCAGCAGCCACTCCATTTCGGTGCGACCGTGTCTCTGCAGTCGGCGACCAAGTTCATTGGCGGTCACTCTGACTTACTAGCAGGGGTCGCGACTACGAGAGACGATGCGCTCTGGCACGCTATCAGGAAGTCTCGCGAGTTAACCGGCGCGACACCGGGAGCGCTCGAAGCATTTCTTGCCGTCCGCGGGGCGAGAACGCTCGCGATTCGCTTACAACGGGCACAGCAAACAGCCATGATGCTTTCCGAGCGTCTAGAGAGCCACCCACTGGTTACGCGCGTGAGGTATCCAGGCTTGCCGTCACATCCGACACATGCAGTAGCCAAACGTGTGCTCAATGGCTTCGGAACTATTATTTCATTCGACCTGCGCGGAGGAGCTGAGTTTGCTGATAGTGTCTGTCGAAACGTAAAGCTCATCCGCCATGCTACCAGCCTCGGAGCAGTGGAATCAACGATGGAACGGAGAGCAGCGATCCCAGGCCAGGGACACCTACCACCGTCGCTCTTACGACTCAGCGTTGGCATCGAGGACCCAGACGATCTCTGGGCTGACCTCGACTGGGCAATAGGCTCTGCTGCATCGTGACTCTGTTGACATTATTTTGATATAGCTGTTGCTCTTCTTGCCTAAAGTAGTGCCAAAACGACTGAGCCTGGTGAAAAACTCTTGAGTGCCAGCCATCATGGCCCATCCCGGGAATTTGGCTTATATCCCGCGGTATTACTGGCTATTTCGGTTTGGGGAAGCTGTTATTACGGCCTTTGCGTAGTCCGATCCGGCTATTTCTACAGGCTCGTTCCTGTTTGAGATTCTGACTCTCGGCTTCGTCCGGTGGTTACACTGCATAATCGACGCATAATCGACCAAAATGCCTTTTTCTAATGTTGGATAGAGTGGTTTGTTCGATCTGGCAGGGCTGCCTTGTCTGGTATGATGTTGGGTGAACAAACAAAGTGCTCCTTGCGACTTCATATTATGACGGTATCTCTACCACGAGAAGGAAAGGCACAATGCCAACACTCTTGAACCGGCTTGGGATATTATTACCGATCATCCAGGCGCCAATGGCAGGCGTTTCAACTCCTGAACTGGCAGCGGCGGTGTCGAATGCAGGCGCGCTTGGGTCGATTGCTGTGGGAGCGGTGGATGCTGCTCGTGCCCGAACCATGATTTCAAATGTTCGTGCGGCTACGGATCGTCCTTTCAACGTCAACGTCTTCGTTCATGCGTCGCCATCGCCTGACCTTACTCGCGAAGCCAACTGGTTAGCGGGTCTGGCGCCATCGTTTCATGCTTTTGGTGTTGCGCCTCCCTCATCGCTGCGGTCGATTTATAAGAGTTTCAACGAAGACGACGCTATGCTGATGACCCTGGTGGAAGCCGCACCAGCCGCCGTCAGCTTCCACTTTGGCCTGCCCGATCCAGACCGCATCGCCGTGCTGAAAGCGACCGGTGCGGTCCTCCTCGCTTCGGTAACCAACCTGACCGAAGCTATGGCGGCCAAGCACGCCGGTATAGATGCGGTTGTGGCGCAAGGCTTCGAGGCAGGCGGTCACCGGGGGATCTTCAACCCTGATGCTCCGGACGACTGCCTGAGCACATCGGTTCTTACTCGCTTGTTGGTACAGAAACTTGACATGCCGGTCATTGCAGCGGGTGGCATCATGGACGGTGCCGGCATTGCTGCAGCGCTCAGCCTCGGCGCCGTTGCTGCACAATTAGGAACCGCCTTCATCGCGTGTCCTGAGTCGAGTGCCGACCTTGCCTATCGTGCTGCGCTTCTTAATAGCGACACAATCGACACAGTGCACACGGTCATGACTACGGCTATATCGGGGCGACCGGCTCGCTGTCTTGTGAATCGCTTCACCGAGCTTGGAGCCGATCTCACCGATCTGCCGCGCCCCGACTACCCGATTGCCTATGATGCGGGTAAAGCACTGCACGCGGCCGCGAGCGCGAAGGGCGAATTCGGTTACGGCGCGCACTGGGCAGGGCAAGGCGCACCACTCGCTCGCAGTATGCCGGCCGGTCAATTAGTCGAGACCCTTGCCGGTGAGTTGCGAACCGTTTCAGGGGACGGTTAGACAAGCGACGGTTAGAAAAGCTGTGGTAACGTTACGAATCGAGCTACTGTATCTTCCGCTCTGTTGCTCGCCCAACCTGCAACCTGTTCCTGATAGAAGGCATCTTGAAGTTCCTGAGCAATGTATGGTGCAAAAACGTCCGAGCGTGTTGAAAAACTCCTTGAGACCAGTGGTCGTGTTGCCATTGGGCTCTGTCCAAGCGATCTCAAGCACTGCTCGTGACCGTATCAGTTCAGAATTCGTCTCGATTTACTGATTTACCAGGCTCCATTCGGCTTTTTCAACACGCTGGACCGTTTTTGGCACTTTATTGGGAGGATAGTATCACGATAGCAGTTAATTCTATCAGGTTTGATAAGGCACACATCGAGAAAGTGCCGTCTGATTGTTATTTACATCGTGCGTTTCAACGCTCTTCTATTCCTGGTTTGCTGCTTTATTGTGCTGCTTCAGTTGCATCACAAGAGCGTTTATCTCCCGCTATTGATGTCCATGAGGTATAACCCACCATACGGACTACCTACACGATATGACATCAGGAGCTTATCACCGTGCAGCGTCAAGGCGCTCACATCTAGCGCAGTGGCACGCTCTTTCAACACAGTCGCAACGCTCCCAGTGTCGAAATCGAATACCTGTACAATCCACTCGCCTACCTCTCCACCGGTATAGCCATCGTTGGGTCGGTCCACCCAAACCACTTTGTTACCTCTTATGATGGGTCTCGCAGCGCTCTTGCCCTGCCCGGAAATCACTTTCGTGCTACTTGTGCCGATGTTGTACAGCCGCACTGCTGCATCAGCTCCCACCCAACCTGCCCACACGATGTTATCTGCCGAGACTGCGTAACGGCTGAATCCCCCCTGTACCGCCTGTGAAACGACCGTGTCGCCTTGGCTACCGTCAAGTTTGAGCATATGCAGGCTGTATCCGCCTCCTGCACTACCTGCACTACTGCCACTGTTATCACCTGTGCCGTTGACGCTGCTGGTGTTGCTGGTTGCCGTCTCTTCAATAGCTGTAGGCTGGGGTTCTGGAGCTATGGGCTGGGAATCTGGTTCGGCGCTCCACAGAAGCACTCCATCTGCGACGACTGGCCGTTGCCCACGCTCCACAACTTTCTTTTCCCTCCCTGTTGCAAGTTCTAGTGTATAGATACTTCCATCCGTAGGAGCGCAACTCTCCTGCGCCGCGCCAGGACTTGGAGGTAGGCAAAGGTTGTCCCCGTAGTAGAATACCCCCCGGTAGAAGGCTACTCCCTTGTTCAGCGCTGGGTATCTGTTCGGCCCGTGTGACGCGATGTTTGCGGCGAGTTGCAGATCAGTATGAGCAGAAATGTCGTACACATGGATCCTGCTGCTCTGGTCCACCCACAATATGTTCCCGTCGTCGGCAGCCAGCATCACAGAACCCGACTGGATGCCTGCTATCATTTCCGTTCGCCCGGTCTTCAAATCGTGGGCGTAAATGGAACCATTAGGGTTT
The DNA here is from genome assembly GCA_039932335.1 of Chloroflexota bacterium. Classification (GTDB taxonomy): domain Bacteria; phylum Chloroflexota; class Chloroflexia; order QHBQ01; family JADMIH01; genus JADMIH01. The sequence continues at coordinate 98,157 of JBDTQH010000014.1, forward strand.
ACGTCGGTCCACACCAGGTAATGCCCTGTCGCTATAGCTGAACCGATTAAGTAACCGCTAAGGATACGTGCCTGAGTTTTGGGCAGGGGAGCGCAAGAAACGCTTGCCCGCCGGACGGTGATTCCGTCGGTAGAGGAGTTTTCAGTGCCGAGTACCCCCGTAGCCCCTACAGCCCATAAAGATCCATTTAACACTGTTATGGCGTGCAAGCCAATGGCCTGAGTATCCTTGCTGTTCTCCTGGAAAGTTCTACTGACGTTGGTCCACTGCTGCCCATCCCAGTGCAGGAGAGTCGCATCAATATTATTTGAGTTGGTATTTTCGCCCACCGCCCATACGTCCTCTGCCCCTGTAACGGCTACGCCGCGCAGGACTGAGCTACCTCCTGGAAGGTCAAGACTGGGGCTCGGCACGATCTTCCAGGCAGTGCCATCCCAGTGCTCAATGAGGGTGTGACCCTCTTCGCTCCCCACTGCCCATACATCATCCGATTTCAAAGCAGCAACTGCACGCATTTCGGCCAGAAGACCTGGGCGCGTGCCTGGTATGTTTGTCCACGTGCTGCCATCCCAGTGCAGAAAGAGGGGCTCGTTATCTCGCCGCCCCACAGCCCAGATATCAGTTGAGGGTGCCCCTTGCGCAACAGCAGCTACAGCGGCTATACCGTTCAGGTAATCTGCGCCTGTGCTGGTGTACAGGTTAGGAACGAGACTCCAGGCCTTACCGTCCCAGTGCATGATAATGGGCTGAGAGATGGACTCGGTAATATTAGCGTATCCCACTGCCCAAGCATCGATGGCGGAAATAGCTACTACTCCCTTCAGTTCGTTGTTGGCGCTTGCCAAATTGGGACTTGGCACCTGTGTCCATGTTCTACCGTCCCAGTGGACTACCAGGGTACTCAGAGAGTTGTTTCCATAAGCGCCCACCGCCCAGACATCATCTTGTGATACAGCTGAGATGCCGTTTAGCCAGTTCACCCATTGAGCGGGATTGGGACTTGGCACTGTGGACCACCGGCTGCCATCCCAACGCTCGATAAGTGTTGTGCGCGGTTGGTTATCGCCTGACGCTGGTGCGGAGTAGCCGACGGACCAGGCTTCCTCCTCAGTGAGTACCGCCACTCCACGAAGCTCACTTACAGCTGCGTTCGCTCCCGATAGCACAAACGAAGTCCAGCAATCACTGCTCGCCGCGTTTTCCTTATCGCCCGTGCTGACGATAATTTCATTACTCACACTTTCGCCACTTCCTGTTGGCGTCACTACAGAGCTTGGAGTCGCGCCAGCTAAAGCTGTAGGAGATAAGTCCGGAACAATCACCCCCGCTCGTTGTAACACCGATCCGGAGGCGAGGGCGAGCAGCACTATGATAAGGGGGGCAGCCACTATTAGCGCCCAGAATAGATTGCGCCTGGCTCCAGGTGAGAACATCTTATCTCCTGTATGTTCCATTCATGTTCGGGGTACGGGCGCTATTTGAACAGGCGGGTCACGAACTGCGTCCCGGCAGACGGAGCACGTGGATCACTGCCGGGGTAATAACCTTTTGGACTATACAACGGGCACGAAGCGTATCGGTTGCAACGAATAGCAATCGGTCCGGCTATACAACGCAAGCACATGGGTGCTCCATCATAAGTAGCATCAGTTTTGGCATCCCGCTGCGATGGATTTGGAGCGCACAATGGGCCTGCAGAAATGTGTCCACCTTCTAGTGAGGACCTACCTGGTTCCTTTGCCGCTCCGTAAACTGGGGCTACCAAGTAGACTGTAACATCTGGGACGGCGAAGTTGCCTGCGTGAACTCTAGCGGTCAGCTCTTCACTTGTCCAGGTCTTTTTGTCGGTCTGGCGCAGACGCGAACAGTGATCCGATAGGGGCAAAACCGAATCCAGAGTGCAACGGATCACTATCCCGACTGAGCCACACCAGTTGATCGTTCACAATGCCCACCGGCAGTTGATCGCCGTTACCCGTCATCAATGGCACGGCTTTGCCACCTGCTTTGAGGTCGACTGCCCATATGTTTAGGCCCTCAGGGTCACCATCATATATGCTCCAGGCAAGTAGGTCGCCTTTCAGGATCGGAGCCACAATGTTAGATGATGCCCGCGCCTCCCAGCTTATTGATGTGTCTCCGCCTGTATCCAGATCCACCACTCGGTATGAATTGGGCCGCATTGGCTCATTCACCGCCAGTCGATGTCCGTCCAACGCATACTCAGGATACGGACCAGTGCCAGGAACTTCAAATTCCACTATGCTTTTTACAGAACCTGTTCTGAGATCATATGCTTTTATGTACGAGGTGCGGGGCGTATCGTAGATATTGAAGTAGGCTGCCTCAGTCCACACCACATAATCAGCACTAATCTCGACCTGCTGGATACTGCCGGCTGAGTTGGCCCGAACTGAGGCTATCTTTTCCGTGGCCCCACTCGCCAGGTCAGCAAGCGTAAGGATGAACCCATCGCTCCAGGTTATCCGTGACCCGTAGATCTTCGGATAGACATAAGCTGAGGTGCCTGTAGGGAATTTGCGGGTGGATCCAGTCTCCAGATTCTTTATCACTATGTCAAAGGGAAGCACATACGTTTCGTCATTGCGGCTCTCATACACTACACTAACTCCCGATATGTCTGCCCATTCTTGTGCGTACGGCTCGCCTACTGACACAGGCACTTCCTTCTTATTGCGTAAGTCGTAGCCGAATATGTCCCCTGTGCCAAACTCCCAGATGGCGTATTGGTCAGATGTGACTACCCGCAGGCTAGAAGCGTGCTCCGGTGGAGTATGGATAGTAACGTCCGGGTTAATATCGTGATGCAGGAGCAATGTAACGCTGTACCAAATGAGCGCCGCAAACACTGCCAAAAGGCCTGTTGCTATTATTAGAATTCTGTACTGTCCAGGAAACTTCATTTCGTTTTTCACGACTATTCCTTCGATGATATTGATTGCTGGCATAGTAAGCGTCATGCCACAGCCTCAAATACTGGTAACCAGAAGTTGTACATACTTCAAGAACATCGCCGTTTTTGGCAAACTGAGTTGTACTGGAATACATGCCGGAGCCTGCGTCATTTGATTGGCTGTGCGCCAGTTTCCAGCCGTTAGCAACCAAGCTCTCCTCATAATACCTCACCCGTTTCTAAATCAAATCAGAACCGAGTTCCATTTGTCATAGACTCCACAGAGGTTTGATACCCGTTTTGGCCCTATCGCTTGCTTTGCATGTCTTGTCTAAATGACATATCCCCTTAGAACAACATAAGTCTCAACAAATACTTTCAGCTGCCCCGATCACAATGAACTTTGCTTTGCAATTCTGGGTTCGCTTATGCAAATATGCAGGAAAGAGATATTTCCTGCTCGAGCGGCCTAGTTTACCACAATACACGCATGCCATCATTTCCAACTTATTTACAGGGAGAGCCCACAGTATTGGCCTCATGGAGTGAACGCACTACAGCACTGGCGCAACACTCAATCTGTTTTCATCCTTTCGGTGGAAATCGCGGCCAGAGCCCCCATGAAAAGAGTAAAATACCCGTATAAATAACTTCCTAAAATGGGGGTTTTCGGGGGTTATTTAACATGGATTCCGTTTTAGCAAACAACAGATCAAGTGCCGATTCCTATAACGGCACGGAGGGTTACATGCCAGAGCTCGATGACATTCAAGGCCAATACCTGACTGACAAGGGTGACAATATTGTCATCGTCGAGAAACGTCATACTGATCTTGCGCCGGTAGTGGCTGAGCGACAATCAGCAGACAGTCATCCTGCCCGCGTTTACCTGCTCCGCCTGGCGCCCTCAAGCAGGCCTGTGATGAGAGGCGCCCTCAACATTGCGGCGGAGTTGCTGACAGGTGGGCAGGCAGATTGGGAGACTATGCCCTGGCATGCTCTACGCATACAGCATATGGACGCGCTACGTTCGGAGCTGGCCGACCGGTATGCCGCGGCTACCGCTAATAGAATGCTGGCGGCAGTTCGGGGTACTATGAGGGCTGCGTGGGAACTCGGACAGATGGACACCGATTCCTACCAGCGCGCCCTCTCCACAAGATCGGTGCGGGGCGAGACGCTGCCAAGAGGCAGGGCTGTTAGCCAGGGGGAGCTGCGCGCGCTGTTTGCGGTCTGTTTGCGCGACCGGGATAAAGAGGGGCATCTGACGATGCGCGGGGCGCGCGACGCGGCACTGCTGGCACTGCTGTATGGCTCAGGCCTGCGGCGAGCAGAGGCAGCAGATCTAGACGTAGGAGACTACGACCCGGCGAGCGGGGCTGTTACGGTGCGCGCAGGTAAAGGTCGTAAAGACCGGATCTGCTACAGCGCTACAGGGCAGAAGCAGTTGATGGATCTGTGGCTCAGGCTTCGTGTGGCTGGAGGTGCGCCCCCTTCTGCTGGGCCTATATTCCTACCTATATTAAAGGGCGGTCATTTGCGGGTGCGTCGGCTGGATTCTCGGACGGTATTTGATATTGTGCAGGCCAGAGCCCGGGAGGGTGGTCTGCCCGCAACCACCCCGCACGACTTCCGGCGCTCTATGATTTCAGACCTGCTGGAGGTTGTCGACATTTCGACGGTGCAGCGCCTGGCCGGACACGCGAATGTCAGTACCACGGTCCGCTATGATCGTCGTGGGGAGGCTACCAAACGGCGTGCTGCCGAGATGCTCCATATACCGTTGCCTCAGATAATAGAGTAATTCGCGCTTGTATTTTGTTGGCTATTGGGATATGTATATCATTGTACATTGTGGTTCGGAGAATATGAGTCTTCCTCGTGTGCACTTTTCGCAAGCAAGCCTAAGGCTCTGTGGTATTTACTACTTTGCCTCACGGGGAAGTCGCAATCACAGCAATACGCCATACTCCACTCTCTTCCACCAGTATGAAGAATCGCACGTTATTACCGCGATTATAGCTGCCGGGCACGGCACCTAGCTCTATGCTGACCTGCACTGCTAACCTGATGGTGCCGTCCGCCAACTGCGTGCCATCCTTGAACTGCACACCTGATGCATGAGCCACAGTCTCAGATAGTTGCTTACTGAATTGTTCGAATGTTACTTGTGCTTTGTAGCTGCTGGACAGTATTTCGTAAGCTGCTGTGTAGTTGCGCTCGTCGACGGCCCGCCAGTAAGAGTTTACCACCGTCTGAGCCGTTTCGAGCGCGCTCTGGTCGCTATCCTGTGACTGTGCGACCATGAACCTGTAGCCCACGCACTCGCCCGAAGAAACGTTCTAGTCGACATCGAAACGGCAGAAGCTGTAGCAAAACGCCTCACAGGTATGCCCGTTTCCCTGCCCGAAAGGCTGCAAGGCTTGGAAGAGGCCTTGCGCGAGAGTGAACTGCTCAAGCCGGGAGCAGTAAAGTCATTGGTGAATCAACTATCGGTGGCAACGCGCCGCCTTGACTTTTCGGCAAGCAGGCCGAATGCAGTTGTGCTACTAACCGGGGCAGCTGCGCGCAACAGCCGGCAACTATCGGAAGTGCTGGCCGGCGCGCTCTTCGGATCGACTGAGCGCGTGGTGGAGATAGATTTTTCGCGCATGATCCAGTCGCACGATACGACAATGCTGATCGGCGCATCTCCTGGTTACGTCGGCTACAGCAACGCACTGCCAATCCATACTCTGCTCCAGATGCCGTGGAGCGTGCTGCTGTGTGAGAATGTACAGGCAACTCACCCGGCCGTGCTCGGTATCCTGACACAGGCACTGGCCACTGGAGTAATGAACGACGCTCAGGGGAAGAAGATCTACCTAAGTGATACTGTGGTGGTGCTGACCGCACCCTCAGATGCACCGAACGAGTCTGGGGCGGTTAGCCTCTCGGGCGGTAGGGAGCAGGAAAGCTCATTGTCGACCGTCAGCGAATTGCTGCGAGGGGGCGGGCTGGATGTGAGATTGCTCGACCAGTGCGATCTGGTTTGCCACCAAGTCCCGGATAACGCCGGGAGCTTGCGAGCCTGGGTAACCAAGCAGTTCCTGCCCGAACTGGCTGACCGGTACCGCAAGCATGGGGTACAGATAAGCTGGCACCTAAGCATCGTTGATTGGCTGCTTTCAGGGACCGAGCCTACCACGCGGAGTACAGTTCGGCTGAAGGTAGACAGGGTGATGAACCCAGCTATCATGCCTTACCTGCCTGCCCGCCTGAGAGATGTGAGAAAGCTCAGCGTATCATACGATGGGCAGATAATCGTCTCACAGGGTAAATAGGAAGGAGATACACATGTTAGAAGGGAAAGAAGAGCATGGAGAGCATAGTGGTATAGAGTTTGGGTCAGGTAAGCAGGAAATGTGCTTCCAGCGCATAGGCTCCTTTATTAAAGGGCATTACGGGGCTGATGCTGTGCTAAGTGACCAGGAACCTCAGGTTACTATTCATAGCGGCTCAGCCTCTACGAGACTCTATGTGGGAGTTCTGTGGGAAGATGAAGCCATCGTCCTCATTTCATCGACTGTTCTGCGCGGAACAAAGCTCTCGACTGACCTGTTGGAAACCCTGCTCAGGGAGAACGAGAGAATGGGCGGCCTTGCCGGCTTCAGCATCAATGCGAAAGACGAGATTGTCCTTACCGCCAGCCTGATGGGCGACTGCAGCGAGAAGCAACTCACGCTATCTATTGCCCAGGTCGCAAACACGGCTGATAAGTTTGACGATCTCATCAAGAAAAAGTGGGGCGGCAGCCGAGCAAGCGAGTAACTTGCAGCCTTCCGAAGCAAGCAAAAGAGCCCCAACTGTTTATGTATATCGTCGTGCGGTGCTGTATGGGGTATGGATGGGAAAGTATCTACGCTCGCTAACAAGCGGAAGTAGTAGAGTCGTGGACACCGACCGCTGCGTACCTCGGGGTACGCAGCGTTGCCAGCGGTAGCTGGGATAAGAAGCCTATCCTTGAACGCGTAGGAGCTGGGCGGACCTGGCTAACTTGTCGCAACACTACCACTTCACGGTCCGCGTTACGGCTGCGGGCAGGTCGGCTCTTTATCACTGATGTTGTACTGCGCCCGCTCGTCGTCCGTGAAATCGCGCACCAGCCGGCTGCACAGAGCACGAATCGTATCCTGGTAATCGAGATCCCACAGGCGCGCCGTCCCGTCCTCACTTGCGGTGGCAATTTGCCGCCCATTAGGCGCGAACGCCACGGCGTTCACCTGTTCGGTATGCCCGACGAAACGGCGCAACTCCTGTCCCGTTGCAGCATCCCACAGCCGCGCCGTGGTGTCGCCACTGCCAGTGAGCACCTGTTTGCCATCAGGGGAGAGGGCGACACCGAAGACCGCAGCGGTATGCCCCACAAACTGCTGGACTAACTGAGCGGTCTGGGCGTCCCACAACCGCGCCGTATTGTCCAGGCTGCCTGCAAGCACGTACTTGCCATCGAGCGAAAAGACCGCATTCTGAATGCTATTGGTATTGCCCTCCAGCCGTCGGACTTCCCGGCCCGCCTGCATATCCCAGATTCCCACCGGGTCGCGGACGGTGGCCGCCAGGGCAAACGCGCCGTCGGGCGAGAACCCAAAAGTGTTGCTACCCTCGGGGCCGGTAAAGCGGCGCAACTCCTGGCCCGTCTGCGCGTTCCATAGCCGGAAGGTCCGCAAGGTTTCTTCCTTGTCCGTCGTGAGCACCCCTTTACCATCTGGTGTAAAGGCGGCGTTGTAGATATCTCCGGTTGCGACGGTGAAGGTGGTCACGGCTGCCCCGGTCTGCGCGTCCCATAGATGCGCCGTGCCATCATCGTTGGCAGTAAGCACCTGCTGGCCGTCGGGTGAGAAAGAAGCGGAGCCGGATCTGTCTTCCGTGGCCAGCCCCGAGAACTGCCGGACTTCGGCGTGGGTCTGGGCGTCCCACAGGCGCGCCGTCCCGTCGTCGCTAGCGGTTAGCACATATCTGCTGTCGGGCGAGAAGGACACCAACCACACCGGGGCTGTGTGGCCGCTAAACGAGGACGCCACCGGCGGGAGCGAGACACTCCACAACAGTGCGATGCCTTCCTGTCCCGCCGTCACAAACGATTGGCCATCTGGGGAGAAAGCGACCCCGTTCACCTGGCCGGTGTGGCCGGCAAAGGTGCGTAGTTCCCGCCCGGTGGCGACACTCCACAATTTCACGGTGTGATCGTAGCCGCCGGTAAGGACGGTCTTGCCGTCGGGCGCAAAGGCCAAGCTGCGCACCCCACCGGTATGGCCCGTGAACAACTCTAATTCCTTGCCGGTTTGGGCATCCCACAGGCGAGCCGTGCTGTCGTCTCCGCCGGTGAGGACCGTCTTGCCGTCGGGCGCAAAGACCGCCCCGCGCAACGGCCCGGTATGGCCCAGAAACTGCCGCACTTCCTGCCCGGTCGCAGTATCCCACAGCCGCGCCGTCCCATCCACGCTACTGGTGAGTACCTGTTTGCCGTCCGGGGAGAAAGCGACCCCTATCAGCAGAGCGTTATGGCCGGCAAACAACTCTAATTCCTTGCCGGTTTGGGCGTCCCACAGGCGAGCCGTGCTGTCGACACTGGCGGTGAGTACCTGTTTGCCGTCCGGGGAGAAAGCGACTGCTAACACCGGCCCGGTATGGCCCAGAAACTGCCGCACTTCCTGCCCGGTCGCAGTATCCCATATGCGTGCCGTGTTGTCTTTGTCGGCGCCCCCGACGAGCACATAGCGGCCATCGGGGGAAAAGGAGGCCCCCTGCAAGTCGCCGGTGTAGGAGATCACGCGTCCAGGCTGGCCTGTCTGTGGGTCCCACAGGCGCGCAGTACCAGCAGTCCCATCCGTGCTGCTGGTGAGCACCCACTTGCCGTCGGCGGAGAAAGTGACCGTCCTGATGGAGCCGGTATGTCCGGTGAGTTGCAGCCGTGGGTAGGTCAGGGTGGCCGCATTACTCAGGATCTCGTCCCCCTGCGGCGAGTATTGCGTACGCATGGAGCGGATCGCGAGCAGGGCAATCGGCGGTGAAGTGCTCCCCGGTGCTTGCAGCAAGACATTGGCCTCGGCGGCCAGGCGCTGGGCATCAGCGTGGGCGAGGCTGTCAATAGCAGCGCGCTGCTGGCCAAAGGCGAAGAAGGACAGGCCGCTGGCGACCAGCAGGAAGAGCGCCAGGCCACCGACCAGCACCCGTAGCCGGCTAGCCGCGCGCTTCTGGAGTGCCAGCTCCTTGTGCTGCCGGACCTCCTCCTCCTGCCGTCCCTGATCTTCTCTGGCCAGGCTGGCGGCTAAATACGCCTGCTCCTCTGCCGTCAGCGCAAGGGCCCCTGGCTGGCCGGCTTCCTCCGCCAGCCCAGCGAACCGGGCTAACCGCGTTCCGCTCGCGAGAAAGCTCGCGTCCTTTCCTGCCGCACGCCATTCGTCAGCCAATAACATCAACCGGCGCTCAGTATGCAAGCGCTCCCTGCTATCGACCAGCCACTCGCGCAGCCGCGGCCAGGTCCCCAGTAGCGCCTCGTGCGCGACCTCCACCGTCGGACCACCACTCAGCGGGTCGCGGTCGAACGTCAACATGCGGTAGCGGCCGAACAACTCCAGCACCCGCTGCAAGGCAGCCTCATCCTGTACTGCCGACGCCAGCTCAGACCTGAGTACGCGCCGTCTGGTGTCCTCCACGCCTGCGCCGGGTGTCGCCAGCCGCAGGAACAGCTGGCGCGCTTCCGCCTGCTCCTGCTCGCTCAGTCCCATGTACAGGCTCTCGGCACGGCCAGCGAGCGCACCGAATACTCCACCGCTCGCACGGTACGCCGCCAGGCTCAAGACGCGACCGGTGCGCCGTTCGTACAACTCGGTTAGAGTGTATTGCAATAGGGGCAAGGTGCCGGGCTGCTCGGCCACATCCTGCAAGATGGCGTCGGCCAGACCACTTTCCAGTTCTAGCCCCACTCGCTGCGCCGGGGCAGTGATCGCCCGGTACATCTCGCCTGCCGATAGGGGGCCAACCAGCTCACTACGCCGGTTCAACAGTTCGGTCGCGGGCAGATACATCAGCGGGCGGTCGAAGTAGTCGGCGCGTAGCGTGATCACTACCCGCAGCCGGCTGCGCGGATCGCCCACCGCGACGAAGAGGCTGTCGATGAAATCGGCCCGCACCACTTCGTCAGCCACCAGGGTAAACAGCTCCTCAAACTGGTCGATCACCAGCAGAAGCTCGCTCTTCTCGTCCTCGGGCAGAGCGCGATTGACCGCGCGGGTCAGCCCGCGCTCGTCGGTGCGCAACTGCTCCATCAAGCTGTCCGGCGGGTTTACCGCCACCCTCAGTATGCCTGCTTCAAGCTCTTCGAAGGGGTGCGCGCCGGGGATGACGTTCACGACAAGCGGGTTAGCACCACCGGGGAGCATACCTCGGCGCAGCATCGGGATGAGCCCGGCCCGCACGAGGCTCGACTTGCCCGCACCGGAGGAGCCGACCACTGCGAGGAATCGCGACAGCTCACCTTCTTCGCCAAGTCGGGCGCAGAGCCGTCCGATCAGCGCGTCGCGGCCGAAGAAATCGGGGGCATCGGCTTCCTGGAAGGCGCGCAGGCCTTTATAGGGGTTCAGGGGAGCACTGATAGGCGGCTGGTCGGTCGAGTGTTGAGCGTTGCCGTTGCCCGCCTGCTGGTGCCCGTTCTGGGCGGCCAGGCCGGGATCTGCCAGGCCGGCTGAGGCGGGAAGACCCACGGCGCGCAGTTCCTGCCTCGCCGCGGTGCCTCTCGCCCACTGGACGAACGCGGCCTGTTCCTCGGTGGGGACTTCCAATGCGGCCGCGACGATCTGAGCAAGCTGGCGCGATGGCCGGAACCCTCCCTGCTCCATACCGCGGATAGTCGCAACCGAACAGCCAACATCGCGTGCTAGCTCTTCTTGCGTAAAGTCGAGCGACTTGCGCCGCTGCTTAAACCAGTCTTTGAACTGCTCAGCGACAGCCATCCTATGATCCTCCTGCGGGGTACGCCACGACCAGAAGACTCTTAAGCAGCAGCACCTATGCAACCGCCATCACAAGCTAGCTCATAGTAGGCCCTAGACTCCCAGTTTAGAATACTAATACTTTTCATAGGAGTAATTATATTAGAAATTATAGCACAAGAATCGCCGATTCCTACTGCCAGTATGCCATACTCAGCACCCACCTTCCTGTTGCCGAATATGAGGCGACTATCAGGATGGGGGAACGAAGGATCGGGTCCGGAGCAGCATGGCAAGCCGCAGAGGCCGCTCGGCGATGAAGTCCGCAGCTTCGAGGGTAAAGACGGCCTCATTGAAGTGCCGGGAGCGACGATCTGCAAAGGCCGAAGCGGTAAGTCGGAAAGGAGGAGTGATGGAGTGAAGGCTCAAGACCGTCAAATAAAGCTACTGAGTAACGAAAGAAGATTATCAGCCACATGCATCGAAAGGGGAAAACAACCATGTCTCGCAAACGTCTATTCAGTCTAGTTCTCGTCACAGTAATGGCGCTCCTTGTCTCCGCCGGGGTAACCGCTGCCGTTGCGTCGCCAGAGCCGGTCAGCGGCACCTTTACCTATACATCATCTACCTTCAACAGCGTTCGGTTCGCCGGAGGCAACATGATCGTCGACGTAAGTGCAACGGTTGACTACACCGGCAACCTGGAAGGCACATTGACGCTCCACGGCACCCTGATCTTGCACGCAGACGGCAGTGCCAACGCCCATAGCACGCAGGTCTTTACCGGTACCGTGAATGGGGTTGCCGGCACCTTGACCTTCAACTTTGCGGGGGGTGGGCCTGCTGGCCTATTCCGTGGCACGCAAACGATCACTGGTGGGACAGGCGGCCTCGCGGACCTGCACGGCACGCTCTACGACGTGGGGATCGTTGTTCTGCCGGACGGCCCGCGAGGCACCTATACGGGACAGCTCCAAACCGCTCCCTAGCGCGTACGCCACGGGCGCAAAACGAGCAGCGCGGCCGTCCCAGATCTAATCGCGGCATTGCTCATTTTGCGCTAACGTTGGCATCATCGGACAGCTTCCTGATATGGGCGCGGTGCCATGAAGAGGAGGCGGCGAAGGGAGGCTCCGGTCCAAAGTTTGTGTAGCAGGCTGCAACGGCTCGCCGGTGGCGTGGCACATAGCCTCAATAATCTTGAGGCCCACGCAACGGGTGGAGCCTTACCACATCGAAAGGAAGAAGAACCCATGTTTAGCAAACGTCTATACAGTCTAGCTCTCGCAGCAATAACGGCGCTGATCACCCTGGTTGGAGCAAGCGGCGCGTCTGCATCGCCACCGTCGCTGGTGAGCGGTACGTTTACCTACACCTCGTCCACCTTCAACAGCGTTCGGTTCGCCGGAGGCAACATGATCGTCGACCTGAGTGCAGAAGCTATCTACACCGGCAACCTGGAAGGCACCTCGACACTGAACGGCACCTTGATCTTCCACCAGGATGGCAGCGCCAACTTCCATGATGTAGAAGTGTTCACCGGTACCGTCAACGGGGTGTCCGGCACCTTGACGTTCAACCTCACTGGGGGTGGGCCTGATGGCCTATTCCGCGGTATGGAAACGATTGTCAGTGGGACTGGTGGACTAGCAGGTCTGCATGGCACGCTCGACGAGGTCGGGATAGTAGTTATGCCAACGGGCCCGCAAGGCACCTACACCGGGCAGCTTCACACCGCCCCCTAGCGCGTACGCTACAGGGGACCGCGCTTGCCGCGGCAATCTATGAGGAGGGTAAAGCAATGGCCTGGAACTATTTCGAACTAGCACCTGGCGGCTCTAGCGCGCCAACTGGCGGGGTCGCGGCCGTTTCACGCATCCCGACCAGCATGGAATTATGGCACGCGGGCGCAGACGGCTCGGTACAGGGTGCTTTCTGGTATGAGGGAGCTACCTGGCAGCGCTATGAACTGGCACCGGCCGGCAGCGCATCGCTCACCGGCGGCATCACAGCCGTTTCACGCATCCCGACCAGCATGGAATTATGGTGGATGGGCCCGAACGGTTCGGTGCAGGGAGCCTTCTGGTACGACGGGGCCGCCTGGCAGCGCTATGAGCTGGCGCCGGCCGGCAGTGCCTCACCCACCGGAGGCATCGCGGCCGCCTCCCGGGCCCCCGGCACTATCGAGGTGTGGTGGGTAGCCGCAGACGGCTCTGTACAGGGGGCGTTCTGGTATGATGGGGCCGCCTGGCAGCGCTATGAGCTGGCGCCGGCCGGCAGTGCATCGCTCACAGGTGGGGTCGCGGCCGTCTCCCGAGTTCCAAACAGCATGGAATTATGGTGGATGGGCGGCAACGGCTCTGTACAGGGGGCGTCCTGGTATGAGGGAGCTACCTGGCAGCGCTATGAGCTGGCGCCGGCCAGCAGTGCCTCACCCACCGGAGGCATCACAGCTGTTGCACGCATCCCGACCAGCATGGAATTATGGTGGATGGGCCCGAACGGTTCGGTGCAGGGAGCCTTCTGGTACGACGGGGCCGCCTGGCAGCGCTATGAGCTGGCGCCGGCCGGCAGTGCCTCACCCACCGGAGGCGTCGCGGTCGCCTCTCGGGTCGGCGGCACAATCGAAGTGTGGTGGATAGCCCCGGACGGCTCTGTGCAGGGGGCGTTCTGGTATGAGGGGGCTACCTGGCAGCGCTATGAACTGTCGCCCCTTGCCGGGGCCTCCACCGCCGGTGGTATCGCAGCCGTCTCCCGCGTCCCGGGCAGTCTGGAAGTATGGTGGAAGGGTGGCAACCGCTCGGTGCGAGATGCCTACTGGTATCCCGGTGGCTATGCTGTGGAGCACAGTAACATCGTGCATATCCACGACAATGTCACGTTTCGAGCCGGCGTTGCCGTTGGCGGCTGGTTTGACCTGGCCCTTACGCGGTTGGGCGACATCTCTTTCTCCGGCCATTTCAACGACAGCGGGCTCGATTCATATGACATGAGCCTGGTCGTGGTCCTCATGACCCCCAACGGGCTGGCCTATTCTGTGACCCACGAGGGTAGGACTTACGGCGCGTTGGAGCCGGGTAGTGCGGATGACAACTGGGTCGTGAACACGCATAGCGATTTCGTCGCGGCAAACTGGGATCAGCAGTTTGTTTCATCAGTGTGGAGGTGGAATGCGTATGCCGGATCACGCCTCGAGGGAGCCGTGGCGGACATGGTGGCAGGTCTTGCGAAGCAACTCGCTGAGGCCCTGGGAAAAGCGGCGGTAGCGGCGGTGGTCGCCCTGATCTAGCTACGTGTAGCCCGGCTTGCACGCTTTGCCCCAGCCAGCAGGCTAGAGCCTTGCGTGCAGCCATTCAATTGCTCATGGCGATATGGTGCTCCGCTGCCATGCCGCCTTAGATAATCACAATAGAGCTCTGTGCAAGTCTACTTGATAGCATCACAGGGCTCTAACTGCTCCACTCTCCGGGTCGTAATGCTCAACGTCTCTGCTTCGATATCCTTCTCAAGCGCCTACGATAGTTAGGCACGAGAATGCAAGACGTGCCGTCCCAGTGCATGATAATCGGCTGAGAGATGGACTCGGTAATATTAGCGTATCCCACTGCCCAGGCATCGATGGCGGAAATAGCCACTACTCCCTTCAGTTCATTGTTGGCGCTTGCAAAATTGGGACTTGGCACCTGCGTCCATGTTCTACCGTCCCAGTGGACTACCAGGGTACTCAGAGAGTTGTTTCCAT